>CAYMTA010000213.1:0-1786 GCA_964393275.1 uncultured Geminicoccaceae bacterium | reverse complement strand
CCTTCACCTTCGCCATCTCGTCGAGCGCCAGGACGGAATGCGCGAAGGCGCCGCCGGCGCGCATCTCGGCGGCGACCCAGATCGCCTCCATGATCTCCGCCTCGCTCGCCTCGTGGCGCAGCGCCGCCTTGGTGTGGCCTCTGATGCAATAGGGGCATTGGGTGACGTGGGCGACGGCCACGGCGATGAGCTGCTTGGTCTTCGCTGGCAGGGCGCCGTCGGCGAAGACCGCCTGGCTGAACGCCCGAAAGGCCTTCTCGGCCTCCGGTGTCAGCTCCTTGCGGTGGCGGGTGAGGGGGGCGGTGTCGATGGGAAACATCCGGTCGCTCATGGTCTCTCTCCTGTGATGGGCTTCAGTGGAAGCCGACGTTCATGACGTAGTCGCGCAGCAGCGCCTCCTCGTGGCGAACCTCGCCCAGGAGAACCTGCAGCGCGTCGCGCGCGTTCAGCACGCCGATGGGGCGGCCCGCGTCGTCGATGATCGGGATGTTCTTGAGGCCCCGCGCCTTCATGATCTCCCAGACCTCGTGCAGCCAGTCGCCGGCCCGGGCGGTGACGACATCCCCGGTCATCGCCTCGATCACCGGCGCGGTGCAGCTCGCCCCGGCGCAGCGACCGGTCTGGCGCACCACGTCGGTCTTGGTCAGAACACCCACGAGGCGGCCCTCCACGTCGCGGACGAGCAGCATGTCGGGGCCATCGTCGAGCAGCCGTGCCGCCTGCAGCAGGGCGGCGCCCACCTCGATGCACCGCATCCGCGCCCGCGCCTCGGGCAGCAGCTTCTCGATCAGCATGTCACGTCCTTTCCCGGGGCCGCTCTCCGGCGGCCGGCCTTGCATTTCGCCGGGCCGACCCGACCTCGAAGGATCGATCGCGCAACAGATGGAGGAGACGATGACCAGCCGAATCGACCCGCCAGCCAGGCCCGCCGCTCCGGCGACCCCTGCGCGGGACGACCTCGTCGAGGCCGCCCGGGCCCATCTTGCCCCTGCCGAGGCCGCCCGCCGCGCCCGGCTCGACGAGCGGCTCGACGAAGCGCTCGAGGAAACCTTCCCCGCCAGCGATCCGCTCGCCGTGACCCTTCCCGGCCCCGCCGACGCCGGGCCGCGCCGCCAGCGCCGCGCCACCTGAGCGTGTGGCCCCTGGCCTCATCCGGCCTTGCTCCCGGTGTCCCGCCGCCCCGCATCCCTTAGCGCCGCCGGCAGCGGCCGCTCGCCATAATCGACGGCGCCGCACGAGAGGATCTTGCCGTTCGCGTCGGCGACCATGCGCACCCGCCGGCTGGCCGAGTAGAACGTCAGCCGGACCCGTCCCGCATCCTCGTCCTCGCCGCGCTCGAGCCGGCTCGTGACCGTGCCCTCCCGCATCCGCCGCAGAAGCTCGTCCGTGTCGATCCGCAAGGCCTCGGCCAGAACCTTCGCGTCGATCTGGACCGCTTCATCGCCAACCTCGATCTCGGGCATCGTCCTTCTCCACATGATGCGTCCCTCGCCGCTCAGGCAGCGCTGGTCGGTGATCCGTCGCCGTACCAGGCGCAGTCGGCGATCGTCGTCCGATCCAGCGCCTGCATGAACGCCTCGCGCGCCGCCGCGAACTGGGGCTTCAGGCGGCAGCGCGGCTCGAGCACGCAATGGCCGCCATCGGCGCGAAAGCACTCGACCATGGCGAAGCGCTGCTCGAGATGGCGGACGACCTCGCCGACCGTGATCGCCTCGGGCGGCCGCGCCAGCCTGAGCCCGCCCCGCCGGCCGCGCTGGCTGCCGACGAAGCTGCCGCGGCCGAGATC
>CAYMTA010000212.1:0-1848 GCA_964393275.1 uncultured Geminicoccaceae bacterium | reverse complement strand
CGCCATATCTTCTCAGCTTCGGCCAAAACGGCCAAAAGATTCACAGGCTCTGAGCCGTGCAGCGCACCGAGAAGACGAGGCTCAAGCGCTCGCGCACCCGCCGCGCCAGCTCGACGCGCTGGCTGCAGCGCCAGCTCAACGATCCTTTCGTCCAGGCGGCGCAGCGTGCCGGCTGGCGGGCCCGGTCGGTCTTCAAGCTCGAGGAGATCGACACCCGCTTCGGGCTGATAACGAAGGGCGAGACGGTGCTCGATCTGGGTGCCGCCCCCGGAAGCTGGAGCCAGTACGCGGCGGCCAAAGGTGCTACCGTCCTGGCCCTCGACCTGCTGCCGATCGACCCCATCGCCGGTGTCGAGATCATCCAGGGCGATTTCCTCGACCCCCTGATCCAGGCCCGGCTCCTCGAGCGGCTCGGCGGCAAGGTTAGAACCGTGCTCTCGGACATCGCCCCGGACGCCACCGGCCGGCGGCTGGTCGACCGGCTCCGCGCCGAGGCCGTGGGCGAGACGGTGATCGACTTCGCCACGGCCGTGCTGGCCGAGGGGGGGCAGGTCCTGATCAAGCTGGTCAAGGGTGCCGAGACGAGCGTCCAGGACCGGGCGCGGCCGCATTTCGCGCGGCTCCGCTTGATCCGCCCCAAGGCCACGCGCAGCGATTCCTCCGAGACCTACCTGCTCGCCAGCGGCTTTCGCCCGGCCGGGCCTGGGCCCGATCAGTCCGGCACGTAGCGCCGCCAGTCGTGCTCCTCCTCGAAGCCCAGGACCTCCCGGATCTTGCGGTTCGAGATGGGCGCCTCGAAGTCGCCGAGCTTTCGGGTGATCGGCGAGCCCGGCGCCCACTTCTCGAGGAAGGAAGCTGTCGGCTCGCGCGCCGTGATGGTGTCGTTGACCGCGTTGAAGACCTGAAAGCCGAGCCCGTCCTTGGCGAGGCAGCGATCGACGATCTGGCCCAGATCGCGGGCGTCGATATAGCTCCAGGCATTGCGCTTGCGTGACGGCGGGTCCCGCAGGAAGGCGCTGAACCGGTCGTACTCGTGCGGCTCGATGACATTGCCGATGCGCAGCGCGTAGATGTCGGCGCCCGTCCGCATGGCGAAGGCCCGCGCCGTCTTCTCGTTCACGACCTTGGAGAGGCCGTAGCTGTCCATCGGATCGACGTCGTAGTCCTCCTCGAGCGGGAAGGCGTGGAAATCCTTGTCGCCCTCGGCGAAGCAGACGCCGTAGGTGGTCTCGCTCGACGCGATGACGATCTTCTCGATGCCGAGCTTCACCGCCGCCTCGATGACGTTGTAGGTCGAGACCACGTTGATCCGGAACGTCTCGTTGTCCGGCCTGATGAGGACGCGCGGCACCGCGGCGAAATGCACGACCGCGTCGACCGGTGCGGGGCCCTCGCCCGTCTCGAACCCGCCGAAGCCGAAATGCATCGAGAGCGCGTCGAAGGCCTGGCCGCTGTCGGTGAGATCGGTGATCAGCGTGTTCACGCCCGGATGGTCGAGCGGCACGAGGTCGAGGTTCAAGACCGCGTGGCCCTTGTCCAGGAGGTAGGGCACGACGTGCCGCCCGGCCTTGCCGCTGCCGCCGGTGAAGACGATGCGCTTGCTCATGCCTTTTTCCTTGTCATGGCGAGGCTCTGCCGCTCAGGCGGCGCGCTTTTCCAGGAATTGGGCGATCCGGTCCATCGCCGCCTCGATCTCCTCGATCGACGCGGCGTAGGAGAAGCGGACATAGCCCTCGCCGAAGACGCCGAAGCTGGTGCCGCTGATGATCGCCACACCGGCCTCGTTCAAGAGGCCGTCCTGCATCGCCCGCGAGCCGAGGCCGGTGCCCTCGATGTTGGGGAAGGCGT
>CAYMTA010000211.1:0-1856 GCA_964393275.1 uncultured Geminicoccaceae bacterium | reverse complement strand
GATGACCATCTGGCCTGGCTCGCGGCCGAGATCCTGACCATCGAGAAGGCGCTGGCGGCAAGGCTGGAGGCGCTGGCGGACACCCGCGAGAGGGCCACGTGGCTGCTCTCCGTGCCCGGCATCGGCAGCCTCACCGCCGCCAGCCTCCTGACCCTTTCTGGTGGGGCGGGGCTAGTTGCTGATGGCGCCGGCGGCTCCGGGGCGGGTGGGGTGGCAGCGGCCGATCGAGCCTTCGTCGCAGATAGTCCGGCCGTCGACCCAGGTGGCGCCGGCGAGGTCGGCGCGGCTGAAATCGGCCTCCAGCGGATCGGCGCCGGTCAGATCGGCGCCCCGCAGGATGGCGCTGACGAAGCTCGTGCGGCGCAGGGTGGCATCGCGCAACGAGGCCCGGCTCAGGTCGGCATTGGTGAACTCGGCGAGGGTCAGGTCCGCTGACGAGAGGTCCGTGCCAACCATCGACGCGGAGGTGAAGCGGGCGCGGCGGGCGCGGACGCCGGCGAGGATGGCGTCATCGAACACGGCGCGGCGAAACGAGCTGTCGCGCAGATCGGCGCCGGTGAGATCGGCGCCCGCGAGATTGGTGCCGTCCTGCAGGCAGCGCCGCCATTCCACGCCGGGCGCCGGGAACGCCGAGCACTGGGCCAGGGCATTGCCGCCGCCGACGAGGACCGCCGCCGCTCCGGCCGCCAGTGCCAGGACAAAACGTTGAGGCGCACGCATACGAGCTTCCCGATGTTCATATCTGCTCCAACCTAGAAGCCCGGCCGGGAAATGGCCACCGCCCGCATTCATCCCGGGATCGTTGTCCGGCGGGCGGGGGAGAACCCACGGGTCGGGGCCCTAGCGTCCGCCCCGCGAGGCGGCGGTGCGGCTCGAAGCTTCAGCGCCGCCCGTCCGGCGCCGCGAGGAGCGCGGTGAAGGTCCGCCGCAGCTCGCGGTCGACGTCCGCCATCGTGGCGTCGATGCCGAGCGCGGCGAGCGAGGTGACGCCGTGCTCGCTGATGCCGCAGGGCACGATCGCGGAGAAGTGCTCGAGATCGGGCGCCACGTTCAGGGCGATGCCGTGATAGGCGACCCAGCGGCGGACGCGCACGCCGATCGCCCCGATCTTGCTTTCGCCGCCGCCGGGCATCACCACCCAGATGCCGACCCGGCCGTCCCGCCGCTCGCCCCGCACGCCGAAGACGGCGAGCGTGCGGATCACCCATTCCTCCAGGTTGTGGACGTACCAGCGCAGGTCCCGGCGCCGCCGCTCGAGGTCGAGGACCGCGTAGGCGACGCGCTGGCCGGGACCGTGATAGGTGAACTGCCCGCCGCGGCCGGTGCGATGAACGGGAAATCGCGTCGGATCGAGGAGGTCGGCGTCCTTCGAGCTCGTGCCGGCCGTGACCAGCGGCGGATGCTCCAGAAGCCAGACCAGCTCATGGCCGCGGCCGGCGGCGATGGCCGCGGCACCCTGCTCCATCACCGCAAGCGAATGGTCATAAGCGACGAGCTCGTGCGATCTTCGCCATTCCATGCCGGATGGCGGGCGAGAGGCCGCCGCCGGGACCGGCGGGGCAGGGTCCGCCACCCTGCCTTGCCCCAACGGAGTGATTTGGCTACCAGCCGGTGATGACTCCGGCAGCGCCGTCTCCTTCGGCCCGCCGAATGATCGTCCAGTATCGAAGAAGGGATTGGGCATGACCGACCGGCTCGAGCAGGATGCGCTGGACTACCATTCGCGACCGACCGCCGGCAAGCTCGAGGTCACCGCGACCAAGCCTCTGGCCACGCAGCGCGACCTCTCCCTGGCCTATTCGCCCGGTGTCGCCTTCGCCTGCGCGGCGATCCAGAAGGATTCTGAGGCGGCGGAC
>CAYMTA010000210.1:0-1970 GCA_964393275.1 uncultured Geminicoccaceae bacterium | reverse complement strand
GCAAAGGCCAAGTTCTCGCTTGCATCCAAAAGGGCGTCCACACATGTCCCCATCCAGAGCGAGCGTGGGGCCTCAGCCGGCGGGCCGAGCGGGTTTCGCGCGGGCACTTCGTATGTTGTGGACGTGGACATGGGCTCCGGCCCGGATCGCCGTGGTGGTCCGGCCGATCGGCTGGCCGTATTTGAGGACGGCGGCACCCGGGGCGAGGTCGGCGAGGGTCAGCTTGTGGCAGAGCTTCACGGGCTCGAGGAGGGTCACGCTCAGGCCCTCGATCAGGACCACCTCGCCGGCCTCGAGGTCGCGGAGCGCTGTCGCCACGTTGTCCGTGGCGGCGAGGCGAAGCGCCGCGCGGCCGCTCACAGGACCGCCCCGAAGCGGCTGATCACCTCGTCGCCCTCGCCCAGGATCTCGCCCCAGGTGAGGGCGCCCGACGCGATCTCGATCAGCCGGTCGGCGAGGCGGTCGGCGGCGCCATCGAGGCTCTCCTCGCCCTTGAAGACGGCGCTCGCCTCGAATTCGAGCTGTTCCGTGACGCGGGCCGCCGTCACGGGATTGCCGGTGAGCTTCACCGTCGGCATGAGGGCGCTGACATAGCTGTTGCCGACGCCGGTCGTGAAGAGCGCGATGCTGGCGCCGGCGGCGGTGAAGCCGGTGAGCGATTCGGGCGCATAGGCGGGGGCGTCCATGGCCCAGACTCCCGGGCCGGGCGGCGGCTCGCCATAGCCGAGGACACCCTGGATCGGCCGGCTGCCGGCCTTGGCGATGGCCCCTAAGGACTTCTCCTCGATGGACGAGAGCCCGGCCTCGATATTGGTCGAGCTCGGGTTGTTGCCGGTGAGGTCGATGCCGGCCGCCTGCGCCATGGCCTCGCGCGCTGCTGCTGCCGCCCGCAGCCGCCCGGCCACGGCTTCATCCTTGGCCTTGCGCATGAGCGGCTCCTCGGCGCCGATCCATTCCGTCGTCTCGCCGAAGATGGCGGCGCCGCCGGCGTCGACCAGCCGGTCGACCACGGCGCCGACCAGCGGGTTGGCCACGAGGCCGGAGCTCGGATCGGAGCGGCCGCATTCGAGGCCGAGGAGCAGGCCGGCCGCCGGCAGCGCCTCGCGGCGCTCACGGGAGAGCCGGTGGACGAAGCCGGCGGCGGCCCGAAGGGCCTTGTCGGAGAGGGTCAGCACGTCGTGGCCGCAACTGTCGAGGCTGATGGCGGCGACCATGCGCCCGGCCTGCTCGGCGGCGGCGGCGATCTCGTCGACCACCGGCGGGTTGGCGCCGATCACCACGACCGCACCCACATTGGGATGGCAGGCGAAGGCGGCGAGGGCGCGGCGATGCACCGCTCGGTCATGGCCGAGCAGGCCCGAATCGTGCGACGTGCCGAGCACGGTCACACCATTGAGCGATCTCGCGATGCGCCGGGCGGCCGGGGTGGTGAGCCCGGTGACCGAGAGGATCAACGTCAGGTTGCGCACGCCCGGTCGTCCCGAGGGTCGACGAAAGCCCAAAAAGGGGCGCATGATGCCTCTCCTCCCATCGAAACGCCGAGGGCCCGGCATGGAGCACCCCGTCTTTCCCGCCGTCCGCATCCCCCATCTGGCCCAAGCCGAGCTGCCGCTCGTCCATCGGGTCAGGCTCGACCAGCCGACCGCCCCTGCGATCCTCGACATCGAGGCGGCCGTGCACGAAGCGCTGGCCGACAGCGCCGAGCTCGCAGCACTCCGGCCGGGCAGCAGCGTCGCCATCGGTGTTGGCAGCCGCGGCGTCGCCGACCTGCCGAGGCTGGTCGGCGCCACCGTCACCTACCTCAAAAGCCAGGGCCTCGCACCCTTCATCGTGCCGGCCATGGGCAGCCATGGCGGGGCCACGGCCGAGGGCCAGGCGCTGGTTCTCGCCCGGCTCGGCATCGACGAGGCAGGGATGGGCGCACCCGTCAGGGCGACCATGGCGACGGTCGAGCTCGGCCGGACGAAGGA
>CAYMTA010000209.1:0-2043 GCA_964393275.1 uncultured Geminicoccaceae bacterium | reverse complement strand
GTCGTGTTGTTGGCGTTGCCGCCGATCGAGACACCACCCTGCTGGGCCAGGGCATGGTCGCCGAAGCTCACGGCGGCGAGGAGGGCCAGGGTCAGAGCGGCGGTGGCGATGATCTTGGTCTGCATCTCTGATCTCCGTCGGGTTGGGTTGGTCTACGCGACGGAGAATGCCCTGTTCCTTCAGCATCGTAAGGCTGGGGTTTTTCCGGGGTCCGACGTGGCCGAATCTGGTCGGCGGCCAGGACGGCCGGTATACCCGGCAGGAGGCCAGGGTGATCGCAGGGTGCGTCACGCGGCGATCGGGGAACCCCAGTCATGACATCCAGAGAGCAGCCCGCCGACCCACAGCCGAACGCGCCCCTTCTGGTGCCGGCGACAGGGCTCGCCGCCTATGGCGCACGCCTGCTCGAAGCCGGCGGCTGCGCGGCGGACGAGGCGCACCGCATCGCCAATCGCCTGATCACCGCCAACCTCACCGGCCACGACAGCCATGGCGTGGCCCGCATTCCCCGCTACGTCGGGATGGTCGCGAGCGGCCTCGTCGTGCCGGGCCGGCATGTGACCATCGTCACCGACGGCGGCAGCTTCGTCCTCCTTGAGGGCGGCGCCGGCTTCGGCCAGACCCTGGGCGAGGAGGCGGTCGCCATCGGCTGCGAGCGGGCGAGAAGCACCGGCATCTCCGTGGTCGGCCTGCGCAATTCCGGCCATCTCGGGCGGATCGGCGACTGGGCCGAGCAGGCGGCCGAGGCCGGCCTGATCTCGATCCATCTGGTCAATGTGCGTGGCCGCAGCATCGTTGCCCCGTTCGGCACGCCCGACCGGCGCATGTCGACCTCGCCCTTCTGCATCGGCGTGCCCTGGACCGGCGAGCCGCCGCTCGTCCTCGACTTCGCCACCTCGATGGTGGCCGAGGGCAAGGCGATGGTGGCGGCGGCCGGCGGCCCGAAGCTGCCGGAAGGTGCCCTGGTCTCCGCCGAGGGCCTGCCGACCACCGATCCCGTTGCGCTTTACGGGCCGAGCGTCGGCGACGCGGCGCCGGACCCGATGCTCGGCCAAGGGGCGCTCGCGGTCTTCGGCGGGCACAAGGGCTCCGGGCTCAACTTCATGATCGAGATCCTGGCAGGGGCGTTGACCGGTGGCGGGGTCAACCGGACGCTGAAGGACGAGGACGTCAAGCCCTTCGCCAACGGCATGCTCTCGATCTACCTCGACCCCGACCGCTTCGCCGGCCGGGCCGCCTTCGAGGCGCAGGTCAGGGACTATGCCGACTACGTGCGCAGCGCCCGGCCGGCACCGGGCCATGCCGCGGTGCTGCTGCCGGGCGACAAGGAGCGAAGGCTGCGGGCCGAGCGCGAGCGCAGCGGCCTGCCGCTGGCCTCCGGCACCTGGCGAGGCCTGGTCGCGCTGGGGCAGCGGCTCGGCGTCGATCCGGGCGACCTGCGGCCGAGGCCGGCCTGATCGCTCAGTCGTAGTCGATGCGCGGGTCGACCCAGGCATAGGCCACGTCGACCATCAGATTGATCACCACGTAAATGACCAGGATGAACAGGATGGCACCCTGGATCAGCGGGTAGTCGCGGGTGCTGATCGCCTGGATCAGGAGGCGGCCGAGGCCCGGATAGGTGAAGACGGCCTCGGTCACCAGAGCACCGCCGATGAAGCTCGCGAGCATCAGCCCGACGATGGTGATGAACGGCAGGAGCGCGTTGCGGAGCACGTGGCGGCCGATCACGTCGCGCTCGGGCAGACCCTTGGCGCGGGCGGTGCGGACATAGTCGGCATGCAGCTCGCCGATGAGCGAGGCGCGCAGGAACCGCGCGAAGATGCCGGAGACGTAGACGCCGAGAGTCGTCGCCGGCAGCAGCAGGTTGGAGACGGCTTTCGCCGGCGATTCCCAGATCACCACGTAGGTCGAGGCCGAGGGCAGCCAGCGCAGCTCGACCGCGAACAGCAGGATGAGCAGGATGCCGAGCCAGAACGTCGGCACACCCAGCGCCAGGGCGCTCCATCCGCTGAGCACCCGATCGAGCCTCGAGCGGGGGTG
>CAYMTA010000208.1:0-2054 GCA_964393275.1 uncultured Geminicoccaceae bacterium | reverse complement strand
TGTGGTGATTTGAGCCGGTCGGCTTGCGGGCCACGTTAAACAATCCGCTAAAAGGCCGGGCGTCATGTGGACCCTGGCCTTCTCCGGCCGGGGTTCTTTGCTCTGGGAGCAGGCACATGGCGAAAGACGGGGCGCGCGGCTGGCGGCCGGAGACGCGACTGGTGCAGGGCGGCATCGACCGCTCGCGGCACGGCGAGACCTCGGAAGCGCTCTACCTCACCTCGGGCTTCGTCTACGAGCGCGCCGAGCACGCCGAGGACCGCTTCCGCGATCGTGCCCAGGGCTTCATGTACAGCCGCTACGGCAACCCCACGGTCGGCATCTTCGAGGAGCGTCTCGCCTCGCTCGAGGGGGCCGAGGCCTGCTGCGCCGTCGGCTCCGGCATGGCCGCCGTCAACGCCGCCCTGATGTGCCGCCTGAAGGCCGGCGACCGGGTGGTCGCGGCCCGCGCCCTCTTCGGCTCCTGCCGCCACATCATCGCCTCGATCCTGCCGCGCTTCGGCATCGAGGGCGTGTTCGTCGACGGCACCGACCTCGACGCCTGGCAGGAGGCCCTGTCCCGGCCCACCGCCCTCGTCTTCCTCGAGACCCCGTCCAACCCGACCCTCGAGCTCGTCGACATCGCCGCCGTGGCCGAGCTCGCGCACCGGGCCGGGGCCGAGGTCGTGGTCGACAACGTCTTCGCCACCCCGCTCCTCCAGCAGCCCCTGGCGCTCGGCGCCGACGTGGTCGTCTACTCCGCCACCAAGCATATCGACGGCCAGGGCCGCTGCCTCGGCGGCGCCGTGCTCGGCTCACGGCGCTACCGCGACGAGACCCTCCACCCCTACCTCAAGCATACCGGCCCGAGCCTCAGCCCGTTCAACGCCTGGGTGCTGCTCAAGGGCCTGGAGACCATGCCGCTGCGCGTCGCCCGGCAATGCCAATCGGCCCAGAAGATCGCCGAGCACCTCGAAGCCCACCCCAAGGTCCGCCGCACCCTCTATCCCGGCCTCGAGAGCCACCCCCAGCACGCCCTCGCCCGACGCCAGATGCAGGGCGGCTCGACCCTCGTGGTCTTCCGCACGGGCGGCGGCCAGCAGCGCGCCTACGACGTCCTGAACAGGCTCGAGCTCGCGGTCATCTCCAACAATCTCGGCGACAGCAAGACCCTGGTCACCCACCCGGCCACCACCACCCACGCGAAGCTGCCCCCCGACGAGCGCCAGGCCCTCGGCATCACCGACGACCTCATCCGCCTCTCGGTCGGAATCGAGCATGTCGACGACATCCTCGAGGATCTGGATCAGGCGCTGGCGTGAAGCGCAGCGGGTGGGGGGGGCGAAGCCCGGGGAAGAAAGGAAAAGGGGAGGATGATCCTCCCCTTGCCCCCACCGGTTTTTTTCGCGAGTGGATGGACGGACGGCATCGTGCGTGCGATCAGGCCGGTGCTGTGGCATTTGCCTTGACGCTCATGGCGGCCTCGGAAGCGCTCTGGACCGTGGTCTTCCTCGAGACCTACCGGACCGAGCTTCGGGCCGAGAAGCCCTATCGCGCCGCCGAGATCTACCAGAGCTTCGCCGCCCGCTACGATCGCCTGACCCGGGCCCTGATCGCCGAGGACGTCAAGCCCGAGCCCCGCTCCTGGTCGCGCACGAGACGCATCGGCAAGGCGCTCTCGGTCGTCCGCCTGCTCAAGGCCGCCTTCACCTTCAGCGGCGGCGCCGACTACCTCGCCTGGAAGATCGAGCGCCACTCCGGCCAGCCCGTGCCGCTGACCGACTGGCAACGCCGCCATCCCATCCTCGCCGCCCCCCCCATCCTCTGGCGCAGCAAGGCGGTGCGGTAGGGGGGCTCGTCCCGTTTCAGTGATAACGCTCCCGATGCTCCTGGCTGTCCTGACACAACTCTTCATCTGCGTTTCTGGCAATCTGATAACAACGGAAACTTCTGGAACTCGCTGGTGGCAGTCTATATAAGTAATATTGGTGGCATAGATCAGGGAATCGAATTCATATCTACTACCTCTCCACAACCCTCAGGCGGCCACCCCATGGACGATGCCGCGATAGGTG
>CAYMTA010000207.1:0-2063 GCA_964393275.1 uncultured Geminicoccaceae bacterium | reverse complement strand
GAGGCCGTTGGCCGAGGACGCTCTGTCAGCCCCGCGTGACACTCACACGGCGCCTACTCTCGTGCCGGCGCTACTCGCCGGCGTTGCTCATGTCAGCGCCACAGGCGCTGACGGCGGGTCCCATTGGTGTCCATAGGACAGCGATGGGCTTTGGGCTATGCGGCAAAGAGCGACCGGCCCTCCAGGGTGACGGTGCGGGCGGCGCCCATGATCTCCAGGAGGACACGGGCGCGGCCGTGGTCGTCGAGGGTCTCGAGGGTGCCGAGCTGGTCGGCGAAGGGGCCGGTGAGGATGCGGACGGTGCCGCCGGGCGTGAGCCTTCGGCCCCAGTCGACGGTATCGCCGTCCCGGGCCAGGGCGATCAGGGCCTCGACCACGCCGTGCGGCACGGGCTCTGGCTGCTCGCCGGCCATGATGAGGGTGAGGACGCCGAAGCTGCCGTTGATGCGGCGCCACTGGTCGCGGGTCATGTCGAGGGGGGTGAAGAGGTAGCCCGGGAAGAGGGGGGCCTTGACGGTCCTGGACTGGCGGGCGTGGCGGACGGTTTTGGTCAGGCGGGGGAGGAAGGTGCGGAAGCCCTGGCGGTGGAGGTTGACGAGGGCGGTCGTTTCCTTGCGGGGGATAGCTCTAACCACATACCAACGCTCCGCTTCACCCAGCAGCAGGCTGCTGGGTGGGGTGGAGGGGCGGGCTTCGCCCAGGTTGGTTGCCAAGGAAGTCATGCTGCCTGCCTCCGACCTTCATCGTGAGAGCACAAGCAGTCGGTGCAGTCCGAGACCGAAAGTTCCAAAAGAAAAAGAAAACCCTTGATGCCGGCGCAGCCGGCAATCTCGTGGCTTGCCATGGGGGCTATCGCGACAGTTTTGGGGGCTACCGCGCGCTGCGCTGCTTGAGCCAGAGGCGCTACTTGAGCCGGTCGGGCTTCCTGGCGGGCTATCGTGCTTCGCACTACTTGAGCCTGCAGGGCTTCCTGGCGGGCTATCGTGCTTCGCACTACTTGAGCCCTCATTCCGCGGCCTCGTAGATGACCCGACCCGACGCCCGTTCGCGGCAGAGGTTGGCGAGGTCGGCCTGGACCATTTCCTTGACGAGGTCCTTGAAGCGGGTGGTGGCTTGCCAGCCGAGGTGGTCCCTGGCTTTTTTCGGGTTGCCCTGGAGGTGGTGGACCTCGAGGGGGCGGAAGTAGCGGGGGTCGACGGCTACCAGGGTTTTTCTGGTGGCCTGGTCGATGCCGGTTTCGGTGGTGCCCTGGCCTTGCCATGTGATGGTCTTGCCGACCTCGGCGAAGGCGGCCTCGATGAAGGCGCGGACGGTGTGGGCTTCGCCGGTGGCGAGGACCCAGTCGTCGGGGGTGTCGTGCTGGACGATGCGCCACATGCCTTCGGCGTAGTCGCGGGCGTGGCCCCAGTCGCGGCGGGCGTCGAGGTTGCCGATCCACAAGGTGTCCTGGAGGCCGAGCTCGATGGCGGCGACGGCGCGGGTGATCTTGCGGGTGACGAAGGTTTCGCCGCGGAGCGGGCTTTCGTGGTTGAAGAGGATGCCGTTGCTGCTGTGGAGTCCGTAGGCGTCGCGGTAGTTTTTGGTGATCCAGTAGGCGTAGAGCTTGGCGGTGGCGTAGGGGCTCTGGGGGAGGAAGGGGGTTTTTTCGTCCTGGGGGGCGGGGGCGGCGCCGTAGAGCTCGGAGGTGGAGGCCTGGTAGAAGCGGGTGGTCTTCTCGAGCTTGAGGATGCGGATGGCCTCGAGCAGGCGGAGCGTGCCGATGCCGTCGGCGTTGGCGGTGTATTCCGGGGTTTCGAAGCTGACCTTGACGTGGCTCTGGGCGGCGAGGTTGTAGATCTCGTCGGGGCGGACCTCCTGGACGACGCGGATCAGGTTGGTGGCGTCGGTGAGGTCGCCGTAGTGGAGGACGAGGCGGCGGCCCTGCTCGTGCGGGTCCTGGTAGAGGTGGTCGATGCGGGCGGTGTTGAAGGAGGAGGAGCGGCGCTTGAGGCCGTGGACGGTGTAGCCCTTGGCGAGCAGGAGCTCGGCGAGCCAGGCGCCGTCCTGGCCGGTGATGCCGGTGA
>CAYMTA010000206.1:0-2081 GCA_964393275.1 uncultured Geminicoccaceae bacterium | reverse complement strand
ACAAACGCCGCCTGCACATCCCCCCTCCATCAATACCAACTTGTCAAAAGAACATGTGTCAGCAGCGATCAGCCGAAACGCCAGGGTTTCCCGACGACGGCCTCGCCGCGACAAACAGGGATATAGCCCCGGTCCTCCCCGACCGCAAGCCCTTATTCGCGAAATTCTCAGCCGCCTGACATTCCTCCCGAGCGCCACGCTTACGTCCACGGTCCCGATCCGCCAAAGCGCCGGTGAACACCCGCCGGTACTGCTATCGAGCGCCTGCGACACCCTGAAAGAATTGACAGCGGCAGCCGTGCCACAGCATAGTCAGAAGTGAGAGAGCAAGCCGTCGGCTCCGTCCGGCTGGCCGGTTTCGATGCGATCGGGAAAACCTGCCCGGGATCGAAAGCGTGCTGCCGTCGGATCGGCAAATTTCGTCGCCTCGGCCACACAAGTCGACCTGCCTGTGTGGCCTATCGTGCGACAGCAACCGTTGCACGCCGCTCGTTCGGCATGCGACTGTAACGACAGAGAGCCGTATTGATCCGAGCGTCCAGTTCCCGGCCCAGCGGACACCCGACCCCGAGCTCCGACCCCGGCCGGCTGGCCGACCGCCGCGAGGCGGGCGGTGGACGCTCCGGCGATTCCCTCGGCCGTCTCATTGTCACCCTGGCGCTCGGCACCTTCATGGGCGGCGTCTCGGTGGCCGCCGCCTTCGATCAGGCCTGGCGTGACCCGGCCGCCGATCCGGCGACCGGCCCGACGCAGGGTGAGGTCGCGGCCTGGACATCCGCCGCCATCCGAACACCCGATCTCGCCGCCGTCGTTCTGCCGCTGGCACCGGGCCGCCACGGCACCGCCGCGCTGCCGACCGAGCTGGCCGCAACCGCGCCGACCGCCACGCGCCTGGTGGCGGCAGAGCTCGATTTGGGCGCGCCCGCATCGGTCGGACCGGCCTCCACCGGCAGGTCGGCGAGCGCCGCCGACATCACCACCACCGTCCCGGCAGCGGCGCCGGCCGCCTCGGCCCTGGTCGCCGATCCGACGGTGGATGCCACGGTCGAAGCCGAGCATCTCGTCGTGCAGCGCGGCGACACGCTCCTCAATATCCTCATGCGCTCGGGCATCGATCGCGCCGAGGCGCACGAGGTCGTCGGCACGCTGAGCACCGTCTACGATCCCCGCCGCCTCAAGGTGGGCCAGGCCATGGCGGTCGAGGTCGAGCGGGCCGCCGGCGAGCTCGCCGCCCCGCGGCTCGCCGCCCTCTCCCTCAATCTCGACTTCGCCAACGACCTGCGGATCGAGCGTGATGCCGACGGCAGCTTCGCCGCCCGCACCGTCGACCGCGAGCTGATCGAGAGCGTGCACGCCGCCCGCGCGGTCGTCCAGACCAGCCTCTACCAGACGGCGCGCCAGCAGGACGTGCCCGACGAGGCGCTCGTCTCGCTCGCCAACATCTTCAGCTGGGACGTCGATTTCGAGCGCGACGTCCAGCCGGGCGACGCCTTCGAGCTGGTCTACGAGACGGTCAGCAGCCCGGATGGCGAGACCAGGGGCGGCGACGTGCTGTTCGCCAGCCTGTCCCTGCGCGGCAAGAAGATGGAAGCCTATCGCTTCACCCACAGCGACGGCTCGGTCGGCTATTACGACGCCGATGGCCGCTCCTTGCGCAAATGGCTGATGCGCACGCCGATTGACGGGGCGCGAATCTCCTCCAGCTTCGGCAAGCGCAAGCACCCGATCCTCGGCTACAACAAGATGCATCGCGGCGTCGACTTCGCCGCTCCGAGGGGCACACCCATCTACGCCGCCGGCGACGGTGTCCTCACCAAGGCCGGCCGCAACGGCTCCTATGGCAACTACATACAGATCCGCCACAATGGCGAGTACAGCACCGCCTACGCCCATCTCGGCCGCATCGCCAAGGGCATGGAAAGCGGCACGCGGGTTCGCCAGGGCCAGGTGATCGGCTATGTCGGCACGACTGGCCGCTCCACCGGCCCCCATCTGCATTACGAGGTCCTGCAGAACGGCACGCAGGTCAACCCGCTCTCGATCAAGCCGCAGACCGCGGCCCGCCTCGCCGGCGCCGAGCT
>CAYMTA010000205.1:0-2107 GCA_964393275.1 uncultured Geminicoccaceae bacterium | reverse complement strand
TCGAGATCACCGCCCCCGCCGGCTGCATCCTCAATGCCGAGCCGCCGGCCCCGGTCTCGGTCCGCCATGTGCTGGGCCATTTCGTCCCCGACCTCGTCATGGGGGCGCTCGCCGAAGCACTCCCCGATCGGGTGCCGGCCGAGGGGTCGGCGGCGCTCTGGAACATCCAGCTCTCGGTCAGCCCGCTGCCCGCGAACAGGACCGGCCGGCCGGCGGAGATGCTGCTCTTCAACAGCGGCGGCACCGGGGCCCGGCCGACCCTGGACGGCCTCAACGCCACGGCCTTCCCTTCCGGCGTCATGACCATGCCGGCCGAGGCGACCGAGCAGGTCGGCCCGCTCGTCATCTGGCGCAAGGAGCTGCGCGACGGCTCGGGCGGGGCCGGCCGCCACCGGGGCGGCCTCGGGCAGACCATCGAGATCGCCGCGGCGGAAGGCTACCAGATCGCCTTCAACGCCATGTTCGACCGCACCAGCCACCCGGCCCGCGGCCGCCAGGGCGGCAGGCCCGGCCGCGCCGGCTCGGTCGGCCTCGACGACGGCACGAAGCTCGCCCCCAAGGGCCGCCATAGCGTCCCGGCCGGCCGGCGTCTCGTGCTCGGCATGCCCGGCGGCGGCGGCCACGGCGAGCCTGCGGAGCGCGACCCGGCCGCGATCGAGGCCGATCTGGCGCACGACTACATCGAGGCAGCGCAGCTGGCCGACTACGAGCCCCGGAATTGACGGGCCGGGGCCCGATGGACGTCGAGACCGCGACAGGCGACATGGGGAACCCGACGAAGCCGGCGCCCGCTCGAGACCGCCCGGATCACCCCGCCCGTGGGCTTCAACCTCTTCGTCCCGCAGTCGCTGACCGGCCGTGACATCTGGCGGGTCACCGCCGCGACGATCCCCTTCTTCCTCCTCCTGCTGCTGCTCGTGCCGATCACCCCGGCGCCCGGCATCGTCACCTGGCTGCCGGAGCGCATGATCGCCCGCTGATGGAGCCGCGCGGCCCTGCTTCTAGGACTTATAGCCTATGACCGGCGCCCTGTCCAGCCCGTGCCCGGTTCGTTCGGCAAAGCCGGCCCTTCCCTGGAGCGAACCCGGGACCCGCGGCAGGGGCGGCGGGCGCGCTGGGCCCGGCGGCTCGGGTTCGTTCGCTTTCGCCCGGGTTCGCTCGTCGAAATCCCGGGTTCGTTCGCCGTTTCTTGGGTTCGTTTCGCCCGAATTGATGCGTCGGATGCAACATCACCGATGCTTATGGTGCATCGGATGCATCATCCCGGGGAAATTGTTGCATCCGGCGCACCAACCCGAGGGCGCCTGTTGCATCGGCTGCATCAACCCGAGGCCGGATGTTGCGCGGGATGCAACAACCCGAGCGGATCGGGCCCCGGGCCGGCCGCCCGCCGGCGGGGATGGGCTGCGGCCATAAGCGTTCGTGATCAGCCCATGGCGGAGCTGTTGCGCCCGGCGCCGTGGGCGGCCTGGTCGAGGCGGAAGGTCACGACGGCGATGCTGATCCAGACGATGTTGTAGAGGATGCCGGCGGCGAGGACGACGGCGCCCGGCACGGGGCCGATGGCGGCGCGGTCGAGCAGCTCGGCGAAGCTGCTCGCGGCGGTCGGGTGGATGGTGACCTTGCTCAGATAGGCGATGGTCTGGATCAGCAGGATCCAGACATAGTTGCGCCGCAGCCGGCGGCCCAGGGCGCGCATGAAGCCGATATGGTAGCGGGGCGCGAGGTAGTCGCGCGAGAGGGTCTGCTGCCAGCCTTCCTCGGTCCTGAGGTCGCCGTCCTCGAGCAGGGGCGCGAAGAAATGCGTCTCCATCCAGCGGCAGCGCGCCCGCCAGACGTTGAAGTAGCGGTAGCGGCGGGCCTCCAGCACGAGGAAGAGGGAGATCAGGATGCCGACCAGGACGAGCGGCAAAGGCGAGGCATCGGTCGAGGAGAAGGTGATCGAGAGGGCGATGCCGAGGGTCACCACCGACCAGTTGGTGGTGTTGTCGAGCCGGGTGCGCCAGATCGTGCTGCGATAGACCTCGCCCCGGTAGAGATGGGCGATGGCACCGATCTCGGCCGCGCTGAAGCTGCGCTCCGGCAGCTCGTCCGGCGGCTCCGCCAC
>CAYMTA010000204.1:0-2207 GCA_964393275.1 uncultured Geminicoccaceae bacterium | reverse complement strand
GGCCCATGTCGCCGCCATGGACCCAGAGATAGAGGAAGCCCGTGGCGATCATGGCATGGCCGATCGGCACGCCGATGGCCGCACCCGCGAAGAAGGCGACGAACATGAGGACCGCCGCGAGGCTCATTCAGAGCTCGCGTTCGTAGTCGGCGCGGGCCAGCCGCCAGAGCCTGACAAGGCCGAGGATGACGGTGACGACGAGGAAGAAGACGAAGACCGAGAAGACCCAATCGAACGGGATGCGCATGTCGAGGGTCTTCATCCGTCCCATGAAGCGCACGTAGTCGACGGTGCCGGGCAGGCCGAGCATGAAGAGGACGACCAGGAAGCCGGTGCAGAGCATGGCGAGGACGCGGCGGAGCGGCGGCGGTGCGGCCTGGTAGAGGAGGTCGAAGGCGATGTGCTCGCGCTCCATGACGATGGTGGCGCCGGCGAAGCAGACGACCCAAAGATAGGCCAGGGAGCAGAGCTCCTGCGCCCAAATCACCGGATCGTTGAGCACGTAGCGGGTGAAGATCTGGATGCCGAAGGCGCCGAAGAGGACGGCGAAGAGGCCGGCGCTGACGATCTCGCAGAAAAAGCGGAGACGGTGCAGCACCGGCCGGTACGGCGCGGCTCAGGCCGCGTTGATCTTGTCGAGCATACCGGCCGGCCAGTTGGCCGAGAAGTCGGAGTTCAGGTAGGCGTCGAGGACGTGGGTGCGGAAGGCTTCGAGATCGGGGGTGCTCGCGGTCATGCCCTGATCCACGAGATAGCCGACGGCACCCCGCTCGATCTCGGTCACCGCGTCGTTGTTCCAGACGACCGCCGCATCGACCGCCGCCTGAACCTGCTCGCGCTCTGCGTCGCTCAGGCTGTCGATGAAGGGCTTGGAGAAAGCGAAGTAGATGGTCGAGACGAGGTGGCCGGTCAGCACGAGCTGCTTGGTCACCTCGTAGAACTTGGCCGAGATCATGTCGGAGAGCGGCTGCTCCACGGCATCCACGGTGCCGGTCTTGAGCGCCAGGTACACCTCGTCGAAGGCGATCGGCGTGGCGTTGGCGCCGAGCGCCTCGCCGAGGAAGCGCCAGCTCTCCGAGCCCGGCACGCGCAGCTTCATGCCGGCGAGATCGGCCGGCGTCATGACCACCTTGGGCTCGCGCAGCACGATGTGGCGCTGGCCGTGATACTGCGTGCCGAGGCACTGCACGTCCAGGTCGCTGGCGATCCTGGCGAACACCTCCTGGCCGACCTCGCCCTTGAAGACGCGCTCGAGATGATCGCGGTCGCGGATCAGGTAGCCGGCGGTGAAGATGGAGTATTCCGGGATCTGCTCGGCCACGTCCTGCGGCGAGATCAGCCCGACCTCGAGGTTGCCGCGCTGCATCGCCGGGATCTCCATGCCCTGGCCGAAGAGCGTGGCGTTGAAGTGCAGCTCGACGTCGAAGGCGCCGGGCGCCTCCTTCTCGAGCTCTTCCTTGAAGACGAAGAGCGACTTCGAGAGCGTCTCCTCGGCGCTGCCCGGCGTGCTGATGCGGATCAGCTTCGCATCCGCGGCCCGGGCCCGGCGCAGGACGAAGGGTGCGGCCACCGTGGCGGCACTCAGGGCCAGCGCCCGGCGCCGGCCGAGAACGGTCGCGGAGAGTTTCTGCGTGCTCATTTCTGGTCCCCCTGACCCTGCCCGGCGATGCCGATGAACGACGCCGGATTCTGGTTGGCGCCGATCATTGACAATGGCGATCGGGCTGGTCAAGCAGGGATTGTCGCCATTCAGCCGCCGGCCGGGGAGGCCGCCCGTCGTCCATGCCCGCCGGATACGCACCCGAGCTCATTGTTGCCGCCGCCACGCCCACAGCACCCGACGGAAGCTGCCTCGGCGACCTGCATCTGGCCCATCTCCAGGACCTGCTGGCGCGCGGCTGCGACGCGGTGGCGCTCTTCGGCACGACCGGCGAGGGTCCGGCCTTCACGGTCGCCGAGCGCCGCCTCGGGCTGGAGCGGGTGCTCGAGGCCGGCATAGCACCCGAGCGGCTGGTGGTCGCCGCCATGTCGGCAGCACCGGGCGACGTGCGCGAGCTCTGCCTGCACGCTGCCGCAGCCGGGGTGACGCGGCTGCTGGTGATGCCACCCTTCTTCTTTCGCGGTGCCGCGAGCCCGGAGGGTCTGTTGCGGTTCTACGGCGATCTCGTCGACGCGCTCGGCGATGATCGGCTGCGCCTCATGCTCTA
>CAYMTA010000203.1:0-2212 GCA_964393275.1 uncultured Geminicoccaceae bacterium | reverse complement strand
TGCCGCCGGTGCCGGTGCTGCGTCTGGGCTGTGTCGCCCTGAAGCTCGAGGTGCCCGGACGCCGGCACTATCACTGGTATGCGCGCCCGACGATCGCGGTCGATCTGCCGGTCTTTCGGCTGGCTTTCGACTATGGTGGGGTGATCGTCGAGCCGTCGAGCAAGGGCGAGCCGGAGCGGCTCGAGGGCCAGCGCATCGTCGTCACGCCACGCGACGCCAAGGCCGAGGCACGGGCGCAGAGCCGGCTGGATCGCCTCGGCCTCCTGCGGCTGGGCGACCGCCGCTCGCCCGTGAAGGCGACGACCGCCGAGCACGACGAGGCACGCGTTCCCGCATTCGACGACGTGGCGGCGGTGGAGCTGCTCGAAGAGTCCGTGCTCGACCAGAGCGCCTATCTCGCCATCGTCAAGGACGAGCTGCCGAGGCTCGAGGCTGAGGGCTGGCGCATCAAGGAGGACGAGAGCTGGCCCTTCCGGCTGGTGGCCGAGCCGGTCGAATGGCAGGCGGAGATCGCCGAGGGTGAGGGCTGGGGCTGGTTCGACCTCAGGCTCGGCATCGATATCGGCGGCGAGCGCTTCGATCTCCTGCCGTTCCTGAGCGGGCTGATCGCCCGACTGCCGCGCAGCACCGACGGCGGACCACCGGACGACGAGACGCTCGAGGCGATCTTCACCGACATGGTGCTCTATCCGCGCCTCGCCGACGGCCGCCTCCTGCCGCTCGCCGGCGAGCGCCTGCTCTTGCCGGTCAAGGCGCTGTTCGCCCTCCTGGCGCGCGAGCCGGCGACCGACCCCGTGGTCCGCGTGCATGTCAGCGACCTCGACCAGCTCGCCGACGAGGTGGTCCTCGCCTGGCAGGGCCGCGAGCGCCTCGATGCGCTGCGCGCGGCGATCGCGAGCCTGCGCGCCGCCCCGGAGATCGATCCGCCGGCGGGCTTCGGGGCCGAGCTGCGCCCCTACCAGCGCGCCGGGCTGGCGTGGCTGCAGGCGCTGCGTCAGGCCGGATTCGGCGGCATCCTCGCCGACGACATGGGTCTCGGCAAGACCGTGCAGGCGCTGGCGCACCTGGCGATCGAGAAGGCGCAGGGAAGACTGGCGCAGCCCTGCCTGCTGGTGGCGCCAACCAGCCTGATGGGCAACTGGAGGCGGGAGGCGGCGCGCTTCGCGCCGGAGTTGCGGCTGGTCTTGTGGCACGGCGGCGATCGGAGCATGCGCGCGGCCGATCTGGACGGGGCCGATCTGGTGCTCACCACCTACGCGCTCACCCGGCGCGACGAGGCGCTGCTCCTCGGCCGCCGCTGGTCGATGCTGATCCTCGACGAGGCGCAGGCGGTCAAGAATCCGCGCTCGGCGACGGCCCGGATCATCGGCCGGATCGAGGCGGACCAGCGCCTCGCCCTGACCGGCACACCGCTCGAGAACAATCTCGACGAGCTCTGGTCGCTCTTCCACATCATCGCCCCGGGCCTGCTCGGCGACCTGAAGCGGTTTCGCTCGAGCTTTCGAGCACCGATCGAGAAGAATCGGGACGCCTTCGCCAGCGCCCGCCTCACCGCCCGCATCCGCCCGTTCATGCTGCGCCGGACCAAGGAGGCGGTGGCGAGCGAGCTGCCGCCGAAGACGGAGATCGTCGAATGGGTCGATCTCGAGGGTGCCCAGCGGGACCTCTACGAGACCGTGCGCCTCATGATGGACGCCAAGGTGCGAAGCTCGGTCGAGCGGATGGGCCTCCAGCGCAGCCACATCGCCATTCTCGATGCACTATTGAAGCTCCGCCAGGTCTGCTGCGACTCGGCGCTGGTCAAGATCGATGCCGCCCGCCGGGTCGCAGGCTCGGTCAAGCGCGAGCGTCTCCTGGAGCTCCTCGAGACGCTCCTGGCCGAGGGCCGCCGGGTGCTGCTGTTCTCGCAGTTCGTCGAGATGCTCAAGCTGATCGAGGGCGACCTCGATGCCCGCGGCATCGACCGCTCGCTGCTTACCGGCCGCACCCGCGATCGCCAGGGCGAGATCGACCGCTTCGAGAGCGGCGAGACGCGGCTCTTCCTGATCAGCCTCAAGGCCGGCGGCACCGGGCTCAACCTCACCTCGGCCGACACCGTCATCATCTACGATCCCTGGTGGAATCCGGCGGTCGAATCCCAGGCCATGGACCGGGCCCACCGCATCGGCCAGACCAAGCCGGTCTTCGTCTACAAGCTGGTCGCGGAGGGCAC
>CAYMTA010000202.1:0-2270 GCA_964393275.1 uncultured Geminicoccaceae bacterium | reverse complement strand
TTCCGGAAAGTGTCGAAGGGAGGGAGCACCACGCCCTCTCCCCAACCGGTCGTGGCCGTGCATGTCGGCGTTACGCGTGGCGTTCGCGTCGAGGGTGACCCGTCAATCCAGGCCACCCGGCGGCACGGGCAGGCTTCAGCCGGCTCGGCGGCTGCGCGAGACGACGTGGCTGGTTCGGCGCGATCGACATCCGATCATCTCGAGCACCGCTTGGCATCTCGCACCTGTCGAGACGTTCATGTCGCGCATGACCTGCTCGCGCCGTCCTGCCTGTCTCGACGCCACGGTCGCGGCCTCGGTGTCACCATCAGCCGCGGCACGCGGCCCGGGGACACCGTTCACGAACTTCGTCGATTTGCACCACGGCCGATTGCCTTCCCTGTCCCTTGCGCCTTGTCGTCCGGCTCGGGATCGAGGCTGGACCCGAGCGCGGGCGGCGTATGTGGCAAATCGCACAAAAGAGGCTTTCTCGGAGAAGTCGGGACACGAGGAAGTCGGGAGACGGACCGGCTCCGAGGCCCGCGGCAGCCTCGAGCGCCGGCCACCGCTGTTGCGCCCGATGCAACAGCCGCCTTGGGTTGTTGCGTATGGCGCACCATTGTTATGACCAATGTTGCATCGGATGCACCAATCACCTCTCGGGTTGTTGCATCGGATGCAACAAATCCCCGGGTTGATGCATCCGATGCATCGATTTTCGACGAACGAACCCACCGATTCGACGAGCGAACCCACCGAAAGGACGATCGAACCCGGGGATTCGACGAACGAACCCGGTCCCCGGCGATCGAACCCGACCTCGCTCAACTTCCTGACTCGACGGAGGTTTCTGCCACCCGGCGGGCATCTCCCGCCGGACGAGCGAACCCGAGGCCCGAAATTGCCGAACGAACCGAAGCCGGCCTTGCTTCGGCGTTCGGCCTGTAATAGGAATATTATCTGTAAGGATCGTTCGCCGGCGGGTTTGCCTCGCATGCACCATGCTGCCCTGTGGGAGGGCGTCCCTCTCGACCCTTCGTGCCGGCGCCCGGGGCGGGCTGGCAGGGATGGGCCCGGTCGAGCAGCGCGGCCCCCGGTCTCCCCGGCTACTGGGCGAGGAAGCCGCCGTCCACCGCGAGCGTGTGGCCGGTCACCATGGAGGCGGCGTCGCTGGCGAGGAAGAGCATGGCGTGCGCCACCTCGAGCGGCTCGGCCAGCCTGCCCAGGGGGGTCAGCGTCTCGAGGCGGGTGGTGAGATCGGCGTCGTCGGTCAGAGGCTTGATGAAGGATGTCCTGGTCCAGGTCGGGGCCACGGCGTTGACCCGGATGTTGCGCGGCGCCCATTCGACCGCGAGGCCGCGCACCAGGTTGACCAGGGCCCCCTTGGTCGTGGCGTAGGAGATGTTGGGATAGAGCCCGCCGCCCGAGAAGCTCATGATCGAGGCGGTGACGACCACGGCCCCGCCCCGCTCGGGCATGTGCCGGGCGGCCGCCCGCGAGGTGAGGAAGACGCCGGTCAGGTTGACCTGGAGGACGGCGTTCCAGTCGGCGAGCGTGCACTCGACCGCGTTCCGGCGGATGTTGATCCCGGCATTGGCGACCATCACGTCGATCCGCCCGTGCCGGTCGGCGATCCGGGCCAGGACCCGGTCGATCTCGGCCTCGCTGCCGACATCGAGCCGCTCCGCCTCGCAGCCGCCGCCGATCGCCCCGGCCGCCGCCCTGGCCGCCTCGCCGTCCCGGTCGAGGATCACGACCCGGGCCCCGGCCGCCGCCATCAGCCGCGCCGTGGCGGCGCCGATGCCCGAGGCCCCGCCGGTGACGCAGGCGACCCTGCCGTCAAGCCGCTGCCGGGCGAGCGGATCGTCCTTTTTCTCTGCCGCCATGGCCAATCCCCCATGTCCGCAATGCCGGCGGAAGCTAGCCGTCCCTCGCGTGACAGGAAAGCTCCGCTCGCCCGAGGGGCAGCCAGTGGGGGAAATGATTTCCCCCACGCCCCCTCCAATTTTGGTGGGGCGCGGGGAGGATCATCCTCCCCGCATCTTCCTGCGCCTCGATACGCCGCACGGGGCGTTCACGCATGTTTGCATCCGGCCAGAGCTTTGCTCCGCCGGCCTCCAGGCCGAAGCGGGCCACCACTTCCCGCTGCGTGGGGCATCGGGGACAGCTACCTTTTTACCATGCGCGCCGACGCAGGCGGGCTCCAGCGAAAGAGCGAATGGTTAAAAAGGGGAGCTGATGGGGTGGACGCCCCTCGACGGCATCTTTGTGCCAGAGTGGCGGTGTGGTTG
>CAYMTA010000201.1:0-2423 GCA_964393275.1 uncultured Geminicoccaceae bacterium | reverse complement strand
CGGTGGTGCCCCAGGCCAGCTCGTAGCTGGGATTGCCGGGCTCGAGCTTGGCCGGGACCTTCTCCTTGCCATAGAAGTAGTGATAGAGCCCATCGAGCTCGAGCAGCGCCGCATGCTTGCCGTAGAGCATGGCCAGATGCGGGCCGTAGGTCTTGTAGAAGCTGAACGCATAGTAATCGACGTCGAGCGCGCGCACATCGACCGCCCGATGCGGGGCGTAGGCCACCCCGTCGACGCAGATCCGGGCACCGCGCGCATGGACGAGGTCGGCGATGGCGCGGATCGGCAGGATGCCGCCCATGATGTTCGAGGCGTGGGTCACGGCGACCAGCCGGGTGCGGTCGGTCATCAGCCGGTCGAGCGTGTCGAGATCGGGCTCCAGGGTCTCGGGGTCCAGCTCCCAGACGCGGATCACGACGCCGCGCTCGGCGAGGCCGCGCCAGGGCCCGATGTTCGATTCGTGGTCGAAGCCGGTCACCACGATCTCGTCGCCCGGCGCCAGGGAGCTCGCCATGGCGGTCGCGAGGAAGCGCAGGTTGATCGTGGTCGTGGCGTTGAGCACGATCTCCTCCGGCCGGGCGGCGTTGATCAGCCGGGCGATCTTGGTGCGCGCCTCGAGCAGCCGGGCGGCGGCCAGCTCCGACGCAGCATAGGTGGCGCCGGTCTGCACGCTGCTGGTGAGGAGGTAGTCGGCGACCCGCTCGGCGACGGTGGCCAGGACCAGCGAGCCGCCGGCATTGTCGAAATAGGCGACGCCGTCGCGCAGGGCCGGGAAGCGGGCACGGACGAGGTCGAGATCGAGCGGCATGGCGGCGTCTTTCGGGTTGGGCCGGCTCAGCGCTTCTGGCTGGCGAAGCGCTGCTCGAGCAGTGCCACCAGCCGCACCAGCGGCAGGAGGATGAGGAGGTAGATGCCCGCCGCCGCGATCAGCGGTGTCGGGTTGGCGGCGAGCGCCTGCGCCTGGGTCGCCTGCTTGAGGAGGTCGGGCATGGCGACGACCGAGGCGAGCGCGGTGTCCTTGAGCACGTTGATCGAGTTCGAGGTCAAGGGCGGGATGACGATGCGCACCGCCTGCGGCAGGATCACCTTCCACATGGTGGGCCAGGGCAGGAGGCCGAGCGAGCGCGCCGCCTCGAACTGGCCCTGCGGCACCGCCTCGATCCCGGCCCGGAAGATCTCGGCCGAATACGCGCTCGAGACCAGCGAGAGGGCGGTCACCGCCGAGAGGAAGGGCGAGAGCCGGATGCCGACGAAGGGCAGCGCGTAATAGACGATGACCAGCAGCACCAGGAGCGGGATGGCGCGAAACACGTCGATATAGACGATCGCGAGCTGGCGCAGCGGCGAGCGCGCGTAGAGCCGCACGAGGGCGAGGACCAGCCCGCCCACCATGCCGAGCACGATGCTCGTGGCACCCAGGAGCAGGGTCACCCAGAGCCCGGTGAGCAGGAGCGGCAGCGCCTGCTGGAAGACCCGGAGGTTGAAGAACGTCTGGAAGATGTCCAAGGGCTCAGGTCACCGGCGGCAGGGGCGAGGCGCGGGACGGAAAGGGGAGCGCGACCTTGCGGGCCGCGCCCCCTGGCGCGGTGCTCGGCGCCCTACGGCATCGGCAGCACCTCGACCGTGCTGGTGCCGGCGTCCGGCGCCTTGCCGAACCACTTCTCGTGCAGGGCGGCGAGCGTGCCGTCCTCCTTCATGGCGGTGATGACGTCGTTGACCTCGCTGGCGAGCGGCGCGTCCTTGGCGAACATGACCGAGTAGCGCTCGCCCGTCGGAATCCGCTCGACCACCGCGAACTGCGGCTTGTCCCGGACGTAGTAGAGCAGGGCCGGGATATCGGAGATGTAGCCGTCGAGCCGGCCCGCCTCGAGGTCGAGCATGGCCGGGTTGAGCCCCTCGTAGCGCCTGATCTCGGCGAGACCCAGGGACTCCGCGTGGCCGGTCGTCCACATATCGCCGGTCGAGCCGGTGTCGACGCCGATCACCTTGCCGGAGAGGTCGTCGAGGCCCTCGATGCCGCTGTCGGCGCGCACGGTCAACGACTGGTCGCTGTCGTAGTAGGGCTGGGCGAAGGAGACGCTCTTCAGCCGCTCCTCGGTGATCGTGATCGACGAGGTGGCGGCGTCGATGCGGCCCGACTGGACGGCGGCGAAGAGGCCGGCGAAGGGGATGTTGACGGTCTCGATCGGCCGTTCGAGCCGCTTGCCGACCTCGGCCATCAGATCGATCTCGAAGCCGACGAAGTCGCCGGACTGGTCCTGGAACTCCCAGGGCACGTTGCCGATATTGGCGCCCACCACGATCGCCTCCTGGGCGATGGCGGTTGCGGTGCCGAGCGCCACGACCGCGGCCACGGCCAAAGCGGCGAAGCGAGGCTTGCTGAAACGACGGAGCATGTTGGCTTCCAGTTCTGGCAAGGATGA
>CAYMTA010000200.1:0-2517 GCA_964393275.1 uncultured Geminicoccaceae bacterium | reverse complement strand
GCAGCCACGGCTCCGATACAGCGGAGCCAATTTCCAGACGTCAGGTTACACGACCAATGGAGGTGTCCCGGGTGTCCAATGGTTGAGGAGTTGGTCGGTCTTGCATCCCTAACGAGGAAAACTGCCAAGCAGTCTCGGCGATCCTCCTTCTGCCCCCCATGCGCCTTCTCTCGACATGCCTTTACGATAGACCCGTGATAGACTTTTTGGTGCCTCAGGTGGGAGCGTGTGATGAAGGAACTTCGCAAGCTTGCCGCGATCCTTGTTGCCGATGTGGTCGGCTACAGCCGCCTTGCCGGGGCCGACGAGGACCGAATTCTCGCGCGGTTGCGAGCCCTGCGCAGCGATCTGGTCGATCCCACAATTGCCGTACATCACGGTCGTGTCGTCAAGCGCACTGGCGATGGAGCGATCATCGAATTCCGCAGCGCCGTGGACGCTGTTCGCTGCGCGATCGAGATCCAGAACAGCATGATCGAGCGCAATGCCGGCCTGCCGGAGGATCGCCGCATCGAGTTCCGGGTCGGCATCCACGTCGGTGACGTGGTGCAGGAAGAAGACGGCGACTTGATGGGCGACGGAGTCAACATTGCCGCGCGACTGGAGGGTATCTCGGCGCCTGGAGCAATCTGCCTTTCGGAGGATGCATATCGCCAAGTGAAGGGGAGGCTCGAAGTCGCCGTGACCGACCTTGGCTCAACCCAACTCAAGAACATCGCTGGACCTGTCAGGGCCTATTCCCTGCAGGTTGGCAAGCCCTCGCAAACCGAGCAATTGCCCGGCAAATCGTCACAGCGGTCGAAGAAGCCCTCGGCACGGGCGCTCCTTGCGGCCGGGATTGCGGCGCTGCTCGTGGCCGCCGCACTGGGCTCCTGGCATTTCCTGTCCAGAGACCGATCGACGACCTTGGCGACCGCAGAGCAACCGTCTGTGGGAACGAATGCGTCCGCGCCCGAGGCTGCTCGCCTGTCGCTTGTGGTGCTGCCGTTCACCAACCTCTCGAACGACCCCAGCCAGGATTACTTTGCTGACGGCATCACCGAGAATCTGAGCACTGACCTGTCGCGCATTCCGAGCAGCTTCGTGATCGCCCGCAATACGGCCTTCACCTTCAAGGGGAAGAACATGGACGTCAAGCAGATCGGCAAGGAGCTTGGCGTGCGCTATGTGCTGGAAGGCTCCGTTCAGCGCGACCAGAACCGCGTGCGCGTCAATGCGCAGCTGATCGATGCGACGACCGGAGCCCATGTCTGGGCCGACCGTTTCGAGGAGAACGTCGCCGACCTGTTCAAGCTGCAGGACGAGGTGGTGGGGCGATTGGCCAATAGCCTCGGTCATGAATTGGTCAAGGCGGAGGCAAAAAGCCGCGTCGCTTCAACAAATCCGGACGCGATCGATCTGGAGCTGCGTGGTCGGGCGCTGTTCCCTACGCGCTTCCAGCAGGGCGCCGACTACAAGAAGATCACCCATCAGGCGCAAGCCCTGTTCGATCAGGCTCTGGCGATCGACCCCGACAATGCCGACGCCTTGGCGGGGTCTGCCCACACCTACTACATAGACTATTACTATGGGTGGAGACCCGGTGCCAGTGACTACGACGCCAAGGTTCTCGTTCAGGCCGACCGGGCAATCTCTCTCGATCCTAACAACATGCAAGCGCATTATGCGAAGACTATGTACTTTAATAGCAGCCGCCAGCCAGGAGATGGCCTCCGCGTGGCCGACCAGGGTCTGGCCATCGATCCGAACTATGCGTCGCTGTACAACGCGCGCGGCTACTCAAGGATCAATCTGGGTCAGTTCGACGAGGCCAAATCCGATATCCGCAGAGCGATGCAGCTCAGTCCGAGCGATCCACAAATGGGCTTGTGGCGGGCGAACCTTGCCGATGCCGAGATGGGATCGGGAAATTACGACGCGGCAATCGATCAGTTGCAGCGAGCCATCGATTCTGGCTTCCGCACAAGCTATTCTTATCGGGAGCTTGCGGCTGCATATGCACTTGCAGGCAAGACGGAGGAAGCGAAGACTGCCTTGGCCGAAGCGCTGAAGTTCAGTCCCGATCTCACGATCAAATCGGTCGAGCGCACGAACACGGTGCCGGTGGTGTTGGAAGGTCTACGCAAGGCGGGGCTGAAGGTGGAGTAACAGCACCAACCAGCTGTCCGCAACGTTCAGGAAGCCTGCGTGATCGGTCCCGAGGCCTTCGCCCAGGCCACCGACGCGACGCTCGGCACCGCCGTCGATGCCCGCATCGAAGCCGCGATCCACGCCGGCGACAGCCTCGACGTCCTCCTCGTCCTCCTCACCTTCCACGCCGGGCTCATCCAGCCAGCGGTGGTAAAGCGGTTCGGACTCGAGACAGGTTGAGCGAAGCTCTGGCCGGATGGCGACATGCGCGAACGCCTCGTGCGGCGCCTCGAATCGCCGGAAGATGCGGGGAGGATGATCCTCCCCGCGTCCGTAAGCGTCCGGCGTCCTACGCGGCTTTCTGAGTTGACCCGTTTACGGTCGGCT
>CAYMTA010000199.1:0-2532 GCA_964393275.1 uncultured Geminicoccaceae bacterium | reverse complement strand
TCCCCTGCCCCAGCGCATAGGCGACGACGAGGAGCACGGTCGGGCCGGGAATGGCCAGAAGCACGGCCGAGGCCAGGGCGAAGGCGAGCCAGATCTCGACCGCCATCATGCCGTCACCTCGATCGTTCGCGGCACCACAGATCCGTTGACAGGGGCGGCGCGGCGCCGGCCGCGGCCGGCCTTGCCGGAGAGGTGCCTACTCTGCTGCACGATCGGGCGCATGGTCGGCCGCGGCCCGCTCGGTGCGCGTGACGAGATCGGCGACTTCCGCGCCGATCCGGTCCGGATGGTCCTCCTGGAGGTAGTGGGCGCCCGGTCCCAGATGGACGAGGCGGCAGCTCTCGAGGCCGGCGGCGAAGCGCTCGGCGAAGGGCGGTGAGACGAGGGCGCCCGGATCGCCGACGAGCAGCACCTTGGGATAGGCCGAGACGCGCAGGGCCGCGTGCGCTGCCGCGAGCGTGGCCGCGACGTCGGCGGGCTCGCCCGCGATCGGCAGCTCGCGCGGCAGGGCCAGGATGGGGCGGCGGCTTTCGGGTGTCGCGAACGGTGCCCGATAGATCGCCATCTCGTCGTCGGTGAGCCGCCGCATGATCGAGCCCGGCAGCACGCGCTCGACGAAGATGTTGTCTTCGAGGACCAGGGTCTCGCCCAGGCCGGGCGTCCTGAGCTGCTTGAAGGTCTCCCGCGCCGCCGGCGCCTGATGGAAATCGTCGAAGCCCGTCACGGGGCGGATGAACTCCATGAAGGCGAGGCCGCGAACAAAGGCCGGCCGCCGGGCCGCGAGATGGAAGGCGAGAGCCGTGCCCCAGTCCTGCGCCACGAGGTAGGCGGATCGAATGCCCTGAGCTTCGATGAAGGCGTCGAGGTAGCGGACATGATCCTGGAAGCGATAGGCGATGTCGGGCTTGCCCGATTGCCCGAAGCCGATGAGATCGGTGGCGATGCAGCGCGCCACGGGAGCGACCCTAGGGATGATGTTGCGCCAGATGAAGGAGGAGGTCGGGTTGCCGTGGAGGAAGAGGGCTGCCGGCCCGTCCGGCGGGCCGGCTTCGCGATAGGCCATGGTGGAATCCAGAACGGCTCGTCGCGGCAGAACGAGGTCGCTCAAGGCGGTCACTCCCTTTCCTCGAAGACCGTGGCGAAAACGATGGCCTTGAAGCGATCGAGGGGGGCCGCGCTGCGCTCGACCTTCATGCGGAGGATGGCACCCTGCCAGGATGCGAGCAGGAAGTCGGCGAGCTCGTCGGCGGCGAACGACGTGTCGATCTGACCCGCTTCCTGCGCCTCGGCGATGCAGCTCGCGAAGGGTGCGCGCCATTCGGCGAAGATCGCCACCAGACGCTCCCTGAGCCGTTCGCTGAGCGGCGAGGCCTCCAGGCTGAGATCGCCGATCAGGCAGCCCCGCGCGAAGCCGTCCGCCTCGAGCCGGTCGCCGATGATGTCGAGATAGCGCCGGAGCCGGTCGCGCGCCGAAAGGGAGCGGTCGTCCAGGGCCGCGGCGACCAGCCCTCGCACGTGCGCGAAGTAGCGCTCGAGCACCTCCCCGGCGAAGGCTTCCTTCGAGCGGAAATGGTTCGTGAACGAGCCCTGCGGCACGGCCGCCTCGGCCACGATGTCGCGCACGCCGGCGCCGATATAACCCTTGCGGAACATGACGCGCAGACCGGCCTCGAGGAGCTTGTCACGGTTCGAAACTTTTGCCATGGCCTCATAATATGTACGTACGTATTAATGTCAAGCGGCGATCGATGCCGGACCGCCGCGGCGTTTTGCGAGCCGCAACGCGCGGATCTGGCGACTCAGGCCGGGAACGCCTCCCTTTTCAACCGTGCATGTTGACGGCCGTCACTTCCCGAGAGGGAGGAAGGGTTGAAAAGGGAGCTGTCCCCGCGCGGCCCCTGGCGGTCAGGCGTCGGGCAGTGCTGCGATCTCGGCGAAGCGTGGCTTCAGGGTCGGGTAGAGCTCGCGGTGGATGGCGAAGGCGGCGTCGTAGCGGGCCTGGGTGGCCGCGTCAGGCGTCGTTCGGGTCTCGACCGTGATGGCCTGGATCGCGGCCTGGAGATCCGGCCAGATGCCGGCGCCGACGCCGGCGACGAGGGCGGCACCATAGGCGCCGCCTTCGGCGGCACCGCTCACCGTCTGCACCTCGCAGCCGAGCGCGTCGGCCTGGATCTGGCGCCAGAGCGGGCTCGACGTCCCGCCGCCCGAGGTGCGAATGGTTTTGGCCTCGAGGCCGAGCGGACGCATCAGCTCCAGCATCTCGCGGATCGAGAAGACCACACCCTCCATGGCGGCGCGAATCAAGTGCCCGGTGCCGTGGCGCAGCGTCAGGCCGACGAAGGCGCCGCGCGCGTCGGGGTCCGGATGGGGGCAGCGCTCGCCGAGCAGATAGGGCAGGAAGAAGAGGCCTTCGGCCCCGGCCGGCACCTCGGCGGCGCGGGCGGTCATGGCGTCGAAGGCGATCTCGTCCGCCGTGAAGCCGGCCAGCGTCTGGCGCAGCCAGGCGAAGGCGCCGCCGGCGTTCATCGACAC
>CAYMTA010000198.1:0-2550 GCA_964393275.1 uncultured Geminicoccaceae bacterium | reverse complement strand
CGCGCTCGCGGACGGTGACCAGCACGATCCGCTCGGCGAAGCTCGTGGCCAGCCGCCGGAAGAAATCGGCGGTGAGATAGGCGCTGCCCCAGCGCTTGTCGACGGTCGCCACGTAGAAGGGATAGAAGGCCTCGAGATCGGCGATGGTCAGCTCCGCGCCGGTCAGGGTGCGGATCTCGAGCCCGGCGGCATCCACCGCCGCCCGCTCCTTCCTGATCGCCTTGCGCTTGGTCGAGCGCAGCGTGTCGAGGAAGTCCTGAAAGTCGCGATAGCCCCGGTTGTGCCAGTGAAACTGGATGCCGCGGCGCCGCAGGAAGCCCTCCTCCTCGAGCAGCGTCGCCTCGGCCTCGCTCGCGAAATTGACATGCGCCGAGGACAGTCCGAGCTTGTCCGTCGCCCCACGGATGGCGGCGGCGAGCCGCAGCTTCTGCGTGTCGTCGCGTGCGAGGAGGCGCGGGCCGGGCACCGGCGTGAACGGCACCGCCACCAGGAGCTTGGGATAATATCGGCCGCCGGCCCGCTCATAGGCATCGGCCCAGCCGTGATCGAAGACGTACTCGCCGTAGGAATGCCCCTTGACGTAGAGCGGGGCGGCGGCGGCGGGACGATCCGGCGGACCCAGCGTCAGATGCAGCGGCTGCCAGCCCTCCTCGGCCACGGCCGAGCCCGAGTCCTCGAGCGCGGCGAGGAAGGCATGGCGCAGGAACGGGTTGCCGTCCGAGCACAGGTCGTCCCAGGCGGCCGCCGGAATACCGCTGATCGGGCCGACCAGGCTCGCCTCTTGGATCGTCGCCGCCAAGACCCGGCCGTCAGCGCACTTCGAAAATGGCGTCGATCTCGACCGCGGAGCTCAGCGGCAGGCTGCTGACGCCCACCGCGAAGCGGGCGTGCTTGCCGGCGTCGCCGAGGGCGGCGACCATGAGATCGGAGGCGCCGTTGACCACCTGCGGGTGATCGGCGAAGCTCGGTCCCGCCGCCACGAAGGCGCCGAGCTTGAGGCAGCGCACCACCCGGTCGAGATCGCCCTCGAGCGCCGCCTTGGCCTGGGCCAGGATGTTCAAAGCACAGAGCCGGGCCGCCCGCTTGCCGTCCTCGAGGCTGACCGCCTCCCCGACCTGGCCCTTGATCTCGAGCCTGCCGTTCTCGAAGGGCAGCTGGCCGGCGATGTAGAGCGTGTCGCCGCTCCGCGTCCACGGCACGTAATTGGCCGCCGGAGCCGCCGCCGCCGGCAGGCTCAGGCCGAGCTCGCGCAGACGCTCCTCGATTTGGCTCGACATCGATATGTGTCCTTCCCCATCATCCCCGATTGCGTCGCCAAGCCATATACCGCAACCTTGCGGCGGGCAAAGTGACAGGACCGCAAAAAGGCCGGAGGGACGAAGTGCCGACGCCACGCCAGAACGGATTTCGCATGCCGGCCGAATGGGCGCCGCACAAGCGCACCTGGCTCGCCTGGCCCTGCCGCGCCAGCCTGTGGGGCGAGCATCTGGAGGACGCCAAGCACGCCTATGCCGCCATCGCCCAGGCGATCGCGGGGTTCGAATCGGTGACCATCCTCGCCCGGCCCGACCTCACCGCCGATGCCTCCCTGCATTGCGGCAAGGGCATCTCGGTCCTGCCCATGCAGCAGGACGACAGCTGGGTCAGGGACACCGGCCCCGCCTTCCTCGTCAGCAATGACGGCCGGCTCGGCGGTGTCGCCTGGACCTTCAACGGCTGGGGCGAGACCTATCCCGACCATGTCGAGGATGCCCGCATGGCGCGGCGCATGCTTGAGCATACCGGTGCCGAGATCTTCACCACCCCGCTGGTCATGGAAGGCGGCGGCGTCCATGTCGACGGCGGGGGAACCGCCCTCGTCTGCGAGCGGTCGATCCTCGATCCCAGGCGCAATCCGGAGCTCGACCGCGCCGCCGTCGACCGGGAGCTCTCCGACCTCCTCGGCGTCGACAAGGTGATCTGGCTCGATGGCAGCCTGACCGATGACGAGACCGGCGGCCACATCGACAACCTCGCCTGCTTCACGGCGCCGGGCAAGGTCCTGACCCTCGACCCGGCCACCGCCCTCGAGACCGACCGGGCCGACCTCGAGCGCAACCTCGAGACGCTGAAGGGAGCGACCGACGCTCAGGGCCGCCCGCTCGAGATCACGCTCTTGCCCCTGCCCAAGCCCAAGAAGCGCGCCGACGGCCGCCTGCTCACCCTCACTTATGTCAATTTCTACGTCTGCAACGGCGCTGTCATCGTCCCGGTCTTCGAGGACTATGCCGACGACACGGCGAAGAAGGTGATCGGCCAGGCCTTCCCCGACCGCAAGCTGGTGCCGATCGACGCCACCGTCCTGCTGCAGGGCGGCGGCGGCATCCACTGCGTCACCCAGCAGCAGCCCTTGCCGCCCCCGGTGGACGACGAGCGCTGACGGTCAAAGCCGCGCCAGCCGCTCCGTCAGCAGCGTGAAGAAGCGGTCCGCGTCGACCTCGTTCATCACCGTGGCCGTGGGCGGACGCGGCTCGCGGGGGTGCCAGTCGACATTGGTGCGCCCTTGCGAGC
>CAYMTA010000197.1:0-2570 GCA_964393275.1 uncultured Geminicoccaceae bacterium | reverse complement strand
ATCCGCTCGGTCGGCACCTATCTGCGCATGAGCAACATCGACGACCCGCCGCGCGTCGTCCAGATCACCTCGGCCATTCCGGGCGAGGGCAAGACCACCTTCGCCGCCAGCCTCGCCACCCTGCTCGCCAAGGCCGGGCAGCAGACGGTGCTGATCGATCTCGACCTCCACCATCCCTCCGTCGCCCGCGAGCTCGGCCTCGATGTCGAGCACTGCCTGGTCGACTACATGCTGGGCGACGCATCCCTCGAGGATGTCATCCACACGACCGATTTCGGCCTCGCCGTGCTGCCGGTGCGCCGCCAGACCGCCGATCCCTCGGTCCTCGTCGGCTCCGAGCGCCTGAAGCAGCTCTTCGCCATCCTGCGCGAGCGCTTCGACAACGTCGTCGTCGACAGCCCGCCCTTGCTGCTGGTCACCGACCCCAAGACCACGAGCGCCCTGGTCGACACCACCGTGCTCCTGGTCCGCTGGCAGGAGACGCCGGCCGACAAGGCCGCCAATGCGCTCCGCGAGCTCGACGCCGTCGCCGCCAGGGTCGCCGGCGCCGTGCTCGCCCAGGTCGACGTCAGGCGCCAGGCGCAATACGGCTATGCCGGCGTGGGCTCGTACTATGGTGATTACAAGAAATACTACGTCGATTGAGAGCCCCGCTGCCTCGGCAACAGGGCTTTTGTCAAGTCTTTGAATTGCCACGAAATTTTATGAAACTCCAGATAGAATTCAATGATTTCCATTCACCTCGATTCTTTGTTGCGCCGCATCACGTATCTGTTATCCATGGATTCAAAGTCAGCTCTCGGTCAGATCAAATCAATCATGGGCCTTCTCATGCTGGAGTCCGATTCTTGCCGGCTGCCTTGTTCTCACGCTACCCGATCAGCCGTCAGACGCTGGTCGTCCTGATCGACACGGCAGCGCTGACCCTGGCGCTCCCGCTCGCCCTGCTCCTGCGCGAGAACCGCCTGCCCACCGGCGACCGCCTCGCCGAGGTCCTCCAGGCCCTGCCGCTGCTCGCCATCGCCGCCGTCATCGCCAGCCTGCTGCTCGGCAGCTACCGCGCCGTCTGGCGCTACATGGGCATCGCCGAGATCGTCCGCCTCGCCCAGCTCGCCCTCCTCGCCATCCTCCTCTTCTACCTCGGCCAGTTCGGCGTCGACCGGCTCCAGCACCTGCCGCGCTCGGCCCCGCCCATCCACTTCCTCGTCGCCATGTTCCTGCTCCTCGGCGCCCGCATCCTCTACGGCGAGCTGTGCCGGCGTGGCGGCGACCGGACCCGGGACGGCGCCCGCCGGCCGCTCCTCCTGGTGGGCTCGGGCGACGGCGCCGCCCTCTTCATCCAGATGCTCCACCACCAGCCCGACCGCGCCCACGACATCGCCGGCATCATCTGCGACCGGGTCTCCCGCCACCGCAGCGTCGCCGGCGTGCCGGTCCTGGGCGGCCTCGCCGACTTCGATGCCGTGCTCGCCACGCTGCGCGTCCAGGGCATGACCCCGGAGCGCATCGTCGTCACCCGCCCGCACCACGAGCTCGGCCGGGACGCCGTCTACCGCATCATGAGCCGGGCCAAGCTCCTGGGCCTCCCGGTCGAGCAGCTCCCGGAGCTCATGCGCTTTCGCGACCAGGCCCCGCTCTCGCCCCTGGCGGCACCCCTGACCGAAGCCGCGCCGGTCGCCGTCTACCCCAGGCTCAAGCGCCTCTTCGACATCGCCCTCTCCACCGCCGTGCTGGTCCTCCTGGCCCCCCTCCTGCTCCTCGCCGCCATCGCCGTGGCCCTCCTCATCCAGCGCCCCGTCATGTTCGTGCAGATCCGCCCGGGCCTCGACCGCCGCCCGTTCCGCCTCTACAAGCTGCGCACCATGAAGGACCCGCTCGCCCCCGACGGCCGCCGCCTCGCCGACGAGGAGCGCACCCCCGTCGTCGGCCGCCTGCTCCGCCGCACCCGCCTCGACGAGCTGCCGCAGCTCTGGAACGTCTTGATCGGCGACATGGCGATCATCGGCCCCCGCCCGCTCGTCGCCGCCGACCTCGACGCCATGGCCGACCACGGCCGGGCCCGCTCGCGCGCCCGCCCCGGCATCACCGGCTGGGCCCAGGTCAATGGCGGCCAGCAGCTCGACACGGACGAGAAGCTCGCCCTCGACCTCTGGTACGCCGGCCACGCCAGCCTCGCCCTCGATCTCCGCATCATCGCCCGCACCCTCGCCATGATGCTCCTGGGCGAGCGCCGCGATCCCCGCGCCATCGACACCGCCAGGGCGGCCCTCCCGCCGGCCGCGCTGGATGCCGCCGCCCCCCCGTCGCACGCGCTGGATGCCGCCGAATGACCGCCCCGAGCCGCCCCCTCTCGCCCATGCGCATCCTCGTCACCGGCGGCGCCGGCTTCGTCGGCAGCCACCTCTGCGAGCGCCTGCTCGACGCCGGCCACGAGGTCCTGGCCGTCGACAACCACTTCACCGGCCGCCGGGCCAACGTCGCCCATCTGCTCACGAACCCCCGCTTCGAGCTGCTCCGCCACGACATCACCTTCCCCCTCTACGTCGAGATCGACGCCATCTACAACCTCG
>CAYMTA010000196.1:0-2899 GCA_964393275.1 uncultured Geminicoccaceae bacterium | reverse complement strand
CTACTGATGCCGGCTTGGACGCTTGTGGCGGCGCTCCGTAGGTCCAGCGCATCGCGGTTGCCAGCGGAGCGAGGGTCCACATCACCAGTCGGGACCGGCGGAGCGCGGTCAGAATCCACGAGCGTGGCGGGGTGGCGCCGGTTTCCTGCTCGAAGCGGAAGCGATCGGCCCAGGCCACGAGAGGCCGAAAGAGCAGCTGATCGTAGATCAGAATGGCGACGAGCATGGCGGCAATCGCCCAGCCAATCGCGCCAAGATCGCGTCGCTCGATCGCCAGAGCGATGTAGGATCCGATACCGGGCAGCGTCACGGTCGTGTTCCCGACCGTGATCGCTTCCGACGCAACGACGAAGAACCACCCTCCCGACATGGACATCATCATGTTCCAGATCAGCGCGGGCGTGGCGAACGGAGCTTCGAGCTTCCAGAAACGCATCCATGGGCTGAGGCGGAAGGAGCGCGAAGCCTCGACCAGCTCCCTCGGCACGGTCCGCAACGACTGATAGAAGCTGAACGCCATATTCCACGCCTGGCTCGTGAAGACGGCGAAGATGGCGGCAAGCTCGGCGCCCAGGACCATTCCCGGCGCCAGCGACATGAAGAAGACGACGGTGACCGAGATGAAGCCCAGGATCGGCACCGATTGAAGAATGTCGAGCAGCGGGATCAGGACCTGTTCCGCACGACGGCTCTTGGCGGCCCAGGTCGCATAAGTGAAGGTGAAGACGAGCGACAGCACCATCGCCGCCAGCATCCGCAGGGAGGTGCGGAGAGCGTATTCCGGCAGGAGGGACGGATCGAGGTCGATCACGCCCACGCCCGCTTCGGGCAAGGGCTGCAGCAGTCCACGGCTTGCTTGCGCGAGCAGGACCAGGGTGCCGAGAACGAGAATCACGGCGACCAGGTCCCAGATCGTCAGCGCACCGCGAAGCGATGTCTTGCGGCGAAGGCGGACAGCTCCCGTTTCAACCATCCACATGCAGGTCGGCGAGGAGGTCTTCGGGGGTGCCGACCTTCCTGGTGTCGCCCTTGCGGACGGCCTGCATGGCCTCGATGGCCCTGGCGTCGATGCGTGCCCGCACGACGGTGTTGGCGGTCATGGGCCCGGCTCCTGGCGACAAGGCGTCCGTAGAAACGTGGGCTACAATGTAGCACAGTCAGACTGTGAGAGCCCGTCCCTCCGGACAGCTCCTGGTGGTTCGTCAGCACTTCCGGAAATTCACGGGCGACGGTGGTGCGGAGCGCTCCGGCGGCAGATCGATCCTCGTGAACGCGCCCGAACGCTTCCCAAAAAAAGGCCCGTGGGGCGTGGGGAGGCGTGCCTCCCCACACACTTTCTCAACCGCTCTCAGCCATAACGGTAGGGCGGGCCGGCGGCGATCATCTTGGCGCGGTAGTCCTTGATGATGGCGATGACGCGGGCGTTGCGGTCGCTTTCGGCGGCGATCTCGTCCCAGAAGGTCTGGGCGGCGTCCTCGATCTGGTTCCATTCGGCTTCGGGAATGGTGGTCAGCTCGAGCTTGCCGCCGGTGGTGCGGTAGTAGGCTTCGCCCCACCAGTACCAGTATTGGCGGTAGTAATGAGAGGACTCCATGCTGGCGCGGAACAGCTCCTTGAGGTGGTCGGGCAGCTCGTTCCAGCGCTCGGTGTTGACGAAGTAGGAGCCGATCCAGGCGCCGGAGATGTTGTTGGTGAGGTAGTAGCTGGTGACGTCGGCCCAGCCCACGGTGTAGGCCTCGGTGATGCCGCACCAGGCGACGCCGTCGAGCTCGCGGGTCTGCAGCGCCACCTGCACGTCCTCGTAGGGGATGGTGACCGGGATGACGCCGAACTGGGTCAGGAATCGGCCGGCGGTCGGGAAGGTGTAGACGCGCTTGCCCTGGAGGTCGGCGACGCTCCTGATCGGCTCGCGGGTGATGAAGTTGCAGGGGTCCCAGGAGCCGGCCGAGAGCCAGGTGACGCCCTCGATCTCGCCGTAGGCTTCCTCCCAGATCTCCCGCAGCCCGTAATATTTGAAGAGGGCCGGGATATCGAGCGAGTAGCGCGAGGCGAAGGGGAAGTAGCCGCCGAAGACGGAGATGTCGACGGGTGCGCCGATCGAATCGTCGTCGCTCTGCACGGCATCGATGGTGCCCTGCTGGACGGCGCGGAAGAGCTCGGGCGTGGGCACGAGCTGGTCGGCGAAGTAGAGCTCGATCTCCATCTCGCCGTTGGCGATCTTGTTGAACTGGTCGATGGAGGGCTTGATGACGTGCTCGGCGAGGGCAGCGCCGGCATAGGTCTGCAGCCGCCAGCGGATGGGCCCCTGCGCCTTGACGTAGGGGGCGGGAAAGCTCGCGGCGCCGACGGCCGCCGCGGTGGCGATGCCGGCCTTGCCGAGCAGTTGGCGTCGATTGGTCATGGCTTCAGTCTCCCTGGTTGCGTGGACCGGTCGCCCAGCAGGCTGGCCGGGAAAGGGTCATGGCCCGCGCGCGCCGGGCCCGGCTTCGGGCGAGGCGGCCGGCCCGCCGCCATGCGCGGCCATCGTCAGGGTCGATCGACGTGGCCCAAAGCCGGGGCCGAGGCGCCCTTCGGGTCGCCCCGTCGCCACCCCGACACCGGCTCGACGATGCCCCGGCATGGGCTTTGCCGCCGCCTGTCTTCACCGAACCTGGGACCGTCGCTTGCCCTGGGGCGATGTGGGTCATGGCCCTTTCCCGGACAGCCTCCTGGCCGTCCACCTTCAGCGTCCGGCGTACCACGTCGGCAGCCAGAGCGCGATATCGGGAAAGATCATGACGATGACGAGCGTGAGCAGCATGAGGCCGACGAACGGCACGATCGACCGGTAGATGTCGGCGAGCGACACCTCGGGCGGCGCCATGGCCCGCATCAGGAAGAGGTTGTAGCCGAAGGGCGG
>CAYMTA010000195.1:0-3050 GCA_964393275.1 uncultured Geminicoccaceae bacterium | reverse complement strand
CAACCTCGCAGATCAGGCTGCGCCGCAGAAGGCGGCCCAAATCGGCCGGTTACGCGCCTCGGCGTGTCGGTGAAGTTGCAGCCGCAATCACGGCACCGATAGCGCTGATGGCCACGAACCATCCCGTTCCTCACAAAGGCCGCGCTGCCGCAGCCCTTGCAGTGAACTCCGGCCATGCCTCACCTCCTCATCAAAAACGTCAGGACATGACCCTGACACGTTATCTATCTTCAGTTAAATGTCTCCGCTTACGATTACGATTGATCCCAAGTCAGCGGCCCCTGATGCAAATCTGGCGGCGACTGGACGGCCAGTGGATCGGCAGTCTGTCCTTGCTGCTCGGCCAGAGCTTGGCGAGCCGGCCGCTCGGCGAGATCAGCGTCGACGACATCGTCGCCGGCACCGGGCTGGTGCTGCCGGAGGAGCCGTCCAATCAGCCCTTCGACGGCCAGTCCTGAAGCCGGCTGAAGGGCAGCGCCTCGGCATCGAGCCCGAGCCAGGCGAGGCCATTCTTGAAGCTCCGGGGCGGCTCGGCGACGAAGCGCAGCGGCGGCCCCTTGCCTTGTGGCAGCTCGATCTCGCGGGCGTGCAGCATCAGCCCCTCCGGCGCCGTCGCCGGCTGCTCCTTGCCCGCCACGGGAGCGTACTTGCGATCGCCGACGATCGGCGTGCCGATCGCCGCCATGTGAGCGCGGAGCTGATGGGTGCGGCCAGTGCGTGGCATCAGGCCGACCCAGGCGGCGACCTTGCCGGTGCGCGCAATGACGCGAAAGTCGGTTTGCGCCCACTTCGCATCCGGCGCATTCGGCGTCATCCGCTCGGATCCCTTGGCGCCGGCCTTGCCCAGGCCGAGCTCGATCAGTCCTTCATTGCGATCAGGGTTGCCCTGGACAATCGCCCAGTAGAGCTTTCGCACCTGATGCTGCTGGAAGGCGTGCATCAGCTCGCGGGCCACGGCGGCACCGCGGGCGAGGACGAGGAGGCCACTCGTGTCACGGTCGAGCCGGTGGACCAGCTTCGGCCGCTCGCCCTTCCTCGCCAGGGCATCGAGCATGCCGTCGATGTGCCGCGTGGTCCTGGAGCCACCCTGCACGGCCAGACCCTCGGGCTTGGCCAGCACCACCAGCCGCTCGTCGTCGTGGACGACGAGGCTCCTGATGAAGCGCGCATCGGCTTCGCTCGGCCCGCGCCGCGCCGGAGCGGCGGCGAGCTCCATGGGCGGCACACGGATCGTCTGGCCGGGCTGGACGCGGGTGCCAGCCTCGACCCGCTTGCCGTCGAGGCGAAACTGCCCGGTTCTGAGCAGCTTCTGGAGCTGAATGTGGCCGAGGGTCGGGAAATGGCGCCTGCACCAGCGATCGAAGCGGAGGTCCGCTTCGCCAACCGACACGACCTGATGGGCAACGCCGCTCATGCCCGGTCCTCGCTGGTGATGCGCACCAGCCGGTCGAGACAGGCCCGCGCCCGGCCGCTGTCGATGGCCTCGGCCGAGCGGGCGAGGCCGGCCCTGAGGTCCTCGGCGCTGCCGGCGACCACGAGGCCGGCGGCCGCCGCGAGCAGCACCGCGTCGCGCAAGGGGCCGCCTTCGCCGCCGAGCATGGCGCGGATCGCCGCGGCGTTGGTCTCGGCGTCCCCGCCCTCGAGCGTCTTGAGCTCGACCCGGGCGAGGCCGAGCGCCTCCGGCTCGATGGTGAAACGGCGCAGCTCGCCCTGGTGCCATTCGGCGACATGGGTGACGCCGACGGTGCTCAGCTCGTCGAGCCCGGGCTCGCCATGAACCACCCAGGCCCGCTCCGCCCCGAGCCGCCCGAGCACGCGCGCCAGGGGCTCGATCCACTCGAGCGCGAAAACGCCGACGACCTGGCGCTTCACCCCGGCCGGATTGGCGAGCGGGCCGAGCAGGTTGAAGATGGTGCGCGTGCCGAGCTCGACCCTGGGGCCCGCCACATGGCGCATGGCACCGTGATGGCGGGGCGCCATCATGAAGCCGATGCCGGCCTCGCGCATGGCATGCTCGATCACCGCGAAGGGCGCCTCGATGTCGACGCCGAGGGCGCTCAGCACGTCCGACGAGCCGGACCGCGAGGAAAGCCCGCGATTGCCGTGCTTGGCGACCGGCACGCCGGCGCCGGCGACGACCAGGGCCGCGGCGGTCGAGATGTTGAAGGTCCCGCTGGCGTCGCCGCCGGTCCCGCAGGTGTCGATGGCGCCCGCCGGCGCCTCGATGCGGGCCATGCGCTCGCGCAGCGTCTGGGCGCCGGCCGTGATCTCGTCGATGCTCTCGCCGCGCACCCGCAGGGCCATGAGGAAGCCGGCCATCTGCGCCGGGGTGGCATCACCCGCCATCATCATGGCGAAGGCTTCCCCGGCCTCCTCGAAGGTCAGCGCCCGGCCGCTCGCGGCAATGCCGATCAGCTCCTTGAAGCGAACGAGATCGGAGCTCAAGCCGCCTGCTCCAGCGGCACCAGGGCGAGGAAGCTGCGCAGCATGGCATGGCCGTGCTCGCTCGCGATGCTCTCGGGATGGAACTGCAGCCCGTGGATCGGCAGATGCCGGTGGCGCAGGCCCATGACGACCCCGTCCTCGGTGCGCGCGTTGACGACGAGCTCGTCCGGCAGCGTGGCGGGCTCGGCCACCAGCGAATGGTAGCGGGTGGCGCGGAAAGGCGTCGGCAGCCCCTCGAACAGGCCGCTCCCGTCATGATGGATGGCGCTGCATTTGCCGTGCATCACCGTCCTCGCCCGCACGACGCTGGCACCGAAGACCTGGGCGATCGCCTGATGGCCGAGGCAGACGCCGAGGATCGGGCAGAGCGTCCTCGCCTTGTCGATCAAAGCGAGGCTGATGCCGGCGAGATCGGGATTGCAGGGGCCGGGCGAGATCACGATGGCCGAGGGTCGAAGGGCGAGCGCCTCCTCGACGCTCATCGCGTCGTTGCGGATCACGGTCGTGCGGGCGCCGAGCTCACCCAGGTAGTGATAGAGGTTGTAGGTGAAGCTGTCGTAGTTATCGATCAGGAGGAGCATGGCGGGACCGATCGGGCTGGCGTC
>CAYMTA010000194.1:0-3114 GCA_964393275.1 uncultured Geminicoccaceae bacterium | reverse complement strand
GCGTAGGCCGAGGTCAGGCCCTTGGCGATGGTGATGATGTCGGGCCGCATGCCGTAATGGTCCGAGCCGAACATCGAGCCGAGCCGCCCGAAGCCGGTCACCACCTCGTCGGCGACCAGCAGTATGTCGTGTCGATCCAGCACATCCTGAATTGCTGTCCAGTAGCCCTTGGGCGGCGGCACCAGGCCGCCCGTGCCTAGCGCCGGCTCGCCGATGAAGGCGGCGATGGTGTCGGCCCCTTCGCGCTGGATCAGCGCCTCGAGCTCGGCCACGCAATGAGCGACGAAGTCGGCCTCCGACATGCCGACGTCCGGCCGGCGGTAGTAATAGGGTGCCGTCGTGTGCAGGACCCGGTCGAGCGGCAGGTCGAACTTCCGATGGAAGAGGCCGAGCCCGGTCAGCGAGCCGGTCATCAGCCCGGAGCCGTGATAGCCACGCCAGCGCGAGATGATCTTCTTCTTCTCCGGCCGGCCCAGGATGTTGTTGTAGTACCAGATCAACTTCACGTTGGTCTCGTTGGCATCCGATCCGCCGAGGCCGAAATAGACCTTCGACATGCCCTCGGGTGCCCGATCGAGGATCATCTTGGCGAGGCGGATCGAGGCCTCGGTGCCGTGCCCGACATAGGCGTGGTAATAGGCGAGCTTCCTCGCCTGCTCGGCGATCGCCTCGGCGATCTCGGTCCGGCCATAGCCGACATTGACGCAGTAGAGCCCGGCGAAGGCATCGAGCAGCCGCGTGCCGTCACGGTCCTCGATCCACACGCCGGAGCCGCCGGTGATCACCCGAACGGCGCTGTCGCCCCTTGCATGGGCGGCCAGATGGGTGGACGGATGGAAGAAGGCTTCGCGGTCCCAGGCGCTGAGCTGGTCGTTGGCGAGCATTTTTTTCCCTTTCTCGAGGCATGGAAGGTGGTGGCCGGATCAGGCCCAGTCGCGGCAGACATATTTGACATCGGTGAAGGCCTCGAGCCCCTGCCGCGCACCCTCGCGGCCGAGGCCGGACTGCTTCATCCCGCCGAACGGGATGGGGGCGCCGGTGACCTTCGTCCGGTTCACCGCGACCATGCCGAACTGCAGGGCCCGGCTGAGGCGGTAGATGCGCCGCGGATCCTGGGTGTGCAGATAGGCGACGAGGCCGTATTCGGTGGCATTGGCGAGCCGGAGCGCCTCTTCCTCGGTGTCGAAGGGGGCGAGCGCCGCCACCGGCCCGAAGGTCTCCTCGTGGAAGATCAGGGCCTCGGTCGGCACGTCGGCCAGCACGGTCGCCGGGTAGTAGAGCGGCCCCAAGGGCGAGCGCGCGCCGCCGGCGAGGCAGCGGGCCCCCTTGGCCAGCGCGTCCTCGACCTGCGCCTCCTGCTTTCGCACCGCCCCCTCGTTGATCAGCGGGCCGAGATCGAGGTCGTCGATGCCGGGGCCGAGCGTCAGGGCGGCGGCGCGCTCGGCGAAGCGGGCGCAGAAGTCGTCGTAGATCGGCCGCTCGATCAGGAGACGGTTGGCGCCGAGGCAGTCCTGCCCGGTGGTCGCGAACTTCGCTTTGATCGCCTCGTCGACCGCCCGCTCGAGGTCGGCGTCGGCGAAGACGAGGAAGGGCGCGTGCCCGCCGAGCTCGAGCACCAGCCGCTTCACCGTGTCGGCGGAGCGCCGGTAGAGCAGCCGCCCGACCTCGGTCGAGCCGGTGAACGACAGCGCGCGCACCCTGGGATCGCCGAGCCAGGGCTCGACCACGGTGCGGGCGTCGCCCGTGACCACGTTGAAGACCCCCGGCGGAAACCCGGCCCGGTCCGCCAGCTCCGCCAGGGCCAGGGCCGAGAACGGCGTCTCGTGCGACGGGTGCACCAGCACCGTGCAGCCTGCCGCCAGCGCCGCCGCGGCCTTGCGCGTGATCATGGCGCAGGGGAAATTCCAGGGCGTGATCAGGGCCGCGACCCCGACCGGCTCGCGCCACAGCTCCATCTCGGCGTCGGGCAGATGCGAGGTGACGCCCTCGATGTTCGGGCGCCTGGTCTCCTCGGCGTAGAACTCGATGAAGGAGGCGGCGTAGTCGATCTCGCCCCGCGCCTCCGAGAGCGGCTTGCCCTGCTCCAGCGTCATGATCCGCGCCAGGTCCTCGCGGGCCGCCACCACCAGCTCGTGCCAGCGGCGGAGCAGGCGGGCACGCTCCTGCGGCAGGGCGCCAGCCCAGCCGGCGAAGGCTTCGTGAGCGGCATCGACGGCCAGAGCGCTTTCATGTGCCGCAAGGCTGGCGACGTCGCCGAGCGTGGCCCCGTCGGCGGGATCGACGACCTCGAAGGTCGCCCCGTCAGCCGCCCCGGTCCACCAGCCGGCGACATAGGCGGCGCTCCTGAAGAGCGCTGGATCGGCGAGCGCGAATCTCCCGAGCGCGGCGTGGCCCATGATGCGACCTCCCTCGGCTGCTGCTGCGACAGGCCGAAGGATAGAGCGCCCGACGGAGGGCGTTTCTTCGCAATCGGCCGCCGGAGCGGAGGATCCCTCTCTTTTCCCGACCTTTCGCGGTCAATCCTGCCGCTGGCCGAGCAGCAGCTCGAGCGGCGGTGGCCCGGCCTTCACCGCCTTGGTCATGACATAGGTGAAGTAGCGTTCGAGCCCGATCCGCGCCTCGAGCAGCCCGTCGATCAGGCGCTGGTAGTCGGCGATGTCCCGGGCCAGGACCTGCAGGAGATAGTCGAACCCGCCGCCGAGCGCCCAGGCGCCCGTGATGGCGGCGCAGCCCTCGATATGCCGCTCGAAGGTCGCAAAGCTGTCGGCCCGGTGCGCCTCGAGCTCGACCAGCACGAAGACGGTGATGTGCGGGGCGATGCGGGCGAGCGCCACCTCGGCCCGGTAGCCCCGGATCAGCCCCTCCCGCTCCAGCCGCTTCAGCCGCTCGCCGCAGGGCGTGGCGGAAAGGTTCACCCGCCGCGCCAGCTCGGTCTTCGCAATCCGCCCCTCGGTCGCGAGGATCTGCAGCATCCGGACATCGCGGTCGTCGAGAGCCACTGGCATGTCCGCCCCTAGGCCCGTCGCAGCCCGCTTGTCAACCGGCATCGTCGACAAAAAGGGGTCAGGACTCATACGCGCTAAGATACCCTGACCGGCACGTCGGCGAGCTGGG
>CAYMTA010000193.1:0-3129 GCA_964393275.1 uncultured Geminicoccaceae bacterium | reverse complement strand
CGTGCTGAAAAGCCGGAGGGGGTGCGGGGGCCCTCGCGGTCTTGCCTCTTCATCCGAGGAAGGGCCCCTTCCCTGTCGTCAGTGTCGGTGGCGGGTGAGGAGGGCCCTGGTGGCGAAGAGGCCGGCGACGAGGGTGGCGGCGACGAGGAGGTCGCGGTGGCGGTCGGTGATCAGCTCCAGGCTCTCGCTTCTGGCCTGGGCGTCGAAGCGGCCGTGGGCGGTGTGGTGGCCGGGGACGGGGTGGAAGAGGTTGGCGGGGGCGTCCGCTGGCAGGGGCGTGCCGGAGAGCTGGCCGGTGTAGCCGGCGCGGGCGAGGAAGCGGTCGAGCAGGCCGGGGGCGAGCCAGTTGCCGATGATGGCCTTGACGGTCGAGAAGCCGACCCAAATCTCGCGGCGGCGGTGGGTGGCGCCGAAATGGATGGCGCGGGCCGCGACCTCGGGCTCGAAGATCGGGGCGACGGGCCGGGCCATCTGGTGCATCTTGTTGAGGGACCAGTCGAATTGCGGGGTGTTGACGGCCGGCAGGTGGACCATGGTGAGCTGGATGTCGAGGCAGTCGTGGATGATCTCGGAGCGGAGCGAATCGGTGAAGCCGCGGATCGCGGCCTTGGCACCGCAATAGGCCGCCTGGAGCGGCACCGAGCGGTAGGTGAGCGCCGAGCCGACATTGACGATGGTGCCGCGGCGGCGGGCGCGCATGCGCCGGAGCGCCGCCATCATGCCGTGCGCCTGGCCGAGATAGGTGACGCGGGTGGCGCGCAGCAGCTCGTCCGGGGTCAGCTCGGCGACCGGCGAGAAGACGGTGGCCATGGCGACGTTGACCCAGACGTCGATGGGGCCGAGCTCGGCCTCGACGCGCGACGCCGCCCGATCGACCTCGTCGGCTTCGGCCACGTCGGTCGGGATGGGCAGCGCCTCGCGGCCCTCGGCGCGCACGTCGCTCGCGATCGATTCCAGGCGCTCCGCGTCGCGCGACAGGAGGGCCACGTCGAAGCCGTTCCTCGCGAACTCCATGGCCGTGGCCCGGCCGACCCCCGCGCCGGCCCCGGTGATGACGGCGATCCTGGCCATCGGCGATCTCCACGAATGAGCCTCTGCATCGGGGATAAACGCTTCAGGCGGGGCTCCGGGTTCCCTGCGCCCGAGCTTTCGCCGGGCTTTTCCTGCCGCCGGGGCGGAGGATCAGGATCAGCGGCAGGATGGCGATCACCATCCACATCAGGACGTGGAAGACCTCGACATAGGAGAGCATCGCCGCCTGGCGCTGGACCTCGTTGTAGAGCGTCGCCAGGGCCTGCTGCCGGTCGCCGCCGTGGAGGGCTGTCCGGGCGGCAAGGTCCTGGCGGAACACCGGGTTGAGCTCGTTCAGCGTCTCGGTCATCCGCGACTGGTGGAGCTGCTCGCGGCGGATCAGCAGGGTCTGGACCAGCGAGATGCCGAAGGCGCCGCCGAGGTTGCGAAAGAAGTTCAGCATCGCCGAGGCCTTGTCGTTCTCGCCCGGCTCGAGGCCGACATAGGCCACGGTCGAGACCGTGATGAACAGGAACGGCAGGCCGATCGAGATCAGGAAGCGGCCCCAGGCGGCGTCGGCGAAGGTGCTGTCGACGTTGAACCGGCTGAAGTGCCAGAACGCCAGGGCCTGCACGACAAAGCCCGGAAAGAGCAGGAGGCGCGCGTCGACCCGGCCGGCGAGCTGCCCGGCGATCGGCATGGCGACGACCGCGATGATGCCGCCATAGGTGAGGGCGAGGCCGGCATCGTAGGCGGTGTAGCCGTAGATCTGCTGGAGCATCTGCGGCACGAGCTGGATGGTGCCGAAGACCAGGACGCCGAGCAGCAGCATGATCAGCACGGTGATCGAGAAATTGCGATTCTTCAGCAGGTGCAGCGGCACGATCGGGTCGGGATGGTTGAGCTCCCAGGCGACCATGCCGCCGAGGCCGATGACCGCCATGATCGACGTCGTCACGATGAGCTGGCTGGCGAGCCAGTCCTCGGTCTGGCCGCGGTCGAGCGTCAGCAGGAGGCCGGCGAGGCCGATGGCGGTGAGCAGGAAGCCGACCCAGTCGAGCCGCAGGCCGTCCCGGTGCATTTGCCGCGTCTCCTCGACCAGCAAGGGCGATTCCCGGACGACGGCCATGGTGGCGAGGAAGGCCAGGACGCCGATCGGGACGTTGATCAGGAAGATCCAGTGCCAGGAGATCGTGTCGGTGATCCAGCCGCCGATGGTGGGTCCGATGATCGGCGCCACGACGACGACGAGGCCGAAGGCGCCGAAGGCCTGGCCGCGTTTTTCCGGCGGGAAGCTGTCGGCGATCATCGCCTGCTCGACGGGGGCGAGCCCGCCGCCGCCGATGCCCTGGAAGACGCGCGCCGCGATCAGCATGCCGAGGCTGGTCGAGAGCGCGCAGACCAGGGAAGCCGCCGAGAACAGCGCCACCGAGATCAGGAAATAGCGCCGGCGGCCGATGGCCCGCGAGAGGTAGCCGCTGATCGGGATGATGATGGCGTTGGCGACGAGGTAGCTGGTGACGATCCAGGTGCCCTGGTCGATGGAGACGCCGAGATTGCCGGAGATGTTGGCGAGCGAGACATTGGCGATCGAGGCGTCGAGCACCTCCATGAAGGTCGCGATCGACAGGACCGCGGTCATCAGCCAGGGCCCGCCCGGGCCGGCGGCCGAGCGTGGCAGGACGGGCGTGCCGTCGCCCGCCATGCTCATTTGGCCTGGTTGCTGGCGGTTTCGCTCTCGGTGACGTGGATGCTGGGGACGACCGACATGCCGGGGCCGATCGAGTGGTCGAGCACCGACGGGCTGTCGATGGAGATGCGGACCGGCACCCGCTGCACCACCTTGACGAAATTGCCGGTGGCGTTCTGCGGCGGCAGGAGCTGGAAGGCCTGCCCGGCGCCGCGCTGGATCGACTGCACGGTGCCCTTGAAGTCGATACCCGGAAAGGCGTCGATGCGGATGTCCACGGGCTGGCCGGGCCTGATCCGGCCGAGCTGGGTCTCCTTGTAGTTCGCGGTGACGTAGAGCTCCTCCGGCACGATCGCCATCATCTGCGTGCCGGGCTGGACGTAGCTGCCGAGATTGACGTTCCTTTGGACCACCTGGCCATCGATCGG
>CAYMTA010000192.1:0-3181 GCA_964393275.1 uncultured Geminicoccaceae bacterium | reverse complement strand
CCGTCCTGCATCGCCCGCGAGCCGAGGCCGGTGCCCTCGATGTTGGGGAAGGCGTAGAAGGCGCCGCCCGGCACGGCGCAGCGAAAGCCCGGGAGCGCGTTGAGCCGCTCGACGATGACGGCCCGCCTTCGGTCGAAGGCCTCGACCATGCTGGCGACGGCGTCCTGCGGCCCGTCGAGGGCGGCGATGCCGGCATATTGGGTCGGGGCGTTGACGCAGGAATTGACGTTGATGGCGAGCCTTGTCGCGTGCTCGGCCAGGTCCTTCGGCCAGACCCCCCAGCCCAGCCGCCAGCCGGTCATGGCATAGGTCTTCGACCAGCCATCGAGCAGGATCAGCCGGTCGGCGATCTCGGGATATGTGGTGAGCGAGGCGTGCGGCACGCCGTCGTAGCACATGCGCGAATAGATCTCGTCCGACATCACCGCCACCTCGGGGAAGTCGGCGAGGCCGTGGACGAACCTGTCGAGCTCGGCCTTCGGCACGACGCCGCCGGTCGGGTTGGCCGGGCTGTTGACGATGATCAGCCGCGTGCGATCGGTGATCTGGCCCAGCACCTCGTCGGCCGAGAAGGCGAAGCCCTTGCTTTCGTGCAGCGCCATCGGCACCGCCTCGGCCCCGGTGAACTCGATCATCGAGCGATAGATCGGGAAGCCCGGATCGGGGTACATGATCTGCGCCCCGGGCTCGCCGAACATCAGCATGGCGAAGGCCATGGTGACCTTGCCGCCTGGCACGATCACGACCGCACCCGGATCGACCTCGACGCCGCGCCTCTTCGCCATGTCGCGGACGACGGCCTCGCGCAGCGGCAGGATGCCGTTGGCCGGCGTGTAGCCGTGATGGCCGTCGCGGAGCGCCTTGACGGCCGCCTCGACGATGTGCGGCGGGGTCGGGAAATCGGGCTGGCCGATGCCGAGATTGATGATGTCGCGCCCCTGCGCCTTGAGCGCCGTCGCCCGCGCCAAGACCTCGAAGGCACTTTCCGTGCCGAGCCTGCCCATGGCCGCCGCGAGCCGCATCGCCGTTCCTCCCCGAATGGTCCGAATTCCGCCGGCGAGCCGGCCGCCAGATATGGGCGGACTGTGGCAGGGAAGACCGTGGCGGGCAATCCTCGGTGTCCGGCCCTCGGCGTTCGGCGGAGGGGAGGGCAAAAAAATTGCCTGTGAGGAACGGTGTCCTCACAGGCGGCAAGTATCAGCCCTCAGCAGGCGGATATGAACCACATCGCCCGGGTCCGATCTGTGGCATTTCTCACATTTTTGCATACGACCCGGGTTTTCGTGCGTCAGGCGCTGGCGCCGTGAATCAACCGCAGGGCCGCCATCTTGCAGATCTCCAGAATCTCGCTCGTCCTGCACCCGTCATCGGACGTGGGCAGAAGCAACTGCTGGTAGATGAAGGACCTGCCGCTGAGCTTGAGCTCGACGAGCTGCAGGAGCGGCACCCCGGTGACCGCCGCCGCATCCAGATCGAGGCGCAGGCTCTCCTCGAGGGTCATCGACGGCAGATGCACCTGCGTGGCGCCGAGGTAGGGGGCGAGGCGGCCGCCATAGGCGCCGAGGCCGAGCCAGAGCGCGTCGGGCACGAGCAGGCGGAACATCGGCGTGTCGACGGCGCAGCGCGGCGGCAGGTGCGAGCCGTCCCTGCGCTCGGCCCAATGGCGATAGGCGACGATCAGGGCCGGGTCGGTGATGGTCAATGCCGGAATCGGCAAGGAGCGCTTGTGCACCCACTGCATCGGTCGGTTCCCTCTACCTGAGGCGGTTGTGGGCCCGCCGCGGGGGACTTCGTGTCCCCCCTCGATGCAACGGGCTCCGTGACCCTCGTTATCGCATGGCAGGATGAAGCCGCGGTAAAGCGGGGACGGCGATCTCAACCGCCAAATATACCCCGGTGCCGCAACAGGTGATCGGCGAGCACGATGGCGAGCATCGCCTCGCCGACCGGCACGGCGCGGATGCCGACGCAGGGATCGTGCCGGCCCCTGGTCATGATCTCGGTCTCGTCGCCATCGGCGGTCACCGAGCGCCTGGGGGTGAGGATCGACGAGGTGGGCTTGACCGCGAAGCGGACCACGATGTCCTGCCCGGTCGAGATGCCGCCGAGAATGCCGCCGGCCTGGTTCGAGAGGAAGATCGGCCCATCCGGCCCCTTGCGCATCTCGTCGGCATTGGCCTCGCCCGAAAGCTCGGCCACCGCCATGCCGGCGCCGATCTCCACCCCCTTGACCGCGTTGATGCTCATCATCGCCTTGGCGAGATCGGCATCCAGCTTGTCGTAGATCGGCTCGCCGAGCCCGGCCGGCACACCCTTGGCCACCACCTCGACTACCGCCCCGATGGACGATCCCGCCTTGCGCACCCGGCCGAGCAGCACCTCCCAGCGCGCCGCCGCCTCGGCGTCCGGGCACCAGAAGGGGTTGGCCCCGATCGCGTCGGCGCAAAAGCGCTGCCGGTCGATCCGGTCCTGGCCCATCTGCACCATGCAGCCCCGGATCTCGATTCCGGGCCCCAGGATCTTGCGGGCGATGCCGCCGGCCGCGACCCGCATCGCCGTCTCGCGCGCCGAGCTTCGCCCGCCGCCCCGATAGTCGCGGATGCCGTACTTGGCGTCGTAGGTGAAATCGGCATGGCCCGGCCGGTAGCTCCGGGCGATGGCCCCGTAATCCTTCGAGCGCTGGTCCTCGTTCCGGATCAGGAGGCTGATCGGCGTGCCGGTGGTCATTCCCTCGAACACGCCCGAGAGGATCTCGACCCGGTCCGGCTCCTGGCGCTGGGTCGTCCATTTCGACTGGCCGGGCCGGCGCCGGTCGAGCCAGTGCTGGATGTCCGAAGGTGCCAGCTCCAGCCGCGACGGCACGCCGTCGACGACGCAGCCGATCGCGGCGCCGTGGCTCTCGCCCCAGGTGGTGAAGCGGAAGAGCGTGCCGAAGCTGCTGCCCGCCATGGGCTCAGACGGTCGCGATGTCGGGCGCGTCGACCGCCTTCATGCCGACCACATGGTAGCCGCTGTCGACATGCAGGATCTCGCCCGTGGTGCCGCCGGCCAGCTCGGAGAGGAGGTAGACACCGGCCCCGCCGACGTCACGGAGCGTCGTGTTGCGCTTCAAGGGCGCGTTGAGCTCGTTCCATTTCAGGATGTAGCGGAAATCGCCGATGCCGGAGGCGGCCAGCGTCTT
>CAYMTA010000191.1:0-3221 GCA_964393275.1 uncultured Geminicoccaceae bacterium | reverse complement strand
GCCAGCCGCAAGCCGACCGGAGGTGAGCTTGGCAGCGGCACCTGCTTCGTCGTTGATCGGCCGACGATGCGCTGCATCGCCGGCCGATCAACTCCTCGCATCTGCTCACTGCCAAGCTCATGAAACACCATGAAAGCTCCTCGGACCGGCTCTCAGCGCGTCGGCGTCGCTCGATGATCGAACGGTTCCGAACGATCGCCACTTGGATCGAGCTCGGCCAGCAGCGCCTTGATGCGCTGCAGGTACGGCGCGCCGTTGCCCGGCATGCCCTCCTCGAGAGCGATGGCGATCAGCCGCTGATCGTACGCCCATTGGCGGAGGATCGCGATCTTCTGCTCGGTGTCGAGACCCTCCGCCGTCATGACCGCCGCGGGTTCCGCGAAGTGCGCCGCCGGATCATCCAATGCGGCCTTGAAATCGATCGCCTTGGTCATCGCCCGCTCCTCCTCCTCGATCCACCCGTCCTCGGGGTGACCGGATGGTGCACATCGACCTCCATATAGCGCAGCAGCCGGTCCGGGCGAAGCCGTTCAGGCCGTCCGCTTGACCAGCGTCAGTCGAAAGATGCCGGCCTGCTCCACGACCTCGGCCAGCTCGTGCCCGGTCGCCTCGGTGAACTCGATGAAATCGTTCGGCGCCGCCGGGTCGGTGGCCAGCACCACGACGGTCGCGCCGCCCGGCAACAAGGCCAGCGCCCGCCGCGCCTCGAGCAGCGGCAGGGGGCAGTTCAGTCCGCGCGCATCGACGAGGACGGTGTTGGCGCTGGGTGGAGAATCGTTCATCCCTGAATGAAACCGATAAGAGGGTGACGGGGCAAGTGGCTGTGGCTCAGCGCCGGCTGAGCACCTGGTCCAAAGGCTTCCTGATCCGGGCCGCCGCCGGTGTTCGGGCATCGGCGGCAGGATAGCCCGTGACGATCAGGACGAACGGCTTCTCCCGCTCCGGCCGACCGCAAACGCGGTTGAGAAACCCCATGGGCGAGGGGGTGTGGGTGAGGGCGACGAGGCCGGCCTGGTGCAGCGTGGCGAGCAGGAGGCCGGTGGCGATGCCGACCGATTCGCCGACATAGTAGTGCTTGCGTCGCGTGCCGTCGGCGGCGATCCCGTGGCGCTCGGCGAAGACCGCGATCAGCCAGGGTGCGGTCTCCAGAAAGGGCTTTTGCCAATCGGTGCCGAGCGGCGCCAGCGCCTCGAGCCACTCGGAGCCGGCACGTTCGGCATAGAACGCCCGCTCCTCCGCCTCCGCCGCCTGCCGCAGCTCGGCGCGCAGCCCGCCCCGGCCGATCAGGCAGAAATGCCAGGGCTGCTGGTTGGCGCCGGAAGGTGCGGTGGTCGCTGCCCGGATGGCGGCCAGGACCACGGCTTCCGGGACGGGGTCGTCGGCGAAGTCGCGCACCGTGCGCCGGCGGGCGAGCTGGGCCGCGAAGCCCTCGGCGCGCGCCACCATCTCCGCTTGCGGCAGCCGCCGGTAGTCGTCGAGCGGCACGAGGTCCACCCTTTCGTGGCCCGACTCACCCATCGCTCGCACGCCCCCGTTCGATTAGCGGGGCGGCCGAGCCGGCGATGGCACCGAGCCTTCGCGTGTCAGCCATCCGGCAGGTGGCCTTCCTTGATGTAGAGCAGGCTCGACTCGACGGCCTCCAGCGCGAGCCGCGATCCGGCCGGCTGGCGAAACCAGGCCCAGGCACGATGCGGCGTGCCGGCCTGCTCGATGCCGCCTTCGATCAGGCCAGCCTGCTCGACGCGGCCTTCGATCAGGAAGACCTCGATGCCGCCCGGCCCGACCTCGCGATCGACCCTGGTGCCCGGGGCCAGCCGCTCGAGCCGGACGGCTTCGCGCCGATGCCGGTGCAACGGCAGGACCGCCACGCCCGGCCCGGCGGCGCGCCATGCATCCGGCGCCGTGGTGTCGAGCCGAACCGGCGTCAGATCGTCGGCGGCAAACTGCCGGAGCTTGACCAGGATGACGCAGCCCTCCTCGACGATCGGGCTGTGGCTGGTGCCGGGCGGATTGCGGACATAGGTCAAGCGCGGATAGCGGCCGTGCTCGTCGCCGAAGGTGCCCTCCAGCACCAGGAACTCCTCGCCGCCATCGTGCGTGTGGCTGCTGAAGCGGCTCTTGGGCGCGTAGCGCACGACGCTCGTGGCACGCGCCACCTCGCCGCCGATGCGGTCGAGCATCTTGCGCTCGACCCCGGGCATCGGCGAGGCGACCCATGCCACGTCCTCGAGATCGATCGCTTCCGCGATTCCGAAATCCGCTCTGAGCTCCATGACCCAGATCTCCCGCTGCTCCAGGCTCAACGGGGATATGGGTATGGCCGCCACCGCCGGCCACCGTTTCTATCGGTCGGGCCATCAGCCCGGCACGGCGATCCGGTCGCTCTCGACGCGGCGGACGTCGAAGGCGCTTCCCAGGAGACGGCGCAAGGGCCGCGAGCGCTCGATGACCGAAGCCGGATCTTCCAGGGCGCGCGGCGCGCCCGGTGCCGTGGCCACCTCGGTCACCGTGACCGTGCCGAGCAGGGGTGCGATCTGCACGCCGATCCAGGGAGCAGCGCCAGCGCCGATCTCGGGCAGGAGCCAGGGCCGCAAGTCGCGGTGCAGGGGCAGGGAGCCCCAGGCGTAGAGGTCGCCCTCGACCTCGTAGGCCCTGATGCCGTCGATGGGATCGGCGATGCGCAGGAGATCGCGCCATTCGCGCGACGAGGGATTGCGAAAGACCTCGACAAGACCCACGCCGCGGGCCTTGATCGTCGTGAAGTGAGGCATCGGACAGCGACCCTTCCAGCCGGTTGCCGCAAGGCGCCCAAAGGGCGGGCACCACAACGCCCGAGGCTAGATCGTCGAGGTTAAGGCCCGCTTAACGACGTGCGGCAATTGGTGGAGAGAGCATGGATTTCACCGAGTATCGCCGAAACGACGCCACGGCGCTCGCGGCCCTCGTCCGGCGAGGAGACGTGACAGCCTCGGAGCTTCTCGGGCTGGCACTCGCCCGTGCGAGGCAGGTGCAGCCTGTCTTGCGGCCGCTCAGCCTCCTGGAGGACGACTTCGCTCGGGCCGAGATCGCCCGCGGCCTGCCGGCCGGGCCCTTCACCGGCGTGCCCTTCCTGCTCAAGGACCTCTTCGCCTTCCTCCCGGGCACGCGGCTGACCAATGGCAGCCGGCTCTTCGGCCGGTTCGACTGCCCCTTCGAATCGACCCTCGTGGCGCGCCTGCGCG
>CAYMTA010000190.1:0-3229 GCA_964393275.1 uncultured Geminicoccaceae bacterium | reverse complement strand
GTGGCGCGGAGCTGGTCGTCCCAGCCGGCGAAGCGGGTGGCGTGGGTCATGGCGACGAGGGCGTGCTTGCTCATGACGTAGCCGAGCGAGGCGGTACGGTCGCGAACGCGCTTGCCGTCGGTCGAGCAGATGTTGACGACGCGGCCGTGGGGGGCGGCCTTGAGATAAGGGAGGGCGGCCCTGGTCAGGCGGAAGGGGCCCTTGACGTTGACCGCCCAGAGCTCGTCGAGATCGGCCTCGCTGCCTTCCTCGAAGGTCACGTTCTTGAAGATGCCGGCATTGTTGACCAGGGCGTCGAGCCGGCCGAAGCGCTGCATCGTGGCCGCGACCCAGGCTCCTGCCGTGGGCGGGTCCCGGGCGTCGAAGCGGTGGGTCAGGATGCGCTCGGGGTCGGTCGGCTGTGTCGGACTGCGCATGCCGAGCGAGAGGCTGTAGCCGTCGGCCAGGAGGCGGTCGGCGATGGCGGCACCGATGCCGCGGGATGCGCCGGAGATCATGACCACCCGGCCATCGGCGGGGAGGAGGGCCGGCATGTCAGAAGAGGCCCTGGTAGACGCCGCCGTCGTTGACGATGTTCTGGCCGGTCATGAAGCCGGCCTGGGCGCTGCAGAGGAAGGCGACGAGATCGCCGCATTCCCTGGGGGCGGCGAAGCGGCCGGCGGGGCAGCCTTCGAGCCGGTTCTGGACGATGGCCTCGTAGGTCGTGTTGCCGCGCTTGGCGTGGGCGTGGAGGTTGGTGTGCAGCGCGTCCGTGTCGAAGAGGCCGGGGCAGACGGTGTTGATGGTGACGTTCTTGCCGATCAGCTCGCGGGTCATCGACGCCACCGCACCCGAGAGGGCGAGGCGTGCCGCGTGGCTGTGGGCGAAGCCCGTTTGCGGGAACTTGATGAAGCTCACCGACATGTTGACGATGCGGCCGAAGCCGCGCTCGGCCATGCCGGGCGCACACTTTTGAATGAGGTCGAGCGACGAGAAGCAGTGCGCCTCGAACCAGTGGCGCCATTCGTCCTTCGTGATGTCCGCATAGGGTGTCGGGGTCTGGCGCACGCCCGGGTTGTTGACGAGGATGTCGGGGGCGGGGCAGGCGGCGAGCAGCTTCGCCCGGTCGGCCTCGGCGGTGAAGTCGCCGGCGATGGCCGTTGCCTGCACGCCGGTCGCCTCGGCGATGGCGTGGGCCGCCTCCTCCAGCGCCTCCTTGGTTCGGGCCATCAACCAGAGGTCGCAGCCGGCCTCGGCGAGGGAGAGGGCGCAGGCGCGGCCGAGGCCCTTGCTGGCGGCGCTGACGATGGCCTTGCGGCCCTTGATGCCGAGATCCATGGCTCAGGCTGCCTTCTTGTTCAGGAGGCCGAGCTCGACGAGGCCTCGCTCGAGTCCGGCCAGAGGCTCGCCCGCGAGGCGGCGGAGCGGTGCGCGGGGCTCGCCGGCCTTCCAGCCGAGCATCTCCATGGCGGCCTTGGTGGCGGGGTAGAGCGTGCGGCCGCCGGTGGTGAAGAGGTCGGTGAGGCGGCGGCCGGTGGCCTGCAGGGCTGTGGCCTCGGCGCGGCGGGCGGGGTCCTTCGCGGCCGCGAAGAGGGTGAGGCCGCCCGGCAGCCAGACATTGGGGAAGCAGTCGATCACCCCATCCGCGCCGAGCGCGACGGCCGGCACGCCGAAGACCGAGGAGGGGCCGCAGAAGACGCGGAGGCGCTCGGCGACGGCGAGCAGCGTGCCGTAAAAATTGTTCCAGTCGCCGCTGCTCTCCTTGATCGCCACCACCTTGTCGAGCCCGGCGAGGCGCGAGGCGAGGGCCGGCGAGATCGCGTTCACGGCATTGCCCGGGATGTTGTAGAGGCAGACCGGCAGCGGGCTCCGGGCGGCGACGGCCTCGAAATGGTCGAAAATCTCGTCGTCGGTCAGCTTCACGAAATAGGGCGGCAGGACGAGAACGCCGTCGCAGCCGGCATCGGCGGCGGCCCTGGCCGAGGCGATGGCGTCGGCGGCGAGGATGGCGCCGGTGCCGGCGAGGATGGTCCGGCCGTCCGCGACCTCGACCGCGAGCCGGAAGAGGGTGGCGCGCTCCTCGAGCGGCAGCGCCCAGAACTCGCCGGTGCAGCCGGCGACGACCGCACCGGTGGCGCCATGCTCGAATTGCCGCTCGAGGTTCAGGGTGAAGGCCTTCTGGTCGATGGCGCCGTTCGCGGCGAACGGGGTGACGACGGCCGGCATGGCGCCGGACCAGGTGACGCTGTTGCGATCCATCGCTTCAACTTCCCTTATTGAGACGCCGGCCATTCCCGCCGGCGAAGAGATGCAGGTTGGCGGTGCGAAAGGAGAGGCCGAGCGGCTCGCCGGGCTTGAGCACGATCTCGGCGCCGACCCGGCCGGTGAGCTGGTGGCCGGCGATTTCGAAGAGGACGATGGCCTCGTGGCCGGTCGGCTCGACCAGCTTGACGCGGGCCGGCTGGCCCTTCGGGTCGATGAGGATGTCCTCGGGCCGGATGCCGAGCGTGACCTCGCCGGGCGGCTGGTCGAGCTCGAGCCCGTCGAGCGGCAGCCGCCAGTCGCCGGCGACGAACCGGCCCTGGTCGAAGCGGCCAAGGATCAGGTTCATCGATGGCGTGCCGATGAAGCCGGCGACGAAGCGGTTGGCCGGCCGGCGGTAGATGGTGGCCGGGGTGTCGAGCTGCTGCAGCCGGCCATGGGCCAGGACGGCGATGCGGTCGGACATGGTCATCGCCTCGAGCTGGTCGTGGGTGACGTAGACCATGGTCCGGCCGATGCGCTGGTGCAGCTCGATCAGCTCGGCGCGCATGTGCGCCCGAAGCTTGGCGTCGAGGTTGGAAAGGGGCTCGTCGAGCAGGAAGACGGCGGGATCGCGCACGAGGGCGCGGCCGAGCGCCACCCGCTGCTGCTGGCCGCCCGAGAGCTGGCGGGGCTTCCTCGCCAGGTAGTCCTCGAGGTGCAGGAGCCTGGCCACGGCGGCGACCCTGGGCCCGCGCTCGGCCTTCCTTATGCGGCGCTTCTTAAGGGGATATTCAATATTTTGCGCCACTGTCATGTGCGGGTAGAGCGCATAGGACTGGAAGACCATGGCGATGTCACGCTTGCCGGGGGCGATGTCGTTGACCACGCGATCGCCGATGCGGATCGTGCCGGAGGTCGGCGCCTCGAGGCCGGCGAGCATGCGGAGCGACGTGGTCTTGCCGCAGCCGGAGGGGCCGAGCAGGCTGACGAACTCGCCGGATTCGAT
>CAYMTA010000189.1:0-3269 GCA_964393275.1 uncultured Geminicoccaceae bacterium | reverse complement strand
TGGCCGAGACCGGCCCGATCATGCCGCCCGGCATCGCCGTCATCTCGGGCCGGGACCCCCGCCACGGCAACGAGCCCTTCGTCAACCAGCTTCACCTCGCCATCAGCGGCGGTGCCGGCACCCCGGCGAGCGACGGCTTCCTCTCCATCATCCATGCCGGCAATGCCGGGCTCAGCCGAATCGACTGCGTCGAGGTCGACGAGCTGCATCACCCGATCATCGTGGCGACCCGCCGTCTCGTTCCCGACACCGAGGGTGCGGGCGAGCATCGGGGTGCGCTGGCGATTCACGGCGAGTACGGACCGATCGAAGGCTGCCACCTGCGCGTGCTCTACACCATGGACGGGTCGATCAACGCCGCCGCCGGTGCCGCCGGTGGCCTGAGCGGGGCCCCGTCCCGCGCCCTCAAGCGCGGCGTGGATGGCACGGCGACCGAGCTGCCGGCCTGCCACGGGCTGACCCTGGCGCCGGGCGAGCGCGTGGTCTCCTATTCGGCGGCCGGCGGCGGCTACGGCCGGCCCTTCGACCGCGAGCCGGAGCGCGTGCTCCACGATGTCGCCGAGGGCTGGGTCAGCGTCGAGCGGGCAAGCTCGGTCTACGGCGTGGTGATCGAGCAGGAGGGGGAAGAGATGCTGATAAACAAGGCTGCCACGGCGGCGCTGCGGGCTGGCCCGAAAGCCGGGGAGAATGGAGCATGAGCGCAACCGATACCGTCGACTGGTCGGCCGGTGCTGCCTATATCGACGGCCGCTTCATGGCCCTGGCCGAGGCCAGGATTCCGGTGACCGAGTGGGGCTATCGCCGCTCGGACGTCACCTATGACGTGACCAGCGTCTTCTTCGGAACCTTCTTCCGGCTCGACGATCATATCGCCCGCTTCCGCCGCTCGATGGACCGGATGCGGATGCGGCCGAACGAGTCCGACGACGACATCCGGGCGGTCCTCCTGGAGCTCGTGCGGCTGACGGGCCTGCGCGAGGCCTATGTGGCGATGGACTGCCTGCGCAGCCGGCCGCCGCGCGGCATGCCCATGCTGCCGGTCAACGCGCGCGCCTATCTCGTCTGCTTCGCCACACCCTGGGTCTGGCTGTTCTCGGAGGAGCAGCAGGCCCGTGGCGTGCATGCGATGATCGCGAAGACGCCCCGCATTCCGGCGGCCTCGGTCGATCCCACGGTCAAGAACTTCCACTGGGGCGACCTGACCAGCGCTCTCTTTGAGGCGCACGACGCGGGCTTCGACACCGCCGTCCTGCTCGACCTCGAGGGCAACGTCACCGAGGGACCGGGCTACAACGTCTTCGCGGTGATCGACGGCACGGTCGTCTCGCCACCCGAGGGGGCGCTCGAAGGCATCACGCGGCGCTCGGTCCTCGAGCTCTGCGAGGAGCTCGGCATCCCATGCGAGGTGCGGCCGATCCCGGCGGCCGAGCTCGAGGAGGCCGACGAGATCTTCTTCTCGACCACGGCGGGCGGGGTGATGCCGGCCAGCCGCCTCGGCGGGCGCATTCTCGGCAACGACCGGCCGGGCCCGATCTCCGCGAGGCTGCGCGAGACGTTCTGGGAAAAGCGCCGGCAAGGCTGGCACGCGACGCAAGTCGACTGCGGGAACGCGACCTAGGAGATCTCACCCATGTGCACGAGCCATATCATCGACGAGGTGACGCGGCGCAGGATCGCCGCGCACGGCGCCAGCTTCCGCCAGGCATCGAGCAGCCCGTTCGGTGCCAAGGACGAGATCGGCATGCTCAACCTGATGGACAGGGACTCGCGGCAGGCCATCATGGCCCGGGCCGATGCCGGGCGGATGTTCGATCTCTCGGTCGATCATTTCGTCGGCATGCCCGGCTGGTTCGGCGCCGGCGACCAGCCCTACCAGATCTGGATGACCCACACGCCCGAAGGCGAGGAGGCCGACGACGTCATGGGCGTCGGCCGGGCCCAGAACGAGCTCGTCTCCTATTCCGGCGACGCCATCTCGATGTACACGCATTGCGGCACGCATGTCGACGCGTTGAACCACTTTGGCTACCATGGCGAGATCTTCAACCACTTCCGCGCCGACGAGCATCTGGGCAGCCGCCACTGGCGCGTCTGCGGCGCCGACAAGCACCCGCCCATGCTGGCCCGTGGCGTGCTCCTCGACATCGCCGGCATGCACGGTCTCGACATCCTGCCGCCGAGCCATGCCATCGGCCCGGAAGACCTCGCCGCCTGCCTGCGCCACCAGGACGTCGAAATTCGGCCGGGCGACGTGGTGATGATCCGCACCGGGCGGATGCGGGCCTGGCCGAACCAGGATGCGTTCGCGCTCGATGCCCCCGGACTGAACCGGGCCGGCGCCGAGCTCCTGGCCAAGGCCGGAGCGATCACCATCGGCGCCGACACGCTGGCCCTCGAGCACACGCCCTCGGCCGATCCCGAGAACTGGATGGTGGTCCACAGCTACCTCCTGGCCGAGGCCGGCATCCCGATCGTGGAGGTGGTCAATCTCGAGGAGATCGCCGCCGAAAAGCTCTGGGAATTCGCCTTCCTCGGCGCCTGCATCAGGCTGCGCGGCGCCACCGGCGCCCCGATGCGCCCGGTGGCCATGCCGCTCCGCGACTGACCAGCCAACGACCGGTCATCGAGAGCGGGCCGACGTCGCCGGCCCTACAGGCGGCATTGATGGACTTCCCTCTGGTGGTGGTGGGGTGGGACCGGAACGTCATGCGGCCTCGAGCATGGCGGCCCCTTCCATGCCGGCGCGAGCTTCGACCAGAACCGCCCACCCCGCGTCACCGCGCGCGACGCCCTCCACGTCCACCGGCTGATCGGCGCCCTGCTGCGCTCGGCCGACGAGGGCAGGCGGATCGAGATCGCCGTCTCGTAGGATTTATACCCTATTTGAAGCGACGAATCAAGCGCCGACGGGTTCCTTCGGCAATCCGGGCCGGCGGGTTCGCTCGACCGGGCAGAAGAGCCGGGATTCCGGCCGATTGCCCTTGTCGTTCAAGGCGTTGACGGGCGTCGGGTTCGTTCGTCGGCGCTCCGGTTCGTTCGTCGAATCGCCGGGTTCGCTCGTCGATTCCCTGGGTTCGTTCGTCGAATCGGCGGGTTCGATCGTCGCCGCCTGTTGCATCCGATGCATCATGCGACCGAAAATGTTGCACCAGACGCAACAACCCAAAACGCCATGTTGCACCGGACGCAACATCCCGGCGGGCAATGTTGCATGGGATGCAACAACCCAAGAGGAATTGATGCATCCCATGCAACAACCCGAGCGGGAC
>CAYMTA010000188.1:0-3370 GCA_964393275.1 uncultured Geminicoccaceae bacterium | reverse complement strand
TCGGCCATATGCTAGTGCCGCAAGGCGCCGTCGTCTGCACTGGCGAGTAGGGGCGTATGCGAGGGCCGGGTCGATGGGCGTTGCATTAACCATTCGCCAAATGCTGGAGTTAACGCGGAATTAATCAACCGGATGCCCGTCATGAGCCAGGTCACGATCACCGTTCGCGCCCATGCCGCCGCCGGCAGCGATTTCAGCAAGCTGCGGCTGCTGCTCGACGGCGTGGTGGTGGGCGAGGCGGTGGTGCGGGGCTCGACGCCCTCGGACACCGTCTTCGTGCTCGAGGACGTGGACCCGGAGGCGGCGCACCGGATCGGCGTGCAGCACTATCACGACACCACGGCGCGGGCCTTGACCATCGAGAGCGTCACCGTCGCCGGGACGGTGATCGAGGCGAGCCAGGGCGTGCAGGACGTGGGGCCGCTCGACGGGCGCCTGCTGGTCGCCGGCGAGGATGCGGGGCGGATCGTCTTCAACGGCACCTGGGAGGTCGACGTGCCGGCGAGCGTCTTCGGCGCGCAGCCCCAGCCCGATCCAGAGCCGACGCCCGATCCGATTCCGGACCCCACCCCGGACCCGATTCCCGATCCGACCCCGGACCCCACGCCGGACCCAGTGCCCGATCCCACTCCTTCGGGCGGCGACGGCGAGACGGATGTCGTCCTGACCCTGGCGGCGGCACCGGGCTCGGACCTCGCCAAATTCAAGCTCCTGGTCGATGGCGAGGTGGTCGGCGAGGCGCGGGTGAAGACCGCCTCGCCGACCGACTTCGCCTTCACCGTGGCCGGGCTCGACGACGGTGCGTCGCACGAGATCGCGGTCGAGCACTATCACGACACCGCCGCCCGGGCGCTCAGCATCCTCGGGGTCGCCGTCAACGGCACGGCGCTCGATCCGGCGGACGGCACGCAGGACGTGGGGCCGCGCGACGGCAGGGTGATCATCGGCGGCGAGGCGGCCGCGACCATCACCTATAACGGGACCTGGTACATGCAGGTGCCGGCCGAGGCCTTCGGCGGGTCGGCGCCCGGTCCCGGCCCGGGCCCAGATCCGAGCCATGACCCCTGGATCGGCGACTACGCGGCGCTGGTCGCCGATCTCGGCGGCATCGCGCACTGGCGCTTCACCGAGACGGCGGGGACCAAGGCCGTGGACGCGCTGGGCTCGAGCGATCTCGGCCTGCGGGGCGGGGTCGGCCTCGGGGCGGCGAGCCTGATCGGCGACGATGGCGCGGTCCGGCTCGACGGCACGAACGACTATCTCTTCGCCTCAAGCGGCGGCGGCGAGCCGATCCGGCTGATGATCCTGGGCGACAGCCTGACCACGCCGACCTCGCCGCGCATGGCGGCGCACGAGACGATTCCGGGGCAGCTCGCCGAGCGGCTCGATGCGGCGGGGTGGGACGTCGAGCTGATCACGCTCTCCAAGGGCGGCAGCACGGTGGTCGGCGGGCTCGACCGGCTCGAAGCCTATCTCGCCGACGGCGCCAACCCGATCCCGGACGCAGCGCTGGTGGCGCTCGGCACCAATGACAGCCGGAGCAAGCTGGCGCTGGAGACGGTCGAGACCAAGCTGCACGGCATCATGGACCTCCTCGACCAGCACGAGGTGGCGACGCTGCTCGCCGGCAGCCGGGCCGAGTGGTCGGATGGCTATCACGGCTACCAGACGGCGGCGCAGGCCGACGCCTTCACCCGGATCTTCGCCGACGAGGCCGCCGAGCACGGCGCCGGCTACTATGCCGACATCCTCAAGGCGGTCTACGACGCCGGGGCCGACGTCTACACCAGCGACGACGTGCATCCGACACCAGAGGGCAACGCGCTGATCCTGGATGATCTCTTCGATGAGATCGAGGCGCTGCTCGAGCCCTTCGGCAGGGGTGACGCCGATCCCCTGGCGCTGGCCCAGGGCACCGTCTCGCTCTGGTTCGCGGCCGACGACCTGAGCGGCCGGCAGGGGCTCTTGAGCAAGGACGCTGCCGGCTATGGCGAAGGCGGCGATGTCAGCCTCTATCTCGAGGGCGACCAGCTCGTGCTCCGGCTGCAGGATGCGGACAGCAGCCATGTGCTCAGATCGGCGGAGGGGGCGGTGACGGCGGGCGAGACGCATCATGTCGCCTTCACCTTTGGGGCGGGCGGAGCGGGGCTCTGGCTCGACGGGGCCGAGGTCGCGCGCTCGGCCTATACGGGCGGGCTCGAGAGCAATGGCGAGCCTTTGGTGCTGGGTGCCCTCGCCTGGAGCAGCGACCGGGGCACCCTCAGCCAGATCGGCGACCATTTCGACGGCCGGCTCGACGAGGTGGCGGTCTTCGACGGGCAGCTGACGCACGAGGCGATCGCCCTGCTCGCCGGGCTGGGCGAGGCGGAGGTGGCGTGAGCGGTTTCCGGCGGCCGCCGTCGCGCCTAGGATGGGCGCCATGCTCATCGTCAGCGACCGGATCACCATTCCCGAGCACGAGCTCGTCGAGTCGTTCGTGCGCGCCTCCGGGCCGGGCGGGCAGAACGTCAACAAGGTGTCGAGCGCCGTCCAGCTCCGCTTCGACGTGCGCGGCTCGCCGAGCCTGCCGGAGGCCGTCAAGGAGCGGCTCGAGCGGCTGGCCGGGCGGCGGCTGAACCGCGACGGCGTGCTGGTGATCGACGCCCGCCGCTATCGCGCCCAGGAGCGCAACCGCGAGGACGCGCGAGAGCGGCTGGCCGTTCTGGTCCGGGCGGCCGAGGAGCTGCCGATCGCCCGGCGCGCCACCCGGCCGACCCGGGCGAGCCGCGAGCGGCGGCTGGCCGGCAAGGCGGTGCGGTCGCGCGTCAAGACGCTGCGGTCCAGGCGGCCGGAGCCGGATTAGTCAGGTGTCGGCGTAGAGATCGGCCCGGGTCGGCGGCAGGGGTGAGGTGCCGTCCGTGGTCTGGTGGGTGGCGACGACCTGGAAGAGCCGGAGCGGTCCACGGTCGAAGCCGATGGCGACGCCGGCGAGGTAGGCGGCCCACATCCGAAAGCGCTCGGCGCCGACATGGCCGATCGCCGCCTCGCGGCGGGCCATCAGCCGCTCGTGCCAGAGCCGGCAGGTGCGCGCGTAGTGGCGGCGCAGGCCCTCGACATCATGGACCTCGAGCCCGGCTGCCTCCATCACCTCGAGGGTGTGGCCGATATGGTCGAGCTCGGCGCCGGGAAAGATGTAGCGGAGGATGATGCGGCGGCTGGCGGAAGGGCGGCGGAAGGCCTTCCGCTCCTTCTTGGCGCGGCGGGTGATGCCATGGTTGAGCAGGATGCCGCCGGGGGCGAGCAGCTTGCCCATCTTCCTGAAGTAGGCCGGGTAGTTGTCGATCCCGACATGCTCGTACATGCCGATGCTGGCGATCTTGTCCCACTGGCC
>CAYMTA010000187.1:0-3471 GCA_964393275.1 uncultured Geminicoccaceae bacterium | reverse complement strand
GCTCGCCGCGCAAATCAGGGGAAGCAAGACGTGACAGCCGCCACCCAGCCCTATCTCCGCGTCGAGCACGTCAGCAAGCATTTCGGCGCCGTCCAGGCGCTCGACGATGTCAGCTTCGAGGTCCATCCGGGCGAGGTCGTAGCACTCCTGGGCGACAATGGCGCCGGCAAGTCGACGCTGATCAAGATCATCTCGGGCACGTTCCAGCCGAGTGCCGGGACCCTGGTCTTCGATGGCCAGCCGACCCGGCTCGAAAGCCCGGCCGACGCCAAGGCCCTGGGCGTCGAGACGGTCTACCAGGACCTCTCGCTCTGCCCCAATGTCGACACCGTCGCCAATTTCTTCATGGGCCGCGAGAAGACCCGCCGGGTGCTCGGCCTCAACGTGCTCGACGAGCCGGCGATGCAAAGGGAGACCGAGCAGGCGCTGAAGGATCTCGGCACCCACATCCCCGATGTCCGGATCGACGTCGAGCACCTCTCGGGCGGCCAGCGCCAGGCAATCGAGCTCTGCCGCTTCGTCCACTGGGGCGGCAAGCTGGTGCTGCTCGACGAGCCCTTCGCAGCACTCGGCGTCGAGCAGACGAGGCGCGGGCTGGAGATGATCCAGCGGATCAAGGAGCAGGGGGTGGCGGTGATCGTCATCACCCACAACGTGCTGCACGCCTTCCACGTCGCCGACCGCGCCATCGTCATGCGCCACGGCCGGGTCACCGGCGAGCGCCGCCTCGGCAACGCCACCGCCGAGGAGATCGTGGCGCTCATTACTGGTGAACTGGCCGCCTAAGCCGAAAACCCGACATCAATTCAAGCTGACCACAACTGGAACCGACCATGCCCGCCTATCGCTCCCGCACCACCACCCACGGCCGCAACATGGCCGGCGCCCGCGGCCTGTGGCGGGCCACCGGGATGAAGGACGGCGACTTCGGCAAGCCGATCATCGCCATCGCCAACTCCTTCACCCAGTTCGTGCCCGGCCACGTCCACCTCAAGGATCTGGGCCAGCTCGTCGCCCGCGAGATCGAGTCGGCCGGCGGCGTCGCCAAGGAGTTCAACACCATCGCCGTCGACGACGGCATCGCCATGGGCCACGACGGCATGCTCTACTCGCTGCCGTCGCGCGAGCTGATCGCGGATGCCGTGGAATACATGGTCAACGCGCACTGCGCCGACGCCCTTGTCTGCATCTCCAATTGCGACAAGATCACGCCCGGCATGCTGATGGCCGCCATGCGCCTCGACATCCCGACCGTCTTCGTCTCGGGCGGGCCGATGGAGGCCGGCAAGGTCGTGCTCGAGGGCAAGGAGCAGGCCATCGACCTGGTCGACGCCATGGTCGCCGCCGCCGACAGCGCCGTCTCCGAGAGCGACATCGCCGCCATCGAGCGCTCCGCCTGCCCGACCTGCGGCTCCTGCTCCGGCATGTTCACCGCCAACTCGATGAACTGCCTGACCGAGGCGCTCGGCCTCTCGCTGCCGGGCAACGGCTCGCTGCTCGCCACCCACGCCGATCGGCGCGAGCTCTTCCTCGAGGCCGGACGGGTCATCGTCGATCTCGCCCGCCGCCACTACGAGAAGGGCGAGGCGAGCCTGACGCCCCGCCAGATCGCCGGCTTCGCCGCCTTCGAGAACGCCATGACCCTCGACATCGCCATGGGCGGGTCGACCAACACCGTCCTCCACCTCCTGGCGGCGGCGCACGAGGCCGGGCTCGACTTCACCATGGCCGACATCGACCGCCTGTCGCGCCGCGTGCCGGTGCTCTGCAAGGTGGCGCCCTCCATCGCCAACGTGCACATGGAGGACATCCACCGCGCCGGCGGCATCATGGCGATCCTGGGCGAGCTCGACCGCGCCGGCCTGATCGACCGCTCGGTCGGCTGCGTCCACAGCAGCACGCTCGGCGACGCCATCGACCGCTGGGACATCGCCCGCAACGGCGACGAGGCCGTCCGCACCTTCTACAAGGCCGCCCCGGGCGGCGTTCCGACCCAGACCGCCTTCAGCCAGGAGCGCCGCTACGAGGAGGTCGATCTCGACCGCGAAAAGGGGGTCATCCACTCGGCGGACCACGCCTTCTCCAGGGATGGCGGCCTCGCCGTGCTCCACGGCAATCTCGCCACCGACGGCTCGATCGTGAAGACCACCGGGGTCGACGACTCGATCCTGCGCTTCGCCGGCCCGGCCATCGTCTTCGAGAGCCAGGACACGGCCGTCCAGGGCATCCTCGGCGGCAAGGTCGAGCCGGGCGACGTGGTCGTCATCCGCTACGAGGGGCCGCGCGGCGGGCCGGGCATGCAGGAGATGCTCTACCCCACGAGCTATCTGAAATCGAAAGGCCTCGGCAAGGCCTGCGCCCTGGTCACCGACGGCCGCTTCTCGGGCGGCAGCTCCGGCCTCTCGATCGGCCACGTCTCCCCCGAGGCGGCCGAAGGTGGTGTGATCGCGCTGGTCGAGAACGGCGACACCATCGAGATCGACATCCCGAATCGCCGGCTGCACCTCGCCGTCGACCCGGCCGAGCTGGACCGTCGCCAGGCCGCCATGCAGGCCCGCGGCGCCGACGCCTGGAAGCCCGCCGAGCACCGCCCGAGAAAGGTCACGACCGCCCTTCGCGCCTACGCCGCCCTGACCACCAGCGCCGCCAGGGGTGCCGTCCGCCACGTCCCCGACTAGCCGGGCCTACAGCTTCAACGCCGCGATCGCGCGCCGCAGCTCGGGCACCAGCTCCGCCTCGAACCAGGGGTTCTTGACCAGCCACGGCTGATTGCGCGGCGAGGGATGCGCCAGCGGCAGGTAGCCGAGCGGCAAATACTCCCGCCAGGCCTTGATGGTCTCGCCCATCGAGACCTTGCGGCGACCGCGCAGATACCAGGCCTGCGCATAGCCGCCGATCAGCAGGGTCAGGGTGACGTCGGGCATATGCGCCATGAGCGGAGCGTGCCAGAGCGGCGCGCATTCCGGCCGTGGCGGGTTGTCACCGGAGGCACCCCTGCCCGGATAGCAAAAGCCGATCGGCACGATGGCGACCCTGGTCGGGTCGTGGAACTGCGCCGCCGTCAGGCCGAGCCAGGCGCGCAGCCGGACACCCGAAAGATCGTTCCACGGGATGCCGGTCTCGTGCACCTTGAGCCCGGGCGCCTGGCCGACGATGCAGAGCCGCGCCGATTCATGCGCCTGCAGCACCGGGCGGGGACCGAGCGGCAGGAACGCGGCGCAGACCGTGCACGCCCGGATATCCACGAGCAGCTCCGGCAGAGTTTTGTTCATCTCATCCAAGGCCAAGGAAGCGACTGGGGCCGACTGGGGACACCTCCCTTTTTAACCATTCGCTGCGGCCTGGAGCTTCCATCACCGGTGGAATGGTTAAAAAGGGAGGTGTCCCCAATGCTGGTGCCCGATGCTGGAATGGTTAAAAGGGAGGTGATGGGGTGGACGCCCCTCGACGGCATCTTTGTGCCAGAGTGGC
>CAYMTA010000186.1:0-3552 GCA_964393275.1 uncultured Geminicoccaceae bacterium | reverse complement strand
GCCGCTCGCCGTCCGCCATGCGCACGAAGGGCGAGCCGTAATTGGGCGCGAAGGCCGCGTTCTTGCCGCCGATCTCGACCGACCGCTCGGGGTTGCGGGCATGCAGCGTGAACCGGGCCGGCGCCCGGCCGACGAGCTCCAGCAAAAGCGCGCGGGGGATATGCACGCGCTCGTCTTGCACGTCGGCGCCCTGGTCCCGCCAGATGGCGAGCGCCTCGGCATCGCGGAACTCGATGCCAATCTCCTCGAGGATCCGGCAGGACGCATCGTGGATCAGCTCGAGGCCTTCCTCGTTCAGGACCTCGTAGACGGGGATGCGGTAGTGCAGGCCGGGCAACGTGCGAAGCTCGGTGCTGAGCCGCTCGGCGCGCCTGGCACCGCGCCCCCCTCGACGTGCCTCTCTGGCCATGGCCGACCTCCTTCCGGCGCGCCTGGGCCGGTTCCACGCCCGAGATAGCCGGCGCCGCCACGGGATACCGCCGGCAAGGCGACAGCGAGTTGCCCGTTCAAGACAAGGCTCGATCGAAAGCCTCATGGGCCGGCGGCCGGAGACCCTGCTGGAGCCAGGCGATCAGGCTCAGCATGTCGAGGACCGGCAGGCCCAGCCGTCGGCGCACCGCCCGGGCATGAGGACACATATTGGTGCATTCGAGCACCAGGGCCCCGATCTCTGGACGATCGGCGACGAGCCCCGCCGCCGCCTCGACGATCTCGGCCTCCGATCGGCGGGGATCGAGCTCGAGCTCGTCGTCGAGAATGGCGCGGGCGAAGTGGCTCTCCGGTGGCATGCCGGCCACGGGCACCTCCGCCGCGATGCCGGCCGCCGCCAGATGCTCCCGGGAGAGATGGGCCGCCGCGATGGTGAGGATGCCGACCTCCCGGCCGGGCGGCAGCAGCTGTCGGGCGAACGGCACCTGCAGCAGGCTCGAGGTCGCCACCGGCACCTCGAGCGCCGCCGCCAGCTCCCGCTGGTAGAGGGCGAGAAAGCCGCAATTGGTGACGATCCCCTCGGCCCCCAGCCGCACCAGCCGCCGCCCCTCGGCGATGAAGCTGTCGAGCAGCCCCGCCGCCCGCCGCCGCACCACCTGGTCCGGCGAGGCCCCCGGAACCACCGCGTACAGCACCGGGAAGGGGAAGGAGAGGGCGTTGCCGACATCGCCCGGGATGCGGGGGAAGCGCGCCTCGAGCATCAGGATGCCGATCGGCGCACCATAGAGCGCCTTGCCGCCCCTGGCGGTAGCGTCCGGCCGAAGCTCCATGCCGATCCCCTCCAAAATGGCGACTTCGTCACGCCGGCCCTAGACTGCGCCGATGCATATCGGGCATCAAGCCGGCGACAGACCCCAAATCAGGGAGACATTCATGGTCCGCAAGCTCCTGGGGGCGGCCGCCGCCCTCTCGCTCCTGGCGACCGTCGCCACCGCCCAGGACTTCCCCGAGCGCGAGCTGCTCGGCGTCATCATGTGGGGGGCCGGCGGGGCCACCGACGTGGTCGCCCGCGGCGTTACCCCCGCCGTCGAGGAGGTGCTGGGCCAGCCCATCGTCATGCTCAACAAGGCGGGTGCCGCCGGTGCCATCTCGGTCGCCTATGTCAATGCCGCCCCGGCCGACGGCTACACGCTGCTCTACGGTGCCGAGAACCCGCAGCTGCACGGCGTCATGGGCCTCTCGGAGCTCGACTACTCGAGCTTCTACCCGGTCAACATCCTCGGCCGCGGCGTTGCCGTCGTCGTCGTCCGGGCGGATGCGCCCTGGCAGTCCTTCAAGGATCTCGTCGAGGACGCACAGAAGCGGCCGGGCGAGATCAAGATGGCGTCGACGGGTCCGGGCGGCCTGCCCTATGTCGTGTCCGCCCTCTTGAGCTCGGTGGCGCCGGTCGAGGTCACCGCCGTGCCCTTCGATGGCGAGGGTCCCGGGCTCACGGCTCTCCAGGGCGGCCATGTCGACTTCATGCCGGCCGGCATCTCGGCCGCCGCCGAGCTGATCAAGGGCGGCCAGCTCCGGGCGCTGACCGTGGTCAACGAGGCAAGCGTCGCCTCCTTCCCGGACGTGCCGCCGATCACCGACGAGTTCCCCGAGATGGCCAAGTACCTGCCCTGGGGCCCCTTCTACGGTGTCTGGGTCAGGAAGGAGACGCCCGACGAGGTCAAGGCGAAGCTGGTCGAGGCGTTCAAGGTCGGTGCGGAGAGCGAGGCCTTCCAGACGCTGATGGCCAATCGTGGCAACGTCATGATGAACATCTCGGGCTACGAGGCCGACGCGTTCCTCAAGAACTGGCAGTCGGTCACCACCTGGGTGCTGCAGGATGGAGGCGCCACCAAGCGCTCGCCCGAGGAATTCGGCATCCCGCGGCCCTGAGCGACACCAGCCGGTCCCGGCCCGACCCGGCCGGGGCCGGCACCACCGCCATGCCCGAGAACGTCCCCCGCCAGCCGGGCGAGCTCGCTTTCAGCGCCCTCCTCCTCCTGGCCAGCCTTTTTCTCGCCTGGCAGGCCTGGACCATCGCCGGCTTCTCCTCGCTCTCCTCGGCCGGGGTCATGCCGATGCTGGCGACCGGCGCCATGGCGTCGTCGGGCCTCGTCATCCTGGGCCAGACCGCCCGCCACCGGCCGGTGGCGACAGGAGGCGCCGCCACCCGCTTCATGGCCCAGATCACCCCGCCCAGGCTCGGCATCTTCTCCGCCATGATCGTCGGCTACATGCTCGCCCTCGAGCCTTTGGGCTTCCTCGCCAGCTCCTTCCTCTTCCTCTTCGCCGGCATGGCCTTCCTCAACCGGCGCTCGCTGCTCGCCAACCTCGCCGTCAGCGTGGTCAGCCTCGCTCTGATCTGGGTCGTCTTTCGTCACGTCTTCTCGGTCGTGCTGCCGGCCGGCCGGCTCTTTTGATGCCGCCCTCCTGATGAAATCGGGCTGATGGAGCAGACCGCCCTTTGGTTCCTCATGGCGTGGGTCGACCCGTCGCTGCTTCTCCTGGTCGCCGCCGGCACGTTCGCCGGCATCTATATCGGCGCGGTTCCCGGCCTCTCGGTGACGATGGCGGTCTCCATCCTGATCTCCTTCACCTTCAAGTGGCCGGTCAACGACGCCCTGGCGCTGATCGCCGGGATCTATGTGGGCGGCGTCTATGGCGGGGCCAGAAGCGCCATCCTGCTCAATATCCCGGGGGCTCCGAGCGCCGTCGCCACCGCCTTCGACGGCTACCCCCTGGCGCAGCGGGGCGAGGCCGGCCCGGCCATCGGTGTCGCCACCGTCATGTCGGTGATCGGCGGCCTCATGGGTGTCTTGGCCCTGGCCATGGCGGCACCCGTGATCGCCAGCTTCGCGCTCCTGGTCGCACCGCGCGACTACCTGCTCCTGGCGGTGATCGGCCTCCTGCTCGTCGGCGGCCTTTCCGGCCAGTCGCTCGCCAAGGGCATTTTCGCCGGGGCACTCGGCGTCACCATCGGCATGGTCGGCCTCGATCCGATGACTGCCGAGGGCCGCTTCACCTTCGGCTCCCTCAGCCTGATGGGCGGCATCTCCTATGTCGCGGCGATGATCGGCTTCTTCGGCG
>CAYMTA010000185.1:0-3621 GCA_964393275.1 uncultured Geminicoccaceae bacterium | reverse complement strand
GCGAGGCCGCCGGCGACGAAGGCGCCGAGCGCGAAGGGCAGGCCCAGCATGTAGGCGCCGGCGACGCCCGGCACCACCGAATGGCTGAGCGCGTCGCCGATCAGGGACCAGCCCTTGAGCATCAGATAGGACGAGAGGAAGGCGCAGACGCCGCCGACCAAGGCGGAGACCCACATGGCGTTGGTCATGTAGCCGTAGCCGAAGGGCTCGAGCAGCAGGTCGATCATCCGGGGCCGCCCTCCTCGGCCGGCGGCACCGGCTCGCCGTAATGCACGAAGGGCCGCTCGTCGTCGGTGATGACGCTGATCTCGCGCTTGTCGTCGTCGTCGTGCAACTGATCGCCGCCCAGCGTGAAGTGGCGGAGCACGCCGCCGAACGTGCGCTCGAGATTGTCGCGGGTGAAGACCAGGTCGGTCGGCCCGTCGGCCAGCACCGTGCCCTTGACCAGCACCGTGCGGTCGCAGAACTCGGGCACCGAGCCCAGATTGTGGGTCGCCACCAGCATCACCCGCCCCTCGTCGCGCAGATCCCGGAGCAGGCCCACGATCTGCTCCTCGGTCTTGACATCGACGCCGGTGAAGGGCTCGTCGAGCAGGATCACCCGCCCGTCCTGCGCCAGGGCGCGCGCCAAAAAGACCCGCTTGCGCTGGCCGCCCGAGAGCTCGCCGATCTGGCGATGGCGCAGATGCGCCATGCCGACCCGCGCCAGCGCCGTGTCGACCGCCGCCCGATCGACGGCGCGCGCCCGGCGCAGGAAGCCCATGTGGCCGTAGCGGCCCATCATGACGACATCCTCGACCAGCACCGGAAAGGCCCAGTCGACCTCCTCGGCCTGCGGCACGTAGGCCACGAGATTGGCCTTGAGCGCGTCCTTCACCGAGCGGCCGAGGATCCGGATCTCCCCCCGCGCCAGGGGCACGAAGCCCATGACCGCCTTGAACAGCGTCGACTTGCCGGCGCCATTCACCCCGACGAGCGCCGTGATCGTGCCTTCCGGGATGGCGAAGCTCGCATCGCGCAGCGCCGTGTGGCCGTTGCGATAGGTCACCGTGATGTTGCGGCCGAGTATGCCGCCGCCGGGCGCACGCTCGACGGGCCTCGCCTTCGCTGCGGCAGGTTTTGGCCGGGTGATGGTCGAAACGCTCATTTCGAGCCCGCCTCGAGGCCGTCCGCCACGGTCTCGGACGTCACGCGGAGCAGGTCGAGATAGGTGGGCACCGGGCCATCCGGCTGGGACAGCGAATCGACATAGAGGACGCCACCGTAATGGGCACCGGTCTCGCGCGCGACCTGCCGGGCCGGCGAGGTGTTGACCGTGCTCTCGCAGAAGACGACCGGGATGTGGTGCTCGCGCACCCCGTCGATGACCTTGCGGACCTGCTGCGGTGTGCCGATCTGGTCGGCGTTGATCGGCCAGAGATAGAGCTCGTGCATCTCGAAATCGCGCGCGAGATAGCTGAACGCGCCCTCGCACGTCACCAGCCAGCGCCGATCCTCCGGAATGGCTTCGATCCGCTGGCGCAGCGGCTCGATCACCGCCCGGATCTCCGCCTTGTAGGTCTCGGCATTGGCGGCGAAGGCCTGGGCGTTCGCGGGATCGAGCCCGGCAAAGGCATCACGGATGTTGTCGACATAGACCAGCGCATTGTCGAGGCCCATCCAGGCGTGCGGATTGGCCTGGCCTTCATAGGCCCCCTCGGCGATCGGGATCGGGTCGATGCCATCGCTCAGCGTGACCGACGGGATGTCGCCGAGATTGGCCAGGAACTGCTCGAACCAGCGCTCGAGATTGAGCCCGTTCCACAAGATCAGGTCGGCATCGTGGGCTGCCACGATGTCCTGCGGCGTCGGCTCGTAGCCGTGGATCTCCGCCCCGGGCTTGGTGATCGAGACCACCTCGACCGCGTCGCCGGCGACGTTGCGCGCCATGTCGGCAAGGACCGTGAAGGTGGTCACCGCCTTCAGCCGGCCCTCCTGGGCGGCCTGGGCGATCGTGGCCCCGGCCAGGACGAGGGCCATGGCGGATGTCAAAAGGAAGGTGGGTCTCGTCATGCATTCTCCCATGCTTCGCGACCGGATATAGCAATGGCTATGATACAGTCAAGGCGGTCTCTCGTTGACATGCGGCTCTCACGCCTCGCAAGCGCCTCGAAGGCTGGAGCCGTTCGAAAGAGGCGGAACAGATCATAGACATTGCTAACAAAAGCTGTAATTGGTAAGAAACTTGCTTGCCCACCCGATTGTTGGACCGATGACCAGAGCGCCCGCCGCCCGGCCCGACCACCCTTCCCCCTCGACCGACGACGCCCAGCCCCAGGGCTTCGGCCTCGTCGCCGCCGAGACGCATGTCGAGAGCTTCCAGAAGGCGCGGGCCGCGCGGCGCACCGAGCTGGTCGAGGATTATGTCGAGCTGATCGCCGACCTCATCGACGATGGCGGCGAGGCCCGCCAGGTCGATATCGCGGCCCGGCTCGGCGTGGCGCAGCCGACCGTCGCCAAGATGCTGAAGCGCCTCGCCGAGGACGGGCTGATCCAGCAGCGGCCCTATCGCGGCGTCTTCCTCACCGAGACCGGCCGGCAGCTCGCCGACGAGACCCGCCGGCGCCACCAGATCGTCGAGTCCTTCCTCATCGCCCTCGGCGTCAGCGCCGACATCGCCCGAATCGACTCCGAGGGCATCGAGCACCACGTCAGCGACGAGACCCTCGACGCCTTTCGCCGCTTCGTCGAGACCACCGGCCGCTGAGCCGTTGTCGGAGCCCGCCATGACGCCTTCGCCCGAGGACACCGCCCTGCTCGACGCGGCGACAAGGGTCGTCACCCACCTGCTCGACCGACTCGACCTGCCGATCGCGGTTCGTCTGTGGGACGGGCGCCGGATCGCGGCGGCCGGGGCCGCGGCGGAGCTCGACGAGATCAGGATCGCCGGCCCCGGAGCGCTGCGCGCGCTCCTCCGCCGCCCGACCCTCGACACGCTCTTTCGGCTGTACGTCACCGGCGCCATCGAGCCGGCCGATCACGACCTTCTGGCCTTGATGAGCCGGGCGCAAGGCGAGGCCAGGCGGCGGCGCGGCCGAGCGCGGCAGGTGATCGCCGGCTTTCCCTGGAACGCTGCCCGGCGGCTGATCTTCGCCCGGGCGACGACGGCCGACGTCACCCATGCCTTCGCCGGCGACGCCGAGGCGCGCGACACCCGGTCCCGCGACGACAAGCGCCTCGTCCAGTTCCACTACGACGCCAGCAACGACTTCTACCGGCTCTTCCTCGACGCCGAGATGGTCTATTCCTGCGCCTATTTCGAGACCTTCGAGACCGATCTCGACAGCGCCCAGCGGGCCAAGCTCGACCTCGTCTGCAGGAAGCTCCGGCTTCGCCCGGGCGAGCGGCTGCTCGACATCGGCTGCGGCTGGGGAGCGCTGGTCTGCCACGCCGCCCGCCACTACGGCGTCACCGCCCATGGCGTGACCCTGTCCCAGGCGCAGCTCGACCATGCCCGGGCCAAGGTGCAAAGCCTCGGCCTCGGCGACCGCGTCACCGTGGCCCTCGAGGATTACCGGAACCTCGATGGCCAGTGGGACAAGATCGCCAGCATCGGCATGTACGAGCATGTCGGGATCGACA
>CAYMTA010000184.1:0-3677 GCA_964393275.1 uncultured Geminicoccaceae bacterium | reverse complement strand
TCGACGCTGACCTCCATGATGCCGAGGCCGATCGCCGGATCGCCGAGCTCGCCGTCGCCGAGCTCGTCCAGCTCGGCCGTCTCGGGCTCGAAGGCGCTGCGCGCCACCAGCTGCCCTCCGTCGCTCACCATCGCTCTGAGGATGCTGCCCAGCTCAAGTCGTGGCGCCACCCATTGAACGCGGCATGCCGTCCGCTCACGCATGCTTGCCCCCGCTGCTCTGCCGCCGGGTCGCTTGCCCGGACGGTCTGGATACGAGGTGCGAGCCCTAGCACACTTTCTATTAAAAGTTGATCAAATAGTCACGAATGCGCGCTCGAGGCGGCGGCCGGTCAAACGATGCGCTGGCCGGTCGCTTCCCAGTCCTTGAGGAAGGCCGCGAGGCCCTTGTCGGTGAGCGGGTGCTGGACGAGCTGGCGGAGCACGGCCGGCGGCAGCGTCGCCACATCCGCACCCATCTTGGCCGCCTCGATCACATGGATGGGGGTGCGCACCGAGGCGACCAGGACCTCGGTCGTGATCGCCTCGTACTGGCTGTAGATCTGGCAGATGTCGGCGATCAGGGCGAGCCCGTCCTGGCCGATATCGTCGAGCCGGCCGACGAAGGGCGAGATGAAGGCGGCTCCCGCCTTGGCGGCGAGCAGCGCCTGGGCGGCGCTGAAGCAGAGCGTGACATTGACCTTCACGCCATCGGCAGCGAGCCGCTTGGTCGCCTTGAGCCCGTCCCAGGTCAGCGGCACCTTGATCGTGACGTTGGGGGCGATCGGCACGAGCCGGGCCGCCTCGGCGAGCATGCCGTCGAGCGTCGTCGCCGCCACCTCGGCGCTGACCGGCCCCGGCACCGCCTCGCAGATCTCGGCGATCACCTCGATGAAATCCCGTCCGGACTTGCGGATCAGCGAGGGGTTGGTGGTCACCCCGTCGACCAGGCCGGTGGCGGCCAGGTCCTTGATCTCGGCCACGTCGGCCGTATCGATGAAGAACTTCATGTCATCCCCACGGCCGCTCTTCCGGCCTCTCGGTCAATTCGCGTAGACCCGCTTGGGCGTGTACTGGCCCTCGTCCAGATTGTCGAACAGCTCGTCGATCTGGGGATGGTTGACCGGCTCGCCGGTCGCATCCACCAGAAGATTCTGCTCCGACACATAGGCCACGTAGAAGGCCTCGGAATTCTCGGCGAGCAGGTGGTAGAACGGCTGGTCCCGGGGCGGGCGGATCTCCTCCGGGATGGCGTTGTACCACTCCTCGGTATTGGCGAACTCGGCGTCGACGTCGAAGATCACGCCCCGACACGGGAACATGCGGTGCTTGACGATCTGGCCGATGCCGAACTTGGCGGCTCTCGCTTGCATTCTCCATCACTCCAGCAGCTCTTGCCGGTCGGGCGCCGGGCGGATCGGACCGCCCGGCCCCGGCTCTGGAAATATGGGGTGAGTTGGAGGACCGCCAAGTGCGGACCCTTCGCCGACCGCCTACTTGCCGACGCGCAGATTGAGAATCAGCGACGATGTGTCGAAGCGCTTGCCGCCCTGCTGCTGCACCAGACGGTAGAGCTGGTCGACCGCCGCGGTGATCGGCAGGGCCGCCCCGTTGCGGCGCGCCTCCCCGAGGCAGATCGCCAGATCCTTGCGCATCCAGTCGACCGCGAAGCCGTAGTCGAACTTGCCCTCGGCCATGGTCTTCCAGCGGTTGTTCATCTGCCAGGAGCCGGCGGCGCCGCCGGCGACCACCTCGAGCACCTTCTCGGTGTCGAGCCCGGCCGCCTGGGCGAAGTTGAGCCCCTCGGAGAGGGCCTGGACCAGCCCGGCGATGCAGATCTGGTTGACCATCTTGGTGAGCTGGCCCGAGCCCGCCGGGCCGATCAGCCGGATCGTCCGGCCATAGGCCTGCATCACCCCCTCGGCGACGCTGAAATCCGCCGGCGTCCCGCCGCACATGACTGAGAGCACGCCGTTCTCGGCACCAGCCTGGCCACCCGAGACCGGCGCGTCGACGAAGCCGCAGCCGCGCTCCTTCGCCGCCTTGTCCAGCTCGCGCGCGAGCTCGGCCGAGGCCGTGGTGTGGTCGACCAGCACGGCCCCGTCCTCGAGCCCGGCGAGCACGCCGTCGTCGCCATGCGCCACCGAGCGGACGTCGTCGTCGTTGCCGACGCACATCATCACGATCTCGGCGCCTTCGGCGGCCGCCCGCGGCGTGGCGGCGGCGCGCCCCCCGTGCTTTGCCGCCCAGGCCTTGGCCTTCTCGCCGGTCCGGTTGTAGACGCTGACCTCGTGCCCCTTGGCGGCCAGGTGCCCGGCCATCGGGAAGCCCATCACCCCGAGCCCGATAAACGCGGTCTTGGCCATTCCTGTTTCCTTCCATCCGTGCGGTGTTGAGAGCGTTCGGCCGGTCTCCGGCCTTGCGCGGGCGAAGCTAATCGCACACCAAGGGTCCGACAAGCCGACCCGCGAGACCCGACGCGCGAGAACCCGATGATGAGCCGAGCGCCCGAGCGCCGCACCGTCCGCCTTGCCGACTACGCCCCGCCGGCCTTTTCGACCGAGCGGGTCGAGCTCGATTTCGACCTCGAGCCCGAGGCGACCACCGTCACCGCCCGCCAGAGCTTCGTCCGCCGGGCCGCGGCGCCGGCACCTCTGGTCCTCGACGGCGAGGGCCTCGAGCTCGTGCGGATCGCGATCGATGGCCGGGAGCTGGAACCGGAAGAGTACCTGCAGGGCGAGACCAGCCTGATCCTGCCCGGCCCGCCCGAGCGCTTCACCCTCGAGATCACCAACCGCATCGCGCCGGCCGCCAACACCGCGCTCGAGGGCCTCTACATCTCGTCCGGGATCTTCTGCACCCAGTGCGAGGCGGAGGGCTTTCGCCGCATCACCTGGTTCCAGGACCGGCCCGACGTCATGACGCGCTTTCGCGTCCGCATCGAGGCCGAGAAGGCGCGCTACCCGCGGCTCCTATCGAACGGCAACCCGATCGGCCAGGGCGACCTGCCGAACGGCCGGCACTTCGCCCTCTGGGACGATCCGTTCCCCAAGCCCGCCTATCTCTTCGCCCTCGTCGCCGGCGATCTGGCGCTGCTCCAGGACCACTTCACCACCCGCTCGGGCCGCGTGGTGGAGCTGCGCATCTATTCCGAGCACCCGCTCATCGACCAGTGCCACCACGCCATGGCGTCCCTGAAGAAATCCATGGCCTGGGACGAGGAGCGCTACGGGCTCGAATACGACCTCGACCTCTTCATGATCGTCGCCGTCAGCGACTTCAACATGGGGGCCATGGAGAACAAGGGCCTCAACATCTTCAACACGAAGTACGTCCTGGCGCGCGCCGACACCGCCACCGACACGGACTTCATGATGATCGACCGCGTCGTCGCGCACGAGTACTTCCACAACTGGACCGGCAACCGCGTCACCTGCCGCGACTGGTTCCAGCTCACCCTCAAGGAGGGCCTCACCGTCTTCCGCGACCAGCAGTTCACCAGCGACATGCACTCGGCCGCGGTCAAGCGCATCGGCGATGTCACGCTGCTCCGCGAGGGCCAGTTCCCCGAGGACGCGGGGCCGCTCGCCCATCCGATCCGCCCGGCCGAATACATGGAGATCAACAACTTCTACACCCGCACCGTCTACGAGAAGGGGGCCGAGGTCATCCGCATGATCCACACCCTGATCGGCGAGG
>CAYMTA010000183.1:0-3688 GCA_964393275.1 uncultured Geminicoccaceae bacterium | reverse complement strand
TAAAGATTTAATCAAAACGTCGTCGGACGTTAGCGGCATCGTATTCGAGTAATGGTCGAGCCCATTGTCGGTCGGCGAGGGGAAACGGCCCGTTGCATCCGGCGGCGGGCCTTGGCCTCATGGCGCCGGCTGACATACCGGGACCGTCGAACATGGCCGTGAACGGCACCATGCCGTCCATCCGGCTCGATCGCTATCTGGCGCTCCTCGCGCTGCTGCTCGCGATCGTGCTTGGCTTCATCGTGGTCGGCGAGCGGCACAAGGCGGCCCTCCCGCCGGCAGCGGTCGTCGGTGCCCTGCCCCCGCCGCCCGATGCGCGTCTGGAAATCCTGAGCAGGCAGCGCGACGAGCTGGCGGCGAACGCGGCCCGGCTCGCCGCCGGGCTCGAGGAGGCGCGGCAGTCCCTGGCCGCGACCGAGGCCGAGATCGGGCAGCTTAACCAGAAGGTCGAGCAGCTGGCGAGGGACCTCGCCACCGAGTCCGAGGCGCGCGCGGTGATCGAGCGCCGGCTGGCCGACGTCGAGGCCGAGCGTGACCGGCTCGACGCCCAGGTCCGCTCGCTCGGCGAAAGCAAGAAGGCTCTCGAGGCGGAGCTCGAGGCGCTCGCCGCGGCACCCGAACCCGCGGCGGCACCCGAGCCTCCGGCCATCCCGGAACCGCCGGCCGCCATCGAGCAGCCCTCTGCCTCGCCGGGGCGAGCCCCGACACCGCAGACGCCCGTCGCGCCGGAGCCGCCTGTCACACCGGAGCCGCCGGTCACGCCGGAAACCGCCATCGAGCCGAAGGCCGGAGCCGAGCCGCCGGCGACCGGCGGGAGCCAGCCGCGCCGGCTGACGATCTTCAGGGATGGCGGGCCCAGCGCCCTGGACGGCGCCGCCGCCTATCGGGCCGGCGAGTACGCCCAGGCCGCGCGCATCTGGAGCAGGCTGGCCGCCGAAGGCGATGCACGGGCGCAGTTCTATCTCGGCTCGATGCTGTACGAGGGGCGAAGCGGCCACGCGCCGGACCTCGTCATGGCCTATGTCTGGCTGAGCCGCGCGATCGCGGGCGGGCACCTGCCGGCGATCGAGGTGCGGCGCCGGGTGCGGGCGGCGATGAGCGAAGCCCAGTACGAGGAAGCGCTGGCGATCGTCGGGACCGACTGAGCACGCTCGCGCCACGGGCGTCCGCCTGCTAGGCTGCATGGTCTCTTCTGGGAGACCCGCCTTGGTCATCAGCGTCTTCGACCTCTTCAAGGTCGGCATCGGCCCGTCCAGCTCGCATACCGTGGGGCCGATGTGGGCCGCCCATCGCTTTCTTCTGGCGCTCGACACGCTTCGGCTGGTCGAGCGCGTCGAGCGCGTCGAGGTCCAGCTCTATGGCTCGCTGGCGCTCACCGGCAAGGGCCACGCGACGGACCGCGCCATCCTTCTGGGCCTTGCCGGCGAGGTGCCGGACAAGGTGGATCCCGATGCCGCTGCAAAGCTGGTGGACACCATTCGCGAGACCGGCGCGCTCAGGCTCATGGGCCGGCGCAAGATCGCCTTCAGCGAGGCGCTCGACCTGCAGTTTCGCCAGTTCGAGACGATGACCAAGCATCCGAACGGCATGCGCTTTCTGGCCTTCGACGGCGACGGCGCCGTGCTGCTGGAGGAGGTCTATTTCTCGGTCGGCGGCGGCTTCGTGCTGAGCGACGCCGAGACCGAGCGGCCGCAGGGTGCCGGCAGCAACACCGACCCGCCCTACCCCTTCGCCAACGGCGAGGAGCTGCTGGCCCTGGGGGATCGGCACCGCTTGAGCATCGCCGAGCTGGTGCTGGCCAACGAAGCGGCCTGGCGCGAGCCGGCCGAGATCCGGGCCGGCCTGGATGGGCTCTGGCAGGCGATGGAAGCCTCGATCGAGCGCGGCTGTCGGCAGGGCGGTGAATTGCCCGGGGGCCTGCGCGTCCGCCGCCGGGCGGCGAGGCTCTTCCAGGAGCTCCGCGAGTGGCCGGAAGCCGGCCTCAGGGACCAGCTCACCGTGCTCGACTGGGTCAATCTCTATGCGCTCGCGGTCAACGAGGAGAACGCGGCGGGCGGGCGGGTCGTCACCGCACCCACCAATGGAGCTGCCGGCGTGATCCCGGCGGTGCTCGCCTACTACACCCGCTTCGTGCCCGGTGCCGGTGCGGAAGGGGTGCGCACCTTCCTCCTGACGGCGGCGGCGATCGGCCAGCTCTACAAGAAGAACGCCTCGATCTCGGCGGCCGAGGTCGGCTGCCAGGGCGAGGTCGGGGTCGCCTGCTCGATGGCGGCCGGCGCCCTCTGCGCGGTGCTGGGCGGCACCAACCAGCAGGTCGAGAACGCCGCCGAGATCGGCATGGAGCACAATCTGGGCCTCACCTGCGATCCGATCGGCGGCCTCGTCCAGATCCCCTGTATCGAGCGCAACACCATGGGTGCGGTGAAGGCGATCAACGCGGCAAGGCTGGCGCTCCGCGGCGACGGGCAGCACCACGTCTCTCTCGACAAGGTCATCGCGACCATGCGAGAGACCGGGCGCGACATGAGCGCCAAGTACAAGGAAACGGCGCTCGGCGGCCTCGCCGTCAATCTGGTGGAGTGTTGAGCATGGCAAAGGCGAAACCCGCCCAGGCGACAGCGCAGGCGACGCGCGGCAGCGGCTTCTTCGGCCGCGGGCTCGCCGAGGCCGATCCGGCAATCGCCGATGCCATCGACCTGGAGCTCGATCGCCAGCAGCGGCGGATCGAGCTGATCGCCTCCGAGAACATCGTGAGCAAGGCGGTGCTCGAGGCGCAGGGCTCGGTCCTGACCAACAAGTACGCCGAGGGCTACCCTGGAAGGCGCTATTACGGCGGCTGCGAGTTCGTCGACATCGTCGAGACGCTGGCCATCGAGCGGGCCAAGGAGCTCTTCGGCGCGGGCTTCGCCAACGTGCAGCCGCATTCGGGGGCGCAGGCCAACGGGGCGGTGATGCTGGCCCTGCTCGAGCCCGGCGACACCATCCTCGGCATGTCGCTCGACGCCGGCGGCCACCTGACGCACGGTGCCCGGCCGGCGCTCTCGGGCAAGTGGTTCAAGGCCACCCATTACGGTGTCCGGCCCGAGGACGGGCTGATCGACTACGACGCGGTCGAGCGGCTGGCCCTGGAGCATCGGCCGAAAATGCTGATCGCGGGTGCCTCGGCCTATTCGAGGGTCATCGACTTCGCCCGCTTTCGTGCCATCGCCGATCTCGTCGGCGCCTGGTTCATGGTCGACATGGCGCATATCGCGGGCCTCGTCGCCACGGGCCATCATCCGTCGCCCATGGACCATGCCCATGTGGTGACGACGACCACCCACAAGACGCTGCGGGGCCCGCGCGGCGGCCTCGTTTTGACGAATGACGAGACGATCGCGAGGAAGATCAACTCGGCGGTCTTCCCGGGCCTGCAGGGCGGCCCCCTGATGCATGTCATCGCCGCCAAGGCCGTGGCCTTCGGCGAAGCGCTCCAGCCCGAGTTCAAGACCTATATCCAGGGCGTCGTCGACAACGCCAAGGCGCTCGCCGCGGTGATCCGCGAGCGGGGCTGCGAGATCGTCTCGGGCGGCACCGACAACCACCTGATGCTGGTCGATCTGCGTCCCAAGAGGGTCAAGGGCAATGCCGCCGAGCAGTCGCTGGAGCGGGCCGGGATCACCTGCAACAAGAACGGCGTGCCGTTCGA
>CAYMTA010000182.1:0-3712 GCA_964393275.1 uncultured Geminicoccaceae bacterium | reverse complement strand
CCGAGGAGATCGTGCTCGTGCTGCAGGGCGGCGGGGCGCTCGGCGCCTATCAGGCTGGCGCCTACGAGGCGCTCGCGGCGGGCGGGCAGCAGCCGGCCTGGCTCGCCGGCATCTCGATCGGCGCCATCAATGCCGCGATCATCGCCGGCAACCCGCCGGAGCGCCGCTTGGCGAACCTGCGCGCCTTCTGGGAGGGCATCACGGCGTGGCTGGCAGCCGAGCCGTGGCTGCCCGGCCATTGGGCGCGCGAGCTCTTCAGCGAGGCCGGCGCCGCGGCGGTGCTGGCCCTCGGTGTCCCGGGATTCTTCACTCCCCGCGTTCCGCCGCCCGCCTTCATGCCGAATGGCACGCCGGGTGCCATCAGCTACTACGACACGGCGCCCCTGGCCGAGACCCTGGCCGCCCTCGTCGACTTCGACTACCTGAATGACGCGGGCCCGCGCCTGAGCGTCGGCGCCGTCGACATCGAGACCGGCAACTTCGCCTATTTCGACAGCAACAAAATCCGGATAGCGCCCGAGCACATCATGGCGAGCGGCGCCCTGCCGCCGGGCTTTCCGCCGGTGACGATCCAGGGCCGGCACTACTGGGACGGCGGCCTCGTCTCGAACACGCCGCTCCAATTCGTGCTGGAGAGCGACGGCGACACGGCCATTTGCGTGTTCCAGATCGATCTCTTCAGTGCTCGGGGCGAGCTGCCCGGCAATCTCTCGGAAGTGGCGCAGCGCGAGAAGGACATCCGCTACTCGAGCCGCACCCGGCTGACCACCGACCGCTTTCGCCACCTCCACCAGATCGGTGCCGCGGCCCGACGGTTGTCGGCGAAGCTGCCGGCCGGCCTCGCCGCCGATCCGGACGCCCTCTACCTCAGGAACGTCGGGGCCGGCCGCCCGGTGACGCTGGTGCATCTGATCCACCGCCGGGAGATCTTCGAGAACGAGACCAAGGACTACGAGTTCACGCGGCTCTCGATGACCGAGCACTGGGCGGCAGGCAAGGCCGCCGTGGAGCGCACGCTCGGCCACCGCTCGTGGCAAGCCCGCCGCCCATCCCTGGACGGCATCCAGATCTTCGACCTCGGCTCGAATCCCGACGCACCCCATCGCCGAAAGGCCCGATCATGAAGACTGCCGACGTCCTCGCCAACGCCTTCGCCATGCCGCTGACCAGCCCCTCCTATCCCAAGGGGCCCTATCGCTTCGTCAATCGGGAATACCTGATCATCACCTACCGGACCGACCCCGGGGCGCTTCGGGCACTCGTGCCTGAGCCGCTCGAGCTGGGCGAGCCGATCGTCAAGTACGAGTTCATCCGCATGCCGGATTCGACCGGCTTCGGCGACTACAGCGAATCCGGCCAGGTGGTCCCGGTCGGCCTGCATGGCCAGCAGGGGGGCTATGTGCATGCGATGTACCTGAACGACGAAGCACCCATCGCCGGTGGCCGCGAGATCTGGGGTTTTCCGAAGAAGCTCGCCGAGCCGGCGCTCAGGGTCGAGAAGGACACGCTGGTCGGCACGCTCGATGTGGGCTCGGTGCGCATCGCCACGGGCACGATGGGCTACAAGCACCAGTCGATCGACCCGGGCGAGGTCCGGGCCAGCCTCGAGGCGCCGAGCTTCCTGCTCAAGATCATCCCGCATGTCGACTGCACGCCGCGCATCTGCGAGCTGGTCCGCTATTATCAAGAGGACATCACCATCAAGGGCGCCTGGACCGGCCCGGCCGGGCTCGAGCTCCGTCACCATGCCCTGGCGCCGGTCACCGACCTGCCGGTCCTGGAGATCCTCGGCGCCGTCCACCTCGTGGCCGATCTCACCCTCGGCCTCGGCGAGGTGGTGCACGATTATCTCGCGGCGGGCTGATACCGGGCGGAGCGCTGATCCGCGAGCAGTGGTGGTGGTCCTCGAGCAGCACCTGCGGTAGCTTCCCTCGACGTTCTGGCCGAACGCGGCCGGCTGGCGGCGTGGTCGAGCCTCTCGCCCCCGTGGCCGGCCGCTGAAAGGAAACGCGCTCATGAATCTAAAAGACAAGGTCTGCATCATCACCGGTGCCGCGAGCGGCATCGGCAACGGCATCGCCAGGCGGTTCATCGCCGACGGGGCCAAGGTGGCGATCGCCGATCTCAAGGCCGATGCCGCCGACCGGGCAGCCGCCGATCTCTCCGCGCAAGGGCCGGGATCCGCCATCGGCGTGGCCATGGACGTGACCGACGAGGGCCAGGTGAACGCCGGCGTCGCCCGGGTCGTGGAGAAGTGGGGCCGGGTCGACGTGCTGGTCTCCAATGCCGGCATCCAGATCGTTCACAAGCTCGAGGACTTCCCGTTCGCCGAGTGGAAGAAGATGCTGGCGATCCATCTGGATGGCGCCTTCCTCACCTCCAAGGCCTGCCTGCCGCACATGTACGAGGCGGGCAGCGGGTCGATCATCTTCATGGGCTCGGTGCATTCCTGGGAGGCCTCGGCGCTCAAGTCCGCCTATGTCACGGCCAAGCACGGCCTGCTCGGCCTCGCCCGCGTCATCGCCAAGGAGGGGGCGGCGCACGGGGTCCGCGCCAACGTCATCTGCCCGGGCTTCGTCCGCACCCCCCTGGTCGACAAGCAGATCCCCGAGCAGGCGAGGGATCTCGGCATCTCCGAGGAGGAGGTGGTCAAGAAGATCATGCTGGGCGAGACCGTCGACGGCGAGTTCACCACGATCGAGGACGTCGCCGAGGTCGCCCATGTGTTCGCCGCCTTCCCGTCCAACGCGCTGACCGGCCAATCGCTGATCGCCAGCCACGGCTGGTCGATGCACTGAGGCCCGACGGACCGTGCGATGGCGGCCGTCTCAGCGCGGACGGCCGCCACCTCGAGCACAGTCGTCGATTTCGCCGGAGCAGGGCCATGCAACGTTCGCGCATCAACGCCATCATGGCCGAGGGGGCGGAGACGATCCGCCGTTTCGGCTTCGTGCTGCCACCCTTCGCCGCCTGGACGCCCGACCAATTCCGCGCCAACCGCGACCGGGCGCGGCACCTCATCGACGCGAGGTGCGGCTGGGACATCACCGACTTCGGCACGGGCCGCTTCGACGAGGTCGGGCTCTTCGTCTTCACCCTGCGCAATGGCCGGCTCGCCGACCTGCGGCAGGGCCGCGGCATGTGCTACGCGGAGAAGTTGCTGATCCTGCGAGCGGGCCAGCGCTGCCCCTCCCATACCCACCTCGTCAAGGCCGAGGACATCATCAACCGTGGCGGCGCCACCCTCGTCGTCGAGCTTCACGGCTCGGACGACCGGGGCGCTTTCGCCAGGGACCGGGGCGGCACCGTCACCTGCGACGGCGTGCGGCGGGACTTCGCGCCGGGCGAGAAGGTCAGGCTGGCGCCCGGCGAAAGCATCTCCCTGATGCCCGGTGACTGGCACGGCCTCTGGACCGAAGGCGGCGACGCCCTGATCGGCGAGGTCTCGACCGTCAACGACGATCTGACCGACAGTGTCTTCAAGGACCCGATCGGCCGCTTCGCCCGGATCGACGACGACGAGCCGCCGGCCCACCTCCTGGTCAGCGACTACCCGGCATGGCTGACCTGAGCGCTCGATCCAGGGCCGTGGCGACCCGGAACCATGGCGATTGGGCGAGGCCAGGCTCGCCGAGCATCGCCTCCCCGGCATGGCTGGCCTGAGAGGCTGGAAATGAATCGAGCGTCGAGCGATCAGGGTGCGAAGTCTGTT
>CAYMTA010000181.1:0-3758 GCA_964393275.1 uncultured Geminicoccaceae bacterium | reverse complement strand
CTGCATCAGGCGGTGGAGGTACCAGGACTGGTGGGCGCGGTGGAAGTTGCCGACGCCGATATGAACGATGCCGGGGGTCAGGGCCCCGCGGTCGTAGCGCGGCCGCAGGATGGCATCGGGCAACTGATCCAGGGTGGCGTTCGACAGCTTCATCGGCCTGTCCATTCCTCAGAGTCGGCCGGGTCAGGCGATCCTCAGGCCGTCGGCGGAGAACCTGTGGATGACGTCCGGCCTGGGGGTCAAGTGGATGCGGTCGCCATGGCGAAAGCCCACCTCGCCGCCGGCCCGCACGGTGATGGTTTCGGCGAGGCCGGTGTCGTGGATGTGGAAGAAGGTGTCCGAGCCCAGGTGCTCGGAGACGCCGATGACGCCCGTCCATGGGCCTTCGTCGGCCGAGACCTCGATGTGCTCGGGGCGGACGCCGATCGCGTGGGCGCCGTGGCGGGCGGCTTCGGCGCCCTCGATGATGTTCATCCTCGGCGAGCCGATGAAGCTGGCGACGAAGATGTTGCGCGGGCTGTGGTAGAGCTCGAGCGGCGAGCCCACCTGCTCGATGTTGCCGGCTCGGAGGACCACGATCTTGTCGGCCATGGTCATCGCCTCGACCTGGTCGTGGGTGACGTAGACCATGGTGGTCTTCAGCCGCTCGTGGAGCTCGCTGATCTCCAGCCGCATGCCGACCCGAAGGGCGGCGTCGAGGTTCGAGAGCGGCTCGTCGAAGAGGAAGGCGGCGGGCTCGCGGACGATGGCGCGGCCGATGGCGACCCGCTGGCGCTGGCCGCCCGAGAGCTGGCCGGGCCTTCGGTCGAGGTAGTCGGTGAGGTTGAGCACGGCGGCCGCCTGCTCGATCCGGCGGTCCTGCTCGGCCTGGTCCATCTTCGCCATGCGCAGCGGGAAGGCGATGTTCTTGCGCACGGTCATGTGCGGGTAGAGCGCGTAGGACTGGAAGACCATGGCGAGGCCGCGCCTGGCCGGCGGGGTGGCGGTGGCGTCCTTGCCGTCGATCAGGATGCGGCCGCCGGAGGTGTCCTCGAGGCCGGCGATCAGCCGCAGCAGGGTGGACTTGCCGCAGCCGGAGGGGCCGACGAAGACGACGAACTCGCCGTCGTCGATGTCGAGATCGACGCTGGGGATGACGGTGACATTGCCGAAGGTCTTGTTGACCTGCTCCAACCTGATGCTACCCACGAGCGTTCTCCCGATCTTGTTGGTTCGACTGACGGCGGCCGGTCATTTGACGGCGCCGAACGTCAGGCCACGGACCAGCTGCTTCTGGCTGAACCAGCCGAGGATCAGCACCGGCGCGATGGCCATGGTCGAGGCGGCGGAAAGCTTGGCGAAGAAGAGGCCTTCCGGGCTGGAATAGCTGGCGATGAAGGCGGTGAGCGGGGCCGCCTTGGCGGCGGTCAGGTTCAGGGTCCAGAAGGCCTCGTTCCAGGCGAGGATGAAGTTCAAGAGCATGGTCGAGGCGATGCCCGGGATGGCCATGGGTGTGAGGATGTGGAGGATCTCCTCCTTCAGGCCGGCGCCGTCCATGCGGCAGGCCTCGAGGATCTCGCCCGGGATCTCGCGGAAATAGGTGTAGAGCATCCAGACGATGATCGGCAGGTTGATCAGCATCAGCACGATGACGAGACCGGTCCGGGTGTCGAGCAGGCCGAGCGAGATGAAGATCAGGTAGATCGGGTAGAGCACGCCGACGGCCGGCAACATCTTGGTCGACAGCATCCAGAGCAGGATGTCCTTGGTCCGCCTGGACGGAACGAAGGCCATCGACCAGGCGGCCGGCACGCCGATGACGATGCCGAGGATGGTCGAGCCGCCGGCGATGATCACCGAGTTCCACAAGAAACGCATGTAATCCGAGCGTTCCTGCACGACCTGGTAGTTCTCCAGCGTCCAGTCGAAGAAGAGCCAGACGGGGGGATCGGCGATGGCCGTGGCTTCCGTCTTGAAGCTGGTCAGGATCGTCCAGAGGATCGGGAAGAAGATGAGCAGGCCGACGGCCCAGGAGGCCGCGGTGTTGATCGCCTTGCGGCGGGGGGTGACGGCACGTGCCATGATCTATCTCCTCACGCGTCCAGGTTCTTGCCGACGATGCGCATCAGGAAGATCGCAACGATGTTGGCCAGGATGATCGCGTAGACGCCGCCCGCCGAGCCGAGCCCGACATTCTGGCTTTCCAGGACGCGCTGGAAGATCAGGTAGGTGAGCGTGCGGGTGCCGAACGAGCCCTGGGTGGTGACGAAGATCTCGGCGAAGATCGAGAGCAGGAAGATGGTCTGGATCAGGATGACGATGGTGATCGCCCGGGAGAGGTGTGGCAGGATCAAAAACCAGAAGCGCTTGAGCAGGGGGGCGCCGTCCATCTCGGCCGCCTCCATCTGCTCGCCGTCGAGCGACTGCACGGCGGTCAAAAGGATGAGCGTCGAGAAGGGCAGCCACTGCCAGGCGACGATGGTGATGATCGAGGTCATGGAGGCCTGGCTCAGCCACTCGACCGGCTGGGCGCCGAAGAAGGTCCAGAGATGCGCCAGGAGCCCGTTCACCGGGTCCATGAACATGTTCTTCCAGACCAGGGCGGAGACGGTCGGCATGACGAAGAAGGGGGCGATCACGAGGATGCGGACGATCCCCTGCCCCCACATCGGCTGGTCGAGCAGGAGGGCCAGGAGGATGCCGAGCACCACGGTGATGACCAGCACGCCGCCGACGATGACGAGCGTCGCCTGGATCGAGGGCCAGAAGGCGCTCGAGGTGACGAAGCGGATGTAGTTGCCGAAGCCGACCCAGCCGAGGTCGCCGCCGCGCAGCGGCAGGTAGCTCTTGAACGAGAAGTACAGGGTCATGACCAGCGGGACCAGCATCCAGCCCAGGAGGACCACCACCGCGGGCGCCATCATCCACCGGGCGGCGGATCGGGATTGCTGGGTCGCCATGACGCGTCTCCTTCCCTGTCTGACAGTGGTCCGTCAGGATCGTTCTTCTTGCTGCAGGCCGCGGGGGCGCGAGCTTGCCGGTCGCCGGGGCCAGAGGGGACGGCACGCGGCCGCCCCCTCCGGGCCGGGAGGCACCTCTTTCAGTAGCCGGCGGCTTCCATCTCTTCGGCCGTCATGGCCTGCGCCTTCTCGAGCGCTTCCTCGACCGACTGCTGACCGGCGAGCGCGGCGGAGATCTCCTGGCCGACCTGGGTGGCGATGCCGGCGAACTCGGGGATCGCCACGAACTGGACGCCGGTGTAGGGCACCGGGTCCACGGTGGGCTGGGTCGGATCGGCCGAGTTGATCGAGCTCAGCGTCATCTCGGCGAAGGGCGCCGCCTTCAGGTATTCCGGGTTCTCGTAGAGGGAGGTCCGGGTGCCGGGCGGGACGTTGGCCCAGCCTTCCTTCTCGGCGACGAGGGCGGTGTATTCCTTGCTGGTCGCCCAGGCGATGAAGGTCTTGGCGGCATCGACCGCGTCCGAGCCCGCCGGGATGGCCAGCGACCAGGCCCAGAGCCAGTTGCCGCGCTTGCCGAGGCCGTTGTCCGGGGCGAGGGCGAAGCCGACCTTGTCGGCGACGGTCGACTCGTTCGGGTTGGTCACGAACGAGGCGGCGACGGTGGCATCGATCCACATGCCGCACTTGCCCTGCTGGAAGAGCGACAGGTTCTCGTTGAAGCCGTTGGTCAGGCGCCGGGCGGACCGTAGTTGGTCATCAGCTCCATGTAGGTGTCGAGGGTCTGGGCCCAGGCCTCGCTGTCGAGCTGCGGGACCCAGT
>CAYMTA010000180.1:0-3771 GCA_964393275.1 uncultured Geminicoccaceae bacterium | reverse complement strand
CTCGGCCGCGAGCCGCCGAAGGACAGGGCGCCGGAGCCCCTGGTCACGGCCTCCCTGCCCGTCGCCCAGCCGATCAGCCTCGCCCTCACCTCGGCCCACGGGCCGGCGAACCGCTTCGCCCCGGGCGAGACCATGACCTTCACGCTGCGCAGCAACGCCGACGCCTTCGCCTATTGCTATTACCAGGACGGCAGCGGCACCGTGGCGCGCATCTTCCCCAACCGCTTCGTCCCGGACCCCTATCTGCCGGCTCGCGAGACCCTTTATCTCCCGGGCAGCGCGCCCTTCGACCTCGTGCCCGAGCGCCCGGGCGTCACCGAGGAGGTCCTCTGCGTCGCCGCCGGCAGCGAGATCGGGCGCGAGCTCCCACCGCTGCTGAAGGCCGACGACCTGACGCCCTTGCCGGTCGGCAGCCTCGACGAGGTGGAGGCGCTGCTTCGCCAGTCGGGCCCGAGCGGCATCGCCACGGCGAAGCTGCCGCTCACGATCACGAATTGACCATCAGCCACTGCGCGGCCGGGCCACGACCCGGCCGCCGGACCGGGACGCCAACGATGTCCATACCCGACCCGCTCGCCAGGCACAGAAGCGCTCCCGCCTCGTCAAGACGTCAGGATAGAGCTCAGGGCGATCCGATCTCGAGCTCGCCGGCCCCGACCCGCTGCACGCTCGGCTGCTCCTCGACCTCGGCGAGCCGGACCGAGCCGGCGCCGACCATGTTGACCTCCGCCATCTCGATCGGCGCGTCGACGCTGATGGTCCCCGCCCCGGTCACCTTGAGACGCGCATCGCCGATCGTTCCGGCTGCCACGGCCACCTTGCCGTCGCCGGTGACGTCGACCTCGAGGTCACCCTCGACGCTCGCCGCCTCGATCGAGGCAGCCCCGACCGTGGCCAGCGCCGCGCCCTTGACCTTGCCGAGCACCGCCCGCCCGTCGACCAGGCCGATCGACACATCGGCCATGAGATCGCCGATCTCGGCCTCGCCGGCAAAGCCCTGGAGCGTGAGGCCGGTGCCCCGGGGCAGCTCGAGCACGACATCGAGCGGCACATGCTCCCCGGCCGATCCGGCATCGCCGCCGATCCGCACATTGGCGGTCGCCCCGGGCCCGGTCACCACCGTCGAGCTGTTGACGACGGTCACGGAGCTGCCGCCCGAGGGGGCCTGGACCTCGAGTCCGCCCCCCTCCTCGGCCACCTCGAGCGCCTTCACCGCCTTCTCGGGCCCCTTGACCCGCAAGGTCGTCCCGCTCCCCTCCGCCACCTCGACCCGCAGCGTCCCGGAGAGACCCGAAAGCGTCACCCGGTCGACCTCGAAGGGGCCCTGCGTCACCTCGCTGTCCGCGGCAATCGCCGGCCCGGCCACGAGCCCGCAAACGAGCCAAGCCGCCAAGCCCATGCGCCTCATGATGTCGCTCCCTCGCCATTCCCGTCCGGGCCGATTTTACCCGAATCGGGCGGTCGGACCTATCCTCTTGGCTGCCTTCTTGATCCTCGCGCTCGCCGGATCCCCGGCCCGGGCCGAGCTCGCCCTTGGCGCCCAGGGGGGTGCCGACCGCACCGCCGCCATCGGGACGGGGCCGGGAGCGCTCGAGGGCCGCGTCGCCGCCCGCTGCTTCCAGCAGGGCCGGGAGGTGCTCGCCCTCGACGATTTCGCCGCGGCCGAGGTCGGCACCAGGCTGCGCGAGCTGTCGCTCGGCCTGCAGGGCGGTGCCGGCAAGAGGAGCGCCGTCATCGTGCCGCTCGCCGATTCGCTCTGCCTGTTGACCATCAGCCCCTGAGTCGCCAAGCCTTGCGACCAAGGGCCAGAAGGGAGAACCGTCATGTCACCGTCTCTGCCCCGCCTGCCGCTCGCGGCGCTCGTCCTGACCTCGACGCTCGCCTGGGCGCCGCTGCCGGCGCTGGCCCAGGACACCGTCATCTTCCAGGATGTGCCGACCGTCGACGAGCTCAATGCCGTCCTCTTCGGCAAGCCGGCCGATCCGGCGGCGCCGGCGATGAAGACCCGCGCCATCCGCTTTCATGGCGCAGCCGCGGAGGCCCCGCCAGCCCCCGCTGCCGTCCAGGCCCAGGTGCCGGCCCCGTCGGCACCGGCACCCGCCCCGGAGGCCGCGGTCGCCAGCACGGAGCCCATCGCCCCGGCACCGCCACCGCCGGCCGGCACGGCGCTCGGCATGAACATCCTCTTCGCCTACGACTCGACCGACGTGCTGCCGGAATCGGTTCCCTACTTGCAACGGCTCGGCGAGGTCCTGAACCTGCCGGAGAACCAGGGAAAGGTGATCGACATCATCGGCCACACCGACGCCACCGGCAGCGCCGCCTACAACCAGTCGCTCTCGGAGAAGCGCGCGCTTGCCGTCGGCCAGTACCTGGTCGACACTTGGCACATCCCGGTCGAGCGCCTCGGCGTCGAGGGCCGGGGCGAGAGCCAGCCCTTGGCCGGCACCGATCCCAACGACGGCGTCAACCGCCGGGTCGAGTTCTACGCCGTGAATTGAGGCCGCATTTCGGATGTCCGACGCGCCCGCACCCGCCAGTCCTGAAAAGGGAGCGAATCCGGCCGTCGGCAACCGGCGCGCCGCGCTCCTGCTCTCGCTCTGGCAAATTCGGGCCGACCTCTACCGGAGCCTCGAGGAGCGGACCCGCGAGGCGCTGGCCGGCAGCAACACCATCGGCCCCGACGAGCTCGAGGACTTCATCGAGCAGCAGATCACGACCGAGCAGACCGAGTACATCGCCCAGTTCCTCTTCGTGCTGCGCACCGCCGGCTGCGCCGAGCCCGGTCCGCTCGGCCACTACATCGACAGCCACAACGCCATGATCGACCGGCTGATGGCCGAGCTCGAGAACGCCCGCGATACCGGCCGGCCGGTGGGCTCCCGGCTCAAGCAGCGGCTCTGGCGGCTCCGCTCGGCCCGCTTCAACGAGCGGATGAAGGCCGGCAGCCTCGAGCGCCTGGGCCAGGGTCGCCTGGTCCTCAGCCTCAAGGATTTCGAGCGCTTCATGGCGATGCACATGGACCCGACCCTCTGCCGCGACCGCCTCGACGCGCTCGTCAAGGCCGGCCTGCTGGCCGACGACGTGCGGCCCAATATCCGCCTGATCTGGTCCGAGGGCGCCCTCGAGGCCATCGTCGGCCGCCATCTCGACGATCTCTGGCGGCAGCTTCAGGAGACCAGCCTTGCCCCGCTCTAGAATGACGGCTGTCGCCCTGCTCCTCGCCCTGCTCGGCAGCCCGGCCCGGGCCGAGGACCTGCGCATCCAGCTCAATCCCGCCCTCGCCACCCTCAACCAGAGCGACCCCGCCGCCGCGAAGCAGGCCCTCGACGATCTCCTCGCCATCGTCGAGAGCGCCCCGGCCGAATCCACGGCCCGGCCCAAGACCCGCGGCATGCTCGATCCGACCGAGCGGCGCCTGATCGAGGCCAACCCGCTCATCCAGGAAGCCTACCGCATCGACCCCAAGGCCGCCCTCGAGCAGCTCCGCCTGATCGTCGCCGCCGGCGGCGGCTAAGCCAGCTCCCATCTAACAGGGTCAGCGACTGTCTTGGTTTGTCAAGATTTCTACGCTGCCCGCCATGAGGCGCCGTCCCTGAGCATGGCGTTGATGATCACAAGGAGCTTTCGCATGCAGGCGGTGATGGCGAGCTTCTTGGCTTTGCCGGCGGCAAGCAGGCGCTGGTAGAAGGCGCGGATGGTCGGATTGTGGCGGGTTGTAGCGCGACAATCTGGGTGAGAAGTGCGCGACAATCTGGATGGTGGTTTGGC
>CAYMTA010000179.1:0-3869 GCA_964393275.1 uncultured Geminicoccaceae bacterium | reverse complement strand
GCTCGGCTAGAGCAGATCGAGCTGGGCCACGCCGAGCGGGACGCCGCGCTCGTCGTCCCAGATGTAGACGTGGCGGAACTGGCCGATATCGATGCTGGCCGGAACCCCGTAGACCTGAGCACCGGTCGAGCTCGCCAAGGGTGCCAGAACGACCGTGGCCCCCGTCGCGTCGCCGAGGCCGACCATCGCATTCGGGGCACCATCGAAACTGAAGTTGGAGCCGAGGCTGACGGCATAGCCGGCCGTTGTCTTGAAGACCGCGACCTCGCCGGTGGTGGCGTGGCCGCTGGCGCCGGTGAAGGTGCCGAGGGCGGTCTCCTGCCCGGTGATCCAATGCGTTGCCGGCGTGACGCCCTTGGAGCGCCACGGCGATTCGTCCACGGTGCTGCCGCACGCCACCAGGAAGGCGGCTGCCGCCATGATCGTCAGATGTCGCTTCATCGATCCGTCCCCGTTGAGGCCGCACCCCCTTCGGCCGCGCCCGAGCGGTATCTAGCCCGGCACGAAGGCGCGTGCCTAGCCCGCTGGTTCCCCCGGGTCATCCCGCGGCCGGCCGTCCGGCTTGTCCCGGGGCCGCCGTCTCCTTTATAGCTCGCTCCGGTCGGGCCTGTAGCTCAGTGGTTAGAGCTGACCGCTCATAACGGTCTGGTCGCAGGTTCGAATCCTGCCGGGCCCACCAACCGCCGTGCCGGCTCGCGCGGCGCGGCTGCCGGGCGGAGCTTGACTAGCGTGATGGTTGCGTCGACACCTCAGGAGATGTCCGAGCCGGCTACCGCCCTGGAGCAGGCCCGCCCTGCGGCGCCCGGCGATCGGGTGCGGTCTTGCGCTATCTGATCGGTGGCCTCGCGGCGCTGGTCGTCGTCATCGCCGCGGCCCTCCTCGTCGTGCCACGCCTGTTCGACGAGCGCCTGCTCGCCGGGCGTCTCCAGCAGGCGGTGAGCGACGCGACCGGCGAGGTTCTGGTCATCGAGGGCGGCCTCGACCTCTCGCTGCTGCCGCGCCCGCTGCTCTCCATGCATCGGCTGCGCCTGGACGATGCGGCCCGCGGCCTTGCCCTGACCGCCGACCGACTCGACCTCGAGCTCGAGGTCGGGCCGCTGCTCGCCGGCGAGCTCGGCGTCACCGACGCCCTGCTGGTGCGTCCCGTGCTGCGCTTCTCCGGCGATCCGGCCACCGCCCTGGGCCAGATCGCGGCACGCCTCGGCGCAATCGGGCAGGACGATTTGGCCTCGCATCTCGGCATCGCCGACGGCTCCCTCCTGGTCACCGGCGCCGACAGCGACGCCGCACCCCTGGTCTGGCGCGGCATCGACGCGGCGCTCAGCCGGGACGAGATCACCGGCACGCGGCAGTTCCACGCCGAGGGCATCTTCTCGAGCGCCACTTCCGGGCCGCGGCTCGTGCTCGATGGCGAGGTCGGCAGCGCCCCGCCGCAACGACCCCGGCCGCTGCGGTTCGATCTGGCGCTCGAAGGCGAGGGATCGGCGGCGCTCGGCTTCCGCGGCCGGATCGAGCCGGGCGGCGCCGGCGATGCCCAGCTCGACGGTCGCCTGACGCTCGATGCGTCGGACCCGCCGGCACTTCGGGGTTGGCTCGCCGGTCTCGCCCCCTGGTTGGCGGCCTGGCCGATCCCGCGAGCACCGCTCACCCTCGAGGCGGGGGCAACGCTGGATCTTGCCACGAGCGCCGCGCCGATGCGGCTCGACACCGACAACCTCGTGCTGACCATCGCCGGCCAGACCCTCGAGGGTGCCTTGGGCTTCACCGGCGGCATGGTGCCGACGCTCGACCTGCAGCTCCGGGCGGGGCGGCTGGCGCTGCCGGACGACTGGCCCGTGACCGCCGACCCGCGTCACCTCATGGCCGTGGCGCCGGCCTCCCTCGGTGGCCGTCTCGGGCTCGAGGTGGACGAGCTGGACTGGCGGGGCCGGAGCTTTCGCCAGGTCGCCGTCGATCTCGGCCTCGACGGGGACGGCGAGGTCAGGGTCGAGCGGGCGGTCGCCGTGCTGCCGGGCCCGGGCGACGTCGACTTCACCGGTCGTTTGGGGCCTCTCGGCAGCGCTACCGGCCACTGGTTGAGCGGTCATTTGCAAGTCGCCCTGCAGGAGCCGGGCGAGCTCGCCGCCCTTCTCGGCGAGCCGCCGGCGCTGCTCGGGCAATCGACGACGCTCGCCCTCGACACCGACCTCGACTGGTCGTCGGCGGCCCTGACCCTGCGCGACGCCGATCTCAGCCTCGATGCGACCAGGGCTGCGGGCAGCATCGCCTGGCGGCCGGCAGTGGCGGGCGGGCGGGCGCAGCTGGCGCTCAAGCTGACGCTCGATCGCCTCGACCTCGGCACGGTCGTCGACGTGAACGACCCGGAGGCGGCCGTCGTCGCGCTCGGGGCGGCCCTTCCCGATACCGACCTCGGCGTCGATCTCAGGATCGAGCGGGCCAGCATGAGCGAGCTGCGCCTCGGCGCCCTGACGCTGCGCCTCGACAGCGTCGGGGGCGAGGTGGACATAGGGCGCGCCAGCCTCGACGGGGTCGCCGGCAGCGCCTTGATGCTCAAGGGCCACGTCACCCCGGCGAGCCGGGCCTTCGATCTCGACCTCGCCTTCGACATCGCCTCGCTCACCCGGCTGCTCAGGCTCGCCGACTATCCGGCGCCACCGGCGCTCACCTTGCTCGGGCCGGTCAACCTGCGGGCCCATCTCGAGGGCGACCCCGCCAGCACCGCCATCGACGCCACGCTCGAGGGCGACAGCTTCGAGGCTTCCGCCAGGGGTGCGCTCGACGACTGGACGACCCCGGGCCGAGGCGGCGAGCTGGCGTTCACCCTGGCCGCGACCGACGCCGCGGCGCTGCTCCGCCAGGTCGGCGGCGTGCCGATCACGGCGCCGATCTTCACAGGGCCGCTCGAGGCCGCCCTGCGGCTCACCCTGGCCGAGGGCCGGCCGACGGGCTGGAGCCTCCAATCGACCCTGGGCGGGCTGGACCTCGACCTCGCCCGGGCGCCGGGCGGTGGCGGCGCCGCCTCCCGGCTGGATCTCAGGCTCGGGCCGCTCTCGCCGGCCGCGGCAGCCGTTCTCTACGAGCTTGCGACACCGCCCCTCGGGCTCGTTCCGGGTCCCCCCTGGCGCTGGCTCGGCTACTGGCCGGACCAGAGCCTGCGGTTCGACTGGCTCGCGGGCGAGCCGTGCCTGGTCCGGATCGAGCTCGTGCCCGAGGCGGACCCCGAGGCACCGGTCGTGATCGAGGCGAAGCTCGAGAACGGCGTCCTCGCCGTGCCTTCCTTCGCCTGGGCCGACGGCCCCATGCGGCTCGCCGGCAGCCTCGCCCTCGAGCAGCGCCACGCGGGTGCGGCAGCCGCCCTCTCCCTCGATCTGGCGCTCACAGGTGTGCCGGCGGCCCGGCTGGGCGAGCTCTTCGACCTGCCCAAGGGCCTCGAGGGTGATCTCGACCTCGACGCCAGCCTGACCAGCCTCGGCCACGGCGTGCGGAGCCTGATCGGCAATCTCGCGGGCGAGGCGAACATCGCCCTCGCGGACGGCAGGATCGGCGCGGTCGCCGTCGATCGTCTCGACGGCGGCCTCGTCCTCGAGCGGGGCGTCCTACGCCCGGCCGGGGACGCCATTCCCTTCACCGGTCCGCAAGGCGATGGTCGGGTCAGCGGCTCGGTCGACCTCCTCGCCTGGCTCGCCGATCTCGAGATCAGGGTGAGGCCGGTATCACCAGGCGCTCCCACAGAAGCCCAGCGCCTGCTCGGCGGCCTCGCCGCACCGGCCCCGTCAGACTAGGCAATGGTCGCTCGACTGCGGCAAGCGCTCAATCGCTCGGGCCGAGCATCCGCTCCGGCCGCACCAGCGCGTCGAACTCGGCCTCGT
>CAYMTA010000178.1:0-4074 GCA_964393275.1 uncultured Geminicoccaceae bacterium | reverse complement strand
GTTAGGCTACGCTCGCCAGCACCAAGGACGCCGCCCGATGAATAAGAAGGGCTAGCCGGCTGCCGGGGGCGTCCCGCGGGCCGCTGAAGCGGCCGCATCGGCAGGCTGCGTGGCCAGAGGGTTCCGGCACCTCGCGAGCCGCCATGGAAGCCGCGCGCGTCGCTCGAGGCCGACGATGTCGAAACATCGCCGCGTGGCTCTTCGGCGGCGAGGGCCGGTTTCGCCCCGACCATCGAGGCCGGTCCGGCAGCGGGCGGAATGCCGGCCAGCCGGCCGCAGCGCTTTTGCCGGCGGGGCTTTGCACGGGCGCATTCGATCCCACATGAAGGGCCTCCCCGCTGTCGGGCCATTGCCGGCGGGGCCATCGGATTATCGGAAGGACGAGGGCATGCGCGGATGAGCGAGGTCAAGGAACGGGCAGGGGTTCGTCTGCGGGCCGAGGACGTCGAGGATCTGGCCGTCATGGCGGCCCTCCTGCAGGATGCGCGGGTGGCGCTGCGCGAGATGGTGTTCGATCCGGAGGAGAAGCATTTCATCGCCGCCTTCACCCGCTACAGGCGCGAGCTTCAGGATGATCCGGAGAGCTGCGTCGGGCTCACCGAGACCGGCGTGGCGCTCCGCTTCGGCTGCATCACCCAGGTCAAGCACCGCCATCTCGATCCGGACGAGCTCGAGCGCCAGTTGACGCTCCTGACCATCGCCACCGAGCCCGGCGAGCGCCAGCTCTTCCACATCGATCTCGTCTTCGAGGGTGGCCCCGAGATTCAGCTCCGAACCGACTGCATCGACGTGCTGCTCGAGGATTTCGGCGAGCCGCGCCCCTGCCGGGTCAGCCCGTGCGACCATTTTGCCAACGAGCTCGGACGTGCAGCGAAGGGCTGAGCGGGTCTTCGCCCGGTGAGCGGCACCGCCAAGGCGGCCGGCGACGAGGACGCCGCCCGGGACGAGCGCATTGCCGCGATCGAGCTCGACGAGCGGAGCATCGCCCGCTGGAGTCCAGAGATCGAGCACGAGCGCAATGTCGCGATCTTCGACCTGCTCGAGGAGAACCGGTTCTCGCTGGTCGAGGCCGCGCCGGGCCCCTATCGGCTGCTCCTCTCGCTGCGCGACGCGACGCTGGTGCTGGCGATCACCAACGCGGCGGGCGAGCTGGTCGAGGTCACCCTTTCGGCCCGCCCGCTGAGGCGCGTGGTCAAGGACTATTTCCTGATCTGCGAAAGCTATTTTGGCGCCATTCGCGGCGCCTCGCCGGGGCGCATCGAGGCGATCGACATGGCGAGGCGCGGCCTGCACAACGAGGGGGCCGAGCTCTTGCGCGACGCGCTCGACGAGCGGATCACCGTCGATGGCAACACCGCGCGCCGCCTCTTCACGCTGGTCTGTGTGCTGCATCTGCGCGGCTGATGAGCGAGCTGCCGGGGGCCGTCCTTTTCGCCTGCTCGCACAACCAGATTCGCTCGCCCATGGCGGAAGCGCTGCTCAAATACCTGCACGGCCGGCGGATCTTCGTCCAGAGCTGCGGCGTGCGGGCGGGCGACGGGGTCGACGGCTTCGCCGTGGCGGTGCTCGACGAGCTCGGCGTCGATCTCAAGGCGCATCGTCCGAGGAGCTTCGACCAGCTCGACGACGACTATTTCGATCTCGTCATCTCGCTCTCGCCCGAGGCGCAGCACCGGGCGGTGGAGCTGACCCGCACCAGCTCCTGCGACCTCGAGTTCTGGCACATGCCGGACCCGAGCCTCGTCGAGGGCACGCGCGAGCAGCGGCTCGACGCCTATCGCGCTCTCTGCTCGACGCTGCTCGACCGGCTGCGCGAGCGGTTCCCGGTGCCGGGCGGGCCAGGGCTTTGAGCGTTGCGCCTCCTCCCTTGACCCGGCTCGTTCCCGCGCCCATGAACGGCGCCGGTCGCCGACCGGCCCTGACGATCCTTCACCCCCGCCGCAGCAGCACGAGCCCCATGCGTCCGCCGATGGCCGAGCCCAGAGCAATTTCGAGAGAAGCCGCTTGACACGGCCGGAGCTGGTGCTCGCCTCGTCGTCGCCGCGTCGGCTCGAGCTTTTGCGCCAGGTCGGCATCGAGCCCGACCTCGTGCTCGATCCCGCCATCGACGAGAGCGCCCAGCCGCTGGAGCTGCCGCGGCAGCACGCGCTTCGCCTGGCAACAGAGAAGGCCGAGGCGGTGGCAGGTCGGCTCGACCGCCCGGCCTTCGTGCTCGCCGCCGACACGGTGGTCGCCTGCGGCCGCCGCATCCTGCCCAAGACGGAGGATGTGGCAGCCGCGCGTCGCTGCCTCGATCTCTTGAGCGGCCGCCGGCACCGCGTGCTCGGCGGGGTCGCCGTCCGGTCCCCGGACGGCCGGCTCGCCAGCCGCCTGGCGGTTACCCAGGTGCGATTCAAGCGGCTCGCCGAGCCCGAAATCGACGCCTATCTCGCCACCAACGAATGGCAGGGCAAGGCCGGCGGCTATGCGATTCAGGGGCGGGCGGCCCGCTTCGTCCCCTGGATCAACGGCTCTTACGCGAATGTCGTGGGGCTGCCTCTGGTCGAGGCGCTGGCGCTCCTCGACGGCCTCGGCTGGCGGTCGCCATGACGGTTGAGCTCGTTCTCGATCGGCTCGAAGGTGCCACGGCGCTGGCGGTGGTCGAGAACGACCTCCTGGTCGATCTCTGGACTCAGGGGGCCGGGCCGGACGCGGTCGAGGACCGGCTCTTCCTCGCCCGGGTGATCGGCATCGAGCCCGCCATCGACGGCGCCTTCCTCGACCACGGCGCCAGTCGGCCGGGCTTTCTCGCCGGCAAGGATGCCCGCCATCGCCAGGGGCTCGCCAAGGGGGCCTCGATCGGCCGCTCGGTCGAGGTCGGCGAATGGCTCCTGGTGCAAGGCATGCGTGCCGCCGAGGGCGACAAGGGCGCGCGGCTGACGACCGACATCCGGCTCGCGGCGGCGGGCCTCGTCTATCGGCCGCACGGCACGGGCGTCCAGCTCGGCCGGGGCATCGTCGCCCGTGATCGGGAAACGCTGGCCGAGCGGGGTGTCCGGCTCCTGGAGAGGGCCGGGGCACCGGGCGGCCTGGTGCTGCGGCGGCTCGCTTTGGAGCTGGACGACACGGCGCTCGGCGCCGATCTGGCACGGCTCGCCGGGCTCTGGGCGAAGCTCGCCCGGCTCGCCCTGGCGCCCGAGCGCCGGGCCGGCCCGCTCGACGCCGGCCCGAGCCCGCTCGCCCGGCTCCTCTGGCGGGCCCTCGACCTCTCGCCCGGCTCGCTGACCGTTGCCGACGACGCGCTCAAGGCGGAGGTGCAGCGGCTGGTCGAAGCCATGCCGGAACCGGTCCGGCCGGCGCTCGAGCTGCTCGATTCGGGCACCAGCGCCTTTGCCGCGACGGGCGTGGACGAGGCGATCGCCGAGGCGCTGGCCGGCGAGGTGGCGCTCGATGGTGGCGGGCGCCTCTTGATCGAGGAGACCGCGGCCTGCGTCGCCATCGACGTGGACGGTGGCGGGCGGCCGGCGCTGGAGGTCAACCTCGTGGCGGCGGCCGAGATCGGCCGGCTGGCAAGGCTGCGCAATCTCGGCGGCACGCTGATCGTCGATTTCGTCGATCTCGCCTCCAAGGCGCAGCGCCAGCGGCTCGATGACGCGGTCCGCCGGTCCTTTCGGGCCGATCCGCTGCCGGTCCAGACCTTTCCGGTGTCGCCGCTCGGCATCGTCCAGATCAGCCGGGCGCGACGCGGCGCCAGTCCGCTGGCGGCCGCGAGCCGGGCCTGCCCCACCTGCGGCGGCAGCGGCAGGACGGCGGTGCGCGCATGAACGACACGTCTTCCGGGAAGCACTCCGGAGCCCGGCGCCAGCGGCGCTGCCCGCTCTGCGGCGAGCCGGCGGCGGAACGCTTTCGTCCCTTCTGCTCGGCCCGCTGCCGCGACATCGATCTCGGCCGCTGGCTCTCCGGCGCCTACGCGGTGCCGGCGGTCGATTCCGATGACGATGACGATGACGACCCGGTATCCGGGGAGCGGGACGATTGAGCAACGGCCTCAGAGCCTGTCCGAGAAGTTTTCGTGGTGTTTCATCGGCTTGCGGG
>CAYMTA010000177.1:0-4090 GCA_964393275.1 uncultured Geminicoccaceae bacterium | reverse complement strand
TGCCGGCGAGTTCGTGGCGGTGCTCGGCCCGTCCGGCTGCGGCAAGAGCACGCTCTTGAGGATATTGGCTGGGCTGCTCGAGCACACGAAGGGCGAGATCGAGATCGCCGGCCGGCCGGTGACCGGGCCACAGACCGAGCTCGGCATCGTCTTCCAGAGCCCCGTCCTGCTCGACTGGCGAACCATCCTCGACAACGTGCTGGTGCAGATCGAGCTGCGCGGCCTCGAGCGCCGTCGCTATCGGGCAGCCGCCCTGGACCTCCTGCGCAAGGTCGGGATCGAGGAGTTCAAGGACCGGCTGCCGCGCGAGCTCTCCGGCGGCATGCGCCAGCGGGCCGCCATCGTCCGCTCGCTGATCCACGACCCGCCCCTGCTGATGATGGACGAGCCTTTCGGCGCCCTCGACGCGCTGACCCGCGAGCAGATGCGGATCGACCTCGAGAAGCTCTGGCTCGAGCGGCGGCACACCACCGTCTTCATCACCCACGGCATCGCCGAGGCGGTGGCGCTCGCCGACCGCGTCGTCGTCATGACGCCGCGGCCCGGCCGAATCGACCACGTGATCACCATCGACCTGCCACGGCCGCGCGACAAGCGGGTGGTCACGAGCCAGCGCTTCTCCGCCTATTGCGACGAGATCACCGAGAGCTTCATGCGCCACGGCGTGATTCGCTACTGAGGCGGCGCAACTGAAACCAGGGCCGGCATGAAAGCCAGGGCTGGCATGAAAGGATAACGGGAAGATGAGCGTTCTGGGCAAGGGTGCGGTCGCCATCTGGCACGACATCGCGGCCGAAGGCAGGGCCGAGTTCTACGCCTGGCACGGCCAGGAGCACATGCCCGAGCGCGTCCACGTTCCGGGTTTCATCCGCGGCCGCCGCTGGATCGCCGTCGAGGCCGACCGCGAGTTCTTCAATCTCTACGAGACCGTTGATCCCGACGTGGTCAAGGGGCCGGACTACAAGGCCCGGCTCGATGCGCCGACCCCCTGGACGCTCGCCACGGTCAAGCACTTTCGCGCCGTCGCCCGCTCGCTCTGCCGGGTCGAGGCGAGCGTCGGCATGGCGGATGGGGGGGTCGTCGCCGCCCTCCGCCTGGACCTCCGCGAGGAGACCGGGGCCGCCACCTGGCCCGCCCGCCTCCTCGATCTCATGGCGCTGCCCGGCATCGCCGCCGCCTCGCTGCTCATCGCCGACCGGGCGGCCAGCGGCTACGTCAATGCCGAGCAGCGGCAGCGCGGCGGCACGAACGAGATCCCCACCCACGCGGTCGTGGTCGAGGGCTGGGGCGACGAGGCGCCCTTCCTGCGGACGATGAAGGACGCCCTGGGCGGGGAGGGTGCGCTCGGCTTCTACCGCCACCAGATCACGGTCGAGCGGCCGCCTGCCGCGGGCGATCGCGGCGCGTAGGCGCTTCAGTCCTTCGCCGCGTGCTCGGGCTTGCCCTTGCGCTTGGTCGAGGCCAGCTCCTCGAGCTCCTTCTCGCTCATCGATTCCTGCATCGATTTCGAGGCGCCCTTGAGCTTGCTCTTCGGCATGTCGCCGCGCTTGGCGGCGAGCGCCGCTCCGGCGGCCTTCTGCTGCGCCTTCGACTTGGCTGGCATTCGAGGTCTCCCAGAGGTGGTGCCGGACATGCTTTTCCGGACCGCTGGAACCGCCTGGCCGCAGCACCGGTTCCAGCCGCGCTCGAAGATGCGCGGCGGTTCGCGCGCGGGTGGAGGGCGCGATGCCGTCGGCAACGATCGTCGAGGAGATGCCGCTGGAGGACAGGGCGGAAGCGACCCTCGTCTACATCGACGACGAGAGCGCGCTTCGCATCCGCCGCCGGCGCTGCGGTCGAGGCTTCGTCTATGTCGACGCGACCGGCGTCAGGGTCGACGACCCGGAGCAACGCGCGCGCATCAAGGCCCTTGCGATCCCGCCGGCATGGGAGGAGGTGCTGGTCTGCGCCGATCCCAGGGGCCACATCCAGGCCACGGGGCGCGACAGCCGGGGACGCAAGCAGTACTGCTATCATCGCGACTGGCAGCATGTGCGCGAGGCGACCAAGTTCCAGGAGCTCGTGCGCTTCGCCGAGGCGCTGCCCCGCCTCCGCGTCAGGGTGCGCCGCGACCTGCGCCGACGGGGGCTGTGCCGGGAGCGCGTGCTGGCCCTCGTGGTCGACCTCCTGGACCGCACCCTCATCCGTGTCGGCAGCGACATCTACGCCAGGGAGAACGGCAGCTTCGGGCTCACGACCCTGACCAAGCGCCATGTCGCCGCGCGCGGCGAGCGCCTGCGGTTTCGCTTCACCGGCAAGTCCGGCAAGGAATGGGACGTCGGTCTCCGCGACCGCCGGCTGGTCCGTGCCATTCGCCGCTGCCAGGAGCTGCCGGGCCAACGTCTCTTCCAGTACACCGCTGACGATGGCACGGTCCACGCCGTCGATTCGGGCGACGTCAACGCCTACCTGCAGGAGATCGGCGGCGCGAGCATGACATCGCGGCGGTTTCGCACCTGGGCCGCGACGGTCGGCGTCGCCGATCGGCTGGCCCGGGAGCCGCCCCCGCGCTCGAAGCGCGAGCAGGCGCGCGCGATCAACCGGGCGCTCGACGAGATGGCCGCGCGGCTCGGCAACACGCGCGCGATCTGCCGCAAGAGCTACGTCCTCCCCCTCGTCCTCGAGAGCTTCGCCGCGGGCGAGCTCGGGGCCGCGCTCGCCCGCGTGGCCGGCTACCGCCGCCGCGGGCTGACGGCAGCCGAGGCGCGGGTGCTGGCCTGGCTGAGGGAGCAGCGGGCCTGACCCCTGGAACCGGGGATGCCGCGCTGCGTTGATGGCGTCGGAGCAAGAGGATCCCGTGCAGCCAGGAGGATCAGCGCATGAGCAACGACATCCCGCCCCAACGCCAGGACCGCCAGCCGGGCCTGGAAGCGGAGATGGAACCCCAGCCGGATTTCATGCCCCGCTTCGCCGGTGCCGAGAGGCTCGCCGGCAAGGTCGCCCTCATCACCGGCGGCGACAGCGGCATCGGCCGCGCCTGCGCCGTCGGCATGGCCCGCGAGGGGGCGGACATCGCGATCGTCTATCTCGACGAGACCGAGGACGCGGCCAGGACCTCCGAGCTCGTCGAGGCGGAGGGTCGCCGCTGCCTCGCCATCGCCGGCGACATCGGTGACGAGAGCTTTTGCCAGGATGCCGTCTCGCGCGTGGTCTCGGCCTTCGGCCGCCTGGACGTGCTGGTCAACAACGCGGCCGAGCAGCACGTCACGGAGGAGCCGCTCGAGATCCCTGCGAGCCAGCTCGAGCGGACCTTCAAGACCAACGTCTTCGGCTATTTCTACATGACCAGGGCGGCGCTGCGCGAGATGCGCGAAGGGGCCGCGATCGTCAACACGACCTCGGTCACCGCCTATCGGGGCAGCAAGGAGCTGATCGACTACGCGGCGACCAGGGGTGCCATCGTCGCCTTCACCCGCTCGCTCGCCAAGGCGCTGGTCGACCGCGAGATCCGCGTCAATGCGGTGGCGCCCGGGCCGATCTGGACGCCGCTCATCCCGGCCTCGTTCGACCCCGAGCGCGTCGCCCGGCACGGCTCCAGCACGCCGATGCAGCGGCCGGGTCAGTCCAACGAGGTGGCATCCTGCCACGTCTTCCTCGCCAGCGAGGAGGCCTCCTACATGACCGGGCAGGTCCTCCACCCCGACGGCGGCGGCGCCATGTCGTCCTGACGGCCGCGTCAGGCGCCAGCGATCCACCCCTCCCGGCAGAGTCCCTCCTGAAGCCGCAGCATCGCCTCTGGATCGAACGCCGCCACGGGCGCCTGGGGCAGGGCCCACGCGCCATCGCCGGTGGTGAGCGCCAGCATCGCCTTGAGCGCGGCGGCGAAAGGGGCGCTGCTGAACAGCGCCTCGAGCGCATCGAGCCGAGCGCTCAGTGCCGTGATCGATGCCCGATCGGTCGCCAGCATCAGCTCGCGCACCAGCTCGGGCGCCACATTGGCGAGGCCGCAGATGGTGCCGCCGCCACCGGCCGCCACCGCCTGCGGCAGATGCACCTCGGTCCCGACGAGCACGCGCATCTCCGGCAGGGCGCGGATCAGGGCGAGGCTCGC
>CAYMTA010000176.1:0-4107 GCA_964393275.1 uncultured Geminicoccaceae bacterium | reverse complement strand
AGGCGCGGCTGCGCTTCAGCGATGTCGTGGCCGGCATCGGCATGATCGCCGGCATGGCCGGTGCCGCGTTGTGGGCGATCGCCCGCCGTCGGAGCGGGCCGCCCTCATGAAGCAGGACCATCTCGGAGCACTCGACCCGCGCAGCCGCCTCGTCGGGGCCCTCGTGCTGATCCTCCTGGTGCTGAGCCTCGACGACGCACGCTTTCAGCTCCTCGCCGTCGCCGCCGCCTTCGCCCTTGCCCTGACGGCCGGCTGGCGCCCGGCCGGCCTCGGCCGGCGGCTCGTGCATGTCGAGGGGATCATGGCGGCCCTCTTCCTCATCCTGCCCTTCACCACGCCCGGCGCGCCGCTCTTGCAGCTCGGGCCGGTCGGGGCGACGGAGGAGGGGTTGCGGCTGGCCTTCGGCCTGATGCTGCGGGTCACGGCCACCGCACTCGTCGTGCTGGCGCTGCTCGCCACCGTCGAGCCGGTCCGCCTCGGCCAGGCGCTGGCCCGGTTGCGGGCACCCTTGCGGCTGGTCCAGCTCCTGCTGCTGGCGATCCGCTACGGTGCCATCCTGCGGGATGAGCTCGGGCGCATGCGCGAGGCGGCACGGGTGCGCGGCTTTCGGGGCCGTCTCTCCCTCCACACGCTGCGCGGCTACGGCTGGCTCGCCGGCATGACGCTGGTGCGCGCCCTCGAGCGCGCCGAGCGGGTCGAGGAGGCCATGCGGCTGCGCCTCTGGCAGGGGGCCATGCCCGTGGCGGCGGCGGGCCGGCTCGGCCGGGCGGATGCCCTCTTCGGCACGGGCGTGCTGGCCACGGCAACGATCGTTGCCCTGGCAGGCGGCATGCGATGAGCGCCGTCTTCGCCCTCGCAGGTATCGTGCTGCATCGGGCCGCGAGCCGCGTGCTCGACGGCGCCGATCTGGTGCTCGAGCGGGGCGAGCGGCTGGCTCTGGTCGGCGCCAACGGGGCCGGCAAGACGACGCTGCTGCGCCTCCTCGTCGGGCTCGAGCGGCCGACCGCCGGCCGCCTCCTCGCCTTCGGCCGGCCCTGTCCGGACGAGGCGGCGTTCCGCGCCGTGCGCCGGCGGGTAGGCCTCCTCTTCCAGGACCCGGACGACCAGCTCTTCTGCCCGACCGTGATCGAGGACGTGGCCTTCGGCCCGCTCAACCTGGGCGAGACACCGAAGGCCGCCTTCGCCATCGCGCGGGCCACCCTCGACCGGCTCGGCCTCGACCATCTGGCGGAGCGGATCACGCACCGCCTCTCGGGCGGCGAGAAGCGCCTCGTGGCCTTGGCCGGCCTGCTCGCCATGGCGCCCGACGTGCTGCTGCTCGACGAGCCGACCAACGCGCTCGACGACGCCAATCGAGCCCGCATGCTCGACCTCCTCGCGGAGCTGGAGGCCACCATGGTGATCGTCTCGCACGACCGGCCGGCGCTCGAGCGTCTCGCCACGCGGGCGGTCGTGCTGCAGGGCGGCCGGCTGCAGCCCGCCACCATCCACCGCCACCCCAGCCCGACACCGACCCTGCACATCCACGGCCTCGACGACGACCACCGCCACGAGCTGCGGCCTGCGGGCGGGCTTGGGGATGGCGAGGCGACGTGGCATGATTCGTCCGCCACGGAAAAAGAGCGGAAAACGGGGGAGGACGGCCATGCCCGAGGTCGAGACCAGCGACGGCGTGACGCTGCACTATGACGAGGCCGGCAAGGGCCCGCCGATCCTGCTGATTCCCGGCTGGTCGCAGACCGCGGCCCAGTTCGGCGCCCAGCTCGAGGGCCTCCAGAACCGCTACCGGCTGATCGCCATGGACCACCGCGGCCACGGCGAATCGGAGAAGCCCGAGCACGGCTACCGCGTCGCGCGGCTGGCGAAGGACGTACGGGACGTGCTCCTGGCCCTCGACCTCGACCAGGTGACCCTGCTCGGCCATTCCATGGGCTGCTCGGTGATCTGGAGCTACCTCGACACCTTCGGCGCCGACCGCGTCAGCCGGCTCGTGCTCGTCGACCAGATGCCGGTCATCATGGCCAACCCCGTCTGGTCCGAGGAGGAGCGCCTCGCCGCCGGCCCGATCCTCGACCAGGAGAGCCTCTATCCCACCATCAACGGCCTCGCCGGCCATGGCGGGATCGACGCCACCCGCCAGTTCGTCGGCGGCATGTTCACCGATGCGTACGAGCCCGAGAAGGTGGAATGGGCGATCGAGCAGAACCTGAAGCTGCCCCGCCGCCACGCCGCGACCCTGCTCTACAACCACGCGACCCAGGACTGGCGCGACGTCATCCGCCGCATCACCCTGCCGACGCTGATCATCGGCGGCCGCAGGAGCCTGATCGACTGGCGCTCGCAGGTGTGGATCCAGAGCGTCATCCCGGGCTCGAAGCTCGAGGTCTTCGAGGAGGACGAAGGCGGCAACCATTTCATGTTCATGGAGAACCCCGAGAAATTCAATCGCCTGGTGGCGGCTTTTCTGGGCTAGGATGGAGTCGGGCCCCCGATCCCGCGGGCTCGCACTGCTTGGAAAGACTTATGTCGACGGACTTGCACGCACTGACCGATCAGCAGCTTCAGAACCTGCTCTCGAACCACCGGCGCAAGGGGGCCGTTCGAGTTCCCCTCTACCTCGCGACGCTGGCCGAGTACGACAAGCGCAAGGGCAAGGGGCTCGAGTTCGAGAAGTCGTTCAAGGTCATCCAGGAGGCGGCCAGGGAGCGGCGGTTCGTCTCCTACAAGGAGCTGGCGGACGCCAGCGGCGCCACCTGGAGCCGGGTGCATCTCGCCATGGGCGAGCATCTCGGGCGCCTGGTCGAGTACGCCGATCGCCAGGACTGGCCGATGCTGAGCGCCATCGTCGTGAACAAGCCGAACGTCGCGAGCGGCAGGATGGAGCCGGACACCCTGCAGGGCTTCGTCGCCGCCGCTCGCCAGCTCGGCCACGAGGTGACCGACGAGCCGGCGTTCCTCAAGGAGCAGCAGGAGCGCGTCTTCGAATGGGCGGAGCTCGAGGCGGCTGACGACGAGGCTTGAGCCGGCGCCTCGGCGCCCCGGAGACACTCCCGGCATGATCGCGAGGCTGGGCACGCGCTAGCCAGGGTCAGACCATGCGGGTCGGCACGCCCAGGCCGATGCCGGCCGCGGCGAGGCGGCGATCCAGGGTGCAAAGCGTGGCACCATGCTCAGCCGCCACAGCGAGATGCAGCGCGTCACCGGCGCGAAGGCCCAACGCATGATGGTCGGTCATGCGCGCGGCGGCACGAAACTGTGCGTCCGTGATCGGCAGCACCGTCAGGCTTTCGATCACGAGAACCGTGAACGCCGCCAATGCGTCGGCGCGATGTTGCGCGTCGAGCTGTCCGACACGTAGCTTGATCGACAAGGCGGAGGAGAACTCCGTGATGACCCAGGCGCTGATCGCCATCTGCTCGACTGGCTGTGCGGTCATCCAGCGCTGGGCACGTTCGGTTTGAGTTTCCCGGGTCAGTGCTGCGACGACGAGCGACGTCGAGATAAAGGGTCAAAGACGATCCTCGTCGCGCATGCGGCGGACGAAGCTGTCGGGCTCGGCTGGTGTCTCGGGCATCGCTGCCGTGAGGGCACGCAGCCACGCCAGATCGATGGGCTTGCGCGGTTGGGTTACCGCCGCGAGACGGGCCACCGGCTTCCCACCACGAAGGATCCGCACCGGCTCGCCAGCCTCGGCCTGCGCCACGAGCTCATTCAGATGCGTCCTTGCCTCGGCCAGGCTGACGTCGCGCATGGTTCTGTCCCGATCGTCCGATACCTGGTCATCATAAACGGTTGCGGCGCCCAGCAGCAATCGCCTCGCCGCTTCCGTCGTCACCCCCGCGCCGGAAACACCCCCGGCATCACGGTGAAGCCCGGCACGCGCTTGAAGCGGTCGTGCCAGCGGCGGATGGCCGGCTGGTCGGCGAGGCTCAGGTCGGCGTCCTGGGCGAGGGCGGTGTAGGGGAAGCAGGCGATGTCGGCGATCGAGGGGTGGTCGCCGGGGACGAGCCAGGCCGCTCCCAGCCGTTCCTGGAACCAGAGATGCTCGTCGAGGACGCGCAAAAGACGCTTGCCGCTCGCCCGGGCCATTTCGGCGTCGAGATCGAA
>CAYMTA010000175.1:0-4226 GCA_964393275.1 uncultured Geminicoccaceae bacterium | reverse complement strand
GCTTCTCCTCGTCGCGGCTGGCGATGAAGCCGCCGACCCCGCCGCCGCAGTTCATAGGGATGCCCAGCGTCTGCAGCGTGCCGACGACGATGTCGGCCCCATAGGCGCCGGGTGGCGCGACGATGCCGAGCGAGATCGGATCGACGCCGACGATGACCTTGGCCCCCTTGGCCTTGGCCTTCCTCGCGATCGCCGCCGCGTTGGGCTCGATGCCGCCGAGAAAGGCCGGCACGTCGAAATAGACGGCGGCGATCTCGTCGGTGAGCGCCTCGTCCAGGGCCGCCATGTCGAGGCCGCCCGTCGCCGGATCCCAGGCCAGCTCCGTGACCTCGATGTGATGCGGCATCTGGGCGGGCTCGGCCATGGTGCGCATGACGCCCAGCCGCTCCGGGTCGATATTGCGCGGCACCAGCACCCGGCGCCGCCCGGTCAGCCGCTCGGCCATGCGGATCGCGTGGCCGGCCGCCGCCCCCCAGCTGTAGACCGGCAGGCCGACGAGATCGCAGTCGACCAGCTCGCCGAGCTGGCTCGTGAACTCGAACCAGGCCTGGTTGCGGCCGTGATCCGAAGCCGGCGAGCCGAAGACCGAGGTCAAAAACTCGCGCCGGCGCACCACCTCCTCGCAGGCCGCCGGCACGTGATGCTGCCAGCAGCCAGCACCGAGAAAGCTGAGGTGGGTCTCGCAGCTCTGGTTCCTCGCCAGCAGCCCGAGCAGATGCCGGCGCAGCTCGGCCTCGGATTTCATGCCGGGCGGCAGCGCCAAGGGTCCCTTCATCCGGTGCGCCGCCGGAATCTGGACGAACAGCTCCTCGATGCTGCCGGCGCCGATGGCATCCAGCATCGCCTGCTTCATGCCGGCGACGGAATTCGCCATGTAGGGATGGGCAGTGGAAGCCTGGTTCTCTGACACGCGACCTCCGCAGACCCGGGCGAACCTTTGTGCGACTATCGACGATCACCCGCACCCGCTCAAGGCCCAAGGCGCCAGCTTGGGGCCTCAGCCGGGAGCCGTGCCGGCGCGGGAGCGAGCGGCGACCCCTTGGGATCGCCTGCCTGCTCCGACTCGAAGGCGGGCCCTTGCCAAGCCGGCGACGGTACTTTTGAATGCCAGTGCGCCGCTCTTCGATCCTACCCCGGACGCCGCCATCATGACGTCGTTTCCCATCATCGGCATCGGCTCGTCGGCGGGTGGTCTGGAGCCGCTTCAGACCCTGTTTCGGGCCATGCCCAGCCCGAATGGCCTCGCCTTCGTCATCGCCGCGCATCTCGACCCGACCCACACGAGCCACTTGCCCGAGCTCTTGAGCCGTTGCACGGCCATGCCGGTCGCGCAGGTCGAGGATGGCACGAGCGTCGAGGCCGGGCACGTCTACGTGATCGGGCCCAACCAGGAGCTGACGATCGAGAACGGCGTCCTGCACGCGGCCGCGCCCACGTTGCCGCGCGGCCACCGGCATCCGGTCGATGTCTTCTTTCGCTCGCTGGCGCGGGAGCAGGGGGCGCGGGCGGTCGGCATCGTGCTCTCCGGCACCGGCACCAACGGCTCGATCGGCCTGCGCTTCATCAAGGCGGAGGGCGGCATCACCATCGCCCAGGATCCGGCGACCGCCGCCTTCCAGGGAATGCCGCGCAGCGCCATCGGCACGGGGGTCGTCGACCTCGTGCTGACACCGGAGCGCATGCCCGAGGCCCTGCTCGGCCTTGCCCGCCACCCTTACGTGCAGGCCGATGAAGCTGCCGCGGAAGAGGCCAGCGAAAGCGCCTTGAAGGCCCTCCTGGCGGTGGTGCGGTCACAGACCCGGCGCGACTTCGGCGGCTATCGAACGCGGACGCTGGTGCGTCGCATCCAGCGCCGCATGGGCCTGCTTCGCCTCACCACGCTCGGCGACTATGCCGACCGCCTGCGGCAGGACCGCGACGAGGCCAAGGCGCTGGCGGCGGACATGACGATCAACGTCACCAGCTTCTTTCGCGACCCGGAGGCGTGGGGCGAGCTCGTCGAGAAGGTCGTGGCCCCGCTCGTGCGCGAGCGGCCGGCGGAGAGCGAGATCCGCGCCTGGATGCCGGGCTGCTCGACCGGCGAGGAAGCCTACACGCTGGCGATGCTGATCGCCGAGGAGGCGGAGCGCGCCGGCAAGAGCTTCGCCGTCAAGCTTTTTGCGACTGATGTCGCCGAGGGCGCCCTCGCGGCGGCGCGCGGCGGCCGCTATCCCGGCAGCGTCGCCATCGACATCGGCGAGGAACGTCTTCGGCGCTTTTTCGTGCAGGAGGAGGATACCTACACCATTCGCCAGTCGGTGCGCGAGATGGTCACCTTCGCGCCACAGAATCTGCTGCAGGATCCTCCATTCTCGAGGCTCGATATCGTCAGTTGCCGCAATCTTCTGATCTATCTCGAGCCGGACTATCAAAAGCGGCTTCTCGGGCTCTTTCATTTCGCGCTGCGCGGCGGCGGCCGCCTCTTCCTCGGCCCGGCGGAGACGGTGTCCGGCATGGAGGAGCTGTTCGAGCCGATCTCCAGGAAGTGGCGGATCTTCCGGCGGATCGGAGCGAGCCGGCGCGAGTTCGTCGACTTTCCCCTCCAGCGGGGCGACGGGTCACGAAGCGGCGGCGGCGTCGATGCGCTGTTCCCGGACGCCGGCGAGCCGCGGGCGCGCGCCGCCGACGTGATGGATCGGGCCCTTCTCGACCGTCATGCGCCGGCGAGTGCTTTGGTCGACGAGCGCTATCGAATCCATTTCATGCGCGGCCCGATCGACGGCTATCTCGAGCCGCCGACCGGCGAGCCCGCCTTCGATCTCCTCGCCATGGCGCGCACCGGCCTGCGGCTGCCGCTGCGCGCGGCGGTTCGTCGGGCCCTCGACGAAAATCGCGAGGTGGTGACCGCTGCCCGCGTCCAGCGCGGCGGGCAACGCCGGCCCGTCAGGGTGGTGGTGACGCCGCTGCGCCCCCGCGGCCAGTCGGCGACCCGCCTCCTGGTCGGCTTCTTCGAGCAGCATCCCGACGACCAGGAGACCGCGACCGCCCCGCCGGAGGAGACCCGGGGCGACGGCCCGATGCAGGCGGAGCTGGACAGCACGCGCGAGGATCTCCGCCTGTCCATCGAGCAGATGGAGGCCTCGAACGAGGAGCTGAAGGCGTCGAACGAGGAAATCCGCTCGATCAACGAGGAGCTGCAGGCCTCCAACGAGGAGTTGGAGACGACGAAGGAGGAGCTGCAGTCCCTGAACGAGGAGCTGAACACGGTCAACACCCAGCTCCAGGCGAAGCTCGACGAGCTCGAGGCACGCACCGACGATCTGAACAACCTGCTCAACAGCACCGACATCGCGACCCTCTTTCTCGATCGGAGCCTGTGCATTCGCTGGTTCACGCCGTCGATGAAGAAGCTGCTCGAGCTCCTGCCGACCGATATCGGCCGGCCGGTCTCGCATTTCGCGCCGCGCTTCAGCGGCGGCAGCCTCGTCGGCGATGCCCGCCAGGCGCTCGAGCGGCTGCAGCCGCTCGACGCGGAGGTCGAGGACGAGGCGGGGCGATGGTACATCCGCCATATCCTGCCGTTCCGCACAGGCAAGGACCAGATCGACGGCGTCGTCATCACCTTCATCGACATCACCGAGCGCAAGCGCGCGGAGGGCGAGCGCGAGCTGCTCCTGGGCGAGCTGAACCATCGCGTGAAGAACATCCTGGCGGTGGTCCAGGCGCTGGTTCGCCAGAGCGACCGCCGCATTCGGTCCGTGGATGAATTCCGCGAGCAGCTCATCGGCCGGCTGCAGGCGCTGGCCCGCGCCCACAGCCTCGTCCTCAACGCGGATTGGGGCCATGCCCAGATGAAGGTCCTGGTGGAGGAGGCCATGGCGCCGTTCTGCTATTCCGGGCAACGGGCGATCACCATCGAAGGCGAGCCCGTGGCCCTGTCGCCGAAGCACGCCCTGGGCCTCAGCTTCGTGCTGCACGAGCTCGGCACGAACGCGGCCAAGCACGGTGTCCTCTCGGTGCCTGAGGGGCATCTCGCGATCGACTGGCACGTCGCCGCCGAGCAGGGCGGGCGCCGGGTTCGATTCGGCTGGAGGGAAAACGGCGGCCCCCCGGTCGAGCCACCGGACGAGAACGGCTTCGGCACGCAATTGATCGAGCGCGCCTGCACCGACGAGCTCGGCGGCGAGGTGGAACTGAGCTACCAGCCCAACGGTTTCGTCTGCCAGATCAGCTTCCCGCTCGACTAG
>CAYMTA010000174.1:0-4257 GCA_964393275.1 uncultured Geminicoccaceae bacterium | reverse complement strand
CCCGCCCGGCCGCCAGGCGGCTTGACCCGGGGCGGCGCTGCTGGTGTCCTGCGCCGGGCTTCGAGGTGGCAGGGCATGATCATCGGCATCGGCAGCGATCTCATCGACATTCGCCGGGTGGAAAAGACCCTCACACGGTTTGGCGAGCGCTTCACCAGCCGCTGCTTCACCGAGATCGAGCGGGCCAAGGCGGATCGCCGGCACAGGCGGGCCGACACCTATGCCAAGCGGTACGCCGCCAAGGAGGCCTGTGCGAAGGCGCTCGGCACGGGCTTCAGCCAGGGCGTCTTCTGGCGCGACATCGGCGTCGTCAACCTGCCCTCCGGCAAGCCGACCCTGGCGCTCACCGGGGGCGCCGCCGCGCGGCTTCGGGCGGTCACGCCGGCCGGCATGAGCGTCGCCCTCGAGCTGACCCTGACCGACGAGCCGCCCCTGGCCTACGCCCTCGTGATCCTGACGGCCGTGCCGAATGATGCGGCGATGCTTTACCCGCCGCCGCCGGTCGGTTAATGACACGCGGGTCAGGCCGATCACGCTGCTCCGCCCATCGCTGTGGCGCCCGGTCATCCACCTGCCAGCAGCGCGAGCCGAGCCATAGCCAAGCGTGTCTCCTCCCATTCAAGCCATCAGTCGCGTGAACCCATCGCCATGAGCTCGAAAAAATCTGGCGGTATCAAGGACACGCTGAAGACGCTCGTCTATGCGATCGCGATCGCCCTCTTCGTGCGGACCTTCGCCTACGAGCCGTTCAACATTCCGTCCGGGTCGATGAAGCCGACCCTCCTGGTCGGCGACTATCTCTTCGTCTCGAAGTTCGCCTATGGCTACAGCCGCTATTCGCTGCCGCTCGGCCTGCCGCTGTTCTCCGGGCGGATCTTCGGCTCCCTGCCGGAACGTGGCGATGTCGCCGTCTTCAAGCTGCCGTCCGACAACAGCACCGACTACATCAAGCGGATCGTCGGCCTGCCGGGCGACAGGATCCAGGTGATCAACGGCGTCCTGCACATCAATGGCGAGGCGGTGCGCCTCGAGGCCCTGGCACCTTTCGTCGACGATATCGACGGCCGCGAGGTCGAGATCCCGATGTACGCCGAGACGCTGCCCGGCAGCGACGAGTCGCACAAGATCCTCGATCTGACCGAGCGCGGCCGGCTCGACAACACGGGCATCTTCGAGGTGCCGGCGGGTCACGTCTTCGCGATGGGCGACAACCGCGACAACTCGCTCGACAGCCGGACCAGCAATGTCGGCTTCGTTCCGATCGAGAACCTGATCGGCCGGGCCGACCTCCTGATGTTCTCGGTCGACGGCTCGGCCCGCATCTGGGAGCCCTGGAAATGGCCCTGGGCGATCCGCTACAACCGGCTCTTCCGGCCCATCACCTGATCGTTTCGCCATGAAACCGCGTTCCGCCACCGAGCGGCCGGGCGATCTCGCCGAGCTCGAGGCGGTCATCGCCTATCGCTTCGCCGACCGGCTCGTCCTGGACGAGGCCCTGACCCATGCGAGCGCTCTGGTCGTCGGCCGTCGGCGTGGCCCGAGCCGGTCCCGGCGAAGCTACGAGCGGCTCGAGTTCCTGGGCGACCGGGTGCTCGGGCTCGCGGTCGCGCATCTCTTGATCGAGGTCTATCCGGACGAGGCCGAGGGCGGCCTGACCCATCGCCTGTCGACGCTGGTCTGCCGCGAGACCCTGGCCGAGGTCGCGGAGGAGATTGGCCTCGGGCGCTACATCGCGGTGGCGCATGGCGGTCGCGGCAGCGGCGGGCCCGCCAACCCGACCATCCTCGCCGATGCCTGCGAGGCGCTGGCGGGTGCGATCCTCGTCGATGGCGGCTACGCCGCCGCCGCCGCCTTCGTCCGCCGCTTTTGGGAGAGCCGCGCCGCCGACATGACCAGCTCGCCGCGCGACGCCAAGACCATGCTGCAGGTCTGGGCGCTGGCCCGGGCGCGCGACCTGCCGAGCTACACCGTGCTCGACAGCGAGGGTCCCGCCCATGCGCCGGTCTTCACGGTCGAGGCCAGCATCGGCGGGATCGGCGCCGCGACCGCCGAGGCACGCTCCAAGCGCGCCGCCGAGCAGGCCGCCGCCGCCCTGCTCCTGGAGCGGCTCGAAGGGGGCGCGCATGACGGCTGACCTCGAGACGCGCGCCGGCTTCGTCGCCATCCTGGGCGCTCCCAATGTCGGCAAGTCGACGCTCCTGAACCGCCTCGTCGGCACCAAGGTCTCGATCGTCTCGCCCAAGGTGCAGACCACCCGGCGGCGCATCATCGGCATCTCGATGGTGGACGAGGCCCAGATCCTGTTCGTCGACACGCCCGGCATCTTCACCGCCAAGAAACGCCTGGAGCGCGCCATGGTGCAGGCCGCCTGGGTGGCCGCCGCGGACGCCGACCTCTGCCTCTTCCTGGTCGACGCCAAGCGCGGCCTCGATGCCGACAGCACGAGTGTGCTCGATGGCCTGAGGAACAGCCGCCGGGCGCCCGTCCTGGTCGTCAACAAGATCGACCTCGTGCCGCACGAACGGCTGCTGCCGCTCGTCAAGTCGCTCAACGAGACCCTCGCCTTCGATGCCACCTTCCTCGTCTCGGCCGAGACCGGCGACGGCTGCCCGGCGCTGCTCGCGGCGGTGGCGGAGCGCCTGCCAGAGGGCCCCTGGCTCTACCCAGAGGACCAGCTCTCCGACCTCTCCAACCGGGCGCTCGCCGCCGAGATCACCCGCGAGAAGCTCTTTATCCAGCTTCACCAGGAGCTGCCCTACAGCATCACGGTCGAGACCGAGGCCTGGGCCGAGGCGCCGGATGGGGCGGAGATCCGCATCGACCAGGTGATCTACGTCCAGCGGCCGAGCCAGAAGGGCATCGTGCTCGGCAAGGGCGGCCGCCAGATCAAGTCGATCGGCGAGGCTGCGAGGCTCGAGCTCGAGCAGATCCTGGAAGCCCGCGTCCATCTCTTTCTCTTCGTCAAGGTGCGCGAGCGCTGGCAGGAGGACGCCGAGCGCTACGGCGAGATGGGCCTCGATTTCCCCGACTAGGATGTGTCGACCATGATCGAATGGCGCGACGAGGGCATCCTGTTGAGCGCCCGGCCCCTGGGCGAGCGCGACGCGGTGGCGAGCTTCCTCACCTTCGAGCACGGCCGCCATGCCGGCCTCGTCCGGGGTGGCGCCGGCAAGCGGCAGGGGGCCCTGCTGCAGCCGGGAAACCGCCTCTCGCTGGTCTGGTCGGCCAGGCTCGAGCAGCATCTGGGTGGGTGGGCGCTGGAGCCGATGCGGCTGCACGCGGCGGCGATCATGGACGACGGCACCGCACTTCTGGCCCTGGGGGCGGCCACCGCCCTCGTCGATCTGGGCTCACCCGAGCGCGAGCCGCACCCGGCCCTCTACGCGGCGCTCTTGCGGCTGGTCGAGGCGCTCGGGCCGGGTGGCGGCTGGCACGAGACCTATGTCCGCTTCGAGCTCGTGCTGCTGGCCGAGCTCGGCTTCGCCGTCGACCTCGAGCATTGCGCCGTCACCGGCGGGACCGAGGACCTCGCCTACGTCTCGCCGCGCACCGGCCGAGCGGTCGGCCGGGCGGCCGCCGGCGACCTCGCGGCGCGGCTCCTGCCGCTGCCGGGCTTCCTCGTCGGCCAGGGTGAGGCGGACGAGGAAGCGATCGCCCAGGGACTGCGGCTTGCCGGGCATTTCCTGAACCGGCATATCCTCGAGCCGATGGACAAGACCATGCCGACCGCGCGCGAACGGCTCGTGGCACGGCTCACGCCCACCACGGAGGACGAGGACTGATGGCGGTTGCCGCACCGGCCGGTGGATCGGTCGTTCCGATCGAGCTCAAGACGGCGCTCTCGGAGCGCTACCTCGCCTATGCGCTCTCGACCATCACCTCGCGCTCGCTGCCCGATGTCCGCGACGGGCTGAAGCCGGTCCAGCGGCGCCTGCTCTACGCCATGCTGCAACTCCGCCTCGACCCGGCCTCGGCCTACAAGAAATGCGCCCGCGTCGTCGGCGACGTCATCGGCAAGTACCACCCGCACGGCGACGTCGCCGTCTACGACACACTGGTCCGCCTGGCGCAGGGCTTCTCGCAGCGCTACCCCCTGGTCGACGGCCAGGGCAATTTCGGCAATATCGACGGCGATAACGCCGCCGCCATGCGTTACACCGAGAGCCGGCTGACCGCGGTGGCGGCCGCCTTGCTCGACGGCATCGACGAGGACACGGTCGACTTCCGCGCCACCTATGACGGCAGCGAGGAGGAGCC
>CAYMTA010000173.1:0-4278 GCA_964393275.1 uncultured Geminicoccaceae bacterium | reverse complement strand
ATGTTCTTGCTTTGTACCACATGCCGGGCGGCTGAGAAAGCTGCGTAATCAGGAAAGCGAATGGCCTGCTGTTCTTGTCTTCCTCCCTGGTTCGGCTGCCGGACCGCCGCGCGCAAGGGTCGCCCGGTCGAGCCACACCCAGCCCAAGGCTTCACGCGGACCGGCCATAATGTCAATCACCCAGTGCAACATGCGGCTCGGCCACGTTTCAAGGGGTCAGGACGGGTTTCGCAGAGGGGCGGGAGGGTGGCCCGACCACGGGCTGGTGTCGCCATTCGCGATCACGACGAAGAGCGCTCCGGCATGGTCGAAGGCCGCCACGCCGTGTGAAGGCCGACCGGTGCTGGCTCGCCGCAAAATATCGACGAAATTTTCCATGCCGACAGACTTGCCGCCCCTTCGTCCTTGACGTCCCGCAGGACGTATGGCACCACGCATCGACTGAAAAACGTGCCGCCGTTTTACTTGAAACGTGCACGCGCATGGGGAGGTGGTGTGCCCGTTATCAACCGCATTGCCGCTTTTCACGATGACATGACCGCCTGGCGGCATGACCTTCACGCTCATCCGGAAACCGCCTTCGAGGAGGAGCGCACCTCGGCGTTCGTCGCCGGGAAGCTCGCCGGCTTCGGCCTCGAGGTGCATCGCGGCCTCGCCGGGACGGGGGTCGTCGGCACGCTGAAGGTGGGCTCGGGCGGGCGGGCCATCGCCCTTCGCGCCGACATGGACGCGCTGCATATCCAGGAGCTGAACGAGTTCGCGCACCGGTCGCAGCACGACGGCAGGATGCACGCCTGCGGCCATGACGGGCACACCACCATGCTGCTCGGGGCGGCGCGCTATCTGGCGGAGACCCGGCATTTCGACGGCACGGTCCATTTCATCTTCCAGCCGGCCGAGGAGAACGAGGGCGGCGGCCGGGTCATGGTGGAAGAGGGGCTGTTCGACCGATTTCCGGTCGAGGCCGTCTATGGCATGCACAACTGGCCGGGCCTCGAGGTGGGCCGGATGGGCGTCATGAACGGGCCGGTCATGGCCGCCTTCGACGTCTTCGAGATCACGGTCGAGGGCAGGGGCTGCCACGCCGCCATGCCCCATCTCGGCGCCGATCCGGTGGTCGCGGCCGGGGCCATCATCCAGGCCCTGCAGACGATCGTCAGCCGCCGGATCAGCCCGCTCGACTCCGGCGTCGTCAGCCTGACCCAGATCCATGGTGGCGAGACCTGGAACGTGATCCCCGAGACCGTCGTCATGCGCGGCACCGCCCGCAGCTTCGAGGCGGCGACGCAGGACCTGATCGAGACCTCCATCGAGGATATCGGCCGAGGCGTCGAGGCGACCCATGGGGTCCGGGTCGCCGTTCGCTACGAGCGCCGCTACCCGGCCACGGTCAACACCGCCAGGGAGACGGCGCTCGCGGCGGCGGCGGCGGGCGAGGTGGTCGGCGCCGATGCGGTCCTGACCGACCTCGAGCCCAGCATGGCCGGGGAGGACTTCGCCTTCATGCTCCAGATGCGGCCGGGCGCCTATGTCTGGATCGGCAACGGCCCGCAGGACGAGGGCCGCATGCTGCACAGCCCCCATTACGACTTCAATGACGAGACCCTGCCGATCGGTGCCGCCTATTGGGCCCGCCTGGTGGAGACGATACTGCCGGTTGCAATATAACGGACCAGAGGAGCGGCCGATCATGCACAGAGCGCTGCAAGCGCAAGTCGACGCCTGGAAGCTGCACCTCGTGGTGCTGGTCCTCGTCATCGTCTCCGAGCTCATCTACATCGTCCAGATCCCGATCGGCATCGGCACGATCCTGCTTCTGCCGCTCTTGTACGCCTTCCTGTTCGGCGCGCTGCTGAACCCGAACGTGACGGGCTTCTTCAAGAAGCTCATCGGCGATCGGGAGGTCAAGGAGGCGTCGCCGCTGATCATCATCGCCATCATGCCGTTCATCGCCAAGTTCGGCACGGTGGTCGGCCCAGCCATGGAAACCCTGGTCAAGGCGGGGCCGGCCCTCCTCCTGCAGGAGCTCGGCAATCTCGCCACCATGGTGATCGCCATGCCGATCGCCATTCTCCTTTTCCGCATGGGACGCGAGAGCATCGGGGCCACCTACTCGGTCGCGCGCGAGCCCAATATCGCCATCATCGCCGACCGCTACGGCCTCGCCGGCGACGAGGGGGTGGGGGTCATGGGCGTCTACGTCGTCGGCACCATGTTCGGCACCATCATCTTCGCGGTCCTGGCCTCGCTCGCCGCGTCGATGGGGCTCTTCCACCCCTATGCGCTCGCCATGGCGTGTGGCGTCGGCAGCGGCAGCATGATGGCGGCCTGCGCCGGCTCGCTGGCCTCGCTCATTCCCGAGATGAAGGAGGACATCCTCGCCTTTGCCGGCGCCAGCAACCTCCTGACCTACGCGACGGGCCTCTATGTCGGCCTGTTCATCGCCCTGCCGATCGCCGAGTGGCTCTATCGCCTGCTGACCCGGGGCAGGCCGGCCGAGGCGGTCGGGGGAGAGCCGTCATGACGACCGCGGCACGTCCGAAGATCGATCTCGTCGACCATGCGGTCGCCCTGGTCATCGTTCTCGTGATCGCGCTGATCGGCAACCGGATCGGCCCGGAGATTCCGATCGCCGCCGCCATACCGGGGATGCTGATCCTCTTCGTCATGACGATGATCGGGCTGGTGCTGACCAAGCTGGCGCCGTTCTACCTGCCGAGCATCGCCTGGATCTCGGCCGTCGCCATCGTCCTGACCCTGCCCTGGACACCGGGCTCCGCCTGGATCCTGGGCCACGTCCAGGAGGTCAACGTGCTGGCCCTGGCCACGCCGGTCCTGGCATATGCCGGGCTCGCCATCACGAAGCACGAGTTCGTGACGTTCAAGCATTCGGGCTGGAAGATCATCATCGTCGCCTGCCTGGTCTTCGTCGGCACCTATCTCGGCTCGGCGCTGGTCGCCGACGTCGTCCTGCGCATGCAGGGTCTCATCTGAGCGACGGCGCGATCGCCGTCGCCCCGGCCCCCATGGGGACGGGAAGCAAAAGAAGAGGCGGGGAAGATGATCTTCCCCGCGCCCCATCGGGATTAAGGGGTCAGGGCTCTTTGAGTGGCAACGGGGTCGGGACTCATTACAATCCCGCGTCCTCGCCGGGCAGCATCCGGGGCGGGCGGCCGCGGGGGCGGAGGGTGGAGCGCAGCGCGTAGCGGTCGGCCATCGCATCGACCCAGGGGGCGTCGCCGAAGGGCGCACCGCGCCGCGCGGAGCGGCGCAGGGCCTCGAGCTCGAGCGGCGTCTCGGGCCGGTCGACGAAATGGACCCAGCCGGTCGGCCGGGGCAGCGGCCAGGGATCCAGCAGCCGCGTCGCCCCCCGGCGGCGAAGCTGCGTCAGCGAGCTGTGCGGCCAGTCGGCGGCCGTGGCGACCAGCTCGGCGCGCAGGGGATTGCGCTCGACGTAGCGGCAGACCGTGAGCAGATGCGCGTCGTCCTGGACGAGGAACGCCTTGTAGCGGCCCTGGTACATGTGGCCCTGGCCCAGCGTGCCCCGCTGGCGGTGGCGGGCCTGGGTGTGGCGCTGGGTCAGCCGCCGCATGAAGTGGCCCAGGTCGCCATCCAGGCGTGACCAGAGCACGAGGTGCCAATGGTCGGGCATCAGGCACCAGGCGAGCAGCCGCATGCCGGAGCGCTCGCGCTCCTCGGCCATGAGGCTGGTGAAGTGGCGGTAGTCCTCCACGCCGTCGAACAGCGTTGTCCGGGCATTGGCGCGGTTCAGCACATGGTGGACCAGACCGCCGACATCGGTGCGGGGCGCTCTCGGCATGCGCGGCAATGTAGCGGCGTGGTCGGGCGGCGTAAAGAGTCCTGACCCCGTTGATTGTCAGGGCGCCAGGAGCGGCATCATGGCGGTGGCGAGGCTGAGGACGAGGAAGAAGCCGGCCATGTCGGTGACGGTGGTGAGGAGCGGGCCGGAGGCGACGGCGGGGTCGGTGCCGAAGCGCTTCAGGACCAGGGGCACGAGGCCGCCGATCGAGACGGCGATCATGGTGTTGATCGCAAGGGCGGCGCCGATGACGACGCCGAGCCAGGGGCTGCCTTTCCAGAGCCAGGCGACGACGCCGATCAGCAGGCCGAGGACGAGGCCGTTGATGGCGCCGACCGAGATTTCCTTGAGCCAGACGCGCGCCGTGTCGGCCGGGCGGACGAGGCCCAGGGCCAGCTCGCGCAGCGAGACGGCGACGGCCTGGTTGCCGGAGCAGCCGCTCATGTCGGAGACCATGG
>CAYMTA010000172.1:0-4291 GCA_964393275.1 uncultured Geminicoccaceae bacterium | reverse complement strand
AGGTGCCGCTGCCAAGCTCACCTCCGGTTGGCTTACGATCGGCGCCAGCTTTGTCACCGAGCTTGCCCGATGCGCTGCATCGGGCGGCGCTCGGCTTCGCGCCGACGGTCGATCGTAAGCCAATGAAATGCCCCATAAACTTCTCGGACAGGCTCTAAGACGCGGAAACCCCGGGCAGCATACGCTGCCCGGGGTCCACGCAGATCCGAGTTCACCCTAGGGAGGCGGAGGGCTTCCTCGGAACGCTCGAGCCGCGACTTACGCGGCGAGCGACTTCACGTCCTCGATGTTGGCGGTCACGCGCTTGGAGACCAGATCGGCCACCTCCTGCTGCGCCTTCATGCCGAGGTCGGCCTGCTCCTTCGCCACGGCCATCGCCTTCTCGGCGGCGGACTTGGCATTGGCGAGGAAAGTCTCGGGCTTGTTCTTGGCGACGTCACCCTGGAGCATGGTCTCGCCGTGCTTGAAGGTCTCCTCGACCCAGCCGTACTGCAACTTGGCCATCGTCTCGAAGGTCCGCATGAAAATGCCCTGGGCCTCGACCATGGTGTCGACATTGGCCTTGTGCATCGCAACGAGGGCATCGAAATTGAACTTGGGAGCCTCGAACTTGGGCATCTCGAACTTCGGGGTCATCTTGGTGGGGGTAGCCATCACGCTGTTCCTTTCTCGGTTTGCTGCGTTGCACAATAAGTAGGGCCACAAGCCGCCTTTCGCAAGGTCATTATTGTGCAGTGCAGCATAAACGAGTGGCGCAGAATGTCGCACCCCCTCCAGCGATGGCATGCATGTCAGGCGGGGCGAGGCGGCTCGAGCAGCGCGTGGCGCAGCGTGCGGAGCGTGCGGCGCGCCGCGGAAATGGCCTCGCTCCAATCGATCTCCGCCGCCGCATCCTCGATCACCGCGCGAACCACGGCAGCGAAGCGTGGCTCGCCCTCCGGCCGCCGACCGTTGAAGAGGAGGCACGAGACCAGTGTCGACCCCAGCCGCGCGGTCAGCGACTGCTGGCCCCTGGCGATGCCGTCGAGCACCACGGCCAGGGCGAACTGGGCACCGAGCTTGGCCGAGGCCGACGAGAACCGGCCGGCGTTCTCGAGATCCTCGGCCCGGGCCGGCAACGGCGTCGCACCGCCCAGAATGCCGATATCGTGGCGCAGGCGCCAGGTCATGCGATGCGCCTTGAGACGGGCATGGATAGGCTCAGGCAGGCCGTCGAACACCTGCAGCTCGATGACGGCGAAGCCGCGGCGCAGCCGCTCGAGCAGCCGGCGGTACTCGTCCGCCTCCAGGGCGCCGGCGAGCAGGCGCTGGATGTCGGGTGTCCTGGTGAAGGCGCGGGCGAGCTCGGCGGTGCCGTTCTCGAGGAAACGCAAGAGAGAGGACATTGTTGGCTCCCGGTTCTGGTCGGCCGAGAACGTACAATAATCCTATTTAATAGGCAATAATTCCTTTAACCGATCGCTCCTACATGTTGAGCGTCTTCGTGTAGGTCGCCAGCGCCGCCTCCTTGATCGCCTCCTCGAGCGTCGGATGGGCATGGCTGGTGCGCGCCACGTCCTCGGCCGAGGCGCCGAACTCCATGGCCACGGCGATCTCGCCGATCATCACTCCGGCCTCGGCGCCGATGATGTGGCAGCCCAGGATCCGGTTGGTCTCGGCATCCGCCAGCATCTTGACGAAGCCGTCGGTCTGCCCGGTGGCGCGCGCCCGGCTGTTCGCCATGAAGGGGAACTTGCCGACCGTGTACTCGATGCCGGCCTCCTTGAGCTGCTCCTCGGTCTTGCCGATCGCCGCCACCTCGGGGTCGGTGTAGACCACGCCCGGAATGCGGTCGTAGTCGATATGCGGCTTCTGCCCGGCCAGGATCTCGGCGAGCGCCACACCCTCCTCCTCGGCCTTGTGCGCCAGCATCGGCCCGCGGATCACATCGCCGATCGCATAGATGCCAGGGGCCTTGGTGGCGAACCGGTCGTCCACCTCGACCATGCCGCGCCTGTCGGGCTCAAGGCCGACCGTCTCGAGGCCGAGGCCTTCGGTATAGGGCCGGCGGCCGATCGCGACGAGCACCACGTCGCCCTCGATGACCTCGCTCTCGCCGCCCTTGGCCGGCTCGACGCTGACCTTGAGCCGCTCGCCCGAGGCGTCGACGCCGGTGACCTTGGTGCCGAGCTTGAAGGTCATCCCCTGCTTTTGCAGAATCCGCTGGAACTGCTTGCTGACCTCGCCGTCCATGCCGGGCGTCACCCGATCGAGGAACTCGACCACCGTGACCTTGCTGCCGAGACGCTGCCAGACCGTGCCCATCTCGAGACCGATATAGCCGGCACCGATGACCACGAGATGCTCCGGCACCTCGTCGAGATCGAGGGCACCGGTGGAGGTGACGATCCGCTCCTCGTCGATCTCGACCCCGGGCAGCGGCGTGCTCTCCGAGCCCGTGGCGATGACGATGGCCTTGGCCTCGAGCGTCCGCTCGCCGCCCTCCTTCGGCTCGACCATCACCTTGCCCGGCCCGGCGATCCTGCCGCGCCCCACGATGTAGGTGACCTTGTATTTCTTGAAGAGGCCCTCGATCCCCTTGGTCAGCGCTTCGACCACCTCGTCCTTGCGGTCCATCATGGCATCGAGATCAAGCTCGACCGAGCCGACCTTGACGCCGTGCTTCTCCATCCCGCCCTTGGCCTCGGCGTAGAGGTGCGACGAGTGCAGCAGCGCCTTCGAGGGAATGCAGCCGATATTGAGGCAGGTGCCGCCGAGCGAGCCCCGCTGCTCGACGCAGGCGACCTTCATGCCGAGCTGGGCCGCCTTGATGGCGCCGACATAGCCGCCCGGGCCGCCGCCGATGAACACCACGTCAAAGGTCTCGTCCGCCATCGCGTTTCCCCTCGCCCCTGCCCATCCCGGGCCTGTCATGCGCCGTCTTGGCGATCTTCATAGTGGACCGAGGCAATTGAACAAACCCCGCCCTTGCGTGGGGGCTTGACGCAGCCGCGGATCGGTGGCGAAGTCGTCCCAGGCGCAACAAACGGAAAGGAGGTGATCCAATGTCGAGTGAGATGACGGTCACGTCGTTCGGACCCACGCGGTCGACATCGGCGGCGGAGCAGCCTCTGCTTTCGGTGTGACCACGACGGATTGACTTCCAGGGCCGGATGACCACCGTGCTCACGGAAAGGCCGCCTCCGGGCGGCCTTTCTTCTTTCAGGTTCCGACAGGTTTTCAGGTTCTCATAGATGTCGAAGCGCGACCCGTTCGTCGACCATGTGCTGGAGATGCTGGAGCCGCTCGGCATGGTGCGCGCCCGCGCCATGTTCGGCGGCTTCGGCATCTTCCATGTCGACCGGATGATTGCCCTGGTCGCCAATGACCGGCTCTACTTCAAGACCGACGCCAAGACCCGGCCGACCTTCGAGGCGGCCGGTGCCGAGGCCTTCGTCTACGAGGGCAAGCGCGGCAAGCCCTCGGTCATGAGCTACCACGAGGCCCCGCCGGAATGTCTCGACGATGCCGAGGCCATGCTCCAATGGGCCCGCCTCGCCAGCGAGGCGGCCCTGCGCGGCCCGGTGCCCAAGAGAACACGGAGCTGACCTGCTCCCTGGGAGCAGGCCGCCCCGATCGTCAATCGACCGGCAAACGGAGCGGCTCCATCGCCGGCTTGCCCCTGATCGCGTCCGCGAGCTTCTCGGCCAGCATGATGACCGGCGCATTCAGGTTCGCCGTGACATTGTGCGGCATGATGGAGGCATCGACCACGCGCAGCCCCTCGACGCCGTGCACCCGCCCGGCCGTGTCGGTCACCGATCCTTCGTCCGTGCCCATGCGGCAGGTCGAGCAGGGATGGTACTCGGTCGAGCCCGCGGCACGGATCCAGGCGAGGATGTCGGCGTCGGTCTGGACCGTCGGGCCAGGCGTGGTCTCGGCGCCACGAAACCCGTCCCAGGCCCGCTGCGCCACCATCTCCCGGGTCCGCCGCACGCCGTCAATCATCTGGCGCCGATCGCTTTCCGCTGCGAGATAGTTGAAGCGGATGAGGGGCTTGTCGCCCGGGTCCGCCGTCTTCAGCCGCACCCTGCCGCGGCTCTCCGGCCGCATGATGCCCATCGAGAACATGAACCCTTCGGCGAAGTTGCTCTCCGATTCGCTCATGACGGCGCAAAGCGGATAGAATTCGTGTTGCAGGTTGGCGTAGGCCATGTCGTCCGAGCTGCGGAAGAAGCAGCCGGTCTCGCAGAAATTGGTCGTCCCCAGGCCCTTCTTCATGAGCAGCCATTGCAGGCCGAGGCGCCAGCGG
>CAYMTA010000171.1:3789-4358 GCA_964393275.1 uncultured Geminicoccaceae bacterium | reverse complement strand
CGACTGGTCGAGATCCGTCACCCGGACCATGGTGTGCAGATAGCGCATGGCGCCTACCCCCTCGGGTTGCTTGCTTCCGACCCCTCTACGTAAGGGCTCCGACGGCGGAGACCAGCCTGGAGCCACGTGCTTTGTCCCAAACCACTGCCGAATTCGTCGAACGCGGCCGGCTCTACCTGGACTTGCATCCTTGGCTTCGAACGGCAGGTGCCCGGCCACCATCATGCCGATCGCGAGCCGGGCGACCCAACCCACTATAGGGATGCGGCGCTCTTGCTGCTGCAGAACCCGGTCGAGGACCGTTGCTTCGATCAGCGCCGCTTCGGCCGCCGTCTGATCCTCAGGCCCATGGATGTCGCCGTATCAGTGCCTCTGCTTACCGAACCCGCCATCGGATCGTCGGGCCGCGGCAAGTTGGGCAGCTTGCCTCGGAAACGGACCCGTTTGGCGTTCGGGACAGATTCGAGCCCTCAGAGTCCGTCCGAGAAGTTTGCGAGGCCTTTCATGAGCTTGGCAGTGAGCAGATGCGAGGAGTCGGTGGGGGCGGGCGGGGGGGCGGGCGGCGGGGG
>CAYMTA010000171.1:0-3779 GCA_964393275.1 uncultured Geminicoccaceae bacterium | reverse complement strand
CTTTTCTTGCGGTGGGCTGTGAGCTGTTGCGTGTTGGGTCTCGCCGGGCTTTGCGCCGAATCGTCGGTCGATCGACGACGAAGCAGATGTCGCTGCCAAGCTCACCTGCGGTCGGCTTGCGATCGGCTCCGGCTTTGTCGCCGAGCTCGCCCGAGGCCCCGGCATCGGGCTGCGCTCAGCTTCGCGCCGGCGCTCGCTCGCAAACCGATGAAAGGCCTCGCAAACTTCTCGGACGGGCTCACAGAGGCGTTTCCTGAAGCGCAACGATGCGCGCGTCCACTCCGGGCAGCCGGCACTCGCCGGAATTTCTCGCGCCCCGAAAATTGCTTTCCATTCGATCCACCCGGTACTTCATCGTAGACGGCACTCAAAATTAGTGCGCGATGCCTGATCCAGATTAGTGCGCCGCGAATGGAGAAGTGATACCCGGATCGGTCGTGTGAAGGTGAGGGGCAACACAGTAGTGCTGTCAGCCTTCAGCGGCCCAAGGGGGAAACGGGTGATGGACAAGGATCGGATCGAGGGTTCGGCGAAGCAGGTCAAGGGCTCGGTCAAGGAGGCGGTGGGCAAGGTCACCGGCGACGCCAAGCTGGAGGCCGAGGGCAAGGCCGACAAGGCGGAAGGCAAGGTGCAGAACGCCATTGGCGGGCTGAAGGACGCGGTTCGGGAAGCGGTCGACAAGGCCTGAGCCCAGCACACCAGCCCGGGGCGCGACAGCACCCCGGGTGGTTTTCGGTCGCGCCCGGAACGTACGAACGGACGGGAGCTGGCAAGAGGCCTGTTCGTTCCGTGGGCGAGTATCGTTCGGAAAAGACAAGCTTGGCGCCATGGGCGCCCATGGGGAGAACCGAAGATGAACGCAATCAGTCGTCGCGCGCTCACGGCAGTGCTGCTGGGTGCCATCATCGTCGGCGGTGCTGCCTGCACCACTGAGAGTAGCCGGACGTCCGGGTCGACGACCGAGGGCAGCAATCGCGCCGATATCGACCGCGATGTCACAGCGGCGATCACCGATCTATATGCCAGGAATCCCGGCACCAAGACGCTGGGCGACAAAGCCGTGGCCATGCTGGTCTTCCCGAGCATAACCACGGCGGGGTTCGGGGTCGGCGGCAGCTATGGCACGGGCGCGATGCGGGAAGGCGGGCGGACCACGGCCTACTACAACCTGATCGCTGCGAGCTTCGGCTTTCAGCTCGGGGCGCAGTCGTTCTCCCAAGTCTACTTTTTCAACACCAGCGCGGCGCTCCAGACGTTCAAGGACACCAAAGGCTTCGAGGCAGGCGCCGGTCTCACAGCGGTGGCCGCCGACTTCGGCGCCGACGGCAACATCACCAGCTCGACCCTGCAGAAGCCGGTCGTGGTCGTTACCTGGGGGCAGTCCGGCCTGATGGCGGGTGCGACGGTCGAAGGCGTGAAGATGACCGAGATCAATCCCTGAGGCGGTGCTCCGTCTGATCTCTAGCCGTCGAGCGCGACACTAACGTTGTCGCGTCCAACAGTAAGGTGAATCATGAACACGATTCTCATCGTCATCCTGCTGATCGTGCTGCTTGGCGGCGGTGGCGGCTACTTCGGGTATAATCGTTTCGGCCGGGCTGGGCTCGGCGGCGTGCTCGGCCTCCTATTGATCATCCTGATCATCCTCTGGGTGATCGGCGTCCTCGGTGGCGGCCATATGGGCACCATGTGATTTCCAGCTCGGTCGGCGAGATGGTCCGTGCCGGCAGCGACAATGCCAGTCGGGCCGCGGTGATCGGGACGCTGGTGGGTGCGCTGCCTGGTCCCGCCGCGATCCCGCCCGCTTGGCTCGAGCGACTGCTCGGGCTCAGGGCAGAAAGCGGCTCTTGAGCGGTGCGCCGGTCCACAAGGAGACGAGGTGGGCGAGGCTGACCAGCACCACGAGCACCCCCAGGAACAGGAGCGGCACCGGCGGCACGAGCGGCAGCTCGCCGAGTGTCCTGGGTCGTCGCTCCAGCCAGGCCGCCCAGCCACAGATCGCGAGTCCGCCGGCGGTCAGCAGCAGGGTCGGGATCAGGGTCACGTGGTCTCCGCCGAGAACGCGGCCCGAGGCCGGCCGCGGCCGCGCTGCATAGCGCAAATTCAGGCCTCGGTCAGCAGCGGCAGGCCGCCGGCGAAGAGCTCGAGCTGGTCCACGGCCTCGGCCGGCGGCTCGAACAGGTCGGCGCGCAGCTCGAGCCCGCGCCGGTCGAGGCCGTGGCGCTCGCGGGCCCGCTCGAAGCGTCGGCGGATGAGCTCGGCGATCGGTCCCCGGCCGCGCATCCGGCTGCCGAAGGACGAATCGTTCAGCCGGCCATCGCGGCACTGGCGGAGCAGCGAGAGGACGCGCTCCTTGCGCGCCGGGCAATGGGTCTCGAGCCAGCGCTCGAAGAGCGCCTTCACGTCGTGCGGCAGCCGCAGGAGGGTCCAGCTCGCGGCGCCGGCGCCGGCGCCGGCGGCGACCTCGACGATCCGCTCCAGCTCGTGATCGGTGAGCCCCGGGATGACCGGGGCGAGGCTGAGCCCGACCGGCACGCCGGCGGCGGCGAGCTCGCGCATCGCCATGAGCCGGCGGTGCGGCGCCGACGCGCGTGGCTCGAGCTTGCGGGCGAGCGTTGGATCGAGCGTGGTGATCGAGATCGCCACCTGGGCGAGCCCCTGGCGCGCCATCGGCACCAGGATGTCGAGGTCGCGCAGCACCGAAGCCGACTTGGTGACGATGCTCACCGGATGGCGCGTCCCGGCCAGGACCTCGAGGACCCGCCGCGTGACCTGCAGGCGCCGCTCGATCGGCTGGTAGGGGTCGGTGTTGCTGCCGAGCGCCAGGGGTGCCGGACGGTAGCCCGGCCGGGCCAGCGCCTCGCGCAGAAGCTCGGCGGCGTCGTGCTTGACCAGGAGCCGGGTCTCGAAATCGAGGCCGGAGGAGAAGCCGAGGAAGTTGTGCGACGGCCGCGCGTAGCAATAGATGCAGCCATGCTCGCAGCCGCGATAGGGATTGATCGCCCGGTCGAAGGGGATGTCCGGCGAGTCGTTCCGGGCGATGATCGTCCGGCTGGTGTCGGCCAGCACCTCGGTCACCGGCTCGGCCGCCGTCATCAGCGCCTCGAGCCCGCCCCAGCCGTCGTCGACCGCCTCGCGCTGCTCCCTTTCGAAGCGCCCGGCCCGGTTCCAGCCAGCACCCCGTCCCTTGATCGTCCGCTCGACCAGCATCGTCCCTGCCCTCCGGCCGTTGCCGCTTGTTCCCTGTTCGTTCGATGGAACATTATGCGAACACGAGGGCGTCGTCCAGTCTCTTCGAGGAGCCGACCGCGGAAGGCTCAGGCGTTGGTGCCGCCTTGCCCGACGAGGGCCGTGGCCCAGGCCTGGCGAAGCCAGCGGGCGCAGGCGACGTTGTGGGCGAAGATCGCGCCGCGCGCCCCGCCCCCATGGTCGGGCGGCGGAATGAACCCGGTCGAGATCCGGCACCCCCCGGTCGGTGTGCGGGACGCCCGTGCCGGCGCGGCCGATCGGCAGGTCCATGGTCGTGCCCTCGCCCTTCCCCGATGCGGCACCAGCCTCGCAGGCTCCCGCCAGGGGTGCGATGGCGACGGGAATTGCGGCTCGCGCGCTGGGAAAGTCACGGTATCGAGCTCCGCGGGCGCGCCTGTCCGTATACCGGCGACATAGGACTTATAGCCTAGGTCGAAGACGCTGTCCAGCGGTCATGCGGGTTCGTTCGGCAAAACCGGAACCTGATTACGCATAAACCTCAGCCAGCTTCAACAGCCGATACGGCATCG
>CAYMTA010000170.1:0-4372 GCA_964393275.1 uncultured Geminicoccaceae bacterium | reverse complement strand
CGACCGGCGGCATGGAGGAGGTGCTGGCCGGGCATCCGGCGGTGGCCGAGTGCGCGGTGATCGGCGTCGCCGACACGCTCAAGGGCGAGCTGCCCATGGGCTTCGTCGTCCTCAAGTCCGGCGTGACCAAGCCCGAGGCGGAGGTGATGAAGGAGCTGGTCGCCAAGGTCCGCGACGAGATCGGCCCGGTGGCGGCGTTCAAGCTGGTGGCCGTGGTCAAGCGCCTGCCGAAGACGCGCTCCGGCAAGATTCTCCGCGGCATCATGAAGAAGATCGCCGACGACATGCCCTTCAACATGCCGGCGACGATCGACGACCCGGCCATCCTGGACGAGATCGCCGAGGCGCTGCAGGGGCTGGGATACGCCAATGCGAAGCACGATCGAGATCGATGAGGCTCTGATGCGGCGGGCGATGGCCGCGAGCGGGCACTCGACCAAGCGTGCCACCGTCGAGGCGGCGCTGACGCTGCTCGTGCGGCTCGAGGGCCAGGAACGCTTGCGCGGCGCCTTCGGCAAGCTGCCGTGGGACGATGACCTGGGTGCGATGCGAAATGATCGCGCCCCGGGGTAGTGCCGCTACTGGCTGACCAGGGCGGCGGCGGGCAGGACGCGTTGCATGAGGATGCCGACGGCGACCGCCTCGTCGCCGGAGCGGACCACGGCCGACTGGATGCCGACGACGAGGAGCCGGCCGTCGCGCTCGATCACCAGAGGCGAGCCGGAGGAGCCGGCGGTGGCGTCGCAGTCGTGCAGCAGGAGGCGGCCCTGCTCGATCACGCCGAGCGCCTTGCAGGGGTCGACCTTGGCCGGCAGATGCGGCCGGTCGCTGCTGTAGCCGCCGCGGGCGATGGCGGTGCCGGCGATGTGATCCCGCTCGCTGGCGTCGGCCAGCGGCATCGGCTGCACGCCGGCGCCGGTGCTGAGGTCGAGATCGAGCTCGATCACCGCCCAGTCGTCGCGCAGATTCCGTGGATGGCCGGTTTCGTCGATGGCGATGCCGTCGGCGAGGCGAAAGGCCGTGCCCCGGGCATGGCCGAGATAGGTGCCGCGCCGGTAGCCGGGCACGAAATGCACGGTTCTGGGCTGCACCCAGCGGTGCTGCGACTGGTCCCAGAGGCAATGGGCGGCGGTCAGCGCCTCCCTCGGGCCGATCAGGACGGCGGTGCAGAAGCCGCCGGATTCGCGGTTGAGCCGACCGACGGCATTCCAGCGCCGATCGCTCGGATCGATGACGTGCTGGTCGTCGTCGCCGAAGATACCGAGCGGCGTGGTTGCGGCCAGCGGCCCCGCCGGGGCGGAGACGCCCACGAGCAGTGAGGCGAGCACGAGCAGTCGACGCAAGGAGAATTCTCCGATGAGCGATTGCAATGTAGCCGCTCGAAGCGGGGAGCGCTAGCTGTCGGTGCTCGGGGGAGCATAAGGGAGGGTGTCCAGCCTTGGTCGATCTCGATCTGCTCGAGGCGCGTCTGCTCAAGGCGGCGCTGGCCGGCCAGGCCGAGACCTACGGCTCGCTCCTTGCGTTCTTCGAGCGGCGCGTGACGCCGGTGATGGTGGCGGCCCTCTGCAAGGACCTCGGCCGGGTGTGCGAGCGGGTCGAGGCCGCGGGCGGGCCGGATCTCGCCTGCCTCGTGGTGCGGAAGAGCGATGGCCTGCCGGGAGCCGGCTATTTCACCTCGCTGCGCGAAGCCGGGCTGTATGACGGGCCACCCACCGGCCCCGCGGCCAAGCGCTACGTCGCCCGGGCGCAGCGGCGGGCCCGAACCTATGTGGTTCGGCTGCTGCGGGAGGCCCGCCGATCCTGATCAGGAAAGCGGCCAGAGGAGCGGGACGATGAGGCAGGCGGTCAGCCACATCAGGAGGTTGAGCGGCAGGCCGACCTTGACGAAGTCGCCGAACCGGTAGCCGCCCGCGTTGTAGACGAGCAGGTTGGTCTGGTAGCCGATCGGCGTGGCGAAGCTGGCGGAGGCGGCGAGCATGACCGCCACGACGAACGGCCGGGCATCGACGCCGAGGGTGTCGGCGAGGCCGATGGCGATCGGCGCCATGAGGATGGCGGTGGCGTTGTTGCTGACGATCTCGGTGATCGCCGAGGTCAGGAGATAGAGGGCGGCGAAGACCGCCAGGGGGCCGAAGCCGCCGAGCAGCCTGATGATGTTGTCGACGACCAGCGCCACCGAGCCGGTCTTGTCCATGGCGATGCCGAGCGCCAGCATGGCGAAGATCAGCATCAGGATGTTCCAGCGAATGGCGCCATAGGCTTCGTCGGCGTCGACGCAGCCGGTGGCCACCACGGCGATGGCGGCGATCAGGGCGAGGCCGGCGATCGGCATGACCTCGAAGGCGGCGAGCAGCATGACCAGCACGATGGCGGTGATCGCGATCCAGGCGCGGCCGCGCCTGGCCGGCCGCGCGTCGGTCTGGACGAGATTGATGATCTGGCCCTCGTCGGCCAGCATCTTGATGCCCTGGGCGGCGCCCTCGAGCAGGATGGTGTCGCCGAGCCGGATCTTGACCTCGTCGAAGCGGCCGGGGACGTTCTCGCCCTGCCGGTGCATGGCGAGCGGGTAGACGCCGTAGCGGCGGCGCAGCATGAGATCGGCGATGCGCCGGCCAGTGAAGCCCGAGCCCGGCCCGACGATGCCCTCGACCAGCACCGTCTCGCGGCTGCCGATCGGCTCGACCGCGTTCTCGCCCTCGCCGCCGAAGGCGACGTTGCCCGTCTCCTTGAGCGCCAGCACGTCGGCGATCCGGCTGCGCAGCACGAGGCGGTCGCCGCCCTCGAGCACGACGGCGTCGAGATCGCGGCGCAGCGACCGGTCGCCGCGAATGACGTCGATCACCCGATAGCCGCGCTCGCGCTGGAAGCCCGCCTCGGTCAGGCTCTTGCCGACATGGGCGGAATCCTGCGGGATCAGCACGTCGACCAGAAAGCGCCGCTGGCTGCCGTCGGGGAGCAGGGCTGCGAGGCTGTCGCGGTCGGGCAGGAGATGGCGGCCGATGGTGGCCATGTAGGCGATGCCGACGAGGCCGAGCGCCAGGCCGGCGGCGGTGATCTCGAACATGCCGAAGGGGGCGAGGCCGCGGGCCTGGGCGACGCCGTCGACCAGGATGTTGGTGGAGGTGCCGATCAGCGTCGTCGTGCCGCCGAAGATCGCGGCGTAGGAGACCGGCATCAGCAGCTTGGCCGGCGAGATCTCCATGGTGCGGGCGAGGCTGACGACGATCGGGATGAGGATGACGACGACGGGCGTGTTGTTGATGAAGGCGGAGAGCAGCATCGTCGCCGTCATCACGAGGGCGATGGCCATGCCCGGCGAGAGGCGTGCGGCGCTGCGCACGAGGCGGCCCATCCGGTCGATGAACCCGGTGCGCTCGAGCGCCGCCGAGAGCACGAACATCGCCGCCACCGTGACCGGTGCGGCGTTGCCGAAGACACCGAGCAGCTCGTCGGTGGCGAGGATGCCGGTCGCGAGCAGCGCCAGGACGGCGAGCCCGGCGATGATCTCGGCCGGCAGCCGCTCGCGGACGAAGCCGAGAAAGACCAGAACGACGAGGGCGAGAACGAACCAGGGCTGCAGCTCGGCCGGGATCATCCAGTCCTCGTCATGGCACCCCTCGTCACGGCACCGCGGTTGGCGCTCAGACCGCGGGTGCGCCGGTCATCTGGTGCAGGCGCTGGACCGTCCCGGCATCGAGCCGAAGCGCGGTCGCAAGATTGCGAAGATAAGCCCGCTCGGCCTCGGTGTCGATATGGATCGCCAGGATCGAGGCGGCGTAGACCTCGGCGGCGACCGCCGGGCTCCGGACCTCGCGGGCGAGGCCGCCGGGATCGGCCGGCCGGCTCATCTCGTCGATCACGTACTGCCGCTCCTCGGGCGTGACCGAGCCGGGCTCGATCTGGCCGATGATGCGCTGCATCTCGTCCTGGTCCACCTTGCCGTCAGCCTTGGCCGCATCGATCATGGCGCGCAGCACCAGCCGCTCGGTCCTGGGATCGGTGACGTCGGCCACCTCCTCCCGGGTCACCGGCGGCGGCGCCATCCGCTGTGCCGGGGCCGCTTCGGTGCTGGCCGCGGCATTGGCCTGGTAGTTCTTGAGCGCGGTCAGGGCCAGGCTGCCGAGGATCGCCATGGCGCCGCCGCCGGCGGCACCCTTGAGGGCACCACCACCACCGCCAAGCACGGCGCCGACCAGGGCACCGAGGCCACCGACCTGCGCGCCCGACATGCCGCCCGCCTGCTGGCTGCCGAGGAAGTCCTGCGCCAGCTTGCCGAGCCCGCCAAGGCCGCCGAGCCCGCCCGCCAGCCCGCCAACGCCGCCACCCGTCCCGCCGGCGGCGGCGGCAGCGCCGCTCGCCCGGTCCGCCGGCG
>CAYMTA010000169.1:0-4402 GCA_964393275.1 uncultured Geminicoccaceae bacterium | reverse complement strand
AACGCGCTCTGGTACGAGCTCATCAACGACACGCCCGGCCGGGTCGGGCCGCCGATCGGCAAGCCGCCCGCCGACCGGCAGCAATACTTCGAGGAATGGCTCGACGGCGACGGCTATCCCTTCTGGCCCTTCTGGGCGAGCGTCCGCTCGTGGTGGGCGATCCGCAAGCTGCCCAATCTGCTGCTGCTGCATTTCCAGGAGCTGAAGGACGACCTGCCGGGCCAGATCCGGCGGATCGCCGCCTTCCTCGACATCGAGATCGACGAGCGGCAGTTCCCCGCCATCGTCGAGCATTGCGGCTTCGCCTGGATGAAGGCGCATGCGGACCAGGCCGCCCCGCTCGGCGGTGCCGTCTGGGAGGGCGGCGGCGAGACCTTCGTCCATCGGGGCACGAACGGCAGGTGGCGCCATGAGCTGGGCCCCGCGCTCAGCGAGCGCTACGAGGCGAAGGCCCGTCTCGAGCTGGGCGAGGAATGCGCCCGGTGGCTGGCGACGGGCAGGCGGGTGGATCGCTAGGCGGCTGTCGGGTCGCGGCCCGGCATCTCAATCAACAAGCCCAGAGGAGCAACGTCCATGACCATCGCGGCCCTGATCATCTTCCTCATCATCGGGGCGATCGCCGGCTGGCTCGCCGGCCTGATCGTCGAGGGCTACGGCTTCGGCCTGCTCGGCAACATCGTCGTCGGCATCATCGGCGCCTTCATCGCCGGGCTGATCTTGCCGGCGATCGGCCTCGCCTTCGGCGGCGGCATCCTGGCGGCGATCATCCACGCCACGATCGGCGCCGTGATCCTGCTCGTGCTCATCCGTCTGGTGAAGCGCGCCTGAACACGGCTGCCGTCCCGGCTCAGCCCATGAGCAGGTTCGGCAGGAACAGGACCAGCGCCGGGACGTAGGTGATCAGCGCCAGGACGGCGAGCAGCGCCAGGACGAACGGCCAGGACTCGCGGACGAAATCCTGGATCGACGTCTCGAGGATGGTGGTCGTCGTGTACATCAGGGTGCCGACCGGCGGCGTCACGGCACCGATGGTCAGGTTGACGACGATGACGAGCCCGAAATGCACGGGATCGATGCCGTGCGCCGCGACCACCGGCACGAGGATCGGCGCCAGCAGGATCAGCGCCGCCGTGCCCTCGAGCAGCATGCCGATGCCGAGCAGGAGCAGGTTGATGAAGAGGAGCAAGAGCCAGGGATCGTCGGTCAGCGTGGCGAGCAGGGTCGCGAGCTGCGGCGGGATGCGCTCCCAGGCCATGTAGAAGCCGAAGGCGCCGGCCGCACAGATGATGAGCATCACGGTCGAGGTGGCGAGCACCGTCTCGAGCAGGATGCCGGGCGCATCCTTCAACTGCAATTCGCCATGCGCGAGGATGCCGATCAGCGTGGCGTAGACCACGGTCATGGCCCCGGCCTCGGTCGGCGTGAAGATGCCGAAGCGGATGCCGACCAGGATGAAGACCGGGATGGTCAGCGCGAAGCCCGCATCCTTGACGGCGGCCCAGAGCTCCGGCCCGCTGACGAAGCGCTCGCGCACCGGCAGGTAGCCCCGCCTGCGCGCCATGATGGCGGTGGCGATCATGAGGGCGGCGCAGATCAAGAGGCCCGGTACGATGCCGCCGATGAAGAGCCGGCCGATCGAGACGTCGGCGAGAAAGCCGTAGATGATCAGGCCGATGCCGGGCGGGATGATCGGCGTCACCACGGCCGAGCAGGCGGTGATGGCGGCAACGAACGCCGGCTGGTAGCCGCGCGCCACCATCTCGGGCCCGAGCATCTTGGCCTGCATGGCGGCGTCGGCATTGGCCGAGGCGGAGAGCCCGCCCATCATGGTGGAAAGCGCCACGTTGGCCTGCGCCAGCCCACCCCGCCAGTGGCCGACCAGCGCCTCGGCCAGAACCAGGAGCCGGCGGGTGATGCCGGCATGGTTCATGATGGTGCCGACCAGGATGAAGAACGGCACGGCGAGCAGCGGGAAGCTGTCGGTGGCGGCGACCAGCCGCTGGACGTAGATGCCCATGGGCGGGCCGCCGCCCTGGAGGAAGAACGCGAGGGCGGCCATCGCCATGGCGAAGGCGACGGGCAGGTTGATGGCGAAGAGGACGAGGAGGACGAGCAGCGGCAGGAGGTTCAGGGCCGGACCTTTCGAACGAGCAGCCGGCGCCCGAGAAAGACCGCCTGCCGGATGGCGATGGAAAGAAAGCCCAGGGTCACGGCGAGGTAGATGATCGATTGCGGCACGCGCAGGACAGGGCTCGGGTTGTCGAGATTGCCGATGGTGAAGCCGACGCCGAGCCAGAAGACATAGGCGGCGAAGGCGAGGATGCCGAGCTGCACGAGAAAGGCCAGGCCCCGCTCGAGCGGCGCCGGCAGGTGGCTGGTCAGGAGGTCGATGCTGACATGCAGGCCGCGCTTGAAGCCGGCGGCGGACCCGAGGAACACCAGCCAGGCGAAGCCCATGCCGGCGACCTCGCCCGCCCAGGCGGCCGGCTGGGCGGTGATGTAGCGGGTCAGCACGCCCCAGCAGACGGCGGCAACGACGACGAGGAGGGCGCCACAGGCCAGCACCTCCTCGCCGATGTCGAGGTGCTTGGGGTCGAAGCGGCCGGGCCGCCTCGACCCGGATTCCGCGCTCACTCGGCGAGGATCGCCTGGATCTTGGCGTGCAGCCCGGGCGTCCATTCGGGGAACGCATCGTAGACGCTGGCGGTCTTTGCCTGGAAGGCGGGGATGTCGACATCCTCGACGATGGTGACGCCGGCCTCGCGGAACTTCTCGAGATACTCGTCCTGCTTCTCGATGGTGAGCCGCGTCATCTCCTCGCCGGCCCGCTTGCCCTCCTCCAGGAGGAGCGTCTGCAGGTCGGGCGGCAGCGTCTCGAAGAAGTCCTCGCTCATGATGAAATGAGCGAAGGCGGTGAAGTGGCCGGTCAGCGAGATGGTGCTCTTGACCTCGTTCAGCTTCGAGCCCCAGAGCGAGCCCAAGGGCGCCTCGGCGGCCGCGACCACGTTCTGGGCGAGCGCGTTGTAGACCTCCGACCACTGCACGGTCGTCGGCCTCGCCCCCATCGCCTCGAAGGTGGCGAGCCACATCTGGTTCGGCGGCACGCGAACGGTGACCCCCTCGATGTCGGCCGGCGTGCGGATCGGCATGTCGGCGATCATGTGGCGCCTGCCGAAGAGGTTGTTGTAGGAGACGACGCGGATGCCCGCGTCCTGGAGCTGCTGGTCGACCCCCTCGAGCCAGTCGGAATCCACGATCTTCTGGAAGTCGCGGTAGTCGGCCATCAGATAGGGCCCGTTCAGGATGCCGATGTCGGGCACGTAGTCGGAGAGGTAGCCGGCATCCGTGATGTTCATCACGTTGGCCCCCTGGCGGATCATCTCGTTGACGTCCTTGCCGGAGCCGAGCTGCTCGCCCGGAAAGACCGTCATCTCGATCCGCCCGCCGGAGCGCTCGTTGACGTTGGCGGCGAAGAACTCGGCCGCCAGATTGGCCGGCTCGGTCGACGAGAGCGAGTGGGCGAGGCGGATGGTGTAGTCGGCCGCCACCGCCCCTTGCGCCCAGGCGAAGGTCGCAAGCGCCGTGCCGAGCGCCAGCCCGGCGAGCTTCATCTTCATCGAGGTGCCTCCCGTTGGTTTCTTGGCTCTACATGCCGGGCCGGGGCTCGGCCGCCGTGAAATGCTTCACCTTGGCGGCACCGGCATAGAGGATCTTCTCGGCGTTCTCGAGCATCGCCTTGTGGAAGGCGACGCATTCCGGATCGAACTCGGTCCGCGGCCGCGGCTCGGGAGCGAAATGGCCGAATTCGTCGGTGCCGCGGACCAGCGTGGCGCTGTCGCGCGCCTCGGTGGTCTGGCGGATGTATGTCGGGATGTAGCGGATGGCGAAGCCGATCCGGGGCAGGTCCGAGCGGTTGGGCTCGGAGCCGTGGAAGAGGCGCACATGATGCAGCGACATCTCGCCCGGCTGCAGCACCACGTCGACCACCTCCTTCGGATCGACCTCGACCGCGATCTCCTGGCCGCGGCTCAAGAGGTTGTTCTCGGCGAAGGTGTCCCGGTGCGCCACCTGCTCCCGGTGGTGCGTGCCGGGCACCACCTGCATGCAGCCGCTCTCGGGCGTGCTCGGGGTCAGCGCCACCCAGGCCGTGGCGATATCCGCGTGGCTCAGGCCCCAATAGGTCGAATCCTGGTGCCACGAGATGAAGGCCGGGTCGTGCGGCTGCTTCCAGAAGAAGCCCGAGGCCCAGCAGAGGACGTTGGGGCCGAGGATCGCCGAGACCGGCTCGACGATGCGCGGATCACGCACCAGATCGGCGAGCCAGGGCAGAAGCAGATGCGGCTTCTGGTTGGTCGACCGCGAGAGCCTGCCGCCCTCCGCCTTCGCCAGCGCCTCGACCTTG
>CAYMTA010000168.1:0-4405 GCA_964393275.1 uncultured Geminicoccaceae bacterium | reverse complement strand
GGCACCTCGAGCTTCAGGGCGACACAGCCCAGACGCAGCACCGGCACCGGCGGCAATGCCTCGGTCCGCACCCGCTCGAAGGCGGCGGGCAGTGGTATCGAGAGGCTGGACGGCAGGTCCGCCGCCATGGCCTCGCGCAGGCGCGCGGTCGCCCCGGGTGCGAGCCGCGGGGCGCGGGCCAGCGTGCCGGCCAGCCGCTCGTCCAGGCCGGTCTCGATCGGCCCGCAAGCCCCGGTCTCGAGGTCCACGTACCAGGGCGGATCGATCGGGATCACGCCATCGAACGCGCGCCCGCCGTCAGCCGCGACGAAGCGGAGGCTCTGGTCGCCCCGTTCGTCGGCCGTCCATCCCGCGGTCCCGGGCCGGGGCACGCCTGAGGTGAGCAGCCTTGCGGGATCTGGGGCGGCCCAGCAGCAGCGGCCGGTGCCGAGGACGTCGAGGATCAGCGAGGCGACCTGCCGCGCCGTCAGGGAGCCGCTCTCGAGACGCTGCTCCAGGCCGCTTCGGTCGTAGGCGAAAAGGGCGTGGATGCGCTGCAGGATGTGGTGGTCGGCGAGCGTGATGAACTTGGGCCGCGGCGCACTACTGTGCATCTGATAGGCGTAGTTGCGCCGATCGATGACGAAGCCGCCGGCCTTGGTCAGCCGCACCTTGACCGGCTCGATCCACGTCCGCCCCGGCTCGACCCGGATGACGTAGACCACCCGGTTCTGGACGCTGTCAGCGAAGCTGCTCTGATCGTTCGCCTGCGCCGCCCGCAACGCCGCCAGCCAGCGGCGAGCGGGCTCGTCGAGCCCCTCCTCCTCGGGCCGGGGAGCGCCAGCCGGCGGTGCGGCCACCACCTCGGCCGCCTTCCGCTCCGAAAATTCGGCCTGCGCCGCGAACAGCAGTGCCGCCACATGCTTGCAGTTGATCCCGACCGGACAACTGCATACCCCAGCCACCTCCAGGCCGCCCTCGCCGCGCGGATCGAGGTGGATGTCGACGCGATAGGGCTTCCGCGTCGAGCCCTGCACCCGGCCGGTGAGCCGTCCGATGTCCTCCTCGTACCGCAGGCCCTGGACCTTGCCGCGGGCGAAATAGGCCCGGCCGCGCTCGGCGAAAACGTCGCCCACGGCTTCGTCGATGTCCTCGCGTGTGATCCGCAACATGCGGGTCTCCTAGCGTCCGGGCGGCATGATGGGAAGTCGCCGCGGCTGCCCTCCGGCCGGCGAGCAGCCCTCCCCGTGTCGACGCCGCCGCTCCGCCACTCTATATCGCCCGCCAGGGCGGTGTGGGCTCGATCTCGTCCGGACCAGGGCCATGACCTCGATCGGAAGCAGGGTGGAAACGACGGCAGCAGCGGCGCGTGCGCGTGCCGGAATCGACATCGGCGGCACCTTCACCGACATCGCCATCGAGGCGAACGGCGTCGTCCACAGCGCCAAGGTGCTCACGGACCCTGACCGGCCCGAGCGCGGCGTCCTCGCTGGCCTGCAGGCCGCCGCCCGGACGGCGGGCGTCGCACCGGGCGATCTGGCTCTCCTGATCCACGGCACGACGCTCGCGACCAACGCGCTGATCGAGCGGCGCGGGGCCCGGACCGGTTTCGTCACCACGCGCGGCTTTCGCGACGTCCTGGAGATGCGGACGGAGAGCCGCTTCGAGCAGTACGATCTGAACATCCAGCTCCCGCCGGCGCTCGTGCCACGGATCGACCGGCTGACGCTGGCCGAGCGGATCGACGCGCAGGGCCGCGTGCTGGTGGCACCGGAGCAGAGCGAGATCGAGGCCCTTTGCGCCACCATCGAGGAGCGGGGCTACGCGAGCGTCGCCATCGGCTTCATCCATTCCTACATGAACGACGCGCACGAAAAGCGGATGCGCGACGCGCTGGCGAAGCGGCTGCCGGGTCTGGAGATCTCGATCTCGAGCGAGGTTTCGCCGCAGATGCGCGAGTACGAACGCTTCAACACGGTCTGCGCCAACGCCTACGTCAAGCCGCTGATCAAGTCCTACCTCAGGCGGCTGGTCGACGAGCTCGGCGCCATCGGCGTCGGCTGCCCGCTCTTTTTGATGCATTCCGGCGGCGGCATCATCGGCGTCGAGAGCGCGGCCGAATTCCCCGTCCGCCTGGTCGAATCGGGTCCCGCCGGCGGTGCGGTCTTCGCCGCCGACATCGCCCGCCGCTATGGCCTGGACCGCGTGCTCTCCTACGACATGGGCGGCACCACGGCGAAGATCTGCCTGATCGAGCAGCAGACGCCGAAGACGGCACGAACCTTCGAGGTGGCCCGCACCTGGCGCTTCAAGAAGGGCAGCGGCATGCCGATCTCGATTCCGGTGGTCGAGATGGTCGAGATCGGCGCCGGCGGCGGCTCGATCGCCTCGGTCGATCTGATGGGCCGCATCCGCGTCGGGCCAAAAAGCGCCGCCTCCGCGCCCGGCCCCGCCTGCTACGGAAGGGGCGGCAGCGAGCCCACCGTCACCGACGCCGACCTGCTCTTGGGTCGCATCGACCCGCACGATTTCGCCGGCGGCAGCATGACGCTGGACACCGCGGCCGCGGCGGCGGCGGTCGAGCGTGCCATCGGCGCCCCGCTCGGGCTGGAAGGCGAGGCCGCCGCCTACGGCATCGCCGAGATGGTGGGCGAGAACATGGCCAATGCCGGCCGCGTGCACGCCGTCGAGAACGGCAAGGAGCTCGCCGACTTCACCATGATCTGCTTCGGCGGCGCCGGGCCGCTGCACGCGGCACGGCTGTGCGAGAAGATGGGCATCGACCGCTTCCTGGTGCCGCCCGGCGCCGGCGTCGGCTCGGCCATCGGCTTCCTGCGCGCCCCTTTCGGCTACGAATCGGTGCGCAGCCGGTTGACCCCCTTGCACGACTTCGACGCCGATGCGGTGAACGCGCTGCTAGAGGCGATGCGCGCCGAGGCCGCCGCCTTCGTCGCCCAGGGCGGCGGTGATGCGGAGCAGCTCACGGAATGCACCGCCTACATGCGCTATGCCGGCCAGGGCTGGGAAATTCCCGTCGTCATCGAGCCGGGCGGCTACGCCGCGGGCGACGAGCGGAAGATCGCCCGGGCCTTCGCCGAAGCCTATACCCGCTTCTTCGGCCGCCCGGTCGAGGGGGCGGCGGTCGAGATCGTCAGCTTCGCCCTGAAGGTCGCAACGCGCCTGCCGCCGACCCCGACGCTCGGGCTGGCCGCCAGGGGCCGGCCCGCCCGGCCGCACGGCTCGCGGCGGCTCTTCGAGCCTGCGGAGGGCCGCTTCGTCGATGCCGCGGTCTTCGCCCGCGATGCGCTCGAGGTCGGTGCCGAGCTCGCCGGCCCGGCGGTCGTGGTCGAGGACGAGACGGCGACCATCCTCGCCACCGGCTCCAGGGCCGTCGTCCAGGCCGACGGCTGCCTCCTGGTCCTGCGCCACAAGGGAGAAGCCTGATGGCCAGTGGCCTCGACGACATCCACATGCAGGTCATGTGGAACCGCCTGATCTCGGTGGTCGAGGAGCAGGCGCTGACCCTGGTCCGCACCGCGTTTTCGACCAGCGTGCGCGAGGCGGGCGACCTTTCCGCCGGCGTCTTCGACGTGGCCGGGCGGATGCTCGCCCAGGCGATCACCGGCACCCCCGGCCACGTCAACGCGATGGCCGAATCGGTCGGCCACTTCATCACCGATATCGGCCGGGACGACATCCTCGAGAACGATGTCTACATCACCAACGACCCCTGGAAGGGCACGGGGCACCTGCACGACATCACCGTCGTCACCCCCGTCTTCCGCAAGGCCAGGCTCATCGGCTTCTTCGCCTGCACCGCCCATGTCGTCGATGTCGGCGGCCGCGGCTTCGGCCCGGACAGTCGCGACGTTTACGAGGAAGGCCTCTTCATCCCGATCATGAAGCTGTTCCGCGAGGGCGAGGTCAACCGCGACCTGATCCTCGTCGTCCGCGCCAATGTGCGCGAGGCCGACAAGGTGGTCGGCGACCTCTACGCGCTCGCCGCCTGCAACGAGACCGGCATGAAGCGCCTCTTCGCCATGATGGACGAGCTCGGCTTCGACGATCTGGAGGGTATCGGCGGCTTCATCCTCGAGCGCAGCGACCAGGCCACCCGGGCCCTGATCGCCGAGCTGCCGAGGGGCCGCCACGCCAATGACATGACGGTCGACGGCTACGACGAGCCCGTGCACCTCGCCGTCACCCTCGAGATCGAGGAGGACCGCATCAAGGCCGACTTCACCGGCACGTCGGGGGTCAGCCGCTGGGGCATCAACGTGCCATTGGTCTACTGCAAGGCCTATGCCTGCTATGGCCTCAAATGCGTGGTCGCCCCGGAGATCCCCAACAACGCCGCCTCCCTCGCCCCCTTCGAGATCACCGCCCCCGCCGGCTGCATCCTCAATGCCGAGCCGCCGGCCCCGGT
>CAYMTA010000167.1:0-4411 GCA_964393275.1 uncultured Geminicoccaceae bacterium | reverse complement strand
CCGCCGATGCCGTATCGGCTGTTGAAGCTGGCTGAGGTTTATGCGTAATCAGGAATAGGAAAGGCCTTCGCCGCATTGCATTTTGCGGACGCGAGCTCACCTATCCCCACTTGATCGGGCCTGGTGCTACGACGAAGCTTGCAACAGCAGGCAGCGCGTGGTTCAGTGCCGTCGGCGAGGTGCGGTCGCGAATTCGGTCTCGAGGGGCAACCGCGATTTCAACTAGCCAACCATGGTGCCAGGTGGTGGTGCGGTTGCCGCGGGTCGTCTGCCGCCGTTCCGATGCCGATGAAAAGCGTCTGAGGTCGAAGTCTCGATGAGCAAATCAAGCGGCGACTCGAAGAACACTCTCTATTGTTCGTTCTGCGGCAAGAGCCAGCACGAGGTTCGCAAGCTCATCGCCGGCCCGACCGTGTTCATCTGCGATGAATGCGTCGAGCTTTGCATGGACATCATCCGCGAGGAGAACAAGAGCGCCATCGCGAAGAGCCGGGCGGGGGTGCCGACGCCGGCCGAGATCAACGACGTTCTCGACGACTACGTGATCGGCCAGACCCACGCTAAGCGTGTGCTGTCGGTCGCCGTCCACAATCACTACAAACGCTTGGCGCACGGCTCGAAAGGCGGCGAGGTCGAGCTTGCAAAATCGAACATTCTGCTGATCGGTCCGACCGGCTGCGGCAAGACCCTGCTTGCCCAGACCCTGGCCCGCACGCTGGACGTGCCTTTCACCATGGCGGATGCGACGACCCTGACCGAGGCCGGCTATGTCGGCGAGGACGTCGAGAACATCATCCTCAAGCTGCTTCAGGCTGCCGATTACAATGTCGAGCGGGCGCAGCGCGGCATCGTCTATATCGACGAGGTCGACAAGATCAGCCGCAAGTCGGAGAACCCCTCCATCACCCGGGACGTCTCGGGCGAGGGGGTGCAGCAGGCGCTCTTGAAGATCATCGAGGGAACTGTGGCGAGCGTGCCGCCGCAAGGCGGTCGCAAGCACCCGCAGCAGGAATTCCTGCAGGTCGACACCACCAACATCCTGTTCATCTGTGGCGGTGCCTTCGCCGGCCTCGAGAAGATCATTACGCAGCGTGGCAAGCCACGCTCGATGGGCTTCGGCGCAGCCGTGAGCGCGCCCGACGAGCGTCGCAGCGGAGACGTGCTGCGCGAGGTCGAGCCCGACGATCTCCTGAAATTCGGGCTCATTCCCGAGTTCGTCGGCAGATTGCCGGTGGTCGCCACCCTGACGGACCTCGACATCGACGCCCTGGTGAAGATCCTCAAGGAACCGAAGAACGCGCTGGTCAAGCAGTACCAGAAGCTCTTCGAGATGGAGGACGTGAAGCTCACCTTCACCGAGGATGCGCTGAAGGCGATCGCGCTGAAGGGCATCCAGCGCAAGACCGGCGCCCGTGGCCTGCGGTCGATCATGGAGGGTATTCTGCTCGAGACGATGTTCGAGCTGCCGATGCTGACCAGTGTCGTCGAGGTTGTGGTCAACAAGGAGGTCGTGGACAACAACGCCAAGCCGTTGATGATCCACACGGAGCGCAAGGGCGACCTCGGCTCCGCCAGCTGACGCTTGCGGTGCGCCGCGCGGTCGGATTTTACACTTCCCGTTGAAAGGCGTCGCACTCCTCCTCCCTGTTCGGTTCGCCCGGTGGTCCGCTTTCCGCACTTGGCGCGCCGCCTCTTGTCGGTCGCCGCCTTGAAAGTCCGGAGGGCTCGGGCCACTTCTTGGGCGGTATCAGGCGTGGCGAGTCGCTCTTGGCTCGCCCCTGTGGTGAGGTCTAATGGTCGAGACACCCCAAACGACGATCTACCCGGTTCTCCCGTTGCGCGATATCGTTGTGTTTCCACACATGATCGTGCCGCTCTTCGTCGGCCGCGAAAAGTCGATCCACGCGCTCGAGGAGGTCATGAAGGAGGACAAGCAGATCCTTCTCGTGACCCAGCGCAATGCGAGCCAGGACGATCCTGGCGCCGACGACATCTATCGTGTCGGCACCGTGAGCAGCGTGCTGCAGCTTCTGAAATTGCCCGACGGGACCGTTAAGGTCCTGGTCGAGGGAACCTCGCGCGCCGAAATCAGCGACTTCGTCGACAATCCGCGGTTCATTCAGGTGAATGCCACGACTCTCGAGGATCGCGCGACCGAGCATCGCGAGGTCGAGGCCTTGGCGCGCGCTGTCGTCACCCAGTTCGAGCAGTACGTCAAGCTGAACAAGAAGGTGCCGCCGGAGGTTTTGGTCTCGCTGTCGCAGATCGACGATCCGGACAAGCTGGCCGACACGGTCTCCGCGCATCTCTCGCTGAAGATCGCCGACAAGCAGGACCTGCTCGAGACGTCCTCCCTGACCGATCGCCTGGAACGCCTCTACGGCTTCATGGAAGGCGAGATCAGCGTCCTGCAGGTTGAGAAGCGCATCCGCAGCCGCGTCAAGCGGCAGATGGAGAAGACCCAGCGCGAGTATTATCTCAACGAGCAGATGAAGGCGATCCAGAAGGAGCTCGGCGAGCTCGAGGATGGCAAGGACGAGGCGTCGGAGCTCGAGGAGCGGATCAAGAAGACGCGCTTCAGCAAGGAAGCCCGCGACAAGGCCTCGGCCGAGCTGAAGAAGCTGCGGACCATGAGCCCGATGTCGGCCGAGGCCACGGTCGTCCGCAACTATCTCGACTGGATGCTCTCGATTCCCTGGAAGAAGCGGTCGAAGGTCAAGAAGGACATCAAGCTGGCGCAGCAGATCCTCGACAGGGATCATTACGGTCTGGAGAAGGTCAAGGAGCGGATTGTCGAGTATCTTGCGGTCCAGCAGCGGGTCGACAAAATGAAGGGGCCGATCCTCTGTCTCGTCGGGCCGCCCGGTGTCGGCAAGACCAGCCTCGGCAAGTCGCTGGCCAAGGCCACCGGCCGGAACTTCGTTCGTTTCTCGCTCGGAGGTGTGCGCGACGAGGCGGAGATCCGTGGCCACCGCCGCACATATATCGGCTCGCTGCCCGGCAAGATCATCCAGAGCATGAAGAAGGCGAAGACCTCGAACCCGCTCTTCATGCTCGACGAGATCGACAAGATGGGATCGGACTTCAGGGGCGACCCCTCGTCGGCCCTGCTCGAGGTGCTCGATCCGGAGCAGAACGCCAATTTCAACGACCATTATCTGGAGGTCGACTACGACCTGTCGGACGTGATGTTCGTGTGCACGGCCAACACGCTCAGGATGCCGCAACCGCTGCTCGATCGCATGGAAATCATTCGTCTCGCCGGGTACACCGAGGATGAAAAGGTCGAGATCGCCAAGCGCCATCTGATCGACAAGCAGCGCAAGCAGCACGGCCTGAGCGAGGCCGAGTGGGCGATCAACGACGAGGCGCTGCTCGATCTGATCCGCTACTTCACGCGCGAGGCCGGCGTCAGGAACCTGGAGCGCGAAATCGCCAATCTCGCACGCAAGGCGGTCAAGGAGATCGTCGGCGGCGAGAAGAAGCTGGTCAAGATCACCCGGCGCAACCTCGACAGGTACGCTGGCGTGCGCAAGTACCGCTACGGCGAGGCGGAGATGGAGGATCTCGTCGGTGTGACGACGGGACTCGCCTGGACGGAGGTCGGTGGCGAGCTCTTGACCATCGAGTCGGTGCTGGTGCCGGGCAAGGGCAAGATGACCATCACTGGCAAGCTGGGCGACGTGATGCAGGAGTCGGTGCAGGCGGCCAAGAGCTATGTTCGCTCACGTTCCCGTCGCCTCGGCATCGAGCCCGAGCGCTTCGAGAGCACCGACATCCATATCCACGTGCCGGAGGGCGCCACACCCAAGGACGGCCCTTCCGCCGGGGTCGCGATGGTGACCTCGATCGTCTCGGTGCTGACCAAGATTCCGGTCAAGGCCAGTGTGGCGATGACCGGCGAGGTTACGCTTCGGGGACGGGTGCTGCCGATCGGCGGGCTGAAGGAAAAGCTGCTCGCGGCGCTCCGCGGGGGAATCAAGACCGTTCTCATCCCGAAGGAGAACGAGAAGGACTTGGCCGAGATCCCCGACAACGTGAAGAAGGGGTTGCGGATCGTCCCGGTCGCCAATGCCGACGAGGTTCTGCAGATGGCCTTGGCGACCCTGCCAGAGCCACTCGACGAGCCGGCCATCGGTCCGGAGATCGCGGCCAAGGCTGCTCCGACGAGTGACGCGGCGCGCCTGCCGAACTGACCCGCCAGCTCGACGCATTGAATTGGAGGACCCGCGACCGCGAAGGCGGCGCGGGTCCTCTGCGTCGGTGGCATGGCATTTCGTTGTGGCAGTGGCGGATGAAGATGGCGCTTGCAGGCACCGGCGATTGCACGACGATAGCGAAGGGGCGCCAGGACCAGCGTAAGCGTCCGGCGTCCTACGCGGCTTTCTGAGTTGACCCGTTTACGGTCGGC
>CAYMTA010000166.1:0-4489 GCA_964393275.1 uncultured Geminicoccaceae bacterium | reverse complement strand
GCCAGCCGCAAGCCGACCGGAGGTGAGCTTGGCACGTTGCGGGGCTGTGGGGACCCCGCAACCCCACAAGGGAGCACCTGCTTCGTCGTTGATCGGCCGACGATGCGCTGCATCGACGGTCGATCAACTCCTCGCATTTGCTCACTGCCAAGCTCATGAAACACCATGAAAACTCCTCGGACAGGCTCTGAGGTGGTGGCGCGTGCTCATGGACGTGCCGGCACCGCATCGGCGGCACCCCGACGCGGGTGGCTCGCCCGCGTGCTGCGCCGCATCGCCCTCGGGCTCTTCCTCCTGCTCTGCGTCCTGCCGCCGCTCGTGCTCGCGGCCTATCGCTTCCTGCCGCCGCCGGCGACGCCGCTCATGCTGCTGCGTCTGATCGAGGGCGAAGGGCTGGACTATCGCTGGCGGCCTTTGGAGCGGATCAGCCCGCATCTCGCCCGGGCGGTGATCGCGTCCGAGGACAATCTCTTCTGCGAGCACATGGGCTTCGACCTCACCGCCCTCCGCTCCGAGGTCGAGCGCGCCTTCGCCGGCGAGCGGCCGCGTGGTGCGAGCACCCTGACCCAGCAGACGGCGAAGAACCTCTTCCTCTGGCCCGGCCGCGACCTGCCGCGCAAGCTGCTGGAAGCCTGGCTCGCCCCGCAGCTCGAGCTGATCCTGGGCAAGCGGCGCATCCTCGAGCTCTATCTCAACATCGTCGAGCTCGGCCCCGGGATCTACGGCGCCGAGGCCGCCGCCCAGGCCTGGTTCGAGAAGCCTGCCAGCGACCTCTCGGCCACCGAGGCCGCCCGCCTCGCCGTGATCCTTCCGGCCCCCCGCGAGCGCAGCCCGAAGGGCGCTTATGCCAAGGAGCGCGGCCGCGTCATCGAGCGTCGCATCGGCCAGCTCGGCCCGCTGCTCGACTGTGCCACGGCCAGGCCGTGACGAGCCGCCCCCTGGACGCTCTCGACCTCGACCGCCGCACCGGCTGGCCCACGGATCTGCGCGTCCTGCTCGACCACCACCCCCGCGAGACCTGGCCGACCGATCCGGCGCTCGGCGCCGTCGGCCGCTTCTGGCTCGCCCGCCACGGGCTCTTCCGCGAGCTCACCGGTGCGATCGCCATCGCCACCGGCGAACTCCGCGAGGGGCGGCTCGAGCCCGACCGCTTCGTCCCCTGGTTCCATCCGCGCATTCGCTTCCTGCTGCGCGAGCTGCACGGCCACCACGAGGTCGAGGACCGGCACTACTTCCCGGTCTTCCAGGCGGCCGACCCCCGCCTCGCCCGGGGCTTCCTGGTGCTGGACGCCGACCACCACATCATCGACCGGGCGATCGCCGAGCTGGGCGCGGCGAGCGACACCCTGCTCCGTGCCCTCGTCACGCCCACGTCCGCCGGCGATCGCCCTGCGGCCACCGCCGGCCTCGCCACCACGCTCGACATCTTCCTTCGCCGCCTCGAGCGCCATCTCGACGACGAGGAGGACCTCGTCATCCCGCTCATCCTCGACCAGGGCGAGCGCACGCTCGGCATCGGCTGATCGGCCCCCTTTACGCGGCCGCCGCGCGCGCCATCTCATGAGCAGCGCAGCTTCCCGAACGAGGCTCTACCCATGTGGCTCCTGAAGAAGAAACCCGCCGACCTGCCGGCCGCCGACGAGGCCCTGCCCGGCCGTGCCACGCGCGCCTACGCCGTGCCCGCGCGCCATGCCGTGCTCGGCCACAACCTCGAGCCGCCCTACCCGGCCGGCATCGAGGTGGCCCACTTCGGCATGGGCTGCTTCTGGGGTGCGGAGCGCCGCTTCTGGCAGCAGGAAGGGGTCTGGACCACCGCCGCCGGCTATGCCGGAGGCACCACCCCCAACCCGACCTACGAGGAGGTCTGCTCGGGCCGGACCGGCCATACCGAGGTGGTGCTGGTCGCCTACGACCCGGCCCTGATCTCCTTCCAGCGCCTGCTCCAGGTCTTTCTCGAGAGCCACGACCCGACCCAGGGCATGCGCCAGGGCAACGATGTCGGAACGCAGTACCGCTCCGCCATCTACGCTACGACCGAGGCCCAGCTCGAAGCCGCCAGGGCGGCGGCGCAGGCTTATGGCAAGGCGCTCGGCGCCGCCGGCAATGGCAGGATCACGACCGAGATCGCGGCGGCCGGCGACTTCTTCTTCGCCGAGGACTACCACCAGCAGTACCTCGCCAAGAACCCGATGGGCTATTGCGGGCTGCGCGGCACCGGCGTCGCCTGCGCGATCGAGGCCCCCGAAGCCGAGGCCATGACGCCGGCCTGACGGCCTGATATGACGCTCCGGTGCCAGCCCACCGGAGCCAAGCATGAGCGTCCTGCAGCAGAACCTCGCCGCCCGCATCGACCAGGCCCTGGCGAGGGAGCCCGCCGACCTCGTCATCCGCCGCGCCTGCCTGCTGAATACCGCGACCGGCCGGATCGAGGGCCCGATGGACATCGCCATCGCCGGCGACACCATCGTCGGCACGCATGGGGTCTACGAGGGTCAGCACGAGATCGATGCCTATGGCCGCGTCGTGGCGCCGGGCTTCATCGACACCCACGTCCATGTCGAGAGCTCCATGGTCCTGCCGGCCGAGTTCGAGCGGGGTGTCCTGCCGCGCGGCACCACCACGGCCATCTGCGACCCGCACGAGATCGCCAACGTCATCGGCCTCGAAGGCATCACCTACTTCATCGAGGCGAGCCGCCAGCTCGCCATGACGCTGAAGGTCAATCTCAGCTCCTGCGTCCCCGCCACCGGGCTCGAGACCGCCGGTGCCAGGCTCGAGGCCGACGATCTCCTGCCGCTGCTCGCCGATCCCGCCGTCATCGGCCTCGCCGAGCTCATGAACTTCCCGGGCGTCCTCCACAAGGATGCCGGCATGCTGGCCAAGCTCGAGCGCTTCCACGGCCGGCACATCGACGGCCACAGCCCGCTCTTGCATGGCAGTGAGCTCAACGCCTATCTCGCCGTCGGCGTGCTGACCGAGCACGAATGCACCAGCCTCGAGGAGGCCGAGGAGAAGCTCGCCAAGGGCATGCACATCCTGCTGCGCGAAGGCTCGATTGCGAAGAACGTCACCACCCTGGCCCCCCTGATCGGCGAGGCCACCTGGATGCGCTGCGCCTTCTGCACCGACGACCGCAATCCCCTGGAGATCCGCGAGGAAGGCCATATCGACCACGCCATCCGCCTCGCCATCCGCGCCGGCGCCCCCGCCATTCCCGCCTACCGCGCCGCCACGCTGGGCGCCGCCCTCGCCTTCGGCCTTCGCGACCGCGGCCTGATAGCCCCCGGCAAGCGCGCCGATCTCGTCATCCTCGACGATCTCGACGAGGTCCGCGTCGCCGAGGTCGTGATCGGTGGCCGGCTGGCCCAGGATGCCCTCGCCGAGCCCCGCCCCCACCCCCAGGCCCCCGGCTACCACAGCGTCCGCCGCGAGCGCGTCAGCGCGCCTGATCTCGCCCAGGACGGCGACAGCCGGACCCACGTCATCGGCGCCCTCCCCTTCTCCCTCCTGACCGACCACCTCGAGGCCACGCCCAAGGACGACCCCGAGATCGCCCGCCTCTGCGTCCTCGAGCGCCACGGGGTGAACGGCAATATCGGCAAGGGCTGGGTCAAGGGCTTCGGCCGGGTCCGGGGCGCGATCGCCACCTCCATCGGCCACGACAGCCACAACCTCATCACCGTCGGCGACGACCCCGCCGACATGGCGAAGGCCACGAACCACCTGATCGAGCTCCAGGGTGGTGCCGTCGTCGTCCAGAACGGCCAGGTCCTCGCCGACCTCCCGCTGCCCATCGCCGGCCTCATGTCCGACCAGAACCTCGCCTTCGTCGACGAGCGCCTCGTCGCGCTGCGCCAAGCCGCCCGCAGCATCGGCTGCACCCTGGAGGAACCCCTCCTCCAGCTCGCCTTCCTGCCCCTGCCGGTGATCCCGCACCTCAAGCTGACGGATCGGGGCTATGTGGCGGCAGGACCGGAGGGGCTGCGGCTGCTGGAGTGAGTCGTTGACCATGGCTAACGGTTGTGGCAAATCCTATTCACAGAAGGATCTTGGCGTTACAAGAGCAGAAGAATGAACTCAGATTCGGCATGCGGCTTGAATTGCGCGATTTCCGCCTGTGAATAAATCATTGAGCCGAAACGGCCAAGGACTTCGTCCTTGCACTCAATATGTGGGAGTCAGACATTGAAACTATTTGATGCCCGCTCATACAGCATTTCTGATTTTCTTGAATGGCATTCAAGCGGTTTATTGGATCTCTCGCCTAAGTTCCAACGTCGAGGTGTCTGGACGCGAGCGGCTAAATCATTCTTGATCGACACAATTCTCCGCGGAAAGCCTATGCCAAAGGTCTTAATGACGCAAGATTTAAGAGATAAACGAAATGTCCGTACAGTTGTGGATGGCCAACAGCGCCTTCGTGCTATAATAGAATTTCCTGATTATCCGCTATTCTCATCCAGCGATGACGATGCGGTAGGGCTGCGGC
>CAYMTA010000165.1:0-4738 GCA_964393275.1 uncultured Geminicoccaceae bacterium | reverse complement strand
CGAGCTGGCGGACTGGTCGAGGGACGGTCTGCAGGCGGCGCGGGACGAGCTCGAGCAGCAGCTGGTCGCGGCGGAGGCTGCCCGGAGCGAGGTGACGGCGGCGTTGCGCAAGGATCTGGCCGAGCGCGAGAAGGCCATGGCCGAGGTCGAGGCGGCGCTTGCGGAGGCGCAGAGCAAGCGCGAGGCGGGCGCCGCGGCGCTCGCGGCACGGGGTGTCGAGCTGGCCGAGCTGCAACGCCAGCTGGAGCTGGCGGCCTGGACCCGATCCGGCCTGCAGGCGGCGCGCGACGACCTCGCCGGGCAACTGGCCGCGGCCAACGCACGCGGCGCGGCGCTCGAGGCGGAGCTGCAGGCGACGGCGGCGTCGGTGCCGCTCGCCGCCAGCGAGAGCAGCCGCTCGATGGCCGAGATCGTCGATCTCGATGCCGCGACCAGGGGCCGGCTGGCGGCGCAGGCGGCGGAACTCGCCGAGCTGCGGGCCAGGACGGAGACGCAGGCGGCCCTGCTCGCCGAGCGCGAGGCGGAGGTCGCGACCCTCGAGGCGGCGCGCCAGGCGGAGGCCGATCAGCGGCTCGGCCTGATCGGCGAGCAGCTCGGCTCGAGCCTGCGGCCCCTTCCGGTGACGCGAGAGGCCGCAGAGGGTGCGGTCGAGCGCGAGAGGCGCCTTTCAGCCGACGTCCTGGCGATGGTCGATGGTGGCGACGACGTGGCGCTGCTCAGCGGCCGCAATGTCGCCTTCACCGCCGGCCTCATGTTCCCATCGGCCGAGGCCGAGCTGACGCAGCAGGGCCGGGCGGCGCTGAACCAGGTGGCGCTCGAGCTCAAGCAGCTGGTCGACGCCCTGCCCGAGGACCTGCCCTGGATGCTGCGCATCGACGGTCACACCGACGACCTGCCGATCCGCGGCGGCCGGTTCCATTCGAACTGGGAGCTGTCCGCGGCGCGCGCCAGCTCGGTGGCGGAGTATCTGGTCCAGTGGGGTCTGCCGGCGGACCGGCTGATCGCCGCCGGCTTCGCCGACACCCAGCCCTTGGTCGAGGGCCGCAGCGAGGAAGCGCGCAGCCGGAACCGGCGCATCGAGCTCAAGCTCACCGTTCGCTGACGGCAGCATCGGGCGGCTCCACGGAAGACGGGCGCGACGGGCGCCGGCGTTCAGCCGCCCGCGGCCGACCGTTCGGCGCCGATTTGCTCGTTGAGCGCCGCGAGCGGCACCGCACCCGGCAGCAGCGTGTCGCCGATGACGAAGCTCGGCGTGCCGCTGATGCCGAGCGACTGGGCCAAGCGAATATTGTCCTGGATGTGGGCGAGCACCGGCTCGCTCTCCATGTCGGCGAGGAGCTGGTCGACATCGAGCCCGTTGTCGGCGGCGATCCGGCGGATGGTTGCGTCGTCGATCCGGTCGGCGGCCATCAGCGCGAAGTGCACGGCGGCGTAGGCGCCCTGCCGATCGGCGGCGAGGGCTGCCTTGGCGGCGAGCAGGGACTCGGGGCCGAGGATCGGAAACTCCTTCATGACCATGCGCAGGCCGGGATCGGAATCGACCAGCTCGTCGAGCGTGTCGATCATGCCGCGGCAATAGCCGCAGCGGTAGTCGAAGAACTCGACCAGCGTCACGTCGCCATCGGGATTGCCGAGCGCCGGATCGCGTGGATCGGCGACTAGGCTCTGGCGATTGGCGACGATCTGGCCACGCTGCTGCTCGCCGGCCGCCACGTCGCGCCGCCGCTGCAGCTCCTCGATCGCCTCCATGATGACCTCGGGCTCGCGCATGAGGTAGTCGCGCACGATCCGCTCCACCTCCGCCTTTGGCAGCTCGTCGGCCGCCCGGGCGGGCAGCAGCGGCAGCGCCAGGGTGAAGGCCAGGGCGAGAAGGCCGAAGGGCCGGGCAAGCGCCGCGTTTGTGCGCACCATCGTGATATTTCTCCAAGAGGAAAGGCGACCGGTGGCCGCTTCATCGGTTGCACATAGCGGCGCGCCGCCCGCCAGACCAGCCCGGCCAGCCACACGAGACGGTGAGCGTCGGCGCCGGCGGTGCGTCCCTTGACCGCCAGCGGGCGAGCGTCGAGAAGGCGCGGGCGCCGATCGGAAAGGAAGCCAGGCACCCGTGACTCTCGATCAGGGCCTCGTCATCGCCGTGCTCATCGCCAGCATGGCCTTCTTCCTCTGGGGCCGCTGGCGCCATGACATGGTGGCGATGGCGGCCCTGCTCGCCTGCGTCGTGCTCGGCCTGGTGCCGGCCGATGCCGCCTTCGCGGGGTTCGGCCACCCGGCGGTGATCACCGTCGCCGCTGTCCTCGTCCTGAGCCGTGGCCTGCACGAATCGGGGGCTGTCGACCGGCTCGCCCGGACCGTGCTGCCGAACGGTGCCGGTGGCTTCACCACCATCGCGATCCTGACCGTCACCGCCGCCTGCCTCTCGGCCTTCATGAACAATGTGGGTGCTCTGGCCCTGCTCATGCCGCTCGCGATCCAGCGCGCGCAGAAGATCGGCGTGGAGCCCGGCCAGATCCTCATGCCCCTGGCGTTCGGCTCGATCCTCGGCGGCATGACCACGTTGATCGGCACGCCGCCCAACCTGATCGTCGCCGGGTTCCGCGCCCAGGCCGGCGGGGGCGAGTTCTCGATGTTCGATTTCACCCCGGTCGGCGCCGCCGTGGCCATCGCCGGCATCGCCTTCATCCTGCTGGCCGGGCGCTGGCTGGTGCCCGTGCGAAAGCGCGGCTCGAGCGAGGGCTTCGATCTCGCCGCCTATCTCTCCGAGGTCAGGGTGAAGAAGGATGGCAAGGCCGCCGGCCGGACCCTGGGCGAGATCGAGAAGGAGCTCGAGGCGGCGGACGCCCAGGTGCTCGGCATGGTTCGCAACGAGGTGCGCCTCGCCACCCCGGGTCCCTATCGCCGCATCCAGGCAGGCGACATCCTGATCCTCGAGGCCGAGCCGGAACCCCTGGCCGAGGCGCTCAGCGCCCTCGACCTCGAATTCGAGGAGACCCGCTCGCGTGGCGCCGATGATGGCGACGAGACGGGCGGAGCACCTCTGGCGACGGCGGGCAACGGCCGCAACGGCGACGACTCGGAAGGGCCGCGGCTCGCCGAGCTCGCCGTGCTGCCGACCTCGCCGCTCGCCGGCCGGTCGGCCACCGATCTGCACCTGCGCCGGCGTTGGGGCATCAACCTGCTCGCCGTGTCGCGCCGTGGCGAGCGCAACCTGCGCCGGCTGCGCAACCTGCCGCTGCGGGTCGGCGATGTGCTCCTGTTGCAGGGTATCCCGGACACGCTCGGCGATTTCGCCAGCCAATTCAACCTCGTGCCGCTGGCCGAGCGAACGCTGCGGCTGCCGAGCGCGCAGAACGCCGCCACGGCCGTGGCGATCATGGCGACTGCGATCGTTCTCGTGACCTTCGGCCTCCTGTCGGCGGCGGTCGCGTTCGCCGGGGCCGTGCTGGCCGCCATGCTGACCAACGTGGTGCCGCCCCGCACCGTCTACCAGGCGATCGACTGGCCGGTGGTCGTGCTGCTCGCCGCCCTCATCCCGGTCGCCGGCGCGATGGCCGAGACGGGGGCCGCCGACCTGCTCGCCGGGCTTCTGGTGCAGGGCGTGGCGCGGGGCCAGCCGGTGGTGGCGCTGGTGCTGATCCTGGTCGTCACCATGTTTCTTTCGGACTTCATGAACAACGCCGCCACGGCGGCGGTGATGTGCCCGATCGCCATCGGCACGGCCGCCGGCCTCGGCGTCGGCGCGGATGGCTTCCTCATGGCCGTCGCCGTCGGCGCCTCCTGCGCCTTCCTCACGCCCATCGGGCACCAGAACAACACGCTGATCCTCGGCCCCGGCGGGTTCCGCTTCGGCGACTACTGGCGCCTCGGCCTGCCGCTCGAGGCCGTTGTCCTGATCGTCGCCGTGCCGGTGATCCTGCTGGTCTGGCCGCTCTGAGCGTGCTCTGATAGCGTGCGATCGACGACGGCGTCGCGGGCGTCATCAGGGCAGACATGTCATCAGGGAGCAGAGCACCATGACCGAAAGCAGCGAGATTCGGGGAGCCGGCACCTCCGCCATCAGGCGCCGCCGCTTCCTGCAGGCTACGACCGCCATCGGCGCCGGCATTGCCGCCCCGGCGATCATCAGCCGCAAGGCCCTCTCGTCGTCGGGCGAGCTCAACCTCTATAGCTGGTCCGACTACGTCTATCCGGAGATGATCGACTCGTTCGAGAGCCAGACCGGCATCACCCTCAACCTCGCCACGTACGGCTCCAACGACGAGGTCGTGAACCGGCTGCGCGCCTCCGGCGGCACCGGCTTCGACGTCGTCATGCCGTCCATCACCTACACGGAAGTCTGGAACGAGCTGGGGCTGCTGCAGCCGCTCGACGAAAGCCGGATCAATGTGGCCGGCATCATTCCCTCGATGTGGGCGAGCTCGGCCGGCCTCGGCGGGGTGCAGGACGGCAAGCGCTACACCACCCCCTTCAACTGGGGCACCGAATCGCTCTGCATCGACACCGATGCCATCCAGCCCGTCTATGGCGAGCTCGGCTACGGCTCGCTCTGGACGCCGGAGATGGTGGGCAAGATCACCTGCCGCGCTCATTCCGGCATGCTCGGCATCGGCCTCTATCTCGATTCGACCGGCGAGGTGCCGTCCGACCAGATGCGCGTCACCTACACCGACGAGGCGAGGATGCGCGAGGTCTACGAGAAGCTCCTGGCCTGGGCCGTCGAGCGCAAGGACCGGGTCATCCA
>CAYMTA010000164.1:0-4835 GCA_964393275.1 uncultured Geminicoccaceae bacterium | reverse complement strand
ATGAGCCCGTCGGAAAGTGTCGATCAGCAATTCCTACCAACTTCGCGACAGCACCCCCGATCGATCATCAGGTCGGTGAGGCGCTTTGCGGCGGTCATTGACATAGCTCCGTAACTTTGGATACCATTTTGGCTACCACGAATCACTGAATTCGGCCAGCCTCCACCGAACAACCACGAACCACGGTGGACATCAAACAATTGATATTTCGATATAAATCCTACTCGCTATGAATAGCGCTGAACATGGTGAACGCTATGAGACCGGACTTTTAATCCGCGGGTTCCGGGTTCGAGTCCCGGGGGGCGCACCAGCTTTTCATGGCAGGACCACGACTTGCGGCGATGATCGGTGGGTTCGAAGGAGCATCCGCCGGTCCCGGTCGCCAGCCTCCCGAGGCTCACGCCGCGGGCGAGGGCCGGCGCTCGGCGACCAGCTGCTTCGCCAGGGCCACCGCGCTCACGGCATCCTCGGCGAAGCCGTCGGCGCCGATCTCATTGGCGAACCCGGCGCTGAGCGGGGCGCCGCCGACGATCACCCGACAGGTGTCGCGAAGGCCCGCCGTCTCGAGGCTGGCGATGACCTGGCGCATCTCCATCATCGTCGTGGTCAAGAGGGCCGAGAGGCCGAGAATGTCCGGCCTGCTCTCGGCCACAGCCGCGACGAACCGCGCCCGCGGGACGTTGACGCCGAGGTCCTGGACCTCGAAGCCGACGCCCTTGAGCATCGTCACCACCATGTTCTTGCCGATGTCGTGGACGTCGCCGGCCACCGTGCCGACGAGAATCTTGCCGCGGTGCCGCTCGGCAGCGCTGGCGAGATGGGGGCCGAGGGCGTCCACCGCCTCGTTCATGGCGCGCGCCGACAGGAGCACCTCGGGGATGAAGGCCTCGCCGCTGGCGAAGGCCTGCCCGATCTCGTCCATGGCGGCAATCAGGCCGCGCTCCAGGATCTCCTGGGCCGGCACCCCGTCCTCGACCAGCGCCAGCACGCGCTGGCGGATGGCCAGGTGATCGCCGGCGTGGACGTCGTCCTGGACCTCGAGGAAGCGCTCCTCGTCGTCCGCCGCACGCGTCGCCGTCGGCGGTGCCGCCGGGGCCGAAGCGGGCATGGCCGGCCGGAAGCCGCCGGCCTCGAGCGGCAGCCGCCCTTCCTCGGCGACCCGCTGGCCGAGCCGCCGCAGGCGCGCGAACACCGCGTTCGGCGGCACCTGGTCGGCAATCCCGACGACGAACCGGCTGCCCGGCGCGATCGCCCGGAAAAGCTCGTCCACGTAGGCGTCGAACGCGGCCTCGCTGGTTTCCGGCAGGAGCAGGGTCGAGGGCACGCCACCGAAAAGCGTCAATTTCCCTGCCCATGCCTGGTAGTACTCGGCGAGGCTGACCTGCGTCATCGGCGCCGGGCAGATCGATTCGGCGACGTGCATCCCGGAATCGCGGATCAGCTCCATGAGCCCGCGATTCTCGCCGTCGGTGTGGCACATCAGGATCTTCCCGGCATCGGCGAGCGCCGCCGAGGCACGGCGGATCCAGGGCTGGATCTCCCGGGCGAAATAGGGCGGGTAGGTCAGCATGTCGTCGAAGTTGGAGCCCCAGTTGATGACCGGCGCCGGCGAGGCGCAGCAGATCTCGAGGATGCGCTCAAAGAGCGGCTCCATCCGTGCCGCGAGCTCGCGCAGCTCGCGCTGATGGTCCTTGTAGTGGATGTAGAAGGCGGTGGCGTCGATCAGGTCGCGCTGGATCTGCTGCATCGGCGACGCGCCATGGAAATGCGCCGCCACCGGCACCCCGTCCTCGCCGATCTCCGTCTCGGTCCAGCGGGTGAAGCGCTCGTGGTTGGGCACCACCCGCATGTGCTCGAACAGGTGCCAGACGGCCGGATAGTCGGCGACGCTCTTGATCAGGTGGTCCTCGTGCAGCGGGATCGAGATGCCGAGCCGCTGCATCGACTCGTCATAGCGCAGGCGGTGGCTCACCACCCCGGCCGGCGTGTGGTAGGCGATCCGCGTGGCCGGGCCGTCACGCTCCACCTCGACCTCGACATCCCGCGGCAGCACGAAGTCGACGACCGTGTCGCGGGTCCGGAAGATGCCGATGCCCCGGTGCAGGAGGGCGTCGTGCGGAAGCTCGCCGAAGGCGCCGTAGACGTATTTGTGGTGGATCGCCCAGCCCTCGGCGCGCGAGATCTCATGCTGGGTCCGGCCGGCGTGCTCCGGCGGCAGCGTCCCGACCACCGAGTTGGCGAGGTGCCAGAGATCGAGCCGTGGCACATAGGGCAGTCGATCCACCGTCTCGCCACGCAACACTCGCAGGATCCGCTCCTTGTGCGTCGTCACGCCGCTCTCCCCCGCGTTCGCCAGTCGGCCGCCCCGGCGGGGCGACAGCCACGGGCCGAGGGACCCCGCCCCCGCGATCCCCATGTAGGGTCGAGGCTAAGCCCGACCTTGGCGGCCCGCCTTGACGGCGGTCAACTTTGGCGCCCCGGCATCGATCGGGCGGGGCGGCAACAGCTCTGCCCGGCCCAGCGGCCTCGCCCGCATCCGCCGGCGCAACGGCCCCACCCCCGCCTTCGACAGCGTGGCGACATCGGCCTGCCGGCCCGCCTCGGTGCGAAAGCGGATGGTGGCAGCGGCCGGCTTCCGGGCGCGCAGGATGCGGCGCGAGGTGGCGCCCTTGCCGCGGCCGGATTCGACGATCGCGCCGATCCCGGGTAAGGGATGGCGGGCAGGATCAAGCCCAAAAGGATCACCCTGGCCCGCTCTGGGCCACGGGTGCGCGGCACCGCCCGATCCGGTGCGACAGCCGCGCCAGCAGGGCTCGCCCGTGACGGCTTCGCCGCCGACCGGCGGGCACCCCACCAGCCACACACCCGGGAAAGGCGTCAGGAATGCACGATTCGACGGCCCACGACATGACCAGCAAGGTCGCGAAGGTCACCTTCGCGTTCTGGGTCATGAAGATCATCGCGACGACGCTGGGCGAGACGACGGGCGACTTCATCGCGCAGACGCTCAAGCTCGGCTACTTCGCCGGGCTGGCCATCACCGCCACGGCGCTGATCGTGGTCCTCGTGGCGCAGATTCGCGCCGAGAGGTTTCATGCCGCGCTGTTCTGGGCCGCCATCGTCGCGACGACGACGGCCGGCACCGAGGTGTCCGATCTCATGGATCGCACGCTCGGATTCGGCTACGTCATCGGCTCGCTGGTGCTGCTCGCCGGCCTGGCCGCGACGCTGCTCGTCTGGCACCTGCGCGAAAAGAGCCTCAGCGTCTACCCGATCGTCGATCGCCGGGTCGAGATCATGTTCTGGATCGCGGTGGTCTTCTCCAACAGCCTCGGCACGGCTTTCGGAGATGCTCTCGTCGACGTCGTCGGCCTCAGCTACATGCAGGGTGCTTTCGTGACCTCGGCCGTGATCGGCATCGTGCTGCTGCTGCACCATGCGACGAGCGTCGACAAGGTCATGCTCTTCTGGATCGCCTTCGTCTTCACGCGCCCGTTCGGCGCCACCTTCGGCGACTTCCTCACCAAGCCCATGGCCAAGGGCGGCCTGGACTTGGGCACGCTCAAGGCGTCGGCCGTGGCGCTCGTTCTGCTGAGCACGGTCGTCGTCGTCACCATGTGGAACCAACGGCGACAGACACTGGCGTAGGCTACGCTGATGGGTCGAGAGAGCCGGCAGCCGGATGCGGCCGACATCGGCAGGCCGTTCCCGCTCCTCCGCGTCTTCCTCCTGATCCTGCTGCCGCTGCTCGTCGTCAGCTCGGTCGGGCTCGTGCTCATGTTGCGGGACGCGATCGCCACGAGCGCCGAGAAGCTGTTCGCCGACCAGGAGATCAGGCTCGTCCGCTCCATGCTGGTCGCCGACGGTCAGCTCGATGGCACGACGCCACCTGCCGCGTCGATCGTCGCCGACCTGCGGACCGAGATGGCGGAAGCAGGGATCACCTGCCTTGCCATCGTCACGCCGGACGGCGAGCCCGTCGCCGACATCGCCGATGATGCGTCCTGCGTGATCCCGGACGCGGCCGCCCTCCGCGACGTGACCGAGGACGGCGGCGGTGCTGTGCTGGCGGAAAACATCGTCCTGCCCGATCATTGGACATCGCTGGGAACCGTGACCCTGCCCCGAACGGAGGCGCGCCGGGCCGGCAACGACCTCGTGGTGGCCGTGACCCGCCGCAGCGTCCTGCTGGAGACGGCGATCTCGAGGCTGAGCGGCTTCTGGACGAGCGTCTTCGGCGGGCTGTTCCTTCTCACCCTCCTGGCGACGGGATTGGTCATCGCCCGGGCGCAGGGGACGATCGATCGCCAGGCGGCCTACGTGCTCGGCGTCCACCGGCGGCTCGGCCGCTTCCTTTCGGTCGCCGCCGTCCGCACGGCGATCGACGACGACGCGGCGCCGACACGCTTTTCCGCCGTGGTCATGTTCCTCGATCTTCGCGACTTCTCGAGCTTCGCCGAAGCGGCGCCGCCGCGCGAGGTCGCCGCCCTCGTCGACGCTTTCGTCACGGCGGTCGCCGGGGCTGTCGCCGACCAGGGCGGCGAGATCGACAAGATCGTCGGCGACGGCATCCTCGCCTTCTTCCGCGACGACGACGCGACCGGGCGCGCCCTCGCCGCCGCCATCGCCAGCATCGAGGCCTGCCGGTCGCTGGCCCGCCGCCCCGGGATCGGCCTCTACCGGGGCGAGGTCATCGCCACGGCGCTCGGCGCCGGAAAGAGGGCCGATTTCACCATCCTCGGCCGAACGGTGAACCTCGCCTCGCGCCTCTGCTCGCTGGCGGCGGAAAACGAGATCGCGATGCCCGAGGACCTCGCCGCCGAGGCAGGCCC
>CAYMTA010000163.1:0-4871 GCA_964393275.1 uncultured Geminicoccaceae bacterium | reverse complement strand
AGGCAAAGGCCAAGTTCTCGCTTGCATCCAAAAGGGCGTCCACACATGTCCCCGAGCGGCAGGCGGTCGAATGATGCGGGCGGACTTCTTGCCCATTGTGAGCGGATCGCTCAATGATTAACCATTGATCGGTCAACGGAAACGGCAGGGACCGGCGATGGGCAGGCTCACCACGCATGTGCTGGACACGACGTCGGGGCGACCCGGGGCAGGCATGCAACTGACGCTTTATCGGCTCGAGGGGGCGGAGCGCACGAAGCTCGCCGAGACCCGGACCAACGGGCAGGGCAGGGTCGACCGGCCGCTGCTCGAGGGCGCGGTCATGGGGCGCGGCATCTACGAGATCGTCTTTCAGGTCGGCCTCTATTTCAAGGTGCTGGGCGTCGACCTGCCGAACCCGGCCTTCCTCGACGAGGTGCCGATCCGCTTCGGCATCGAGGATTCCGGCGCCGACTACCACGTCCCGCTCGTCGTCTCGCCCTTCGCCTACTCGACCTACCGGGGCAGCTGATGCGGCACCGGCTGCGCTTTCTGCTCGGCCACGAGCCGGTCGAGCTCGAGGCGATCGACCCGACCCTGACCGTGCTCGAGTGGCTGCGCCGGGTGGCCTACAGGCGGGGCACCAAGGAGGGCTGCGCGGAGGGCGATTGCGGCGCCTGCAGCGTGGTGATCGCCGAGCCCGTGGACGGGCGGCTCCGCTACCGGGCGATCAATGCCTGCATCCGCTTCATGGCGACGCTGGACGGCTGCCAGCTCCTGACCGTCGAGGACCTGAAGGGGCCGGACGGCGCCTTGCATCCGGTGCAGGCGGCGCTGGTGGAGAACCACGGCTCGCAATGCGGCTTCTGCACGCCCGGCTTCGTCATGACCCTCTTCGCCCTTCATCGGGCGGGCGGGGAAGCGCCGTCGCGGCAGCGGATCGACGACGCGCTCGCCGGCAACCTCTGCCGCTGCACCGGCTACGGGCCGATCATCGAGGCCGCCCGGCGGATGCACGGGACGCCGGGTGCGGTGGCGCATCTGGCGGAGCGCGAGGCGGAGGTGCTGGCGCGCCTCGAAGCCTGGCGGGACGGCGAGACGCTGGCGATCGGCGAGGGGGGTCGCACCTTTTATGCACCCGCCGACCTTGCCACCCTGCTCGATCTTGCGGCGGAGCACCCGAACGCCACGATCCTCGCCGGCGCCACCGATGTGGGCCTTTGGGTGACCAAGCAGCATCGCCGGCTCGATCCCGTCATCTGGCTCGGCCGGGTGGGCGAGCTCGAGACCATCGAGGAGAGCGCGGATGCGATTCGCATCGGCGCCGGCGTCACCTATGCCGCGGCGCACGCCCGGCTGGCGGCGCTCTGGCCGGATGTCGGCGAGCTGGTCCGGCGCCTCGGCAGCGAGCAGATCCGCGCGGTCGGGACGATCGGCGGCAATATCGCCAACGGCTCGCCGATCGGTGACAGCCCGCCCTGGCTGATCGCCGCCGGCGCCACCCTCCATCTGGCGCACCGGGACGGCCGCCGCTCGCTGCCGCTCGAGGAGTTCTTCCTCGCCTATGGCAGGCAGGACCGGCGGCCGGGCGAGATCGTCGAGGCGGTCAGCGTGCCGAAGCCCGAGGCGGGGACCGAGCTGCGCTGCTACAAGATCAGCAAGCGCTTCGACCAGGACATCTCGGCGCTCTGCGGCGCCATCCAGCTTCGCCGCGAGGGCGGCCGGATCGCCCTGGCGAGGATCGCCTATGGCGGCATGGCGGCGACCCCGCGCCGCGCCCTCCGGGCCGAGGCGGCGCTGATCGGCCAGCCCTTCGCCGAGGCGACGTTCCGGCATGCCATGGCGGCCCTGACGGCGGACTTCCAGCCGATCGACGACATGCGGGCCTCGGCCGCCTACCGGCTGAAGGTGGCGCAGAACCTGCTGCTCAAGGCGTATCTGGAAGCGGAGGACGAGGCGTCGCCGCCGCTCCGCCTCGCCGGCCGGCGCGAGGCCGTGCATGTCTGAGGCGAGCCCCATCGGCCGCGCTTTGGCGCATGACAGCGCCATCCGTCATGTCACCGGCGAGGCGGTCTATGTCGACGACATGCCGGAGCCCGCCCGCTGCCTCGAGATCTATATCGCCTGGGCCACCCGCGCGCATGCCCGCGTGACGAGGCTCGATCTCGCCGCCGTGCGATCGGCGCCAGGGGTCGTGGCGGTGCTGACCACGGCCGACATTCCGGGCGTGAACGACATCAGCCCGGTCGGCCGGGACGACGAGCCGGTCTTCGCCGGCGATATCGTCCAGTACTGGGGCCATGCGCTCTTCGCCGTGGCGGCGCCGACGGTGCACGCGGCGCGCGCCGCGGCGGCGCTCGCCATCATCGAGTACGAGGACCTGCCGCCGCTGCTGGATGTGGACGAGGCCCGGGCCCGGGAGGACCATGTCTGGCCGCCGGGGCGGATGCAGCGCGGCGACGTGGCGAAGGGCCTGACGGCGAGTCCGTTGCGGCTCGACGGCCGGATCGCCATTGGCGGCCAGGACCATTTCTACCTCGAGGGCCACGTGGCCCTGGCGCTGCCGGGCGAGGCCGGCGAGATGATGGTCTACAGCTCGACCCAGCACCCGAGCGAGGTGCAGCACATGGTGGCGCATGTGCTGGGCGTGCCGTCGCACAGTGTCACCGTCGAGGTGCGCCGGATGGGCGGCGGCTTCGGCGGCAAGGAGACGCAGAGCAACCTCTTCGCCTGCGTCGCGGCCCTCGTGGCGCGCCGGACCGGCCGTCCGGCCAAGTGCCGGCTGGATCGTGACGACGACATGATCATGACCGGCAAGCGCCACGATTTCACGGTGGACTACCGCCTCGGCTTCGACGCCGAGGGCCGCATCCACGCGGTCGACATGGACCTCGTCTCGCGCTGCGGCTACTCGGCCGACCTCTCCGGGCCGATCAACGACCGCGCCCTCTTCCACGCCGACAACTGCTACTTCTATCCGGACGTGGCGCTGGTCTGTCACCCTTGCCGGACCAACATGGTCTCCGCCACGGCGTTTCGCGGCTTCGGCGGGCCGCAGGGCATGGTGGCGGCCGAGCGGCTGATCGAGGAGATCGCGATCCAGACGGGCCAGGACGCGCTCGACGTCAGGAAGCGCAATTTCTACGGGCCGGGCGAGCGGGCGGTGACCCCCTACTGGATGACCATCGAGGACAACGTCATCGAGCGGGTCGTCGCCGAATGCGAGGCGGACAGCGACTACCGGGGCAGGCGGCGGGCGATCGGCCGCTTCAACGCGGCGAGCCGCTGGCGGAAGAAGGGCCTCGCCCTGACGCCGGTCAAGTTCGGCATCTCCTTCACCAACACGGCCTTCAACCAGGCCGGCGCCCTGGTCCACATCTACAAGGACGGCTCGGTCCATCTGAACCACGGCGGCACCGAGATGGGCCAGGGGCTGTTCATCAAGGTGGCGCAGGTGGTGGCGGACGAATTGGCGCTGCCGCTCGAGCGGATCAGGATCACCGCGACCACCACCGGCAAGGTCCCCAACACCTCGGCCACGGCGGCATCCTCCGGCTCCGATCTCAACGGCATGGCGGCCGTGGCCGCGGCGGGCGAGCTGAAGCGGCGGCTGGTCGCCTTCGTGGCCGAGCAGCACCAGATGCCGCCGGAGGCCGTGGACTGGCTGCCGGGTCGGGTCCGGGTCGGCGGCGACGAGATCGCCTTCGAGAAGCTCGTCCACGACGCCTACATGAACCGCGTCCAGCTCTCCGCCACGGGCTTCTACAAGACCCCGGAGATCCATTGGGACCGCACCACCGGCCGGGGCAAGCCCTTCTACTACTTCGCCTATGGCGCCGCCTGCAGCGAGGTCACGATCGACCGGCTCACCGGCGAATACCGGGTCGACCGGGTCGACATCGTCCACGATGTCGGCCGCTCCCTGAACCCGGCGATCGACCGGGGCCAGATCGAGGGCGGCTTCATCCAGGGCATGGGCTGGCTCACCACCGAGGAGCTGGTCTGGGACAAGGTGGGCCGGCTGCGCACCCATGCACCTTCGACCTACAAGATCCCGACCTGCGCCGACCGGCCTGAGATCCTCAACATCCGCCTGCTCGAGAACGTGAACCCCAAGGCCACGGTGCACCGCTCCAAGGCCGTGGGCGAGCCGCCCTTGATGCTCGCCATCTCGGTCTGGCAGGCGCTCTCGGATGCCGTGGCGGCGACGGCGGATCACAAGCACCCGGCCAGGCTCGACCCGCCGGCGACGCCGGAGAAGGTGCTGATGGCCATCGACCGACTGGAGACGGCGACATGACCGAAGCCCTCGCAGCCGCGCTTGCCGCGCTCGACCGGGGCGAGCCGGCGATCCTCGTCGAGGTTCTGGAGGTGCTCGGCTCGACGCCGCGCGAGGCGGGAGCCTTGTTGCTGGTCACGGCCGACGCCATTGCCGGCACGGTCGGTGGCGGGGAGCTCGAGCACCGGGCGATGGCGCGGGCGCGGGACGCGCTTTTGGGCGAGCCGCTCCCCGACCATCTCGATCTGCCGCTCGGCCCGGCCCTGGCGCAGTGCTGCGGCGGGCATGTGACGCTCAGGCTTCGGCATCTGGTGGCGGGCGATCGGGCGGCGCTCGCCGAGCGGCTGGCGGCCCGCGAGGCACGTCTGCCGCGTGTCGTGCTCTTCGGCGCCGGGCATGTCGGCCGGGCGATCGTGCATGCGCTGGCCCCCTTGCCCTGCCGCGTCCTCTGGCTCGACAGCCGGCCGGGCCAGTTGCCGGCCGACCCGCCGGCCGGGGTCGAGACCCGGGAAATCGCCGATCCGGCCGGCTTCGCGACGGCGGAGGGCGATCTCGTGCTGGTCATGACGCACAGCCATCCGCTCGATCTCGCCATTGTCGAGGCGGTGCTGCG
>CAYMTA010000162.1:0-4964 GCA_964393275.1 uncultured Geminicoccaceae bacterium | reverse complement strand
ATTCCACCTAAACGAGAACCGCTCTAACGCTTGCAGGAGACAATTCGGTTCGGCGCCCGAGAGTCAGCGTTCGCGGCGTTCTTGTCAAACGGCTTGCGACATCGATCCCCTGATTGCCGCCGCAGCCTACGCGCTCAGGTTATTGCGGCCGCTGCTACATGGAATCGCCGTCGAAGCACTCGCCTCTCGATACGGCAATGGACGGGCCCAACATCGCTATTGAGCGCATCGTCGAGAACCGAGAGTTGTTGGGGTACGACGTTCGGAGGAAGGCCGCAGAAAGCTGGCGGCGCAGAACCCGTCCGGTTAACCCGGTTTCTTCCTCAGAGCTTCCTATCCGCTATCACCCAGGAAGCACTCTTCATCTAACCTATTGAAAAATATGGCGCGCTCGGGAGGACTCGAACCCCCAACCTTCTGATCCGTAGTCAGATGCTCTATCCATTGAGCTACGAGCGCCTGGGCCGGGATGTAGCGGCTCCGGGGGCCGGGTTCAAGCCTTGTTCCATCTTCAGCCGGCAGCACCATTGGCCAAGGCCTTCCTGATTGCCTTGGCCATCTCGTCCGGTGTCACACCGTGGCTGAAATGGGTGACGTACTCGTTGCGGCCGTTCATCAGATAGGTGAAGGCCGAGTGATCGACGAGGTAGCCGCTCGCCGCCTCGCTCTCGGCCTTGCGGTGGTAGACCCGCCAGGCGGACGCCGCGGCGTCGACCTCCTCGGCCGTGCCGGTGAGGCCAATCAGGGCCGGGTGGAAGAGGGCGACGTAGCTCGCCATCGCGGCCACGTCGTCGCGCTCGGGATCGACGGTGATGAAGATCGGGGCGACCTTCGCCTGCTCCTCGGGCGAGAGCTCGTCATAGGCCGCCATCATGGTGGCGAGCCCGGTCGGGCAGACGTCCGGGCAATAGGTGTAGCCGAAATAGACGAGCTCGGCGCGCCCGGCGAAATCGGCCTCGGTGACCCTCTTGCCGGTCTGGTCGACCAGGCTGAACGGGCCGCCGACCAGGGCCTTGCCCTGGCTCTCCGCCACCGCGCCGAGCTTGCCGGCGAAGGGGCCCATGCCCAGCGTGTAGGCGACCGCGCCGGCCACCACGAGGGCGGCCAGCACCAGCTTCACCGTCAAGAGAGCAAGAGAGCGTGACATGGGCAACCCGCTGCCTGGACCATCATCAGCCCTGCAGATGGGGCCGGCCGGGCGGCCCTGCCAGCCTCGATCGGCCCGCCTGCGCCGAGCCGTCGCGGCCCGGCGCTCAGCGGCGGCCGATCCTGGCGAGATGCGCCTCGCGCCAGGCGATGTAGGCGCTGCTGAGGATGATCACCAGGACGCCGGCGAACGCCCAGCCGTCCAGCACCTCGCCGAAGACCAGCCAGCCGAAGGCGGCGGCGAACGGCAGGCGGGCATAGTCGAAGGGGGCGAGGGCGCTCGCCTCGCCGAGCTTGAAGGCCTGCATCAGGCAGAGCTGGGCGATGCTGCCGACCACCCCCATGAGGACGATCAGCAAGAGGTCGAAGCCACGCGGCGTGACCCAGACGAGGAGCATCGGCAGGCCGGTCAGCAGCATGCCGACGACGCTGAGATAGGCCAGGATGGTCGACTTCCGCTCGGTCGCGACCAGCTGCTTGATGAAGATCGAGACCAGCGCCCCGAACGCCGCCCCGGCGAGGGCGACCAGCGCCGCCGGCTCGATCGTCCCGGCACCCGGCCGCATCATCAAGAGAACCCCGAGGAAGCCGACGACCGTCGCGGTCCAGCGGCGGGCGCGCACCGTCTCGTGCAGCACCAGCGCCGCCAGCACCACCATGAAGAGCGGCTTGGTGAAGCCGATCGCGGTCGCCTCGGCGAGCGGCAGATGGGTGAAGGCGTAGAAGCCGCAGACCATGCCGGCGGTGCCGATGAAGGCGCGGCCGAAATGGGCGCCCAGATGCTGCGTGCGCCAGAGCCCGACACCCTCCCGCAGCATCAGCGGCATGACCGCGACGAGCCCGGCCATGGAGCGGAAGAAGGCGATCTCGATGCTCGGCAGGCGGGCGCCCAGCAGCTTCACGCAGAGCCCCATGGAGGTGAAGAAGAAGGCGCCGAAGACCAGCCACAAGGCGCCCCGCACGTTCCCGCTCTGGGCGGCCAGCGCCGCCCGGAGGCTCCGCCTCATCGGCCGCTCCGGGCGGCCGGCGTCGCCCGGGGGCCCCCTCTCACCAGAAGGACCGGTCGGGCCGATAGGGGGCCAGATCGAGGCCGGGATCGCGGCCGGCGACGAGGTCGGCGACGATCCGCCCGGTGAGCGGCCCGAGCGTCAGGCCGATATGCTGGTGGCCGAAGGCGAGATAGACGTTGGCATGGCGCCGGGCCCGGCCGATCACCGGCAGGCTGTCCGGCAGGGACGGGCGAAAGCCCTGCCATTCGCTGGTGACCCGCTCGTCGAGGCTCGGCAGATAGCGCCGGGCGAGCGGCAGGAGGCGCCGCGGAATCGAGAAATCGGGCGGCGCCTCGAGGCTCGCCAGCTCGACGCCGCTGGTCAGCCGCAGCCCCTGCGCCATGGGGGCCAGCACGAAGCCCGGATCCATGCAGTAGATCGGCCGGCGCAGGGGGGTCGCCAGCGTCGGCAGCATCAGGTGATAGCCGCGCTCGGCGATCAGCGGCAGCCGGTGCCCGGCATCGGCGGCGAGCCGGCCGGCAAAGGCGCCGGCGGCGACCACCACGCTGTCCGCCTTGATCGGGCCCTCGGTGGTGAGCAGGCCGACGACCCGCCCGGATTCGAAGGCGAGGCCCCGGGCGACCTGCCGGCGATGGGCGCCGCCCCGCTCCAGGAAGAGGGCCGCCAGCCGCTCGACATAGGCCTGGGGGTGGCGGATCTCGCGATTGGCGGTGAGCCAGAGCGCTCCCTTGACCTCGCTCGAGAGGGCCGGCTCCAGATCGAGCACGGCGTCCCGGTCCAGGACCTCGTAGGCCACGCCGAAGCGGTCGAGGGCGGCGCGCTCGCCAGCCATCGCCTGCTCGAGCCTGGCCTGGTCGAGGCCCACCTTGAGCCAGCCGTTGGAGGCGAAGAGATCGCCGGCGCCGGCCCTCTGGATCAGCACCTCGTGCGCCGCGAGCGCCCGGCTGGTGAGCGCGTGGATGCCGGCCATCGCCCGCTCGACCTTGCTCTTGCGGGTGGCGAGGGCGGCGCGCGCGAGCCAGGGGGCGAGGCCCGGCAGGTCCCGCCAGCGGACCTTCAGGGGGGCCACCGGGTCGGCCAGCATCGCCGGCAGCTTCGTCAGGATGTCGGCCGTGACGATCGGCATGATCGAGGCGACGCTGATGATCCCGGCATTGCCCGAGGAGGTGCCGCTGCCCGGCCCGTTCGGGTCGAACAGCACGACCTCGTGGCCGTCCTCCTGCAGGAAGAGCGCCGCGGCGACGCCGACGATGCCGGCGCCGACGACGGCGATCTTCTGGCCGCCCGGCCGGGCGGTCATCGGCCGGCCTCGCGCCCGGCCGCCGCCACCGGGAATGCCCGCATGTCCTGGATGTGCTCCACGTCCCGCCCCCTCCCTCGCCCGGCCCCGATCGCGCGTCTCGCCGACGGCAGGCACGTGATGGTCGCGCCGCCACCCCGCGTCTAGACTTAGGTCGATGACAGTGCCGCCGGTCAAGTGTCTCGACCGGCCCAGCCGCTACCCCATGCGCCAGCCCGCGCGCCATCGAGGACCGCCAGCCGTGCCGAGCCAGCTCACCACCGCCATCGCCCAGTGCAACCCGATCGTCGGCGACCTCGACGGCAACCTGGCGCTCGTTCGCCGGTTGCACCGGGCGGCGGCCGAGGCAGGCGCCGACCTCGTGATCTTCCCGGAGATGATGCTGACCGGCTATCCGCTCGAGGACCTGGTGCTCAAGCAGGCGCTGCTCGAGCGCACCGCCGCCCTGCTCGAGGGCCTCGCCCCGGAGACCGCCGATGGGCGGCCGGCCATCATCCTGGGCGCCCCCTGGGCCGGGCGCGGCGGGCGGCCGTTCAACGGCGCCTTCCTCCTCGCCGGCGGCCAGATCGCGGCCCGGCGGGCCAAGCACGCTCTGCCCAATTACGGTGTCTTCGACGAGAAGCGCGTCTTCGAGACCGGGCCCGTGCCGGGGCCGATGCGGCTCGACCTCGCCCGCGGCGGCTCGGTCAGGCTCGGTGTCATGATCTGCGAGGACATGTGGATCGAGGACGTGGCCGAGGGGCTGGAGGAGACCGGCGCCCAGCTCCTGATCGTCATCAACGGCTCGCCCTTCGAGGTCGGCAAGCAGGAGAAGCGCATCCAGAACGCCGTCGCCCGGGTGACCGAGACCGGCCTGCCGCTGCTCTACGTCAACATGGTGGGCGGCCAGGACGAGCTGGTCTTCGACGGCGCCTCCTTCGTCCTCGACCGCGACCGCAACCTCGTGGCCCAGGCGCCCTGGTTCGAGGAGAGCCTGCTGGTCACGAGCTGGGAGCGGGCGGGGGAGGGCTGGCGAGCGGTCGGCGAGCGCCAGACGACCCGCCCGCCCGGCGACCTCGAGGCGGTCTACCGGGCGATGGTCCTGGGCCTGCGTGACTATGTCACGAAGAACGGCTTCCCCGGCGTCGTGCTCGGGCTCTCGGGCGGCGTCGATTCCGCCCTCACGGCGGCCGTCGCCGTCGATGCGCTCGGGCCCGACCGGGTCCATGCGCTGATGATGCCGTCGCGCTACACCGCGGTCGACAGCCTCGAGGACGCGCGGGCCTCGGCCGGGGCCCTGGGCATCCGCCTCGACAGCATCGCGATCGAGCCGGCCGTTGCGGCCTTCGCCGACATGCTCGGCCCGCTCTTCGAGGGCCGGGCGCCCGACATCACCGAGGAGAACCTGCAGTCCCGGATCAGGGGCGTGCTCCTGATGGCCCTTTCCAACAAGCTCGGGCCGATGGTGCTGACGACCGGCAACAAGTCCGAGATGTCGGTCGGCTACGCCACGCTCTACGGCGACATGT
>CAYMTA010000161.1:0-5014 GCA_964393275.1 uncultured Geminicoccaceae bacterium | reverse complement strand
TTCTTCGAGCCCGTCCACCAGCGGATCTTCGCCGCCTGCGCCGAGCGCATCGGGCGGGGCCAGCTGGCCGACGCGCGCTCGCTCTTTCATCTCTTCGACGAGGATGCGGCGCTCAAGGAGCTGGACGGGGCCAAGTACCTGGGGCGTATCGCCCGGGCCGCCGAGACGATCATCAACGCGGTGAGCTTCGCCCAGATCATCCATGATCTGGCGGTCAGGCGCGGCCTGATCGGTGTCGGCGAGGAGATGGTCCTTCGCGCCTACGATCCGCAGACGGTCGAGAGCTCCTCGGAGCAGATCGAGATCGCCGAGCAGGAGCTCTTCGGCCTCGCCCAGGCGGGCGAGATCAAAAGCGGCTTCCGCGCCTTTCCGGCGGTCTTGAGCAGCACCATCAGGCTGGTCGAATCGGCCTATTCGAAGGTCGGCGAGGTGACCGGTGTGCCGACCCGGCTGGACAGCCTGGATCGGATCCTGGGCGGCCTGCAGTCATCCGACCTCCTGATCCTCGCCGGCCGCCCGAGCATGGGCAAGACGGCGTTGGCGGTGACCATCGCCGCCAACGCGGCGACCCAGAAGGCCGCCGGCCTCGACGGCGAGCGGCTCAAGCACGAGAACTACACGGTCGGCATCTTCAGCCTGGAGATGTCGGCCGAGCAGCTGGCCATGCGGCTCCTTTCGGCCGAGGCCCAGATCGCCTCGGACGAGCTGCGCCGCGGCCAGCTCCGCGACGATCGCGAGTGGCAGCGCGTCGTGGCGGCGAGCCAGGCGCTGGCGGCGCGGCCGATGTTCATCGACGACACCCCGGCACTCTCCGTGGCGGCGCTGCGCAGCCGGGCGCGCCGGCTGATGCGCATGGAAGGTCTGTCGCTGCTGGTCGTCGACTATTTGCAGCTGATGCGCGGCTCGAGCGCCTATGCCGGCACCAACCGGGTGCAGGAGATCTCGGAGATCACCCAGGCGCTCAAGGCGATCGCCAAGGAGCTGAACATTCCCGTGCTGGCGCTCTCGCAGCTCAGCCGGGCGGTCGAGCAGCGCGAGGACAAGCGGCCCTTGCTTTCGGACCTGCGCGAATCGGGCTCGATCGAGCAGGATGCCGACGTCGTCATGTTCGTCTATCGCGAGGAGTACTACCTCTCCCGTTCGGCACCGCAGCAGCGCGAGGGGGAAAGTCTCGAGAAATTCCAGCTCCGCCATCGCGAATGGCTGGACCGCTGCGACCGCGCGCACAACAAGGCCGACATCATCATCGCCAAGCAGCGCAACGGGCCGATCGGCACCGTCCAGGTGCAGTTCGACCCCGGCTTCGGCCGCTTTCGCAACCTCGAGACCGCCGAATACATCGAGGGTCATTGAAGCCGCCATGCCCGAAGCCGCCCTGATCATCGATCTGGATGCGATCGCCCGGAACTACGCGACGATCCGGGCCGTGGCCGGCGATCGCCCCGTGGCCGCCGTGGTCAAGGCCAATGCCTATGGGCTGGGCGCCGATCGCGTCGCTCCGCGGCTCCGAGCCGCCGGCTGCGAGCAGTTCTTCGTGGCCAAGCTGGTCGAGGGCGTGGCGCTGCGCCGGCATTTGCAGGATGCGACGATTTACGTCCTCGAGGGCCTGGCCGCTGTCGAGATCGATGAATTCGTCGCTTGTGGCCTGCGGCCGGTTCTCGGCACACCCGGCGAGATCGAGCTTTGGGCCGCGGCGGGCGAGCGCCTCGGCCGGCGGCTCCCGGCCGCCATTCATCTGGACACCGGCATGTGCCGCCTCGGGCTCTCGTCGGCCGAGGTCGCGGGCTTGGATGGGGCTCGCCTGCGCTCCATCGACCTCACTTTGGTCATGAGCCACCTGGCCTGCGCCGAGGATCCCGGCCACCCGATGAATGCCCGCCAGCTGGCGCTCTTTTTGGAGCTCAGCCAAAAGCTGCCCCCGGCGCCGCGCAGCCTCGCCAACGCATCCGGAACTTTCCTGGGTCCGGCGTTCCATTTCGATCTGCTCCGCCCGGGCGCGGCGCTCTACGGCATCAACCCGACCCCCGGCCGACCCAACCCGATGCAGCCGGTGGTGCGCATCAGGGCCCCGGTCCTTCGGGTGCATCGCCTTGACGCTCCAGGCACAGTGGGCTACGGCGCCGCTCACGCGGCGGAAAAGGGTGCGCGAATCGCCACGGTGGGCGTCGGCTATGCCGACGGCTACATGCGTTCGGCGGGTGCCGGGACCTTCGGCCTCATCGCCGGTCGCGAGGTGCCGATTGTGGGGCGGGTATCGATGGATCTGATGACTCTCGACGTGAGCGCCCTGGATGAGCATCAGGTCGAGGTGGGCACGCCCGTCGAGCTGCTCGCCGGGCCGGGCGGCATCGATGCCGTGGCCGAGGCGGGTGGCACGATCGGGTACGAGCTCCTGACGCGGCTCGGGCATCGCTTGCGTCGCATCCATCTCGAGTCGCAGCGCGCATGATCAATCCCTTGCAGCCGATCGGTGCGGCGCTCATCGGCATCACGCAGGCGACCGGACGAATCAGCGTCTTTGCCGGAGCGGCGATCGGCAACGGCTTCCTCGGTCCCATCTATTGGCGCCAGATGCTGCGCCAGATGATCGAGATCGGCTTCAACTCGCTGCCGGTCGTCGGGCTCACGGCGATTTTCACCGGGATGGTGCTCGCCCTGCAGAGCTACACGGGCTTTGCCCGATTCGAGGCGGAGAGCGCTGTTGCCACGATCGTGGTCCTCTCGATGGTGCGGGAGCTCGGGCCGGTGCTCGCCGGGCTGATGGTGGCGGGGCGCGTGGGTGCCGCCATGGCGGCCGAGCTGGGCACCATGCGGGTCACAGAGCAGATCGACGCGCTGACCACGCTCTCCACCGACCCCTTGCGCTATCTCGTCTTTCCGCGCTTCGTCGCGGCCCTGGTCACCCTGCCGCTGCTCGTCCTCGTGGCCGACGTGATCGGCGTGATGGGGGGCTATCTGGTCGGCGTGCACAAGCTCGGCTTCGGGCCGATCGACTATCTGAACAAGACATTCGAGTTCCTGGAGATGCAGGACGTCGTGTCGGGTCTGGTGAAGGCGGCGGCCTTCGGGTTCATCATCGCGCTGATGGGCTGCTATCATGGCTACCACAGCCGGGGCGGGGCCCAGGGCGTGGGTGCCGCGACGACGCACGCGGTGGTCAGCGCCTCGATCCTGATCCTCACCGCGAACTATTTCATCACCCAGGCGTTCTTCAGCCGATGAGCGGCCCCGCCCCGAAGATCCGCATCCGCGGGCTGTACAAGAGCTTCGGCTCGAACCACGTGCTGCGCGGCATCGACCTCGACGTGCCCCAGGGACAATCGGTGGTCGTCATCGGCGGCTCGGGGTCGGGCAAGTCAGTGCTGCTGAAATGCATCCTCGGCCTGATCGAGGCCGATGCCGGCTCCATCCTGGTCGATGGCGAGGAGGTGGTGGGGGCGAGCGCGCGGCACCTGACGGAGCTTCGGACGAAGTTCGGCATGCTGTTCCAGAGCGCTGCCCTCTTCGACAGCCTGCCGGTCTGGGAGAACGTCGCGTTCGGCCTGATGGCGGCCGAGCGGGTCGAGCGATCGGCGGCCCGGGAACGGGCCATCGAGACCATGGCGAAGGTCGGCCTGATCCCCGCCGTCGCCGACCAGTATCCGAGCGAGCTTTCCGGCGGTATGAAGAAGCGGGTGGGCCTCGCCCGCGCCATCTGCACGTCGCCCGAGATCATTTTTTTCGACGAGCCGACGACCGGCCTCGACCCGATCATGTCGGACGTGATCAACGATCTCATTCGCGACTGCGTCTCCGAGCTTGGTGCGACGGCCCTGTCGATCACCCACGACATGGGCAGCGTGCGCAAGATCGCCGACCGGGTGGCGATGCTCTACGAGGGCGCCATCATCTGGGAAGGGCCGGTGGCGGCGATCGGCAAGAGCGGCAATCCTTACGTCGAGCAGTTCATCCAGGGACATGCCGACGGGCCGATCGATGTCGGGCAGAAGGTCCACGCAGGTGGGTGACCGCGTGACTGCCTGAGAGCCTGCCCGAGAAGTTTTCATAATGTTTCATGAGCTTGGCAGTGAGCAGATGCGAGGAGTCGAGCAGTCGTCGATGCAGCGCATCGTCGACTGCTCGACGACGAAGCAGGTGCCGCTGCCAAGCTCACCTCCGGTCGGCTTGCGGCTGGCTCCGGCTTCGTCGCCGAGCTTGCCCGATGCGCCGCATCGGGCGGCGCTCGGCTCCTCGCCGGCGCTCACCCGAAAGCCGATGAAACATCATGAAAACTTCTCGGACAGGCTCTGATGGCCGGTGCTGGGACACAGTTCGTCTGCCAGAGCTGCGGCGGCGTGCAGCCCAAGTGGAGCGGGCGCTGCGATGCCTGCGGCGCCTGGAACACGCTGGTCGAGGAGTCGACTGAGCCGCTGGCCAAGGGGGCGCCCGTCAAGCGGCGGTCGCGGCGCGGGCTCGAGCTTTTCGGCCTCGAAGGCACCGGGCAGCCGGTGCAGCGTCTGGTCACCGGCATCGGCGAGCTCGACCGGGCCGTGGGCGGCGGCCTCGTGGCCGGGTCCGCCATTCTCATCGGCGGCGATCCCGGGATCGGCAAGTCCACCCTGACGCTGCAGGCGGCGGCCAATCTGGCCCTGCTCGGCAAGCGCGTCGTCTATGTGAGCGGCGAGGAATCGATCGAGCAGATCCGCATGCGCGCGAGCCGCATCGGGGTGACGCACGCGCCGATCGAGCTGGCCGTCGGAACGTCGGTGGACGAGATCCTGGGCACGCTCGAGACCGGCCAGCCGGCCGATCTCCTGATCATCGATTCGATCCAGACGGTCTATCTGGAAGCCCTGGATCCGGCACCCGGAACGGTGACGCAGTTGCGGGCGTCCGCCCAGGCCCTGACGCGGTTCGCCAAGCGGCGCGGCGCCGCCCTGCTGCTGATCGGGCACGTCACCAAGGATGGGCAGATCGCGGGGCCGCGCGTGCTGGAGCACATGGTCGACACGGTGCTCTACTTCGAGGGCGAGCG
>CAYMTA010000160.1:0-5158 GCA_964393275.1 uncultured Geminicoccaceae bacterium | reverse complement strand
CTCGAACACCGTGAACATGTCAACCGCCACCACGTTGTCGCGATGGTTCACCATGGTCCGCAGTCGGTCGTTCAGGTCCTTGGTGCGGTTGGTGCCGGCGGCGTTCGAAGTCGGCACGCTGCCCCAATCGTGCACCAGGGTGACGAACACGCGCCGGCCATCGCGCGCGGCGCCGGCATCCAGCAGCCTATCAATTTGTCCCGTATAGTCGCCTGCAGCATCCGAAATGGACTTGTTGCTGATGATGTCGTTGTAGCCCATGTAGACGATGGTCAGATCGTTGCCCTCGAAAATGTGGGCATCACCTTCCCATTTGTCGACCTGGGTTTTGAAGGTGTTGTCGCGGTCGTTGTAGTTCTTGTCGATACCGTCGCCGACGAACTTGTCATCATCGAGACCGTTATCGAGGGCCGCGACATAATAGGGATTGGTGTTGGCCGCCGAGGCCTTGCCGCGGGCGTAGCTGACCAGGTCGTCGGGGCTGCCACCGGCGGCGGCCACCAGACGCTTCGACCAGAGGTCATCGGGATCGAGACAGACGTCCTTGGCCTTGCCGCTGCGCGGCTCGCAGGAGCGCCGCGTATCGAAGGGATCGGAGTAGCTGTCGCCGAAGACGAAGAGCCGGCCGAGCTTGTCGGGGCTCGCGCTGCCGTGGGTCGCATAGGGGTTGGGGACGGCGAAGTCGACGACCGGGGGCGTGCCGCCGCCCGTGCCGCCGCCAGCGGGAGTCGACGGCGTGCCGCCGCCACTGCCGCCGCCACCGCCACTGCAGGCGGAGAGCGCCAGGAGCGCCATCGCGCTGAAACCCGAGATCGACCAGTGGTTGCTCTTAATCATTGCACCTTATCCTGCGTTAGTCATCGCGACTTGTGCCTGCCGCCATTTATTGATCTTGCAGGATTGAAGTCTATAAACAGTCCGTATCTAGAACGTCGAACTTTTTTAGATCAGCAGTTTAATATTAAGTACAGTCTAATTTTTGAATATTCTTAGAGGATTCATCCAAGCATCTGAAATTTCAACATTCACTTGGTTAGCGAAATAGGTTTCATTAATATTGACCTTTCGTGGGTCAATCTCGACAAAACGGCTCGTCGAACAGCATCGGGATAGGTGCCCGCGTTAACACCTGAAGCCCCATACCGGTTAACGCATCGCACTTCTTGTGGCCCGGGCGGTTAACGGCGGGGCTCCGGCGGGCGGTTCGCGCATGTGCGCCCACGCCTGCCCTGACGGCCCCTTCCGGAAGGCGGGGCGCGCGGCTATGTAGGGGCACGATGTGGAGCCCTCCCCTCATTCGCAATGTCTCGATCCTGGCAACCTGCCAGGCCTTCTTCTTCATGGCCAACACGATCCAGACCACGACCTCGGCCCTGGTCGGGCTGCAGATCGCACCCGACCCGGCGCTCGCCACCATGCCGCTCGCGGCGCAGTTCGTCGGCAACATGCTTTCGACCATGCCGGCCTCGCTCCTCATGGCGCGGATCGGCCGGCGCCTCGGGCTCCTGCTCGGCAGCCTCTTCGGGATCATTTCCGGCCTTCTCGCCACCTACGCCGTGGTGCAGGCGAGCTTCCCGCTCTTCATGCTGGCCGGCCTGCTCTACGGCGTTTTCGGCGCCTTCGGCCAGTACTTCCGCTTCACCGCGGCGGACGCGGCCGATGCGAGCGACGTCGAGGACAAGGTCGCGGCCCGGGCCCGGGCCATCGCTCTTGTCATGGCGGGCGGCGTCGTCGCCGCCGTGCTCGGCCCGGAGCTCGCCAAGGCGACGCAGAACCTGCTGCCGCCCTTCGTCTTCGCCGGATGCTATCTCAGCGTCGCCACGGTGGCCCTCTGCTGCGGCGTGGCGCTGACCTTTCTCGATCTGCCGCGCAAGGCGGAGATGGCGAGTCGCGAGCCGGCTCGACCTCTGATCCAGATCGTCCGGACACCAAGGGCGCTCACCGCCTTCGCCTCGGCGCTCGTCGCCTATGTCACGATGAACATGCTGATGACCGCGACACCGCTCGCCATGCTCGCCTGTGGCTACGCCTTCGCCGACAGTGCGATGGCCATCCAGTGGCATGTCGTCGGCATGTTCGCGCCGAGCTTCTTCTCGGGCTCGCTGATCGCGCGCTTCGGCGCCGAGCGGATCATCGCCGTGGGCGGGGTCCTGATGCTCGCCTGCATCGGCATCAACCTCGCCGGCATCGAGGTCATTAATTTCGTTGTTGGCCTCCTGCTCCTCGGTATCGGTTGGAACTTCATGTTCATCGGCGGCACCACCCTCCTGACCCAGTCCTACCGGCCGTCCGAGAAGGCCAAGGTGCAGGGCTTCAACGATTTCTGCCTGTTCACCGCCGTGGCCAGCTCGGCCGCCGCCAGCGGTGCCCTGCACGAATGGCTCGGCTGGCAGCCGATGAACATCCTGGCCCTGCCGCTGCTGCTCGCCGTCATCCTCCTCGCGGCGGTTCGGGCCGGCCGCGGGCCGGTGGCCGAGCCCGCCTGACACCGCCCGCCCAAAAGGAGCTCCATTGAGCGCGTTCGCCTCTAATCTCCAGCTCAGCAAGCACGCCGCGCGCGGCAAAAGCGGCGTGGTCGCGGCCCAGAACACGAAAGCGGCGGCCGTCGGTGCGGAGGTGCTGGCGGCCGGAGGCCATGCGATCGATGCCGCCGTCGCGACCTCGCTGGCGCTGGCCGCCACCGAGCCCTGGATGAGTGGGCTCGGCGGCGGCTCGACCATGCTGGTCCTCGATGCCGAAGGAGGTGCCGTCACCGCCATCGATGCTGGCATGGTGGCGCCACAGGCGCTCGATCCGCGAGCCTACCCGCTTGCCGGCGGCACCGCTGGCGACCTCTTCGCCTGGCCGGCCGTGGTCGAGGACCGCAACGTGCTGGGACCCATGTCCTTCGCCGTGCCGGGTCATCTGGCCGGCCTCGGCCTCGCCCACGAGCGCTTTGGCCGCATGACATGGCGCGAGCTCGCCCAGCCGGCCCGGCGCCTCGCCAGGGAAGGTCTCGAGATCGACTGGTACGCTGCCCTGCTGGTCGCCACTGCCGCCCGCGATCTCAGGCGCTTTCCGGCGAGTGCCGCCCTTTATCTCGGCGACGGCCTGCCGCCGGTGCCGGCGGTGGCCGGCGAAGCGACAAGGCTGCCGCTCGGCCGGCTCGCCGAGACCCTGGCGCTGGTGGCCGAGGAGGGACCGCAAACCCTCTATGCCGGCGGCCTTGCCGAGCTGGTCGCGGCAGACGCCGCAGCCCTCGACAGCCGCCTCGGGCTGGAGGATCTGAAAGCCTACCGGGCCACCGCCGCACCGGCCCTGCGCACGGCCTATGGTGGTGCCCTGGTCTTCGGCATGCCCGGCCTCTTCGCCGGCAACATCCTGCGCCGCTGCCTCGAGGCCCTCGACGGGCGGCTCGCCGGCGGCGATTCGCCCGAGGCGGCGGCCTATCTCGCCTATGCCGAGGTGCTGAAGGCCGGCTACGCCAAAAGGCTCGCCGAGGAAGGCCATGCCAGCGACGGCCCCGCCCCGTCCTGCACCAGCCATCTCTCGGTGATCGACGCCGACGGCAACATGGTGGCCCTGACGCAGACCCTGCTCTCGCTCTTCGGCAGCCGGGTGGTGCTGCCGTCCACGGGCATCCTCATGAACAACGGCATCATGTGGTTCGATCCCAGGCCCGGCCGCCCCAACTCGATGGCCCCGGGCGCACGGCCCTTGTCCAACATGTGCCCGGTGATCGCCAGCGATGCCACGCACCGCCTCGCCCTCGGCGCCTCGGGCGGCCGGCGCATCCTGCCCGCCGTCCTGCAGATCCTGAGCTTCGTGCTCGACCACGGCATGGCGCTCGAGGAGGCGTTCGCGCAGCCGCGCATCGACGTCTCCGGCGACGACACGGTCACCATGAGCCGCGACCTCGACGCCGCGGTGCAGGCGGCCCTGGCCGAGGCGCATGGCGCGGTCGCCGTGCGCGCCCAGGCCTATCCGCTGCGGTTCGCCTGCCCGGTCGCGGTGCTGCACGACCTCGTGCTCGACGACCAATACGGCACGGCCGAGGTGATCCATCCCTGGGCCGATGCCGTGGCGGTGGCATAAGCCGGCTTGGCGCCGGGGCCAGCCTGTGCTGAACTATGGTGCACCGCAACAATGGGGACACACGATGCGCAAGCTGGCGAGACTGATCGGTATGGTGGCCCTGGCCCTGACCCTGGCGGCCGGCAGCAATGCCATGGCGGCCAAGGACCAGCTCGTCATGGGCATGGTGCTCGAGCCGCCGCATCTCGATCCGACGGCAGGTGCCGCCGCGGCGATCCGCGAGATCACTTATGCCAACATCTTCGAGGGCCTGACCCGCATCGATCAGGACGGCGGCGTGCAGCCGGCCCTGGCCCGCTCCTGGACCATCTCCGAGGACGGGCTGACCTACACGTTCCATCTGGCCGAGGGCGCCACCTTCCACAACGGCGTGCCGCTCCTGGCCGAGCATGTGGTCTTCTCGTTCGAGCGCGCCATGGCCGAGGACAGCGTCAACGCGCAAAAGGGCCTGTTCGAGCCGATCGCCTCGGTCGAGGCCCCGGACGAAGGGACCGTGGTGATCACCCTGAAGCGCCCGACCGGCGACTTCCTCTTCAATCTCGGCTGGGGCGACATGGTGATCGTCGAGCCGAAGTCGGCCGCGACCAACAAGAACGAGCCGGTCGGCACCGGCCCCTTCCGCTTCGTCCGCTGGGTCAAGGGCGATAGGGTCGAGATCGAGCGCAACCCGGATTATTGGGGCGCCGAGCCGGCTCTGGCGCGCGCCACCTTCAAGTTCATCCCCGACCCGGCGGCGGCCACCGCGGCACTCCTCGCCGGCGACATCGACGCCTTCGCCAACTTCCCGGCACCCGAGGCGCTCGTCCAGTTCGAGTCGGACCCGCGCTTCGTCGTCGTGATCGGCACGACCGAGGGCGAGACGATCCTCGCCATCAACAATGCGCGCCCACCCCTGAACGATGTGCGGGTGCGGCGGGCGCTCGCCCATGCGATCGACCGCCAGGCGATCATCGATGGTGCCATGATGGGCTACGGCACGCCGATCGGCTCGCATTTCGCGCCGCACAATCCGGCCTATGTCGATCTCACCGGCAAGTACCCCTACGATCCGGAAAAGGCGAAAGCGCTGCTCGCCGAGGCCGGT
>CAYMTA010000159.1:0-5276 GCA_964393275.1 uncultured Geminicoccaceae bacterium | reverse complement strand
ATCGCCGGCGGCCCGCCCGGCAGCCCGGGCGAGGACGGCGACCGGTTCATCGAGATCTGGAACCTCGTCTTCATGCAGTACGAGCAGGTCGACAAGGCGACCCGCATCGACCTGCCCCGCCCCTCGATCGACACCGGCATGGGCCTCGAGCGCATCGCCGCCGTCCTGCAGGGAAAGCACGACAACTACGACATCGACCTCTTCCAGAAGCTGATCGCCGAGAGCGTCGAGCTGACCGGCACGCCCGCCACGGGCCCCAACGCCCCCTCCCACAAGGTGATCGCCGACCACCTCAGGGCCAGCGCCTTCCTGATCGCCGACGGCGTCACCCCCGACAATGACGGGCGCGGCTACGTGCTCCGGCGGATCATGCGCCGCGGCATGCGCCACGCCCATCTGCTGGGTGCCAGCGAGCCACTGATGCATCGCCTCGCCCCCGTGCTGGTCCTGGAGATGGGCCGGGCCTATCCCGAGCTGGTCCGCGCCGAGGCCTCGATCGTCGAGTGGCTGAAGCTCGAGGAAACCAATTTCCGCCGCACCCTCGAGCGCGGCCTTCGCCTGCTCGACGAGGCGACATCCGAGCTGCCCGATGGCCAGGCTCTCGCCGGCGAGACCGCCTTCAAGCTCTACGACACCTACGGCTTCCCCCTCGACCTCACCGAGGACGCGCTCCGGGCGACCGGCCGGACCGTGGACCACGCCGGCTTCGCGGCCGCCATGGAGCGCCAGCGCGCCGAGGCGCGACGCCACTGGAAAGGCTCCGGTGCGGAGGCCGTGGCCCCCGTCTGGTTCGAGCTCAGGGAAGCCCACGGCAAGACCGAGTTTTTGGGCTATGCCACGACCAGGGCCGACGCCCGCGTCCTCGCCCTGGTCGTCGACGGCAGCCGGGTCGAGGCGGTGGAGCCGGGGTCCGAGGTGGAGGTCGTCACCAACCAGACCCCCTTCTACGGCGAATCCGGCGGCCAGCTCGGCGACACGGGCTGGCTGCTCGGCCCCGACCTCGAGGCCGAGGTCACCGACACGACCAAGCGCCTGGGCGACCTCTGGGTGCATCATGCGAAGCTGAAAAGGGGCCGGCTCGCCGTCGGCGACACGGTCCAGCTCCAGGTCGACGCCGATCGCCGCGACCGCCTGCGCCGGGCGCATTCCGCCACGCATCTGCTGCACGCAGCGCTCCGCCACCGGCTCGGCGACCACGTGGCGCAGAAGGGCTCGCTCGTCGCCCCCGACCGGCTCCGCTTCGACTTCAGCCAGCCCCGCGCCATGTCGGCCGAGGACATCCAGACCGTCGAGCGCGAGGTCAACCGCTTCGTCCAGCAGAACGCCCCGGTCGAGGTCCGCGTCATGGCCCGCGACGAGGCCATCGCCGGTGGGGCCATGGCGCTCTTCGGCGAGAAGTACGGCGACGAGGTCCGCGTCGTCACCATGGGCCGCGAGCCCGGCGGCGACACCTACTCGATGGAGCTCTGCGGCGGCACGCATGTCAGCCGGACGGGCGACATCGCCCTTCTGAAGCTGGTCGGCGAGAGTGCTGTCGCCGCCGGGGTGCGCCGCATCGAGGCGCTGACCGGCGAGGCCGCCCTCGCCCACATCGAGACCGAGGAGCGCTGGCTCGCCGAGGCGGCCGAGACGCTCAAGGTCCAACCGGCCGCCCTGGTCGACCGGCTGCGCGACCTGGTCGCCGAGAAGCGCCGCCTCGAGCAGGATCTGGCCGAGCTTCGCCGCAAGCTCGCGACCGGTGCGAGCGACGCCGAGCCGGCCCGGAGCATCGCCGGCATCGCCTTCACCGCGCGCGCGCTCGACGGCGTGCCGGCCAGGGAGCTGCGCACCGCCGCCGACCGGCTCAAGGCCGACATGAAGAGCGGCGTCGTGGCGCTGGTCGCCGTCAATGACGGCAAGGCCGCCGTGGTGGTCAGCGTCAGCGACGACCTCGCCGGCCGCATCGACGCGGTCGACCTCGTCCGCCAGGGGGTCGAGGCGGTCGGCGGCAAGGGCGGCGGCGGCCGCGCCGACTTCGCCCAGGGCGGCGGCCCCGACGGTGCCGCCGCGGCGGCCGCGCTCGCCGCGATCGAGCAGCGGCTGGCCGAGCTTGCGATCGGCTGAACACCGGGTGCGCCACCCCCTTCTCTGGATCGGCTGACGACGCTCATGCTCCATTCGGTCGTCGACTGGCAGCGCTGGCTGCTCGAGCCCTGGCTCGCCGGCCTCAGGCTCGGCCAGCACGTGGGGGGCAATGGCCCGCCGCTCTGGCAGCGCCTGCTCATGGCTCAGCACGTGCTCGCCGAGCGCACCATGGCGGCGGGCGATGCCAGCCATGACCCGATCGAGATCGCCGTCGCCCGCGACCACCCCGGCGTCTCCAGCGCCGAGACCGTGGACCAGGGCCCGTTCGCGCGCCTCGTGCGCTTCCGCGCCGCCGGCAACGGCCCCCCCAGCCTCCTGGTCGCCCCCCATTCGGGCTATGCCGGGGCCGTCCTGAGCGGCCTTGCGGCGGCCCTCCTGCGGGAAGGCGACGTCTATTTCCTCGACTGGCTCGATGCCCGCCTCGTGCCAAAAAGCCACGGCCGCTTCGGCCTCGACGAGCAGCTCGCCGTGGTCGTCCGGGCGCTGGTCGAGGTCGGTGTCCCGGCCCACCTCGTCGGCGTCTCCCAGTCCGGTGCCGTTGCCCTGGCCGCCGCCGCCCTGGCCGCCGGCCCAGGGGCGACCCTGCCGCGCCCGCGCTCGCTCGTGCTCCTCGGCGCCCCCCTGGCGCCGGCCAGGCAACGGACCGCCGTCGGCTGGCTGGCCGCGAGCCTCGATCCGCGGCTCGTCGATCATTGCCTGCTCTCGGTCGTGCCGGGCCGCTATCCCGGCGCCGGCCGCCGCGTCTATCCGGGCCTGCTCCAGCTCATGGCCGTGCTGCTCGCCGATCCGGGCGCCTATTGCGGCACCCAGGCCGGGCTCTGGCTCGAGCTCCTGGCCGGCCGGCCCGGCACCTACGACCGCTTGCACGCCGACCTGCACCGGCTGGTCGACGTGCCGGCCGAGCTCTACGTCGAAAGCGTCGACGACCTCGTCCGCCGCTCGCCCCTCGGGGACTCGAGCGTCACCCTCGGCAGCCATGCGATCCCGACCGGCAACCTCGCCGGCCTGCCGATGCTGACCGTGGAGGCCGGCAGGGACGAGCTGGTCGGCGCCGGCGCCACCCACGCGGCGCAACGCCTCGCCGGCCCCGGCTCTTCGAGCTTCACGGTCCCCGAGGCCGGGCATCACGCCCTCTTCGTCGGCCCCGTCTTCGCCGGCACCGTCGCCCCGCCGCTCCGCCGCTTTCTTCGAGATCGCCGCTGAGCGCCGGTCAGCCCTGCCCGGCAGGAGCCACCAGCTCGAGCACGGCATGCCGCAGATCAATGACGACCTTGCCGGCCTCGTCGAAATCGACCGTCACCTTCTGGCCGATCGCCGACTGGACCCGCCCCAGCCCCCACTCCGGCCGCGCCCTGAGCCGCACGATCGAGCCCGGCGTGAAGTCGAGATTCATGGATTCCCCTCCGGCCGACATGCTCCCCGGATCGCCCCACTATCCGATCTCGGCACCGCCCGATCAAGAACCGCCGGCAACGCCTTGACCAGGGCCCGCCCCGGTGCGACAGCCATCGGCCATGTCCCAGCTCACGATTCCCGACACGGGTGAGACCCGCGCCATCGAGGCCTGCGTCCTCGACGCCTACGGCACGCTCCTCGACGTCCACTCGGCCCTGGCCCGGGTGCTGCGCACCCGGCAGGCGGCCGGCGGCCCGCCCATCACCCCGGAAGCTGCCCGCGGCCTCTCCACCCTCTGGCGCGACAAGCAGCTCGCCTATTCCTGGCTGCGCTCGCTGATGCGCCGCCACGCCGACTTTGCCGCCGTGACCGCCGACGCCCTCGATTTCGCGCTCGCCAGCCACAGCCTCGACGGCGACGCGCCGCTCCGAACCGAGCTGCTCCTGGCCTACCAGAAGCTGGACCCCTACCCCGAGGTGCCGGACGTGCTGGCCCGCCTCGCCGCGGCCGGGCTGCCGCTCGCCGTCCTCTCCAACGGCACGCCCGCCATGCTGGAAGCAGCCCTCGGCCATGCCGGCATCGCCCGCCACCTCACCGCCATCCTCTCGGTCGAGGAAATCGGCGTCTTCAAGCCCACGCCCGAGGTCTACGCGCTCGCGACCCGCCGGCTCGGCGTCCCCGCACCAAAAATCCTCTTCCTCTCGTCCAATGGCTGGGACGTGCACGGCGCCGCCGCCTTCGGCTGCACCACCATCCACATCGACCGCCAGGCCAGCCCGGACGAGCGCCTGCCCGGCAAGCCGGCGCACCGCATCGCCGACCTTCGCCCGCTGCCCGGCCTGCTCGGCCTCGACAGGGACGCCAGCCCATGAGCCTGCCGGTCACCTACGCCGACATCGCCGCCGCCGCCGGCCGGCTCGCCGGCGTCGCCCGCCGCACCCCGCTCCTCGTGAGCGAGGCGCTCGACGAAGCGGTCGGCGGCCGCCTCCTCATCAAGCCCGAGCCCCTGCAGCGCACCGGCTCCTTCAAGTTCCGGGGCGCCTACAACACCATCGCCCAGCTCCCGCCCGGCCCCGTCGTCACCTACTCCTCCGGCAACCACGCCCAGGGCGTCGCCGCGGCGGCAAGGCTGCTCGGCCGCCATGCCACCATCGTCATGCCCGCCGACGCCCCCGCCATCAAGATCGCCAACACCAGGCGCCTGGGTGCGGTGATCGTCACCTACGACCGCCACAACGACAACCGCGAAGCCATCGGCGCCGAGATCGTCGCCCGGACCGGCGCCCACCTGGTGCGCCCCTATGACGACCCCCGCATCATCGCCGGCCAGGGCACCATCGGCCTCGAGATGGCCGAGGACGCCCAGGCCCTGGGCCTCACCCCCGATACGGCAGTCGTCTGCTGCGGCGGCGGCGGCCTCGTCGCCGGCACCGCCATCGCCCTTCGCGAGCGCTTCCCCAAGATCGCCACCTGCAGCGCCGAGCCCGCAAGCTTCGACGACACCGCCCGCTCCCTGAAAAGCGGCCGGCGCGAGACCAACGACCCGAACGCCCGCTCGATCTGCGACGCCCTCCTCGCCCCCACCCCAGGCGAGCTCACCTTCGAGATCAACCGCCACCTCCTGGCCGGCGGCCTCGCCGTCACCGACCCCGAAACCGCCGCCGCCATGCGCGCCGCCTTCCGCGAGCTCAAGCTCGTCGTCGAGCCAGGCGGTGCGGTAGCCCTCGCCGCCTGCCTCGCCGGCAAGATCGACTGCC
>CAYMTA010000158.1:0-5278 GCA_964393275.1 uncultured Geminicoccaceae bacterium | reverse complement strand
TCGAAGCCGTCGGCGTCGAGGACCTCGGACCAGAGATAGCTGTAGTAGCCCGAGGCGTAGCCGCCGCCGGAGAAGACGTGGGCGAAGTGCGGCGGGCGGTGGCGCATGACGATGGCTTCGGGCATGTCGAGGGCTGCCAGGCGCTCCCGCTCGAAGGCGCCGATGTCGAGCTTTTCGGCGTCCTTCAGGAGGTGCAGCTCGAGGTCGAGGATGGCGCAGGCGGCGTATTCGAGCGTGGCGAAGCCCTGGTCGAAGTTGCGCGCCGCCGCGAGCTGTTGCCTGAGCGCGTCCGGCATCGGCTCGCCGGTCTGGTGATGGCGGGCGAACGCCCGCAGGATCGCCGGCTCCTCCAGCCAGTGCTCGAGGAGCTGCGAGGGGAACTCGACGAAGTCGCGATCGACGTTGGTGCCGGCGAGGAGCGGGTAGGTGACGTCGGAGAGCAGGCCGTGCAGGGCGTGGCCGAACTCGTGGAAGAGGGTGTGGGCGTCGTCGAAGCCGAGGAGTGCCGTGGCCCCCGGGGCCGGCTTCGAGAAGTTCATGACGTTGAGGACGATCGGGCGGATGTCGCCGCGCAGCTTCTCCTGGCCGCGCAGCCCGCTCATCCAGGCACCGCTCCGCTTCGCCGGCCGCGCGAAGTAGTCGCCGAGGAAGAGGCCGAGATGCCGGCCGTCCTGGTCCCGCACCTCCCAGGCGCGCACGTCCGGGTGCCAGAGCTCGAGCCCGTGCCGCTCCTCGAAGGTGATGCCGAAGAGGCGCCTCGCCGTCTCGAAGGCCGCCTCGATCAGCCGGTCGAGCTGGAGATAGGGCTCGACCGCACCCGGCGGGATGGCGAACTCGGCCTGCCGGCGCTTTTCCGCGTAGTGCCGCCAATCCCAGGCGGCGAGATCGAAATTGCCGCCCTCGGCGGCGATCAGCGCCTGGAGCGCCGCCGCGTCGGCCTTCGCCCGGGCCAGGGCGCGGGGCCAGACATCGTGCAGGAGCGCCAGGGCGGCCTCGGGCGTCCTCGCCATGCTGTCGGCGAGGCGGTAGTGCGCGAAGCTCGGAAAGCCGAGGAGGCGGGCGCGCTCGGCCCGGAGCGCAATGGTCTCCTTGATGATCGCCCGGTTGTCGGTCTCGCCGCCGTTCTCGCCGCGCGCGATCCAGGCCTTGAACGCGGCCTCGCGCAGGTCGCGGCGGGCCCCGAAGACGAGGAAGGGCTCGATGCTCGAGCGCGCCAGGGTGACGACGTGCCGGCCCTCGAGCCCGCGTGCCGCGGCGGCGCTGGCGCCGGCGGCGCGGACGAAGTCGGGCAGGCCCGCCAGGTCCGCCTCGCCCTCGAGGACGAGCGTGTAGGCCTGCTCGTCGGCCAGGAGGTTCTGGGCGAAGCTGGTGCCGAGCGTGGCCAGGCGCTCGGCGATGGCGGCGAGACGCTGGCGCGCCTCTTCGTTCAGATGGGCGCCGCTGCGGACGAAGGCGGTCGTGTAGCGCTCGAGCACGCGCGCCTCCTCGGCCCCGAGCGCCCCGCCGCCGGCTTCCTGCAGCGCGGCGAGCCGGGCGAACAGGCGGGGGTCCTGGTAGAGATCGCTCCAGTGGCGGGCCAGCACCGGCGCCAGCTCGCGCTCGATCGCCTGCAGCGTGGCGTCGGTATCGGTGCCGCAGAGGTTGAAGAAGACGGCGCCGACCCGCCGCAGATCATGGCCGCTCCGCTCGAGGGCGGCGACGGTGTTGGCGAAGTCGGGTGTCGCCGGATCGGTGGCGATGGCCTCGAGCTCGGCCCGGTGGCCGGCCAGCGCCGCCTCGAAGGCGGGGCGGAAATCCTCCGGCTCGAAGCGGCCATAGGGCGGCAGGCCGAAGGGGGCGGTCCAGTCGGCGAGCAGGGGCGAAGCGGCGGTCATGGATCAGGTTCCCTCGGGGCAGCGGCCGGAGCGGGCATAGCGCGGTCAAGGCGGACTGTCAGCCAGTCTGCCGAAGCCGCCAGCCCATTGCCAACCGCCGCTGCGCCGCTATGCAGGGAGCCATGCTGCGCCGCCTCCGCTCGATCCTCTCCTGGCTGCTGATCCGCGGGATCTTGATCCTGGCGCTGGCGCTGGCGGTCTTTCTCGGCACCCGGGTCTGGGAGGCCGAGACGGGGGCACCGCTCCAGTCCTGGCACACCTTCGTGCCGGAGGAGCTCGACGCCGAGGCCATCGACGAGGCGGACTGGAGCACCTGGCTCGCCGCCGAGGACCGGGTCATGGCCGAGGTTCGAAACCAGGTCACGGACCAGCTCGAGCCCCTGGATCGGATCGCCGCCAACCGCTATTTCGAGGGTAGCCCGGTCTATCCGCCGAGCCTCGCCCGGGACTGGAACCGCTCCTACGTGCTCCTGCCCGAGGGGCCGCCCAAGGGCGCCGCCGTCTTCCTCCACGGGCTCACCGATTCGCCCTACAGCCTGCGCCACATCGCCAAGCGCTATCGCGATCTCGGCTGGGCCACCGTCGCCATTCGCCTGCCGGGTCACGGCACGGTGCCGGCCGGGCTCTACGACGTCGAATGGCCGGACTGGTTGGCGGCGGTGCGGCTCGCGGTGCGCGAGGCCATCCATCTGGCCGGCGACGCGGTGCCGCTGCACATCGTGGGCTTCTCCAATGGCGGTGCGCTGGCGCTCAAATACACGCTGGAAGCGCTCGACGACCCGGCCCTCGCCCGGCCGGACCGGCTGATCCTCGTCTCGCCCATGATCGGCGTCACCGAGTTCGCCCGCTTCGCCGGGCTCGCCGGGCTGCCGGCCTATTTCCCGCGCTTCGCCCGGGCCGCCTGGATCGCCATCCTGCCGGAGTTCAACCCCTTCAAGTACAACTCCTTTCCGGTCAACGGCGCCCGCCAGTCGCATCTCGTCACGGCCGCCCTCAGGACCGAGCTCGCGCGCCAGGCGCGAAATGGCAGCCTCGACGCCCTGCCGCCGATCCTCACCTTCCAGTCGGTGATCGACTTCACCGTCAGCACGCCGGCCGTGGTCGACACGCTCTACGACCGGCTCCCGGCGAACGGCAGCGAGCTCGTGCTCTTCGACCTCAACCGCAGCGCCCGCTTCGGCCCGCTGCTCCGGCCATCCGCCGCCACCGCGATCGACCGGCTGCTGCCGGACCCTCCCCGCCGCTACACCGCGACCACGGTGAGCGACATCGGCGTGCCCGGCGACGGCATGGTGGCGCTGACCGTGCCGGCGGGCGAGCTGGCGGCAAGGGAGGAGCCGCTGGGCCTGGCCTATCCCAAGGACGTGTTCTCGCTCTCGCATGTCGCCCTGCCCTTTCCCCTGGACGACCCGCTCTATGGACTCGAGCCCGACGGCGACGAGGATTACGGCGCCAATCTCGGCGCCACGGCGCTGCGCGGCGAGCGGGGTGCCCTGATCATCAGCATCGATGCGGTCTCGCGCATGGCCTCGAACCCGTTCTTCCCCTACATGCTGCAACGGATCGACGAGGCGATCGCCGCACCCGCACCCCCGAGGCTGCCATGAGACCGGCATGAGCCAGCTCTACCGGGCGATCTGGCAGGTCAGCGGCAGGCAGCAAATGCTGCTCATCCTGCTCTCCCTCCTGGTCGCGAGCCTCGCCGCCGCCCCGCTCAAGTTCCAGCAGCTCGTCATCAACACCCTGGTCGATGCCGGCACGGCGGGCCGCCTCGCCTGGCTCTGCGCCGGGTTTCTCGGCGTCGTGCTGCTCAGCGCGGGCCTGAAGTTCCTGCTCAACCTGCGCATCTCCGTGCTCGGCGAGCGCATCGTGCTCCTGATGCGCGAGCGGCTCTACGACAACGCCGTCCATGACACCGTCGATGCCGGGACAGCGCCGCCCAAGCGCGGCACGCTGGTGACCATGCTCACCGCCGAGGCCGAGGGGGTGGGCGCCTTCGCCGGCTCGGCCATCGCCGCCCCGCTCCTGCAGATCGGCACGCTTCTGAGCGTGCTCGCCTTCGTCTTCGTGCAGCAGCCCAGCCTCGGCTTCATCGTCGCCGCCGTGGTGGTGCCGCAGGCGGTGATCGTGGTGGCGCTGCAGAACCGCATCAATCTCGAGGTGCGCGTCCGCGTGCAGGTCTTGCGGGACGCCTCGGACCGGATCTCGCAGAGCGACCTCGACGCGCTCGATGCGGCCGTCGCCGAGGACTTCCGCCTCGCCTTCGCCATCAGGCAGCGGATCTTCGTCCTCAAGCTCGGCATCAAGCTGGCGCTCGCCGTGATCACCGCCCTGGGTGCGGTGGCCATCCTCTTCCTCGGCGGCTGGCTGGTGCTCCAGGGGCGGACCGACGTCGGCACGGTGGTCGCGAGCCTCTCCGGCCTCGCCCGGATCGACGGCCCCTGGCGCGAGCTGGTGCGCTTCTTTCGCCAGGCGAGCACGGTCAGGGTCAAGTACGAGATGCTGGTCGAGGCGCTGGCCGCGCGCGGCTGATGAAGCCGGCCGCCGGCCTTGGCGCCCCTCGCCGCCTCGCCTATAGACGCATCAAGGAGCGCAACCCGGAGCGAAAGGCCTCGAGCTCATGCATGTGTCACGCAAGACCAACCCGGTGCCGGCGGGCTGGGCCGCCTCGGCCGCCGTCCTCGCCATCCTGCTCGCCTCGGCCCCGTCGGCCCTGGCGCAGCGCAGCGGCCTGTCGACCGCGCTGGAGCAGGAACGCATGGCCTTCGAGATCGCCGACACGGACGGCGACATGCTGATCAGCGAGGGCGAGTTCGCCCGCGACGCGGCTGCCGGCTTCAGCTCCCTCGACACGGACGGCAGCGGGACGCTGACTCCGGCCGAACTCGGCGAGCACGACCCGGCCGCCTTCGCCCTGATCGACACCAATCGCGACGGCGTGCTCACCTTCGACGAGATCATGACCTACAAGATGAAGGCGTTTCATGCGGCCGACACGAACGGCGACGGCCAGCTCTCCTTCGACGAGATGACGGCGGCCGCCGAGGCCCAGGTGGGAGCAGGCGAATGAGCAGGGTGATGAGCGTGCGTCGAACCCCCGTTGCGATGGCAGCATTGGCCGGCCTCCTCGCCCTCTCGCTCGCCGCCTGCGAGGGCGGCGGTGGCGGCACCGGCTCGCCGGGCATGGGCACGGTCGGCGGGGCCGCCGTCGGCGCCGGCGCCGGCCGGCTGCTCTTCGGCAACAGCACCACCGGCATGCTGATCGGCGCCGGCGTCGGCGGCCTCGCCGGCAACATGACCCTCGACCGGCAGGCCGAGGAGCGCCGGGCGCAGGAGCAGCAGGCGGCGCAGGACGCCCAGATGCGGCGCCAGCTCGACTTCGAGCGGCAGCAGGCGCTGCAGGC
>CAYMTA010000157.1:0-5520 GCA_964393275.1 uncultured Geminicoccaceae bacterium | reverse complement strand
TCGAGCAGTCGACGATGCGCTGCATCGACGACTGCTCGACTCCTCGCATCTGCTCGCTGCCAAACTCATGAAACACCATGAAAACTCCTCGGACAGGCTCTAAAGCTGGCGGCGGACGTCGTCGAGGAAGCGGTCGAACAGGTACTGGCTGTCCTGGGGCCCCGGCGACGCCTCGGGATGGTACTGCACGGCGTAGACCGGCCGGTCCTTGATCCGAATGCCCTGGATCGTCGCGTCGAAGAGCGAGCGATGGGTCACTTCGACCGCCTCCGGCAGGTCGCCGTCGGCGATGGCGAAGCCGTGGTTCTGGCTGGTGATCTCGACCTTGCCGGTGCCCAGGTCCTGGACCGGGTGATTGGCGCCGTGATGGCCGAACTTCATCTTCTCCGTCCGGGCGCCGAGCGCCAGGCCGAGCATCTGGTGGCCGAGGCAGATGCCGAAGAGCGGTTTTCGGGCCGCGAGGAGCTTTTGGATCTCCGGCACCGCGTAGGCCCCGGTCGCCGCCGGGTCGCCCGGCCCGTTGCCGAGCACCACGCCGTCGGGGCGAAGGGCCAGCACCTCGTCGGCCGAGGCGGTGCCCGGCACCACCGTCACCCGGCAGTTGCGGGCGGCGAGCGAGCGCAGGATGTTCTGCTTCACGCCATAGTCGACCACCACGATGTGCGGCCCGCTGCCGTCGCTGGCGCCATAGCCGCCCTCCAGGCTCCAGGCTGCTTCCTCCCAGCCATAGCGCTGCCGGGCGCATACCTCGCTGGCGAGGTCCATGCCGACGATCCCGGGCCAGGCGCGGGCCCGCTCGACCAGGGCGCCCGGGTCGGCGATGCCGGCCGGATCGTGGGCGAGGCAGGCGCGGAGCGCGCCCCGGTCGCGCAGCCTCGCCGTGATGCGCCGCGTGTCGACGCCGGCGAGGCCGGGAATGCCCTGGCGCTCGAGCCAGCGGACCAGATCGAGCCGGTCGCGCCAGCTCGAAGGGCGGGTCACCCTGGCCCGGGTCACCAAGCCCTTGACCACCGGGGTCAGCGCCTCGCGGTCCTCGTCATTGGTGCCGACATTGCCTATATGGGGAAAGGTGAACGTGACGATCTGTCCGGCATAGGACGGGTCGGTGAGGATCTCCTGGTAGCCGGTCATCGCCGTGTTGAAGACCAGCTCGCCTGTGACCATGGCTGTGCCGCCAAAGCCTCGGCCTGCCAGAATCGTGCCGTCCTCCAGTGCCAGGACGGCAGAGGGTGCGGTCGCACCTGCTTGCATCGGTGGGCCAATCTACGTAGAAGGTCGGGCCGCTTCGCCGGACTGCCAAGGAGCGCATGCCGCAACGCAGCGGCAGCTCGCGCCGGGGCGGTTTGTAGCATTGTGCGAAGTGTCGTCAAGCGAGGCACCTTGGCGGCTGGTCGCAGGCCCTGACCGGCATCGCGACGCGGCCTGCCAGGGTGGAGAGAGGGCGGAAACCAACAATCGAGCGGCGGTCGCTGTTGCCGTCGCCCTGTTCGAGAGGTCGTGAGCCATGATCGAGGGTTCGTGGTCGTGTTGAGGGAACGTCTTGCTTCGGCATTGCGGGAAGCGCCGGATGCCGATACCGCCGGGACACTGCGCCTGGTTCTGGCCGCCTTGAAGGAGCGCGACCACTGCGCCCGGGAGTCCGGGGCGGCGGAGGAGCTGGGCGACGAGGCGATCGAGGCCATGCTGCGTGACATGGTGGAGCAGCGCCATGGCGAGATCCTGCGCTGCGAGGAGCACGCGCGCCTCGAGGAGGCCGAGCAGGAGGCCGCCGAGATCGGGGTCCTGAAGCAGTTCCTGCCGAAGCCCATGAGCGACGGCGAGGTCGACAAGGCCGTCGATTCGATGATCGACGAGGTCGGTGCGACGCGGCTCAAGGATACCGGCAAGGTGATTGCCGCCCTGAAGGAGCGCTACGATGGCGAGATGGATTTCGCGCGCGCCAAGCGGCGGGTCTGCGCCAGGCTCGCCTGACCGCCACCGCCCGGCGCCGGCGCGGCAGCTTCCTTGAGCAGGGGCGCCTTCAGCCGAGGCGGCGACGGCCAGCTCGACGACTTCAAGGCGCGCCTGCCGCTGCTCGAGATCGTCAATCGCCACGTCCGCCTGATTCCCCGCGGCAACAAGCATGTGGGCCTGTGCCCGTTCCACCAGGAGAAATCGCCTTCGTTCACGGTCTTTCCCGACCAGGGCAACTACCACTGCTTCGGCTGCGGCGCGCACGGCACCGCCATCGACTTCGTCATGGCGACCGAAGGGCTGGGCTTCGCGGACGCGCTGCGGCGGCTCTCGGACCTCACCGGCATCCCGGCACCGCTGCGCGAGCCCGCGGATGGCCAGAAGCGGCCGCCGGCCGAGCCGCTGATCGCCGCCAACGAGGCGGCGGAGCGCTGGTTTCGGGGCCGCCTCGCCGCCGGCGAGGGCCGGATCGCCCGGGACTATCTGGCCGGGCGCGGCGTGCCTCCGGCGCTCTGGGACCGCTTCGCCCTGGGCTATGCGCCGGAGAGCCGCGACGGCCTAGTCAAGGCGCTGATGGCGGCGGGCATCCCGCCCGCCGTGCAGGCCGAGGCCGGGCTCGTTGCCCTACCCGAGGATGGCGGAGCACCTTATGACCGGTTTCGCCACAGGCTGATCTTTCCCATCCGCGACCAGCGTGGCCGGCTGGTCGGCTTCGGCGGTCGGGCGCTCGGTGAGGCGCGGGCCAAATATCTGAACTCGCCGGAAACCCCCCTCTTCCACAAGGGCAGCCTGCTCTACGGCTTCGACCTCGCGGCGAAGCCCGCCCGGGAGCGCCGCGAGATCTTCATCGTCGAGGGCTATCTCGACGTCATCGCCATGGCCGGCGCCGGCTTCGAGAACACCACCGCACCCTTGGGTACTGCCGTGAGCGAGGAGCAGCTCCGCCTGCTCTGGCGCCATGCCGAGGAGCCCTATGTCTGCCTCGACGGCGACGCGGCCGGGCTCGCCGCCGCCATGCGGATGATCCGCCGCGCGCTGCCGATCATGGCAGGCGGCCAGACGCTCCGCTTCATCGTGCTGCCTTCGGGCGAGGACCCGGACAGCCTGCTCCGGACCGGCGGCAGGGATGCGCTCGACCGGCTGATCCAGGCCGCCGTGCCGCTGTCGCGGATGATCTGGCAGGTCGAGCTCGCCGCCGAGCCCGCCGAGACGCCGGAGCAGATCGCCGGGCTGCGCCGCCGCCTGCTCGACTACGTCCGCCTCGCCGGCGACCGCGGCCTCCATGACGGGCTCAAGTCGCATTTCGACGGCCTCGTCTATGAGCTGCGGCGGGCGGCCCCGGGGCGTCGTGCCGCCGCCGGCCGCCCGCCCGGCCGCGGCCGCTTCGAAGCGCCCGGCGGCAGAGGTGGCTGGACGGGGGTCGGCGCCGCGCGGCTCGCCTCGTCGCTCGCCAGCCGCGCCCGGGACGCCAATCTCGAGCTTCTCGGCGTCTTTCTGGAGCAGCCGGCGCTGCTCGAATCCTTCGGCGACGAGCTGGCCGCCGTTCCCTTCGATCATCCCGTGGCTGATGCGGCACGCCACGAGCTCTTGAACTGGTTCGCCGCGAGCGACCACCTTGACGCGGCCGATCTTCGCAACCATCTGACCCACTACGGTTTTGCCGTGGTCGTCGAGCAGGCGCGGGCATGCTTCGCCAGGCTGACGACGACGGTCGACGAGGAGGCCGGCATCGACGAGCTGCTCGGCCGCATGCTGGACGGCCTGCGTCGGCGGGCCGCGCGGCGCAGCGAGGCCGAGGCTTTTGCCGAGGGAATCGGCGGCGATACGGACGGGCTGGCGGGCCGGCGCTTCGATCGCCTGCTGAACGAGAGGACCGACGACGAGAGCTGAGATCGGTGGCACGGCCACCGGAGTCGACGATAGGCAACGCCACTCGTCGAGGGCTGTGGCGAAATGGCGACACGAAGCTGAAGGTTTATCGACGCGGGTGGCAAAGGAACGGGACGGTGCGGCGTGCTGCCGCCCCGTCCCTCTAGCCGTGCCCCGGATCGGCGCAATTTGACGAGCAATGTTGGCGGGCACGGCAGCGGGCCGGCCGCCACGACGGACAGTGACAGGCGGAGCGAGGGTGCATGGCGAAAGCTGCGGTGACCACCAAGCCAAAGGACAATGATGGCGTCGGTGCCTCCCTGGAGACACTGATGACGTCGGCACCGGCGCTGCGGCGACTGGTGACGCAGGCCAAGGCGCGGGGCACCGTGACCCTCGACCAGCTCAACGCGGCCCTGCCGACCGAGATCAACCCAGAGCAGATCGACGATCTGATCTCCGGGCTCGAGGCGCGCGGCATCGGTGTCGTGCGCGACGAAGCCGGCGATGGCGGCAGCGAAGGCGAGGCGGCCGCCGCCAACGAGAACGAGAAGCCGGAGGCCGAGGGCGAGGAGGAGAGCGAGAGCGGAACCACCACGCAGACCATCGGCGACGAGGATCTCGGCCGCACCGACGATCCCGTGCGCATGTATCTGCGCGAGATGGGCACGATCGAGCTGCTCTCCCGCGAGGGCGAGATCGAGATCGCCAAGCGCATCGAGTCGGGCCGCAACATGGTGCTCGAGGCGCTCTGCGAGAGCCCCTTGACCATGCGCGCCGTGATCGGCTGGCGCGACGCCATCCGCGATGGCCGCGTCCTCCTGCGCGACATCATCGATCTCGACGCCACCAACGAGGCCGGCTTCAACCCGGAGGCCGAGGCCAAGACGGCGACAGCGCCGACGCCGGCCGAGGCTCCGGCTGGGGCTGGCACCGAGGGGGCCACGGGGGAGGCCGAAGGCGAGGCGAAGCCCGAGGCCGAGGAGGAGGATTTCGACGACGACACGCTGTCGCTCTCGGCGATGGAGGACAAGCTCCGCGAGGGCGTGCTCGAAAGCTTCGACCGGATCGCCGACGCCTATGCCATCCTGCGCGAGCTGCAGGACGAGCGGCTCGCCGCCGTGCAGGCGGCGGAATCCATCGAGCCCGCGCTCGACCGCCGCTACGAGGCGGCGCGCGAGACCATCGTCGAGCTGATGAAGCAGGTGCAGCTCAACAACGGCCGGGTCGAGGCGCTGGTCGAGCAGCTCTTCGACATGAACAAGCTGCTGCAGGGCCTCGAGGGCAAGCTCATGCGCCTCGCCGTCGGCAGCCGCATCAGCCGCGACGCGTTCATCGCCGAGTACATGGGCAACGAGCTCGATCCCGACTGGATGAGCCGCGTCGCCACCCTCAAGGGCAAGGGCTGGGCCGACTTCATCTCGCGGAACTACGAGGCGATCGAGGGCCTTCGGGCCGATATCGGCGCCATCGCCGAGGAGACCGGCCTCAAGATCGCCGAGTTCCGCCGCATCGTCGCCAAGGTGCAGAAGGGCGAGCGCGACGCCGGCCGCGCCAAGAAGGAGATGGTCGAGGCCAATCTCCGCCTCGTCATCTCGATCGCCAAGAAATACACCAATCGCGGCCTGCAGTTCCTCGACCTGATCCAGGAAGGCAACATCGGCCTGATGAAGGCGGTCGACAAGTTCGAGTACCGCC
>CAYMTA010000156.1:0-5576 GCA_964393275.1 uncultured Geminicoccaceae bacterium | reverse complement strand
CAGCCCTTCCATCACGCCATGGCGCTCTTTCGCTTCGCCGTCATCTTCGAGGGCATCGCCGCCCGCGCCATGGCCGGCAACGCCGCCGCCGCCGACGCCGGCCGGGTCGGCCGGCTCTCGGCCCGCTTCGCCCGCCGCGCCGTCGAGGTGATCGACGGCGTGGCCCACGTCTGATCGGGGGACCATCTCATGGATTTCGCCTTCTCCGCCAGGGTCGAGGCTCTCCAGGACCGGCTTCGAGCCTTCATGGCCGAGCATGTCCTGCCCGCCGATCCGGCCTTCGCCACCGCCGCGGCCGAGGGCCGTCACGCGGTCGAGATCCTGGAGCCGCTCAAGGTCCGGGCCAGGGAGGCAGGCTTGTGGAACCTCTTCCTGCCGGCCTTGCGCGACGGCGAGCCCGGCACCCGCCTCGCCAATCTCGAATACGCGCCCTTGGCCGAGATCATGGGCCGCGTGCCCTGGTCGGCCGAGGTCTTCAATTGCAGCGCCCCCGACACCGGCAACATGGAGCTCCTGCATCTCTTCGCGACGCAGGAGCAGCGGAAATGCTGGCTCGCACCGCTCCTCGACGGCACCATCCGCTCCTGCGTCGCCATCACCGAGCCCGGGGTCGCCTCCTCCGATCCGACCAACCTCAGGACCACCATCCGCCGCGACGGCGACACCCTGGTTGTCACCGGCCGCAAATGGTTCACCACGGGCGCCCTCCACCCGGCCTGCCGCTTCGCGATCCTCATGGGCGTCACCGACGAGCGCCCCGACGCCGACCCCCATGCCCGCCATTCCATGGTCATCGTGCCGCTCGACACGCCTGGCGTGGAGATCGTCCGCAACCTGCCGATCATGGGCCACCTCGCCCCCGAGGGTCACTGCGAGGTCGATTTCGAGGACGTCCGCGTCCCCGCCGCCAACCTCCTGGGCGAGGCGGGCAGGGGCTTCGCCCTGGCCCAGGCCCGGCTCGGCCCCGGCCGCGTCCACCATTGCATGCGCTCGATCGGCCAGTGCGAGCTGGCGCTCGAGCTGATGACCGACCGCGCCATGGCCCGCGAGGCCTTCGGCCGGCCGCTCGCCGATTTCGCCAACATCCAGGACTGGATCGCCCTTTCGCGGATGCAGATCGACCAGGCCCGTCTCTACGTGCTCCGCACGGCCTGGCTCATGGACCGGGACGGCAACAAGGCGGCCCGCGCCGAGGTCTCCGCCATCAAGCTCGTCGTCTCGCGGCTGCAGACCGAGGTGCTGGATCGCGCCATCCAGGTCTTCGGGGCGATGGGCCTCACCGACGACACGCCGCTCGCCCATCTCTGGACCTGGGGCCGGGCGCTGCGCTTCGTCGACGGCCCCGACGAGGTGCATCTGCGCACCGTGGCGAGAGCCGAGCTCAGGCGCGCCAGGGCGCGGGCCGCGGACGCCGGTTCCGGGAGCTGAGCCGATGCGCCGGGAGCCCCACCTCGACCCACGCCCCGCCAATTTCGTCCCGCTCATCCCGCTCGACTTCCTCCGCCGCTCGATCGAGGTCTTTCCGAAGAAGACCGCCGTCGTCGCCGGCGCCCGGCGGCTGACCTACACCGATCTCGGCGACCTGGTCGGCCGGCTCGCCGCGGGCCTTGGGCGGTCGGGCATCGGCCCGGGCGACGTGGTCTCGGTGATCGCCGGCAACACGGTCGAGCTCCTGGCCCTGCACTACGCCGTGCCGCTCGCGGGCGCCGTGCTCAACGCCATCAACACCCGCCTCGATCCCCAGACCGTGGCCCACATCCTGGTCCACGCCGAGGCCCGGCTCGTCATGGCCGACACCGAGCGCGCACCACTCGCCCGCACCGCCCTCGCGCAAGGTGGTCTCGAGACGCCGCTGGTGACCCTCGACGCCTCATCCCTCGCCGCGTTCACGGCGGGCCTGCCGCCCCTGCCGGTCAGCCTCGACGCCGTCGCCGACGAGTGGCAGCCGATCAGCCTCAACTACACCTCCGGCACCACCGGCAGCCCCAAGGGCGCCGTCTATCACCACCGCGGCGCCTATCTGAACGCCATGGGCAACGTCCTGGCGCTCGGCCTCGACGAGCGCAGCGTCTATCTCTGGACGCTGCCCATGTTCCACTGCAATGGCTGGTGCCACCCCTGGGCCGTGACCGCCGTCGGCGGCACCCATGTCTGCCTCGACCGCCCCGATCCCGCCGCCATCATGGCAGCGCTCCGGGACGAGGCGGTCACCCATTTCGCCTGCGCGCCCGTCGTTCTCTACAACCTCCTGCACCGGGGCCGGGAGCCGAGCCCGAACCTGCCGAGGCGTGTGCGGGTCGCCACCGGTGGCGCCGCGCCCACCACGGCGCTGATCGAGGGCCTCGAAGCCATGGGCATCGAGCTGATCCATCTCTATGGCCTGACCGAGTCCTATGGCCCGGTCACCGGCTGCGCCGAGCGCGCCGACTGGGGCGAGCCCGATGCCGCCGGGAAGGCGCGTCTCCTGGCGAGGCAGGGTGTGCGCCACCCGCTCGCCGCCGAGGTCACCGTGGTCGATGCGGAAGGGGAGCCCGTGCCGCCGGACGGGGCCACCATGGGCGAGATCGTCATCCGCTCGAACACGCTGATGGCCGGCTACCTGAAGGACGAGCCCGCGACCGAGGCGGCCTTCCGGGGCGGCCGGCTCGCCACGGGCGACCTCGCCGTCCGCCACGGCGACGGCTTCATCCAGATCAGGGACCGGGCCAAGGACCTCATCATCTCGGGCGGCGAGAACATCTCCTCGCTCGAGGTCGAGGGCGTCCTGCACCAGCATTCGGCCGTGCTGCTCGCCGCCGTCATTGCGGTGGCGGACGAGAAATGGGGCGAGGTGCCGGTCGCCTGCCTCGAGCTCAAGCCCGGCCACGAGCCGCCGCCCGCGGCCGAGCTCGAGGCCTTCTGCCGCGCCCGCCTCGCCCACTTCAAGGTGCCGAGACGCTACATCTGCCGCGAGCTGCCCAGGACCGCCACCGGCAAGATCCAGAAATTTCAGCTTCGCGCCGAGCTGGCGGCAGGCTGACGATTCGCCGAACGATCGCCGGGAGCACAACGCCGACATGTGGCTGCTCGATCTTCAGCGCACACCGCGCCTGATCCTGATCTGCGTCATGCTCGGCGTGATCGGAGCACTGGGCGCCCAGGTGTTCCTGCTCCTGCTGCATGTCTTCGACACTTACGTTCTGGCGGCGCTCGGCGGCTACGAGACGATCGACGTCAGGACCGCCCACGCGATGGCCGAGGCACCCCGGCCGTTCACGCACTGGTACTGGTGGATGCCGCTTTCGACCACGCTCGGCGGATTGGCGGCCGGTCTCCTGATCTACGGGCTGGCACCCGAGACCGAGGGCCACGGCACCGATGCCACGCTGATCGCCTTTCACCGCAACAACGGGCGGATGCGGGCGCGGGTGCCGTTCGTCAAGACCCTGGCCAGCGCCATCACCATCGGCACCGGCGGCTCCGGCGGCCGCGAGGGGCCGACGGCGCAGATCGCCTCGGGCGCCGGCGCCATCATCGCGCACCTGTTCAAGCTGCCCGACGACGAGCGCCGGATCGTGATCCTGATCGGCATGGCCGCCGGGTTGTCGGCGATCTTCAAGAGCCCGCTCGGCACCGCGATCTTCGCCGTCGAGATCCTCTACTCGCGCATGGCCTTCGAGGGGGCGGCGCTGATCTTCACGCTGATCTCGGCCGCGATCGCCTATTCCATCACCGGCCTGTTCTCCGGCTACACGCCGCTCTTCCTGCTGTCGGAAAGCACCCGCCAGCTCAATCCCCTGGACCTCGCGTGGTTCAGCCTCCTGGGCGTGCTGGCCGGTGCCGTGGGCGCCCTGATGCCCAAGATCTATTACGGGGTCCGCGACTGGTTCGTGGCCCTGAAGGTGCCGCGCGCGATCAAGCCGGCGATCGGCGGCTTGGCCGTCGGCCTGATCGGCATCGCCGCACCGCCCATCATCGGCGGCGGCTATGGCCACATGCAGCTCGTGCTGCAGGGCGGGTCGGGGCTCACGGTCTGGGTGCTGCTGCTCTTCACCTTCGGCAAGATTCTCACGCTGTCGCTCACCGTGGGCTCGGGCGGGTCCGGCGGGGTGTTCGGCCCCACGCTCTATGTCGGGGTCATGCTGGGCGGCGCCTTCGCCGGCCTCCTGCACCTGCTGCACGTCGATATCGATGGCTCGTGGCTGGCCGTGGTCGGCATGGCGGCGGTCTTTGCCGGGACCGCGCGGGTGCCCATCGCCGCCATGGTGATGGTGATCGAGATGACCGGCGGCTTCACGCTGATCATGCCGACCATGCTGGCCGTCGCCATCGCGTTTCTGGTGCAGCTCCTCCTGTCCCGCCATGCCAGGTATCCGACCATCTACGAATGCCAGGCGCGCACCCCGGCGGACAGCCCGATCTACAGCGAGCTGTTCTACCAGACCGCGGCCGAGCTGCTGCGCCGCCAGCGTGTCCACCTCGACCGGGACATCCTGGACAACGAGCTGCAGGCGGCGCTGGACCGCGGCGAGGGCATCGGCCTGCGCCTGCGCCAGGAGCGGCTCTACCGCCTCGCGATGCCGGCCGGCTCGCCGGTGGCCGGCCGGGACCTGCGCAGCCTGGGCCTGGGCGAGATGGGAGCGCTGATCGTCGGCGTGATCCGCGGCGAGGGCGACGTCATCCCCACTGGCGACACGCGGTTGCAGGTCCATGACGGCCTCCTGGTGGTCGCCACCGACGAGGGGATCGAGAAGCTCCGCGCCCTGGTCGAGCCGCCGCAAGCCGCGGACGCCGCGGACGACGCGAGCCAGGGCTGACGGGCCGCCTCTCAGATCCCCTTCTTCTCCACCTCGTAGCCGTCGAACTCCTCGGTGCGGATCATGTGATCCTTGACACCGGCCGCCTCCAGCATGTCGCGCATGGCGACGACCATCCCCTGCGGGCCGGAGATGTAGTAGATCGGCGCGCCCAGATCGGGGATCGACTTCTCCAGCATCGCCTTGTCGATGAACCCCGTCGCACCGCTCCACGTCTGGTCGGAGCCCTTCATCGACGTCATGGTCGGCACGAAGGTGAAGCGCGGATTGGCCTCGGCCGCCGCCCCGAGTTCACCCAAAAACGCGGCATTCGCCGGGGTGTGATTGGCATAGAAGGCGTAGATGCGATGCTGCAGCCTGTCGTGGGTGGCCTGCAGAACGATGCTGCGCACCGGCGTCACGCCGATGCCGCCGGAAAGGAACACCGCGGGAATGCTGGCGTCCTTGTGCAGCGTGAACGAGCCGCCGATCGCGACCAGCGAGAACGCGGTGCCGATCTCCATCTTCCGCAGAACGCGCTTGAACGCGGTGTCGCGCAGCCGGGTCGCCATGATCAGCTCGGCCTCGTAGGGCGCGCTGGCGATGGTGAAGCCCCTCGTGTTCCCTTCCGCATCGGTCTCGGGTGGATCGATCAGCGTGATGTCGCCCCATTGCCCCGCCGTGTAGACGAGACCCGCCGGCTTCTCGAAATGGAACTCCAGCGTCTCGACGGCGATTTCCTTGCGGCTGAGCAGCCTGGTCGCGTAGGTCGTCATGATGACAGCCCTCCTTCCTGCAGCC
>CAYMTA010000155.1:0-5609 GCA_964393275.1 uncultured Geminicoccaceae bacterium | reverse complement strand
GAGCCGCCCGCCAAGCCGAAGAAGGCGGAGGCGCCACCGCCGAAGAAGGCGGAGCCGGCGCCGGCCCCGGTCGCCAAGGACGACGACGACTTCAATGCGCTCCTGCGGAGCGTCGAGCAGCAGAGCCGGCGCGTCGAGGCGCCCGAGAAGCGGGCCGGCACGGGCAATGCCGTGGAGGCGCGAACCACGCCGCCGGCGGCGGTGGCGGGGCCCGTGACCCTTTCGGCGAGCGAGCTCGCCGGCATCCGCCGGCAGATCGAGCGCTGCTGGAACGTGCCGATCGGCGTGCCGGGCATCGAGGCGATGCGCGTCAGCCTGCGCATCCAGCTCGAGGCCGACGGCACGGTGCGCGACGTGAGCATCGAGGAAAGCGGCCGGCTCGACGCCGACAGCGGGTTCCGCACGGTGGCCGAGAGCGCCAGGCGCGCGGTCCTGAGCTGCCGTCTCGATCTGCCGGCCGAGAAGTACACGGTCTGGCGCGACATGGTTCTCACCTTCTCTCCCGGGGACGCGCTGAGTGGCTGATTTGCCTGGATTTGTTCGATCGAGCGGGGCGACGCGACGGACCGTGCTGGCCGGCGCCGGCGCCGGCCTCGGCCTCCTCGCCCTGCCGCGCGGCGCCGCCTCGCAGGTGCGGCTCGACATCACCAAGGGTGTCGTCGAGCCCATCCCGATCGCCATCAGCCCGTTCGCCGGCGACGATGTCCCGACGCGCGACATCGGTCTCGCCGTGGCCGACGTGATCCAGGCCAATCTCGAGAATTCCGGGCTTTTCCGGGTGATCGACCGGCGCGCCTACATCCAGGATCCGGAGAGCCTGCGCCAGACGCCGCGCTTCGCCGAGTGGCGCCCGATCAACGCCCAGGCGCTGATCACCGGCACCGTCTCGAGGCCGACCCCCAACCGGCTGACGATCGAGTTCCGGCTCTGGGACGTCTTCAGCGGCAGCCAGCTCCGCGGTCTCCGCTACGACCTCGCCGCCGATGGCTGGCGCCGTGCCGCGCACCAGATCTCGGATGTCGCCTATGAGCGGCTGACCGGCGAGGCCGGCTATTTCGACACCCGGATCGTCTATGTCAGCGAGACCGGGCCGCGCACGCGGCGCGTGAAGCGGCTCGCCGTCATGGACCAGGACGGCGCCAACCACCGCTTCCTCACCGACGGCAGCCAGCTCGTGCTGACGCCGCAGATCGCCCCGGACGGCCGGCGTGTCGCCTATTTTGTGCTGCGCACACCCGTGCCGCAGATCATGATGCTCGATCTGGTGACCGGCCGCTCCGCCCCGCTCGGCGACTTCCCCGGCATGTCGTTCACGCCGCGCTTCGCGCCGGATGGCAGCGTCCTCCTGCTGACCGTGGCCAGGGACGGCAATTCCGACATCTTCTCCTTCGACCCGGCGACGAGGCGGACCACCCAGCTCACCCAGTCGCCGGCGATCGACACCTCGCCGAGCTTCAGCCCGAAGGGCGACCGCATCGTCTTCAACAGCGATCGCGGCGGTGCCCCACAGCTCTACACCATGAACCGCGACGGCTCGAACGTGCAGCGCATCAGCTTCGGCACGGGCCGCTACGGCAGCCCGGCCTGGTCGCCGCGCGGCGACCTGATCGCCTTCACCAAGATCCAGGGCGGCTACTTCCACATCGGCATCATGGAGCCGGACGGCGCCAACGAGCGGCTCCTGACCAGAAGCTTCCTCGACGAGAGCCCGGCCTGGGCACCCAACGGGCGGATCATCGTCTTCACCCGCGAGGACCCGACGTCCGACCGCTCCCGGCTGATGACGATCGACATCACCGGCTACAACGAGCGCGAGCTGCCGACGCCGCTCGACGCGTCTGACCCGGCCTGGTCCGGCTTGATTCCTTGAGGCCGGCCACGTATCCACCAGAGGCCGCCGTGCCGCAGGGCCGGTCCCGTTCCCTTCGTCCCCGGCGCCCGCGCCACATCCTCCTGCCACGAGGTGTCAGCCCATGAGACCGCTTCTCGTCATCCTACCGGCGGCCCTGCTCCTGCTCGCCGCCTGCAGCTCGACGCCCGAGGACACGCTCGGCGGCGACGGCCAGGCGGGTGGCGATGTCGCCGGCATGGGCGCCGGCGGGGCCAGCGGCGCCCCGACCGAGCTCGGCGACGGCAGCGGCGGCATGGGCGGCTCGGACATGTCGAGCCAGGACGTCTTCGCCAGCGGGGCGCCGGGCTCGCAGCAGGACTTCGAGATCAATGTCGGCGATCGCGTCTTCTTCGGCTTCGACAGCACGACGCTCGACGACGCCGCCCGCGCCACGCTCGACCGGCAGTCCGCCTGGCTCTTCCAGTATCCGGCGATCACCGTGACGATCGAGGGCCATGCCGACGAGCGCGGCACGCGCGAGTACAACCTGGCGCTGGGCGAGCGGCGGGCGACCGCGGTCAAGAACTACCTGACCGCGCTCGGCGTCTCCCCCGACCGCCTGCTGACCATCTCCTACGGCGAGGAGCGGCCGGTCGATCCGGGCCGCGACGAGACCGCCTACGCGCAGAACCGGCGGGTGGTCACGGTCATCAACCTCGTCAACTAGGCCGCCCGTCCCGGAAGACCGCCGCGCCGGAGGCGAAGCGCCTAGCCTCGGCTCGGCTCGACCTGCTAGCATCGACGCCCGGTCAGCCTTCGGGAGTCACCCCGCATCATGTCCTTGCGCGTCGCTGCCTGCCTCACCTTTTGTCTCGTCGGCTTCGCGCCGGCCCTGGCCCAGGACCCGCAACCCTTGCGCATCGAGCGCGCCGCCCCGGCGCAGCCGCCGCTCCAGCCGCCGGCCGCTGCCCTGGCGGGCGAGCCGGGCGAGGGGCGGGCCATCGCCGTCCTGCAGAACCGGATCGCCGCCCTCGAGGAGGAGGTGCGGCGGCTGACCGGGCGGCTCGAGGAGGCGGAGTTCCAGGACCAGCGGACGCGCCAGCGGATCGACACCCTGGTCGCCGATCTCGATCGACGGCTGATGGCGCTCGATCAGCCGCCGGCGGACCCGTCGGCGGCACCATCGGCGACCGCGGGGCAGCCGGCGGCGGATGCGGCCTCGGTCGGGCCGGCGCTGGTCGCTTCCGGGGCATCCGGTGCCCCTGCACCAGCGGCGGAGGTCGAGCCCGACCCGTCGGCGCGCGAGGGCTACGTGCTCGGCACCATCCCGCGCGACGCCGTGCTCGGCCTGCCGCAGCCCGCTGCCAAGGGGGCGACCGGCACCGTTCCGGCCGCGGCGCTCGAGGGAACCTCGACCGAGCGCTTCACCGCGGCGCTCGACCTGCTGCAGACCGGCGACTGGGGGGCCGCCGAGGTCGCCTTCGGCCGCTGGCTCGAGGACTTCCCGGACGACCCGCAGGCCCCCGTCGCCGCCTACTGGGTCGGCGAATCGCAGCTCGCCCGCGAGGATTTCGCCACCGCCGCCGCGACCTTCGCCGGCAATTATCGAAGCTTCGGGCCGGAAGCGCCGCGGGCGCCGGACAACCTGCTCAAGCTCGGCACGGCCCTGGCGGCGATGGGCGACCAGACGCGCGCCTGCCAGACCTTCATCGAGATGGAGCGGCGCTACCCGAACGCCTCGCCGGCGCTGCAGCAGGCCAGGGCGCGTGAGAGCCGCGCCGCCGGCTGCGGCTGAGCCGCCGCCTCGTTCGGCACCGGCGCCGCTCGGCGACGCCGAGTTCGCGGCGCTCATGGCAGCGCTCGGACCGTTCGAGCGCCAGCCGGCCCTCGCCGCCGGCGTGTCGGGCGGGCCGGACAGCATGGCGCTCGCCCTGCTGCTGCGGGAGTGGGTGGCGGCGCGCCAGGGGCGGCTCCTGGCGCTCGTCATCGACCACGGCCTCAGGCCCGGCTCCGCCATGGAGGCGGACCTTGCGCGGCAGCGGCTCGAAGCGCTCGGCATCGCCACCGAGGTGCTGCGGGTCACGGCCGCGTGGCCGGCCGCCGCCATCCAGGCGACGGCACGGGACCGGCGCTACGCCCTGCTGGAAAGCGCGGCCGAGCGGGCCGGGATGCTGCATCTCGTGGTCGCCCATCATGCGGCCGACCAGCGCGAGACCGTGGCGATGCGCGAGGCCGCCGGCAGCGGCTGGCGCGGCCGGGTCGGCATGGCGCCGATCCGGGAGCTGCGCGCCGTCCGTCTGCTGCGGCCGCTTTTGCCGGTCGAGCCGGCACGGCTGCGCGCCCTGCTCCGGTCGAGGTCCGTCGCCTGGCTCGAGGACCCGAGCAACCGGGACCCGCGCTTCTGGCGGGCCAGGGCGCGGGCCTCGGGCGACCTCCCGGTGGCGCCCGGCGATGCCGCCGCGTTGGCCGACGAGGAGCGCAGGTTCGCCCGTGTCCTGGCGAGCCATGCGCGGCCGCATCCGGCGGGCTTCGTCGATCTTGCCGCCGAAGCGCTCGCCGGGCTCGGTCCGGACGAACGTCGCCGGCTCCTCGGCCACCTGGTCGCCGCGGTCGGCGGTCGGGCGCTCGTGCCGCGCGGCCGCTCGCTCGCCCGGCTCGATGCCTGGCTCTGCGACCCTTCGTCGCCGCGCGTCTCGCTCGGCGCCACCCTGGTCGAGCGCCAAGGCGCGAGCTTGCGGATTCTGCGCGAGCGGCGTGGCCTGCCGGCAGAGAGCGCGCTCCAGCCCGGGCGAACGCTCTGGGACGGACGATTTCGCATCGACTGGCGGGGAGCCGGTGAAGCGCCGCGCCTGCGTCCGGCGGGGCAGGGCGGGTCCGGTTCACGAATTCTTCGCCAATGGCTCGCCGACAGGGACATGGTGGAGGCGGCGGCCCTGCCGGCGCTGGTCCTCGCCGGCCTGCCGCTCGTTTCGCGCGATGGGCGAGTTCTGGCGCTCGGCCCCTATGTCGATCCGGCGCTGCGCCCGGCGCTCGACCTGATCTTTCGTCCGGCGCATACCATGACGGCGGTCGGATCCGCACCTTGGGTCTGTTGCTTCAACGAATAATTGCCTTATCTTGGGTAAAGCATACGGGAGCGTCGACGCTCCGATCTCTCTCGGCGCGTTGCCGGTCGGGCCTCGGGCAGTCGACGACTTTCCAACGATCGCCAGTTGCGAGGCTCGCACGTGAACAACTTCAGCAAGAACCTGGCCCTTTGGATTATCATCGGCCTGTTGCTGATCGCCCTTTTCAACCTCTTCCAGGGTCCGTCGTCGCGCGGGCCGCAGACCTCGATGGCCTTCTCCGATTTTCTTTCGGAGGTGGAGGCCGGACGGGTCAACGAGGTCACCATCAAGGGGGATTCGATCTCCGGCACCTTCGCCGACGGTCGCCAATTCTCCACCTACGCGCCCTATGACCCGAACCTCGTCGACCGGCTGACCAAGAACGACGTGCGGATCAGCGCCCAGCCCAACGACGACAACATGCCGTCGCTGCTCGGCGTGCTGGTCTCGTGGTTCCCGATGCTGCTCCTGATCGGGGTCTGGATCTTCTTCATGCGCCAGATGCAGTCGGGCGGCGGCAAGGCCATGGGCTTCGGCAAGAGCCGGGCCCGGCTTCTGACCGAGAAGCACGGCCGGGTGACCTTCTCCGACGTCGCCGGCATCGACGAGGCCAAGGAGGAGCTGCAGGAGATCGTCGAGTTCCTCAAGAACCCGCAGAAGTTCCAGCAGGT
>CAYMTA010000154.1:0-5752 GCA_964393275.1 uncultured Geminicoccaceae bacterium | reverse complement strand
AGGCCCAGCGCCCTTCTCAGCTCGCGCACCCGCCGCTGCACCACGGCCGGCTGCAGCGGTCCGCCGCGCACGCCGCGAAAGAGCGGGCCGTCCAGGGGCAAGGGATGCGGGCAGGCCGTGCGATAGACCGCCAGCGCCTCGCCGACCACCGGCAGAAGCGGCACCAGCCGGACCTTGCTGCCCTTGCCCGTGACCCGCAGCGTGGATTCGCCGGCCGCCGGCAGACCGCCTACCCGAAGCGCCAGCGCCTCGCCGATGCGCAGGCCCGCGCCGTAGAGCAGCAGCAGCAGGGCCGTGTCCCGGGCCAGCACCCAGGCCGGCTGGTCGGCGCTCGCCGCGGCATCGGTCAGCTCCTCGACCTCCGCCACCGCCAGGGGTCGCGGCAGGGGACGCCGGGCTCTTGGTGCCCGCATCGCCCGGAGCGCCGGGTTGTGGATGCCGTGGCGCGTATCGAGAAAATCGAGAAAGCCGCGCACGGCGGCCACCGCCCGCTGGGTCGAGCTCTTGGCGTAGCCCTGGCTGAGCCGCCAGGCGAGCCAGCCGCGAAAGCCCTGCGGGGCCAAGTCCGCGATGGCCGCGAGCCCGACCGGGCCGCCCTGGTGCTCCGCCAGGAAGGCGACGAACGCGGCCAGATCCCGGCGATAGCCGAGCTGCGTCCTGGCCGCCGCCCGCCGCTCGTGGGCGAGCCAGCCGCACCAGCCGGCGAACGCCGTCTCCAGATCGGGCAGGGCGAAGGCGAGCAGAGCCTTTCTCCGGTGCGGCTTATGCTGAAGGGCCTGCCATGCTAGCACTCACCAGCGCACGCCGCACCATCCGCCGGATCCGATGACCCTGCAGACCGCCTCCGTCCTCCTGCCGATGCCGCTGCCGACCTGCTTCGACTACCGGCTCGAGGGCGAGCTCGAGGCATCGCCGCCGCCGCTCGGCAGCTATGTCGTGGTGCCGTTCGGCCCGCGCCGCGTGGTCGGCGTCGTCTGGGAGCGCGGCAGCGCCCGGCCGGTCGCCGAATCCCGCCTGAAGCCGGTGCACGCCGTGCTCGGCCAGCCGCCCTTGCCCGCCCCGCTCCGCCGGCTGGTCGAGGCCGTGGCCCGGGCCACGGTGACGCCCCTGGGCTCCGTTCTCCGCCTCGTCCTCAGCACCCCGGCCGCCTTCGAGGCCGAGCCGGCGCGCACCGTCCTCGCCCCCACCGGCGCCACCATGCCGCTCTCGGCCAAGCAGCAGGCCGTGCTCGCCGCCTTCGCCAGCGGCGGCTCGCAGCCGGCGGCAGCACTCGCCCGGGCCGCCGGCGTCTCCGCCGGCGTCGTCAAGACGCTGGTCGAGAAGGGCGTGCTCGAGAGCCTCACGGTCGAGCCCGGCCTGCCCGATCCGCCCCTCTACCACCCACCCGACCCGGCCCGGTTGAGCCCGGCCCAGGCGCAGGCCACCGCCGAGCTCTTGGCCGCCCTCGCGGATGGCACCGAGGGCGAGGTGCTGCTCGAGGGCCTGCCCGGCGCCGGCAAGACCGAAATCTACCTCGAGGCCATCGCCGCCACCCTGGCGCAGGGCCGCTCGACCCTGGTGCTGCTGCCCGAGATAGCGCTCGGCGCCCAGTGGCTCGACCGCTTCACCGCCCGCTTCGGCGCGGCGCCCCTGCTCTGGCATTCCGGCCTCACCTCGGTCCAGCGCCGCCGCGCCTGGAAGCTGGCCGCCGCCGGCCGTGCGCCGGTCGTCGTCGGCGCCCGCTCGGCCCTCTTCCTGCCGCTGCCGGAGCTCGGCCTCATCGTCATCGACGAGGAGCACGACACCAGCTTCAAGCAGGAGGACGGCGTCATCTACGACGCCCGCGACGTGGCGCGCCTGCGGGCAGCGCTGCAGGGCGCCCGCCTCGTCACCTGCTCCGCCACCCCGTCGCTCGAGACCCTGGGCCTCGCCCGGACCCACATCACCGTCGAGGGCCGCTTCGCCGCCAGGACCAGGCCGGCCATCGCCCTGGTCGATCTCCGCCGCGACAAGCCGCCCAGGGGCGCCTTCCTCGCCCCGGTGCTGCGCCAGACCCTGGCCTCGACCCTGGAGCAGGGCGAGCAGGCCATGCTCTTCCTCAACCGCCGCGGCTACGCGCCCCTGACCATCTGCCGCGCCTGCGGCTTTCGCTTTCGCTGCCCCAACTGCTCGGCCTGGCTCGTCTCGCACCGCTTCGGCCAGCGCCTCACCTGCCACCATTGCGGCTACGGCCAGCATCGGCCCGGCCACTGCCCGGACTGCGGCGCGGTGGACAGCCTCGCCGTCTCCGGCCCAGGCGTCGAGCGCGTCCAGGAGGAGGCCCGGGCCCTCTTCCCCGAAGCCCGAACCGCGCTGATGACCAGCGATACCGTGACAAGTGCCGCCAGTGCGGCGAGCCTCGTCGCCGCCATGCTGGAGCGGCGCATCGACATCCTGATCGGGACCCAGCTCATCGCCAAGGGCCACCACTTCCCGGACCTGACCCTGGTCGGCGTGGTCGACGCCGATATCGGCCTCGCCGGCGGCGATCCCCGGGCCGCCGAGCGCACCTTCTCGATGCTCTACCAGCTGGCAGGCCGCGCCGGCCGCGAATCGAGGCCTGGCCGCGTCCTGATCCAGACCCATCTGCCCGATCACCCGGTCATGGAAGCACTTGCCCAGGGCGACCGCGCCGCCTTCATGGCCGCCGAGCGCGAGGAGCGCGAGCTCTCCGGTATGCCGCCCTACGGCCGCCTCGCCGCCCTGATCCTGGCCGGCCCCGATGCCAAGCTGGTCAAGCACGAGGCGCAAAAGCTCGCCCGCTCGGCACCCGACCACCAGGGCTGGCACGTCCTCGGCCCCGCCCCCGCCCCGCTCGCTCTGCTCCGCGGCCGCTGGCGCGAGCGCATCCTCCTCAAATCCCCCCCCGACCCCGACCTCCCCGACAAGATCGCCCAATGGCTCGAGCCGCTGCGCCTGCCGGGTGCGCTGCGGCTTCAGGTGGATATCGACCCGCAGAGCTTTTTTTGAGCGGCGTCGCTGAGGTTGGCGTTTACGTCTCGCGAGCGCCCTTCGATTTCAGCGAGACGCGTCCATGATCGGCCGAGAGCCGTCCAGCGCTGCCCGAAGCTGCGGAGCATGCCCGATGACGCGGCTCCATGCGGCGGAAACGTCCGATGGTGCCAATCATCGCTTGCCCAGATTAGGCGCGAAGACGCATTATTGAGCCTCGAAAGCCTCCATCTGGTGAATCCAGGTGAGCTGAGAGCGGATGCCACCTCGTCGCCTCGCTGTGGTGGGGTGGAGGCCCATGAGCCAGCCGCGCGAGCGAGGCGCAGGGCCAAGGCATAGGTTGGCGGCATTGCGCTCTGGCATTGGGGAGGAAGCGTGCTGTTTGCTCCGACAATTGCTAAGCAACAAGCCAAGGCAGCCGACGTTTCGACTAGCAGGGTGGTGCCCCGCCGCCCATCGCTCCTCGAGCAGCAACCTCGCAACGACACCTTCGAGCTGGCGCAGCTGTTTCAATGCGCGATCGGCAACCAGGCAATGCAGCGGTTGCTCGCTCGGCAAGCTCGGGGTGAGCCCGAGAGCCCGCCGATCCGTGACCTCGAGCGAAGCGTCACTCTGGAGACAACAACGGCCCAATCGCCGCGCGGCCGCTCATCGGATTTCAGCAAAGTCCCTTTATCCACACCTGAACGATCAGGGCACGTTCAGCCCCTGTCTGTTCACAGCGCCCAGCTTGGGACCATGCAGCAAAAACTCTCGATCGGATCGGTCGATGACCCGCTGGAGCAAGAGGCTGACGCCATGGCCGAGCGGGTGATGCGCATGCCAGACACGATGCCTTCAATCTCGATGGCGCCGGAGCAGATCAGCCCCAAGTGCGCTGCCTGCGAGAGCGAGGAAGGAGAAATCCTGCAAAGGAAAGAGGCCGGAAGCGCCGAACCGTCAGCCGTGCCGAATGCGGAGGCCCATATTGGCCGCCCGCTCGGACCCGGGGTGCCGCTCGAACCAGGTGTTCGCGGCTTCTTCGAGCGCCGTTTCCACCAGAGCTTCGGCAACGTCCGTGTGCACGCGGATCGGGAGACCGACGTTGCAGCTCGGCGCTTCGATGCGCTGGCGTTCACGGTCGGTCGTGACATCGCCTTCCGCGCCGGAGCGTACGCGCCCCACACGCAGAGCGGCCGGCGGCTCCTCGCACACGAGTTGACCCACGTCCTGCAGCAGCGCGGCTCCGGCGTCCGAATCCAGCGGGCGCCAGCCTGCCCGGCGCGTCCCCGCGCCGAGGCGGCTCAGTCGCGCACGCCAGCGGGCATCCTCGCAACCAACGTCGTGTTGACCTTGTCCACCATCAGCCAGCTCGACGTGATGGACTTCGCCGTCGGCAGCGCGAACCTGCCGCCCGATACGACAAGCGATCCGGAATGGCAGCGTGCGCTTTCGATCATGGCCGGCGATCCGTCCATCAAGATTCAGGTGGCGGCGTTCACCGACTGCACCGGCACGCAACCCGAGAACGTTTTGCTGCGCCGGGCTCGCGCCGACACGGTGCTCTCGGCTCTTCCGAGGGAGGTGCGGCGCAAGATCCTGTTCGACATCCCTATCCCGACCTCGACCTTCATCGATACGAATGCGACGCCCGAGGGGCGCGCGCGCAATCGTTCTGTGCGACTCTCGTTCACCGCGGCGCCGGCGAGAGGCACCGATCCTTGCGACACCCTTTCGCGCGCCTCCAACATGGACGAATATATCTTTCTGGTGCACTGCCTGGAGACGCGTCTGAAGCTGACGAAGCCGGCCGACGCGCCGAAGGTGCTGTCGGCTCTCCGGCAGGTTTATTTCGGCAGCGGGTCCTGGAGCCTAAAGCGGCACTCGGTGTGGGACGCCGTCATGGAGAACCCGGCCTGGCCCCCGGCCGCCAATCCAGAGCTGCAGCTCGGGGCGGGTTTGATGGCCGCGCTCAAGGCGAGCGACGTCGTGGGACAGACTGACGTCAGTCACCTTCTGACCGGCATCGATGCGATGATGAGCCCGCACAATGTGGAGCATCTACCGGGACTGTTCAGCGCCACGACGGTGCCCAATGAGGAGTGGGCGACATGGGCGGGCGACGTCGGGTCGGCGGCTGCCGAGTGGGTGGTGGACACTGTGTTTACGCCGCCCGCGAAACCGCTCAGCCAGAAGGACTATTTCACGAAGTTCGCAGGTGACGACGACCTGCGTGGCGATCTCGACGCGTTCGCCATGCGCCGAGGCCTTAATCCCGGCGCCGGCCCGTCGAGCCAACTCATGCAGACTATCCGACTCACCGGCACGCTGTCGGAGAACCTGCGCCGATACTACCGGTTGACCAAATCCGCGTCAGGCGTCAGCCGGATGCACGCCACGCGCGACTTCATCGAAGCGTACGGCGGCGTCCTGAACGGAACGACCGTGTCGAACCGCTCCGCGTTCGCCGCCCGGTTGCGGCCATCGGTGTCGCAGTTTGGACATCTTTACATGGCGTCGAAGCTCCTCGGGCGCGGATTCTTCGGCAACGCCCCCCGACCGCCAGGGGTGCCCCGTCCCGACGTCCTGATCGACCCTGCGATCGACGCGATGACGGATCTCTTCATCACTTGGCTCGAGCAGTATCCCTAGGCCGGCCCGCGGATTGCCTGTCGCCATTTCGCAGGCTTGCTCAACTGTGGACGGGGCAATCAAACGACCTGTCCAAGCTACCACTTCGGGGCCCTCAGGCAGCCGCTTCATGGGCCATGCCGCGATAGATGGTCAGCCGCTCAAAGCACAT
>CAYMTA010000153.1:0-5859 GCA_964393275.1 uncultured Geminicoccaceae bacterium | reverse complement strand
AAGCAGGCGCTCCGGCTCGATCCGCTCTGGGACTCGGCCGAGGCCGCCGGCATGACGCCGGCCGGGCAATTGCCTTTGCCGCCGCTTCGCCTTATGCCGCAGCGCATGATCAGCTTTCTCAAGATGCACGGGCTCGGCAACGACTTCGTCGTCCTCGACGGCCGGCGTGGTGCCCCGCCGCTCGACGCCGACCTGGTGCGGCGCCTCGGCGACCGGCATCGCGGGATCGGCTTCGACCAGCTCGTCCTGATCGAGGCGAGCGACCGGGCCGACGTGGCGCTCCGCTTCTTCAACGCCGACGGCTCCGAGGCCGGCGCCTGCGGCAATGCCAGCCGCTGCGTCGCGGCCCTGGTCGGCCGCGAGCTCGACCGGCGGCAGGTGACGCTGGCGACATCGGCGGGCGTGCTGGCGAGCCGCCTGCTCGACGACGGACGGATCGCGGTGGACATGCCGGCCCCGCGCTTCGACTGGAGGGACGTGCCGCTCGCCGGGCCGGCCGACACGCTCGGCATCGATCTGGGCGTGGCGGGCCTGCCACCGGCGGTGGCGCTCTCGATGGGCAACCCTCATGCCGTTCTGTTCGTCGACGACGTCGATCTCGTGGAGCAGCTGGGGCCCGCGCTCGAGCGGCACGCGCTCTTTCCCGAGCGCGCCAATATCGGCTTCGCGCGGGCGCTGGCGCCGGACCGGCTGCGGCTTCGGGTGTTCGAGCGGGGCGCCGGGCTGACCCTCGCCTGCGGCAGCGGCGCCTGCGCCGCTTTGGTCGCGGCGGTCCGCCGTGGCCTCGTGGCCGAGCGCGCCGTGCTGGAGCTGGATGGCGGCGAGCTCGAGGTCGCCTGGGCCGGGGAGGGTCCGGTCCGGATGAGCGGCTCCTATGCCATCAGCTTCTCCGGCAGCTTCGATCCCGCCACCATCGGCCGCTGAGCTTTTTGGATATGAGCGCCATCGACGTCGTCACCTTCGGCTGCCGCCTCAACATCTTCGAATCCGAGGTGATGCGCCGCCACGCCAGCGAGGCCGGGCTCGAGGATCTGGTCATCGTCCACACCTGCGCCGTCACCGCCGAGGCCGAGCGGCAGGCGCGCCAAGCGATCCGCCGGGCGCGGCGCGAGCGGCCGCAGGCGCGGATCGTGGTCACCGGCTGCGCCGTGCAGATCACGCCCAAGGCCTATGCGGGGCTCGCCGAGGTCGACCATCTGGTCGGCAACGACACGAAGCTCCGGCCGGAGACGTGGCAGGGCCTCGCCTCGGCCGAGCCCAGGGCACCCGTGATCGGCGACATCATGGCGCTCGAGCGGACCTCGGGCCAGGGCGTCGAGGGCTTCGAGCAGCACACCCGCGCCTTCGTCCAGGTGCAGGACGGCTGCGACCATCGCTGCACCTTCTGCGTCATTCCCTATGGCCGGGGCAACAGCCGAAGCGTGCCCGCGGCCGAGGTGCTGGGTCGGGTCCGCCAGCTCGCCCGCGCCGGCTACAAGGAAGTCGTGCTGACCGGCGTCGATCTCACCTCGTTCGGCCGCGAGCTCGAGGAGCGGCCGCCGCTCGGCCGGCTGGTCGGCATGATCCTCGAGGCCGTGCCGGAGCTGCCGCGGCTCCGGCTCTCCTCGCTCGATCCGGCCGAGATCGACGACGAGCTCCTCGCCCATCTGGCGAGCGAGCCGCGCCTCATGCCGCATGTCCATCTGAGCGTGCAGGCGGGCGATGACCTGATCCTCAAGCGGATGAAGCGGCGGCATCTGCGGGCCGACGTGATCGGACTCTGCCTGAGGCTGCGGGCGGCCCGACCCGGCATCGTCTTCGGCGCCGACCTGATCGCCGGCTTTCCGACCGAGGACGAGGCGATGTTCGAGCGGTCGCTCGCCCTCGTCGCCGAGGCCGGGCTTACCTATCTTCATGTCTTCCCCTATTCGCCCCGCCCCGGCACGCCGGCGGCGCGCATGCCGCAGGTGCCGAGGCCCCTGGTCAAGGAGCGGGCCGCCCGCCTGCGGGCCAAGGGCGAGGCGGCGCTCGACCGATTCCTGATCGGCGAGGTCGGTCGCCGCCGCCGGGTGCTGGTCGAGCGCGGCAATCGCGGCCACACCGAGGAGTTCGCCCCCATCCGCCTGGCCGAGCCGGCACCGGCCGGCACGCTGGCCCTGGTGGCGGTGACGGACATGGAGGCGGGGCTCTTGGTCGGGCGGGTCGAGCGGGAAGGCATCGAGGATGGAGTGGTGCTGGCTTGAGTGAGCAAGGGAAGAAGGGTTGGCTCGGACGGCTCTGGCGCGGGGACAAGGCGCCGGCCGAGGCGCCGGCCGCCGGGACCGCCGAGGCGCCCGATGCGGCACCAGTGTCCGTCGCGGCACCTGCGCCCGTCGCGGCACCTGTGCCCGCTTCCGCACCCGTGGAAGCGCCGGCGCCCGCCGGTGGCTGGCTCGGGCGGTTGCGGCAGGGGCTGGCGCGCTCGTCCAATGCGCTGACCGGCAGCATCGCCGGCATCTTCACCAGGCGCCGGCTCGACGAGGAGACGCTGGAGGAGCTCGAGGAGGCCCTGATCATGGCCGATCTGGGCGTCGCCACCTCGGCCAAAATGGTCCAGGCGATCGCCCGGGGGCGCTTCGGCAAGGAGGTGACCGACGGCGAGATCCGGACGGCGCTGGCGGTCGAGATCGCCCGGGTGCTGGCGCCGGTGGCGGCCCCCTTGCCGGTGCGCCGGGAGGCCCGGCCGCAGGTGATCCTGGTCTGCGGGGTGAACGGCGTCGGCAAGACGACGACCATCGGCAAGCTCGCCAAGCAGCAGATGCAGGCCGGCCGGCGGGTGCTGATGGCGGCCTGCGACACGTTTCGCGCGGCGGCGGTCGAGCAGCTCGAGATCTGGGGCAGCCGCAATGGCTGCCCGGTGATGACGGCGGCGGCCGGCGCCGACGCGGCGGGGCTCGCCTACGACGCCCTGGCGCGGGCCCGGCGGGAAGGCTTCGACGTGCTCCTGATCGACACGGCCGGGCGGCTGCAGAACAAGGCCGAGCTGATGGCCGAGCTCGCCAAGATCGTCCGGGTGATCAGGAAGCTCGAGCCCCTGGCACCGCACGACGTGCTCCTGGTCGTGGATGCGACGACCGGGCAGAACGTCCACAACCAGGTCGAGATCTTCCAGGCCATGGTCGATGTCAGCGGCCTCGTCGTCACCAAGCTCGACGGCTCGGCCAAGGGCGGGGTGGTGGTGGCTCTTGCCGAGCGCTTCGGTTTGCCGGTACACGCGGTCGGCGTCGGCGAGGGGATCGACGACCTTCGGCCATTCGCGGCCGATGCCTTCGCCCGCGGCCTGCTCGGCCTCGAGCCTGCCGTGCTGGACGTGGCGTGAGCGCCGCGGTCCGCCGCCACGTAGCCCGGAGACCTGCCTCATGAAGCGAAACGTCGTCGAGAGCCTGCTCGGAGCCCTGGTCCTCCTGGTGGCCGTGGGCTTCTTCGTCTGGGCCTACGCGCGCGCCGATGTCGGCGATCCCGGCGGCTATGCGCTGACCGCCAAGTTCGACCGGATCGACGGGCTCGATGTCGGCGGGGCGGTGCGCATCAGCGGCATCAAGGTCGGCCAGGTGCTGGCCCAGAGCCTCGACCCGGTCTCGTTCCGGGCGGTGGTGAGGTTCAGCGTCGCCTCCTCGGTCGAGCTGCCGGCGGACAGCACGGCGGCGGTGGTCAGCGCCGGCCTGCTCGGCGGCAAGTATCTGGCCATCGTGCCGGGCGGCGACGAGGCGGTCCTGAAGAACGGCGACGAGATCACCTTCACCCAGTCCTCGGTGAACTTCGAGGACCTGCTCGGCCAGTTCATCTTCAGCCAGGCCAGTGGCGGCGGCAGCGCTCCCGCGGCACCCAAGGCCGACGGCGGCGAAGCCTTCCCCGCGGCGCCCGCACCCAATGGGGGCGGGAGCGCCCCCGCGGCACCCGCACAATGAAAAGGGTGGCCCTCGTCCTTGCCCTGCTGCTGGCGGGGCTCGGCGGGGCCATGGCCGAGCCGACCCTCGAGAACGGCGTGGTGGTGCTGCAGGGGCTCGACAAGGTGACCGCCAGGGTCAGCGTGCTCGAGCTCAGGATCGGCGAGGAGATTCGCTTCGGCAGCCTCGCCATCCGCGCCCGGGCCTGCCTCGAGACGCCGCCGACCGAGCCGCCGGAGAGCGCCGCGTTCCTCGAGATCGACGAGGTCGAGTCCGGCGACGGCAGCAGAAGGGTCTTCACCGGCTGGATGTTCGCCTCGACGCCGGGCATCTCGGCGCTCGAGCACCCGGTCTACGACGTCTGGGTCATCGATTGCCGCGAGCCGCTCGCGGTCGACGAACCGGCGCCCTGACAGCGGCCACGGCGCTCGGTGGCGGCCGCCGATTGGCACGCGGAAGGCCCTCAGTGGCGGCCGCCGGCCGGCACGCAGAAAGCATAGTCACGGTCGAGATAGGCGAGCGGCGCCTTCGCCTCGTGGTCGATCGTCGCCAGCACGAGGCCGATGATGATGTCGTGGGTGGCGACCCTGAGGCGATCGATGACCCGGCAATCGAAGGCGGCGCAGGCCGAGGCCAGGATCGGGGCCCCGGTCGCCAGCATGTGCCAGTCGGCGGCCTGGAACCGTGCCTCGCCCTCGATGCCGAGGCGCCCGCCGAAGCGGTCGGCCAGCGCCTCCTGGCCGTGGCTGAGCACGTTCACGGCGAAATGGCCGGTCTCGAGGATCGTCGCATGGGTCTCCATGCCGCGATTGGCGCAGACGAGGAGATGCGGCGGGTCGGCCGAGACCGAGCAGACGGCCGTCGCGGTGAAGCCGTTGCGCCGGCCGGGCGGGCCGCTGGTCACGATCGTGACGCCCGCCGGCAGAAGACGCATGGCAGCGATGTAGGCTTCAGGCGTGGCACACACGAAGGACGACGCTTCCCGGGCTCGGCGGGACGGCGCGTCCCGGTCGTGCTCGTCAGTAGGCGTTCGGGTGGCTGAAGCCGACGAGCAAGGTCAAAAGGATGATACGAAGATCGAGCGCCAGCGACCAGTTCTCGATGTAATGCAGATCGAACTGGACCCGCCGCTCCATCTTCTCCAGGGTCTCGGTCTCGCCGCGCAGCCCGTTGACCTGCGCCCAGCCGGTGATGCCGGGCTTGACCCGGTGGCGGGCGAGATACTCGTCGATGAGCTGGGCGTACTGCTCGTTGTGGGCCACGGCGTGCGGCCGCGGCCCGACGATCGACATCTCGCCGCGCAGGACGTTGAGGAACTGCGGCAGCTCGTCGAGGCTGGTCCGCCTGAGGATGGCGCCGAAGGGCGTGATGCGGGGGTCGGCTCGCCGCGCCTGCTCGACCGACCCGATGCCGGCCTCGCCCCGGTCGACATGCATCGAGCGGAACTTGAAGATCTCGATGATCTCGTTGTTGAAGCCGTAGCGCTTCTGGCGGAAGAACACCGGCCCCGGCGAGGAGAGCTTCACGCCGAGCGCGATGCACAGCATCAAGGGCGAGACGAGCAGCAGGATCAGGCAGGCGAGAACGCGGTCCTCGACCGACTTCACGATGCCGTCCCAGCCGGCGATCGGCTTCTCGAAGACGTTGAGCAGCGGCACGCCGGCGATATGCGACACACCCCGATGCGGCAGGTGGAAGCCGATCACGTCCGGGCAGAGGCGGATGTCGGCCGGCAGGCTCTTCAGCTTCTTGAGCCAGCCGAGCAGACGCTCCTCCGCCCCCCAGGGCAGGGCGACGACGACCTGGTCGATGCGGTGCTGGCGGGCGAAGACCAGCAGGTCATCGATGGTGCCGAGCACGGGATAGCCCGCGATGTAGTCGGGTATGCGGTCGCGCCGGTCGTCGAAGAGGCCGATGATGTTGACGTGCCGCTGCTGGCGGCGGAGATGCTCGA
>CAYMTA010000152.1:0-6111 GCA_964393275.1 uncultured Geminicoccaceae bacterium | reverse complement strand
CTCGCGCTCGCGCTCGCGCAGGCCGACCTCGGCCTGGCTCAGGCGGACATTGTCCTGGGTGGCGCGGTTCATTTCCTGCTGGATCGCCTCGGCCCTGGCGTTGAGCAGCGAGAGGTTGTTCTCCATGCCGGAGACGTAGCGGTCGGCCTCGGCGCTTATCTGGCTGACGATCGACTGCATGTCGGCGCGCAGCGCCATGACCTGCGGGTGGCGCTCGCCATAGGTGCTCAAGAGCTCGACCTCGCGGCGCTTGAGCTGGATGTGCTCCTGCAGGAGGGCGGCGACGAGCGGCGAGTTGACGATCTCGCCGACCGATTCGAGCGTGTTGCCGCCGCGCAGGTTCTTGACGTAGCGGATGCGCCCTTCGAGGTCCTCGCGCTCGGCGCGCACCTGGATCAGCTCGGTGGAGAGCTGCGACAGCTCCTGCTCGGAGAGCGAGCGGCCGGCGGTCTCGATCAGGTGGTTCTGGGCGCGGTAGTCCTTGATCCCCTCCTCGGCCAGCCGGAGCTGCTCCTCGAGCTCGCCGAGGCGCGTCTCGAGATAGGAGGCGGCGCGTGTGGTGCCGCCGACCTTCTGTGAGAGCTGCTGCTCGATATAGGCGTCGGCGAAGGCGTTGGCGGCGCGCGCCGCCTCGGCCGGATGCTCGGCGGTGAAGCTGATCGAGAGGACCATCGAGCGGCCGCTCTGGCGGACGGCGAGGCCCTTGTCGAGATAGTCGAGGGCGGCGCGGCGGGCCTGGTCGGCGCGGTCGACCATCTCGAGCTGCACGACCTCGGTGGCGAGGCCGGTGGCGACGAGCAGGCCGCTCGGCAAGAGGTCGAGGACGCGGTGGAAGGGGGCGAGGGCGGGGTTGAGCGTCGTGCCCTCCTGCTCCGCCGCCGCGATCTCCTGCGTCATGCGCTCCTCGAGCTGGAGGCGGCGCATCACCGCATAGGCGACATCGGGCGAGCGGGCCACGCGGATCTGGGTCTCGAGCGTGGTGGCATCGGCACCGATGGCGCCGGTCTCGGGGTCGAGGCCGAAGGCACGGGTGTCGGTCGGATCGATGACGATCTCGGCGGTGGCCGTGTAGAGAGTCGGCCGCTGCATGCCGAACATGGCGGCGAGCACCGTGCCGATCACCGCGACGGTGGCGATCAGCCAGAAATGGCGGCGGGCGAAATGCCAGGCCCATTTGACCGGCGAGAGCTCATCGTCGCGATAGGACGAGCCGTAGGGATAGGTCCCGGATTGCGGGGGCGGTCCCTCCACCGTCGGCGCTCTCGATCGATCTTCAACCTGAACGCTCATTATGATCCTTGTGACACAACTTTAGCGTTGTTCCAACGGTCGACAGTGCGACCAATGAGTTTCATATGCCAGCTTCCATTAGCTTGAAAAGAGACAATCGTCGCAGCCAAGGTGAGCGGGACCCGTGATGCGTCGTCGACGGGAACGTGCCGTGCGGGGCTGCGCCGGGTCGCCGCCGCCGCTAGAAGGGGGTGCCGGCGACGACGTGTCGTCGGTGCTGACAGCTTTCGAGACGCGAGGAAACCGCCTGATGTCCCGTCCACCCTTGTTCATCGACTGCCCGCCCTTTCTCGACGAGCTGCGCCGGGGCGAGCTCGGTCATCTGGTGCCCGATCTCGAGGTGCATGTCGGGGATCCCGATCCGGCGACCAGGGCCCGGCTGCTCGAGGGCCGGACGATCGTCATGAACGATCACACCCAATTCGACCGGGCGCTCATGGCCGCCTGCCCGGACCTGAAGGCGATCGTCTTTCTCGGCACCGGTGCGGCGAGCTTCATCGATCTGGCGGCCGCGGCCGAGCTCGGCATCACGGTCCGCAACTACAAGGGCTATGGCGACCGGAGCGTCGCCGAGCACACGATCGCGATGCTGCTCGCCGCCGTCCGGCGGATCGCCCTGATGGACCGCTCGATGCGCGCCGGCCGGTTCGAGCCGATCGACAGCTTCGAGATCAAGGGCCGCACGCTCGGGCTCGTCGGCACCGGCGGCATCGGCGGCGAGGTGGCGCGGATGGCCGCCGGCCTCGGCATGCAGGTCGTGGCCTGGAACCGGAGCGGGGTCGATCCGGCGCTGCCGGCCGAGGCGGTCGAGCTGGACGATCTTCTGGCGCGGGCCGACATCGTCTCGCTGCACCTGGCGCTCAACGAAACGACCCGCGGCTTTCTGAATGCCGACCGGATCGGCCGCCTGAAGTCCGGGGCCATCCTGGTCAACACGGCGCGGGGTGCCCTGCTCGACGAGGCGGCGCTGATCGAGGCCCTTCGGGCTGGCCGGCTGCGACACGCAGCACTCGACGTTTTTGTCGAGGAGCCGCTGCCGAACGGCCATGCGCTCCTCGCCCTCGACAACGTGACGCTCACGCCGCATGCCGGGTTCATGACCCGCGAGGCCTCGCTCAATCTCGTGCGCATGGCGCTCGAGCTGGTCGAGGAGGAGCGGGCGAAGCTCTAGCGAGATCCCGAAACGGCGGACGAGGGGGCGGGTGATGCCGGTGGCGCTGGTGACGGGGGCACGGCGGGGCATCGGGCGGGGGGTGGCGCTGCGCCTCGCCCGCAGCGGCTTCGATGTCGCGGTCAACGACGTGGCGGCGGACGCCGATGGGGCGGCCGTCGTCGCCGAGATCGAGGCCATGGGCCGGCGGGCGATGCTGGTGCCGCTCGACATCGCCCGGATCAACGGGCACGAGGCGCTGCTCGACCAGGTCGAGGCGGCGCTCGGCCCCCTCGCCTGCCTCGTCAACAATGCCGGCGTGTCGGCCCTGGTGCGCGGCGACCTGCTCGAGGTTGGCGAGGCAAGCTGGGATCGCTGCCTCGACATCAACCTGAAGGGCACGTTCTTCCTGACCCAGGCGGCGGCCCGACGGCTGGTGCGGCAGCCGGCGGAGGGACACCGGTCGATCGTCACCATTTCGTCGATCAGCGCCGAGGTGGTCTCGATCAATCGGGGCGAGTACTGCATCGCCAAGGCCGGGCTCGCCATGCTGACCAGGCTCTTCGCGCTGCGGCTGGCCCCGGAGGGCATTGGCGTCTACGAGGTCAGGCCCGGCATCGTCAGGACACCCATGACCGACCCCTCGGCCGAGCGGCTGGGCCAGCTTATTCAGGACGGCTTCACGCCGATCCGCCGCTGGGGCGAGCCCGCGGACGTGGCCGAGGCGGTGGCGACGCTCGCCGAGGGCCGCCTGCCCTTCACGGTTGGCCAGGTGATCACGGTCGACGGCGGGCTTACGTTCAGGACGCTTTAGCTGGGACGGCTATCGGCCGTTGGCCTACTTGAGCCGCGGACTGGGGCGGCTATCGGCCGTTGGCCTACTTGAGCCGCGGACTGGGGCTGCTACCGGCCTGCGGCCTAACTGAGCCGCGGATCGGGGCGGCTGCCGGCCTGCGGCCTGCTCGAGCCGCGGATCGGGGCGGCTGCCGGCCTGCGGCCTGCTCGAGCCGCGAGCTCCCTCAGGCCCAGTTGACGTACATCGTCTTCTTCCTGAGATAGCCCTCGATGCCGTATTTGCCGTCCTCGCCGCCGAGGCCGCTGTCGCCGCGGCCGGCGTGGTGGGCGTGGACGGCATCGGCGCCGGGCCGGTTGACGTAGATCTCGCCGAAATTCAGCTCTCGCACCAGTCGCATCAGCCGGCGCATGTCGCGGGTGAAGACGTAGGCGGAGAGGCCGTAGCGCGTGTCGTTGGCGAGCTTCAGCGCCTCGTCGAAGTCCTGGACCCGCATCACCGGGACGACAGGGCCGAAGATCTCCTGGCGCATCACGTCCATCGAGTGGTCGACATCGGCGAGCACGGTCGGGGCGTACCAGTGGCCACGGGCGAAGCGGTCTTCGGTCAGGCGGTGGCCGCCGGCCAGGACCTGGGCGCCCGCGGCCTTCGCGGCATCGACCATGGCCTCGACCTTGGCGAGCTCGGCGGCGCTGAACTTGGGGCCGACATCGACCGCCTCCAGGGGATCGCCCACCTTCAGTTGGCGCACACGCTCGAGAAAGCGCTCCATGAAGCGGTCGGCGATCGCCTCGACGACATACATGCGCTCGTTGCAGATGCAGATCTGGCCGCAATTCTCGAAGCGCGACGCGATCGCGGCATCGACCGCGCGGTCGAGATCGGCGTCCTCGGCGACGATGAAGGGTGCCTTGCCGCCGAGCTCGAGCCTGAGCACCTTGAGTCCATCGGCGGCGGCGGCGAAGACCTCCTTGCCGGCGCGGACACTGCCGGTGAGTGTCACCAGCGCCGTCCTGGGATGGCGGACCAGCGCCTCGCCGACCGCCTTGCCGTTGCCGGTGACGACGTTCATGACCCCGTTCGGCAGGCCGGCCTCGATGGCGAGGGCGGCGAGGTGCAGGGCCGAGAGCGGCGTGCCCTCGTGCGGCTTGACCACGATGGTGTTGCCGGTGACCAGCGCCGGGCCGAGCTTGCGCGTGGCCAGGGCGAGCGGGTAGTTCCAGGCGGTCAGCGCCACGACCACGCCGTGGGCGGTGCGCTGGATCCAGACCTGCTCGTCGGGCTCGTCGGAGGGCAGGATGTCGCCGGTGATCCGCCGCGCCTCCTCGGCGGCGTAGGTGAGATAGAGGGCGGCGCCCTGGACCTCCCCCCGCGCCTCGGCCAGGGGCTTGCCCTGCTCCATGGTGACGAGGCGGGCGAGCGCTTCGGCATCCCGCTCGATCAGGGCCGCGAGCCGGCGGAGATGCTCGGCGCGGCGGATCGGCGGCAGGGCCTCCCAGGCGGGCTGGGCAAGGGCCGCGGCCTCGATGGCGGCGGCGGCGAGCGCGCCGTCGCCGGCCGGGACGGTGGCGACGATCTCGCCCGTGGCCGGGTTCTCGACCTCGATGCGGAACGTGCCCTCGACCCAGGTCCCGTCGATGCAGTGGCGATAGTGCTTCAGGCCGTTGGCTTCGGTGAACATCGATCGGGCTCCGTTCCAGTCAGCCCGGATAGCCGAAATAGCGGGGCAGGAGAAGGACCACATCCGGGAGCAGCGTCATCAGCAGGAGGGCCACGAGCAGGGCGCCGATGAAGGGCCAGATCTCGCGCAGCATGGCCTGCAGGCGGATGCCGCTGACGCCGCTGATCAGAAAGAGCATCTGGCCGTAGGGCGGCGTGATCAGGCCGATCATCATGTTGACGACGACGACCACGCCGAAATGCACGGTGTCGATGCCGAGTGCCCGGACCGACGGCATGACGATGGGCACGACGATCAGGAGCATGAGGAGCGTGTCGAGAAAGCAGCCCAGCACCAGGAAGAGGAGGTTGATGACGAGGAGGAAGGCCAGGGGCGAGAGGCCGGCCGCGGCGATCAGGTCGGCGATCCGCCCGGCGACCCCCTCGGCGGCGACGACGTAGTTGAAGAAGAGGGCGCCGATGATGGTGACGGCGACGATGGCCGTGGCGCGCGCCGAGCGGACGAGGACATCGAAGAGCTCACGGATGGAAAGCGACCGGTAGAGGCCGGCGGCGAGCAGCAGCGCGTAGCCGGCGGCGACGGCCGCGGCCTCGGTCGGGGTCACCGCGCCCGAGTAGATGCCGCCGAGGAGAATGACCGGCAGCATCAGCGTCGGAAACGCCTCGCGCACCGTGCCGACGATCTCGCTTCTGGGGATGGGCTCCTCGGTCGGGAAGTTGCGGCGCTTCGCCATGAAGTGGATCAAGACCATGAGCGAGACCGCCATCATCAGGCCCGGGATGATGCCGGCCATGAAGAGGTAGCCGATCGAGGTGTCGGCGACGACGGCGTAGAGCACCATCGGGATCGAGGGCGGGATGATCGGGCCGATGGTGGCGGAGGCCGCGGTGACCGCTCCGGCGAAGCCCGGGGTGTAGCGGTTCTCCTTGATCATCAGGCTGATCATCAGCTTGCCGGGGCCGGCTGCATCGGCCAAGGCGCTGCCGCTCATGCCCGAGAAGATGACGCTCAGCACCACGTTGACATGGGCGAGCCCGCCCTGGAGCCTGCCGACCAGCAGGGAGGTGAAGCGCAGGAGGCGGTCGCTGATCGCCGGGTAGTTCATGATCTCGGCAGCGAAGATGAACATCGGCACGGCGAGCAGCACGAAGCTCTTGAAGAGCCCGTTCAGGCCCTGCGTGGCGACGAGGCCCATGT
>CAYMTA010000151.1:0-6116 GCA_964393275.1 uncultured Geminicoccaceae bacterium | reverse complement strand
GCATGCGCCACGGCATGCGCTCCTACACCACCGGCTCGGCCTGGTGGATGGGCGACGCCGGCCCCTACTGGGGCCACAACGCGATCATCCGCACGGCCGCCTTCATGCGGCATTGCCGCCTGCCGCATCTGCCGGGCCAGCCGCCGCTCGGCGGCCTCATCCTCAGCCACGACCAGGTCGAGGCGGCCAGGATGCGCGGCGCCGGCTTTCAGGTGCGGGTCATGCCCGAGGAAGGCGGCTCGTTCGAGGTCAACCCGCCCACCCTGCCGGAGTTCATCCGCCGCGATCTCCGCTGGTGCCAGGGCAACATGCAATACTGGCAGCTCCTGCCGGTCGCCGGCTTACGGGCGATGGGGCGGCTGCAGCTCACCCTGGCGATCCTCATGTACGTCGCCGCCCCCGCCTGGCTCCTCTTCATGCTCACCGGCTTCACCAAGGCGATGGTGATCGGCTTCAGTGGCTATGGGACGGGGGAGGCAACACAGCAGTGGACGCCGACGATCGCCGCCATGGGCATCGGCCTGTTCGCCATCATGATGACCGTCAATCTCACCCCGAAGCTGGCCGGCCTCCTCGACGTGGCGCTGCGACCGGAGGCGCGCCGGGCCTATGGCGGCGGCCGCATGCTGGCCGCCTCGGCCCTGATCGAGCTCGCCGCCTCCCTCGTCCTCGGGCCGTCCATGGCGGTGGCGCAGACGATCTTCATCGCCGGCCTGCCCTTCGGCCGCATGGTCCGCTGGGAAGCGCAGATGCGCGGCGACCACAGCGTTCCCCTGGCCGACGCGGCGCTGGGCCTCTGGCCACAACTGCTGCTCGGCCTGATCCTCCTCGCCGGCTTCGCCTTCGCCATGCCGGCCGTGCTGCCCTGGGTCATGCCGATCATCGGCGGGCTGCTCCTCGCCATCCCGTTCGCCTGGCTCACCGCCCGGCCGGGCTTCGGCCGCCTGCTCACCCGAGCCGGCCTCTGCGCCATCCCCGAGGAGCGGAGCGCCCCGCTCACCCTGCAACTGGCGGGCTACCTGCCGCGGGCGGACGGCACCGGCCGCGTGCGGCGTCCGGACATCGACCCCCGGCTCGTGGATGCGTCGATCGAGCGGGCCTGACCGGCCTAGAGGTCTCTCGGTCTAACGAAGTCGAGCAGCCTGCCGCTGCCCCACCCGACATCCCGCCATGACACGCCCTCGAGGCTCAGCCGGGCCAGCGCCGCGGTCGGGAACTTTTCCGCGACCGCGGCAAGGGTGGCCGCATCGCCCGTGCCGGCAAGCCACTGCACGAACGCCCCGAGGCCCGGGTTGTGGCCGACCAGCAAGAGCCGCCCGGTCTTCGCCGGCTGCTCGCGCACCACGGCGAGCAGCGCCTCCGGGCTCGCCAGATAGAGCGCCCGCGCATGGTCGAGTGGGATCGACGAAGCATCGGGCCAGGCCCGCATGGCCAGCTCGAGCGTCGCCGACGCGCGCCGGGCGGTCGAGCAAAGGATGCGGTCCGGCAGCCAGCCGCGCTTGCGGATGAGGCGGCCCATGCGTTTCGCCGCCTCGATGCCGCGCGGTGCCAGCCCGCGGTCGTGATCGCCCGAATCCGGCTCGTCCCAGCGGGACTTGGCGTGCCGCAGCACCAATATCTCGCGCATCCTGCCCCCATCCGCCGGTCTCGCATGACACGACCCTGGTCGTTCTGTAGCATCAGGATCGAACGATGCCAGCAGCCGCCGCCGGCACCCCTTGAACGACGTGGTGAGCGACGCAGTCGATGACCGACGAATTGACGGCCCCGACCTCCAGCATGGAGCCCGTGTCTCCCGCGGCCGAACGCAAGCGGGCGCGCGATGCCAGGCCCGTCGAGCCCGTGGCCCTCCGACCGGAGCACTTCTTCAATCGCGAGCTGTCCTGGCTCGCCTTCAACGAGCGGGTGCTCGAGGAGGCGACCAACGCGGCGCACCCGCTCCTCGAGCGATTGCGCTTCCTCTCGATCTCCTCGAGCAATCTCGACGAGTTCTACATGGTGCGCGTCGCCGGCCTCACCGGCCTCGCCAACGCCGGCGTGACGACCCAGAGCCAGGACGGCCTCACGCCGGCGCAGCAGCTCGACGCGATCAACGAGCGGGCCGGGCGCCTGATGGCCGACCAGCAGCGCATCTGGCACGAGCTCGCGACCGAGCTGCGCGCGCAGCGCATCAGCGTGCTCGACATCGACGAGGTGAGCGAGGCCGATCGGGCCGCCCTGCGCCAGCGCTTCGCGGACGAGGCGCTCGCCGTGCTCACCCCGATCGCCATCGATCCGGCCCATCCCTTTCCCTTCATCCCCAATCGCGGCATGGGCGTCGCCCTCCAGCTCAGCCAGGGCCGCGACGAGGATCTGATCGGCCTCGTGCTCCTGCCGGGCAAGGTCGACCGCTTCGTGCGCCTGCCGGGCGCCGAGGCCCGCTATGTCTGTCTCGAAGCGCTGATCGTCCATTGGTCCGACCTGCTCTTCCCCGGCTTCGGCGTGCGCAGCTTCGGCTACTTCCGTGTCATTCGCGACAGCGACATCGAGATCGAGGAGGAGGCCGAGGATCTCGTGCGCCTGTTCGAGACGCTCCTGCGCCGCCGCCGCCGCGGCCATGTGATCCGGCTCACCACCGACTCGCGGATGTCACGGGCGCTGCGCGAGTTCCTGATGCGGCAGCTCAATGTCGAGAGCGCCGACGTCTTTGAGCTGGAGGGCATTCTCGGTCTTTCCGACACCAGCCAGATCATCGGCAGCGATCGCCCCGACCTCGTCTTCAAGCCGTACAGCCCGCGTTATCCGGAACGGATCAAGGACTTTGGCGGGGACTGCTTCGCCGCGATCCGCCAGAAGGACCTCATCGTTCATCACCCCTATGAGAGCTTCGACGTCGTCGTCCAGTTCCTGAACCAGGCGGCCCGCGATCCGGACGTCATCGCCATCAAGCAGACGCTCTATCGGACCTCGGACGGCTCGCCGATCGTGGCGGCCCTGTGCCATGCGGCGGATCGGGGCAAGTCGGTGACAGCCCTGGTCGAGCTCAAGGCGCGCTTCGACGAGGAGCGCAATATCCAGTGGGCGCGCGATCTCGAGCGGGCCGGCGTGCAGGTGGTCTACGGCTTCATCGAGCTCAAGACCCACGCCAAGGTCTCGATGGTGGTGCGGCGCGAGGGCAGCGGGCTGCGCACCTACTGCCATTTCGGCACCGGCAACTACCATCCGATCACCGCCCGCGTGTACACGGACCTCTCGTTCTTCACCTGCGAGCCCGTGCTCGGCCGCGACGCGGCCCGCACCTTCAACTACATGACCGGCTACGCCGCACCGCAGGGCCTGGAGAAGCTGGCGATCGCGCCCCTCAACCTGCGCAGCCGCCTGCTCGAGCTGATCGACGCCGAGGCGGAGCACGCGCGCGCGGGACGCAAGGCGGCGATCTGGGCCAAGATGAACTCGGTCGTCGACGACGAGATCATCGAGCGGCTCTACGCCGCGAGCCAGGCCGGGGTGAAGATCGATCTCGTGGTGCGCGGCATCTGCTGCCTGCGGCCCGGGGTCCCCGGGCTGTCCGACAACATTCGCGTCAAGAGCATCATCGGCCGCTTCCTCGAGCATTCACGGATCATCTGCTTCGGCAATGGCAACGGGCTGCCGTCCCGCCAGGCCAAGGTGTTCATCTCCTCGGCCGACTGGATGCCCCGCAACCTGTCGCGCCGGGTCGAGACGCTGGTGCCGATCGAGAACGAGACCGTGCATCAGCAGGTCATGTCGCAGGTCATGGTGGCCAACCTGAAGGACACGGCGCAGAGCTGGCTCCTGAACGCCGACGGCTCCTACACGCGGCTCGGCTCCGGGGCGGAGGCGTTCGCGGCGCATACCTATTTCATGACCAACCCGAGCCTGTCCGGCCGGGGCAGCGCGTTGCGCAAGAACAAGAGCCGGGCACAGCATCTGCATCTGGTTCTCGCCAAGGCCGAAGATGACGACGGCTGAGCCACCGACCCGCCGGGCGATCCAGGGATGATCGCCCCCACCTCCGCCGGACCAGCCGAGGGCGAAGCCCCGGTCGCGGTGGTCGACATCGGCTCGAACTCGGTCCGCCTCGTCATCTACGACACGCTCAGCCGGGCGCCCTTCCCGCGCTTCAACGAGAAATCCCTCTGCGGCCTGGGCAGCGAGCTCGACACCACGGGTCGGTTGCCCGAGGCGGGCATCGCCGCCTGCGTCAACGCCGTTCACCGCTACTCTGTCATCGCCCAGGCGATGCGCGCCGAGCGCATCGACATCCTGGCGACGGAGGCGGTTCGCCGTGCCGACAATGGCGGCACGCTGGTGGACAGGGTCGAGGCGCGCACCGGCTGCCGGATGCGGATCCTGAGCGGTGCGGAGGAGGCCCAGCTGGCGGCCCAGGGCGTCGCCCTGGGCTTCCATCGGCCGACCGGGATCGTCGGCGACATGGGCGGCGGCAGCCTCGAGCTCTCGTCGGTCCTGGAAGGTCGCGTCGGCACCGAAACGGCGAGCCTGCCGCTCGGCGCCCTGCGCGTGCTGCCGCTCATGGCCAGGGACGAGCGAGCGGCCAAGCGCCACCTGGACGAGGTCTTCGCGGCACGTCCCTGGGGCGACGGGGCGGTCGAGCGCTTCTTTGTCGTGGGCGGCGGCTGGCGGGCGCTCGCCCGTGTGCACCTCGCCATGGTCGACGCGCCCGTGCGGGTCGTGCACGGGCTGCAGCTCGACCTTGACGCCGCGCGCGGTCTGGCCAAGACCATTCTGAAGACGGCGCCCCAGCAGGTGCCGCTGTTGCCCGGTGTGCCGTCGAGGCGCGCCGACACCCTGCGTGCGGCCGCGCTCGTCTTCGACCGCCTGCTGAAGGCGATGCAACCCAGGGAGGTCGTCTTCTCGGCGCTCGGCCTGCGCGAGGGCTGGCTGCATCGCTCCCTGCCGGCCGATGAATGCCAGCTCGATCCGCTCCTGGTCGGCGCCGGCACGTTCGGTCGGCCGCGGGCCCGGGTGCCGCATATCGGCGAGGCCATGGCCCGCTGGACAGCACCGCTCTTCGCCGACGAGACCGAGAGGCAGGCGCGGCTGCGGATCGCCGCCTGCGAGCTGTCCGACATCGGCTGGCGGGATCATGCGGACCTGCGCGCCCAGCAGAGCTTCCATCGGCTCAGCCAGTTCCCGTTCGTCGCCCTCGATCATGCCGAACGCGTGTTCATCGCCTTCGCCATCTACCGTCGCTACGGCGGCAACAAGGCCGAGCCCGGCATCGAGGCGGCCTTGAACCTGCTGACCGCCGCGGATCGCCAGCGCGCCGGCGTGCTCGGCTGTGCCTTGCGCGTCGGCTACCGCCTGTCCGGCAGCGTCCCCGAGCTTCTGGCCCATGCCCGCCTGACTGTCGCCGACGACTGCGTCTCGCTGGTGCTCGCCACCGAGGAGGACGTTCCCGACAGCGAGCCGGTGCGCAGCCGGCTGAAGGATCTGGCCAAGGCGCTGGGCATCAAGGGCGTCGAGATCGTCCGCTGACAGCCACGTGGCTGGTCGAGCCGCGTCCGGCATGCGGAACGAGGGCGCTCACCGTGGCGCCGCCTTCTTCGGTCGCCCGCCCTTCACGCCGTTCGCTCGGGCCGCCGCTGCCTTGGCGGGTGTCCTCGCACGCCCGGCCTGCCGGGCCATCGCCTTGCTCATCCAGTCACGGGTGCCAAAGACCCCGGCCACCAGTGCTGGCACATAGAGATCGGCGTCCAGCTCCGGCCAATGCAGATTGAAGCCCATGCCTTCAACCTCGATGTTGGCGAGACTGTCGGGATTGGCACCGCTCAGGTCCTGAACGAGATGCGTGGGAAACACGTAGGTGCAGCCGTTTGCCAGATCGACGGTGACGCGGCCCGTCTTGCGGTTGTATCGGGCGGCAATGGCGCGCGGCTCCGTCTCCAGCGCAGCCTGCCCACGTGCTTCCGCCGCCGCAAGCTGTGCGTCAGTCGGATTGTCCATGGATACTGTCGACAGAGCCGACATGGAACGCGTCGCCTCCCTCCTTGGCAATGGGATCCGAAAAATCGAGTCCGAGGCGGCGCTAGACTTTCATCGGCTGCGCGACGTCGCCAGATACGACCTTGATCTGATCCAGACGGGAGCGCTCT
>CAYMTA010000150.1:0-6144 GCA_964393275.1 uncultured Geminicoccaceae bacterium | reverse complement strand
GCCCGGTGTCGCCTTCGCCTGCGCGGCGATCCAGAAGGATTCTGAGGCGGCGGACCGGCTCACCGCCCGGGGCAACCTCGTTGGCGTCATCACCAACGGCACGGCCGTGCTCGGCCTGGGGGCGATCGGCCCGCTCGCCGGCAAGCCGGTGATGGAAGGCAAGGCGGTGCTGTTCAAGAAGTTCGCCGGGATCGATGCCTTCGACATCGAGGTCGCCGAGCTCGACCCCGACCGGCTGGTCGAGGTCATCGCGGCGCTCGAGCCGACCTTCGGGGCGATCAATCTCGAGGACATCAAGGCGCCCGAGTGCTTCATGGTCGAGGAGAAGCTGCGGGCACGGATGAAGATCCCCGTCTTCCACGACGACCAGCACGGCACGGCGATCATCGTCGCCGCCGCCATCGTCAACGGCCTCCTGCTGGCGAGCAAGCGCCTCGAGGACTGCCGTCTCGTCGCCAGCGGCGCCGGGGCGGCAGCGCTCGCCTGCCTCGACCTGCTGGTGACGCTGGGCCTCCGGCTCGAGAACATCGTCGTCACCGACATCGACGGTGTCGTCTACAAGGGCCGCACCGCCTCCATGGACCCCTACAAGGCGCGCTACGCGCAGGACACGCCGCATCGGACCCTGGGCGAGGTGATCGAGGGCGCGGACATCTTCCTCGGGCTCTCGGCGCCCAACGTCCTGAAGCCGGAGATGCTGTTGGCGATGGCGCCGAACCCGCTGGTGCTGGCCCTCGCCAACCCCGTCTCGGAGATCGAGCCCGAGCTCGCGAAGCGGACCCGGCCCGACGTCATCGTCGCCACGGGTCGCAGCGACCACCCGAACCAGGTCAACAACGTCCTCTGCTTTCCCTTCATCTTCAGGGGGGCCCTGGATGTCGGGGCGACCACCATCAACAAGGACATGCAGCGCGCCTGCGTCGACGCGCTGGCCAGCCTCGCGCGCAGCACCACGCCCGACACGGTGGCCTCCGCCTATGGCCAGGACAGCCTCTCGTTCGGACGCGACTACCTGATACCGAAGCCGTTCGATCCGCGGCTGATCGTCGAGCTGCCGATCGCCGTCGCCCGGGCGGCGGTCAATTCCGGCGTCGCCCGGCGGCCGATCACCGACTTTCGCGCCTATCGCCAGCGGCTCTCCGAGCGCGTCTTCCGCTCGGGCTTCCTGATGAAGCCGCTGTTCGAGCAGGCCGCGGCCTCGCCGCGGCGGCTGGTCTACACGGATGGCGAGGAGGAGACGGTGCTGCGGGCGGTGCAGGCGGTCGTGAACGAGGGCTTGGCGAAGCCTGTGCTCATCGGCCGGCCCGAGGTGATCGCCAAGCGGATCGAGCGGCTCGGGCTGCGTCTGGCCGAAGAGCGTGATTTCGAGCTCTGCAACCCGGACAGCGATCCGCGCTACAACGACTATGTCGCCTTCTATCTCGACCGGATGGAGCGCAAGGGCGTGAGCCCCTTGGCCGCTCGCGACATCGTGCGGACGCGGCGGACGGTGATCGGGGCGATCATGATCGCGAGGGGCGAGGCCGACGCCCTGATCGCCGGCCCGGTCGGCTCCTTCGCCAGCCATCTGCGGCATATCGTCGAGGTGGTCGGGCTGAACGAGACGATGGCGGAGGCATCCACCATCCATGCGCTCGTGCTGGACGAGGGGCCGCTCTTCATCGGCGACACCAATGTCTGCGACGAGCCGGACGCGAAGGAGATCGCAGCCACCACGCTCGCCGCCGCCGCGGTGGTCCGCAGCTTCGGCATCGTGCCCAAGGTGGCCCTGGTCTCGGCGAGCAATTTCGGCAGCCGGGACGATGCGTCGGCCCGCCGGCTGCGCGCCGCCCTGGGGATCATCCTGAAGGCCGAGCCGGAGCTCGAGATCGACGGCGAGATGCATGCCGACAGCGCCCTGTCGCCGGTGATCCGCGATCGCCTGATGCCCCGGTCGCGGCTGGTCGGCCGGGCCAACCTCCTGATCATGCCGTCCCTGGATGCGGCGAACATCGCCTACAACATCGTCAGGACGGTGACGGGCGTGGTCTCGATCGGGCCGATCCTGATCGGCCCGCGGCTGCCGGCGCATATCGTGACCTCGTCGATCTCGACCAGGGGCATGGTCAACATGAGCGCTGTCGCCTGTGTGCAGGCGCTCGATTCGGTCGGCCCGGGCAAGCGGAGCGAAGCGCATGGCTGAAGCGAGCGAGCCGCACGACTTCATCCCGCGCTCGGGCATGGACCTGCCGCGCTTCGCGGGGCCGATCAGCTTCATGCGCCTGCCCGAGGTCGATCAGGGCGATCCGCGGCTCCATGACGTGCAGATCGGCCTGGTCGGCGTGCCCTGGGACGGTGGCACGACCAATCGCCCCGGCGCGCGCCATGGCCCGCGGCAGCTGCGGGATCTCTCGACCATGGTCCGCCTGGTCAACCAGGCGACCGGCATCCGCCCGTTCCACCAGGCGCGCTGCGCCGATCTCGGCGATTGCCCGGTCAACCCGGCGAGCCTCGACGACACGCTGGGCAAGATCGCGACCTTCTTCGAGCAGCTGCGGGATGCGGGCATCGTGCCGATGACGGCTGGCGGCGATCATCTGATCACGCTCCCGGTGCTGCGTGGCATAGCCCCCCATGGCCGGGCTCTCGGCATGATCCATTTCGATGCCCACACCGACCTCTACGACAGCTATTTCGGCGGCTACCGCTACACCCACGGAACGCCCTTCCGGCGCGCCTGCGAGGAGGGGCTGCTCGACCCCCGCCGCATCGTGCAGATCGGCATTCGCGGCACGGCCTATGACGGCGAGGATGTCGCCTGGGGGCGGGCCAACGGGGTCAGGATCGTCATGATCGAGGAGCTCATGGATCGCGGCACCGACGCCGTGATGGACGAAGCCCTGGCCATCGTCGGCGCCGACCCGGTCTATGTCAGCTTCGACATCGACGGCATCGACCCCTCGATGGCGCCCGGCACCGGAACGCCCGAGATCGGCGGCTTCTCGACCCACCAGGCGCAACGCATGGTGCGCCGCCTGCAGGGGCTCGATCTGGTCGGCGCCGATCTGGTCGAGGTCAGCCCGCCCTTCGATCCGTCGGGACAGACCGCCTGGGTCGGCGTCAACATCATGTTCGAGCTGCTCTGCGTGCTCGCCGACAGCGTCGGCCGTCGTGCGGCGCGGGCGCCTGGCGGACCGAGCCGGTGAGCGGCCCCATCGACTTCTACCTCGATTTCTCGAGCCCCTATGCCTATCTGGCGAGCCGGCGGATCGGCGCCCTGGCGGCACGGTTCGGGCGGGAGGTGGCGTGGCGGCCGTTCATGCTGGGTGCCGTGTTCGCCACCACCGGCAGCCGGCCGCTCATCGAGATCCCGCTCAAGGGCGCCTACATGAAGCTCGATCTCGAGCGCTCGGCCCGCCTCGCCGGCATTCCGTTTCGCCTGCCGAGCCGCTTTCCCATAGCGACGCTGGCCGCGGCGCGCGCCTTCTACTGGCTCGAGGGGACGTCGCCCGCACGGGCGGTGCCGTTCGCCGAGGCGGCGTTCGAGGCGTATTTCAGGGACGATCGCGACATCGGCGATCAGGCCGTCGTCGCCGGGCTGCTGGAGGCGGTGGGAAGCGACCCGGCCGCCGGCCTCGCGGCCATCGCCACGGACGAGATCAAGGCGAAGCTGCGCGAGGCGACCGAGGCGGCGGTGGCGAGGGGGGTCTTCGGGGCACCCTTCTTCTTCGTCGACGGCGAGCCCTTCTGGGGTGCCGATCGGCTGCCGCAGATGGAGCTGCGGCTCGCTGACGGCCGGCCCTAGCGGAACCGCTGGCGGAAAGGCGAGGTCGGGTAGACGCCGAAGATCTCGATCTGGTGGGCGAAGAAGCGCAGCTCGTCCATGGCGAAGCGCACCGCCTCGTCCTCGGGATGGCCCAGGATGTCGGCGTAGAACTGCGCCTGCTGGAACGTCGGGTCGATGTAGCTCTCGAGCTTCAGCATGTTGACGCCGTTGGTGGCGAAGCCGCCCATCGCCTTGTAGAGGGCGGCCGGCACATTGCGGGTCTTGAACAGGAAGCTGGTGATGGCCGGCCCGTCCTTGACGCCCGGATAGCGGGGCTCCTGGGCCAGCACGAGGAAGCGCGTGGTGTTGTGCTCGGCATCCTCGACATCGGCGGTCAGGCTGACGAGGCCGTAGATCTCCGCGGCCAGATGCGAGGCGATCACGGCGGTCTCGAGGTCGCCGGACTGCGCGAGATCGGCGGCGGCACCTGCCGTGTCGGCGGCGACCACCGGCTTCAGCCCGTGCTGGTTGATGAAGATCCGGCACTGGCCGAGCGCGTGGACGTGGCTGCGCACGTAGCGCACCGTCGCCATGGTCGCCCCCGGGACGGCGAGGAGGTGATGGTTCACCCGCAGGAACTGCTCGCCGATGATGTGCAGGCCGCAATGCGGCATCAGGTGGTGGACGTCGGCGACGCGGCCGGCGACCGAGTTGTCGACCGGGATCATGGCGTAGCGGGCGAGGCCGTCGCGCACGGCGGCGAAGGCGGATTCGAACGATTCGCACGGCAGCGGCTCGAGCTCGGGATAGGCCTGCCGGCAGGCCATGTGCGAGTAGGCGCCGGGGCGCCCCTGAAACGCGATCCGCTGCTGCGCGGCACCCGCCTGCTCGACCGCCGCGTCCTTCGCCTGCTCATTCATCGCCGAGAATCTTTCGCGCCTTCATGAGGTCCGCCGGGGTGTCGACCCCGAAGGGCACGGCTTCCACGAGCTTAACGCCGATCCGCATGCCGTTCTCGAGGGCGCGGAGCTGCTCGAGCTTCTCGCGCCGCTCGAGCGGGCTCGGGGCCAGGGCGGCGAAGCGGTCGAGGGCGTCCCGCTTGAAGGCATAGAGGCCGATATGGTGATAGACCGGGCCGTCGCCCCAGGGGGCGTTGGCGCGGGTGAAGTAGAGGGCCTCGCCGATCTCCGGTGTCCTAAAGGAGATGATCGCCTTGACGGTGTTGGGATCGGTCTTCTCGCTCTCGTCGTCGGTCGGGTCGGCGAGGGTGGCGATGTCGATGCCGGGAAGCTCGAAGGGGGCCAGGACATCGTGCAGGCAGGCCGGATCGAGGGTCGGCATGTCGCCCTGGAGGTTGATCACGCGATCGAAGGCGCGGTCGGGGTCGACCTCCTGGAGCGCTGCGTAGATCCGGTCGGTGCCGGAGGGCAGCTCGGGGTCGGTGAGCACGGCGCGGCCGCCGACCGCCTCGATCGCGGCCGCGATCGCGGGCTCGGCGCAGGCGACGATCACCGGGCCCAGGCCCGCCTCCATGGCGCGCCGCCAGACGTGCACGATCATCGGCTCGCCCCGGATCATCGCCAGGGGCTTGTCGGGCAGCCGGGTCGAGCGCAGCCGCGCCGGGATGAGCACCACGTTGCGCGACGAATTGACGCCGACGGTTTCTGCAGGACTCAAATTTCGGCTCCGGTCGGTAACTCTCTGGGCAGCGACGTGGTGGCGGCTTGACGGTTCACGCCTGCGTCCGCTACCGACCACTCTGCCTGAACGGAAGCGCAACGAGCGTGGTGCGGCGGCAAGCGGGCGGCCTCGGCAGACTGGGGAACAGAATTTCCTATGGCATTATCCCTCGAACTCAACAAGGTCATCGCGGGCATCCTGACCGCCGGCATCCTCGCCTCGGCGTCCGGCATCATCGCCGGCATGCTCTATGCTCCCCACGAGCCCGAGGAGCACGCGTTCAGCGTGGCGCCGGAGGAATCCACGAGCGAGACGGCGGAGGCGCCGGCGGCGGTGCCGTTCGACACGCTGCTGGCCGAAGCCGATCCGGCCGCCGGCGAGGGGCTCACCCGCCAGTGCGCCGCCTGCCACACCTTCGATGAAGGTGGAGCGAACAAGGTCGGCCCGCATTTGTGGGATGTGGTCGGGCGCGACGTGGCCAGCGTCGAGGGCTTCAAGTACACCGACGCCATCCAGGCGGTGGAGGGCGACTGGGACTTCGACAAGCTGAACCACTTCCTGACGTCGCCGCGCGACTACGTTCCGGGCACCGCCATGAGCTTCGCCGGCGTCAAGGACGACAAGAAGCGGGCCGACCTGATCGCCTATCTCGACACGCTCTCGGAGAACCCCGTGCCGTTGCCGTCGCCGGCCCCGGCCGAGGCGGCGGCCGCCGAGCC
>CAYMTA010000149.1:0-6249 GCA_964393275.1 uncultured Geminicoccaceae bacterium | reverse complement strand
CCCCAAGCCGGAAACTACGCCAGCTCAAATTCCAACCAAACCCGAGACAGCACCCGAGTAGAGAAAGAAAGAGAGAGTCTGTTTGAATCTTTTTCTACGCGCGCAAGTGCAAGTTGGGCAAGTCGCGGAATGTGCCCGCCATGACGGCTATGCCACTGCTCACCTCCAACGGTTCCCCCCAACGCGTCATCTCGGCCGGCGGCATCGCCAGCACGGGTGCGACGGGTACCATGCTCTACCTGACAGCAATCTTGCCGAACGGAGCAGACGGCCAGCTCGTGGCGGTCCCGAAGGCTAACGGCTCAACCGTTGACACCACCAAGACCAGGGGATTGAGAAAAGGCAGCGAGCCGGGGCAGCGTTGTGCGAACCCACGATCAATTCATGGACGCTATTTGGCGCGAGCAGCCGACAGCCGAGGCGTCGACGGGCTATATAAGCGGGGAGTGGATTGATGGCCGGGAAGGGAACCGAGCAGAAGGCGAAGACCGTGCTCGTCGGCGATCCGGCGGATCGGGCAGGTGCCTTGAAGCATCTCGGTGGCTCGCAGTCGGATCATTGGAATACTCTGCTCGTCAACCAGGCGGCGCAGGCGCTCTGGATCAAGAACTCAGACGCCGAGACTTACGATAAGCAGCTCAGTGCGACGGTCGCTGCACTGGTCGGAATCGGACCGCGGGACGAACTCGAAGGCATGATGGCAGCGCAGATGATCGCGTCGCACAATGCGGCGATGGAATGCTACCGGCGCGCCATGCTCGGCGAGCAGAGTTTCGAGTCGCGGCGCGAGAACCTCAACCAGGCGAACAAACTCTCCCGTACCTGGGCGACGTTGCTCGACGCCCTGAACAAGCATCGCGGCAAGGGCCAGCAGAAGGTGACGGTCGAGCATGTCCACATCCATTCGGGCGGGCAGGCAGTGGTCGGGACGGTTGAACGATCGGGGGGTGGGGACCGCGGGAAACTGGAGGAACAACCCCATGCAAAGCAGATCGGCCATGCACCGGAGCCAGCGCTGCGGAGCCCGGACAAGAGAGGGGACGCCGTGCCGGTCGCCAGCGATGGCTAACGGCCGGTGTCGGATGCATGGCGGGGTGTCACCCGGCGCACCGCTCGGGAATGACAATGCTCGCCGGCATGGTCGCTACAGCGCGGAAGTCATCGCCCACCGCCGCGAGATCGCCGCAATGCTTCGAAATATGAGGAAGCTGGTCGAAGAGGTGGACGGCTGATTTAGTGTCGCTGGATATCAATCCTTTATCATTCGACACGCTTATGCTAATTCGTGTCTGGGAAACAATCTGATATTCTCGCAGGAATACATAGGCGTGTGTGTGAGTATTGATGGCGGCTTGCGGTGGATGATTGTTTAACGAGAATTTGCCGCCCGGATGGATGCGAAACTGGTGGCGAGAACGGCGGTGCTCCGTCTTGCGGTCCTCATGGGCGACCGCATTCGTGGGGGTGGCCATCGATGATGTTGCCGCGGCGCGTTCTGGTGCGGGTCGAGGCCCTGGAGCGCCGGATCGATCGGGCGGTGCCGACGGTGTTGTCCGCCGAGGCGCGAGCGCTGCTCGACGCGGTCTTGGTGGGCCTCCACGAGCCCCGACCCGTGCGGCGAGAGGATGGCGATGAGCGACCGTAGACTACGGCCGGATACGGTGACGCGCGATCCGCAGGGTCGCTTCGGTGCCGGCAACGCGGGGCGGCCGCGCGGCGCGCGGAACAAGATCAACCAGCGGCTCGAGGCGCTGTTCGCCCGAGACGCCGAGGCCGTGGCTGCCGCCACGATCGAGGCAGCGCGGGGCGGCGATACGGCGGCGATGAATTTGGTGCTCAGCCGAATATTCCCGGTGGCCAAGGACCGGCCGATCGTTCTCGACCTGCCGGCCGCACCGGCCGAGGCCGCGAGTGCCGTCATCGCGGCGGTGGCGGCTGGCGAGATTCTGCTCGGCGATGCCGAGCGCCTGATGGCGCTGATCAAGGCTAGGGCCGAACTCGCCAGCCTCGCCGAGATCGAAGCCCGCATCGCGGCACTCGAGAGTGCACCCCGATGAGGTCGGCCAGCGCCTTGCGGCACCGTGTCGTTAGCCTGGAAGGCCGCCGGCCGATTGCGATGAGCGACCTCGAACTCGCCCGCCGGATCGTCTTCGTGCGGGTCAGCGAAGGCCGCGACCTGATCGGCGAGATCGCGCCCGTCTCGAGTCTGCCATGGCGCCCACGCAAGAGTGACCGACCACCAGAGCGATCGTGTCCGCCGTCTCTCGGCTCGGCCCGATCGGAGCGCCTGCCATGAACCTCGGCCGGGTGACGATCGGCTGGCAGCGAGGCTCGTCGCTCCTGGTGCGGCTCTTGGCGATGCGGGCACTCTGGGCTTGGCCTGACGGCAACGCGTACCTGACCGCCTGGCCGGATAGCGAAGCGATTCTGACCGAATGGGCGGAGAGCTGACATGTGGTGGACGGCTGACAAGCTGGTCTATGAGTTGGCCGGTGGGGTCGCGCGCTCGGTGGCGGATGCGCTCGACGAGGTCGTGTCGATCAAGGACTTCGGCGCGGATGGCTTGGGCATGGACGACTGCTCGGCGATCCTCGCGGCCATGCTGGCAGCCGGACATCGGCGCGTCTTCTTTCCGGCTGGGACCTACCGCTTTGCGACTAAGGTTGACCTGCCCGCCGGGACGGCTCTGATCGGCGCTGGCTGGCAGGTTTGCACGATCGATGCGGGTGGCGACTGGTGGATCGAGTGCTTCCGGAACCATGCAGCGGGCGTCACCAGCGACTGGTGCCGGTGCACGGTCACCGGCTTCCTGATCAACATGACCAAGGGTGGCATCCGCTTCTGGGGCCATGAGTTTCGGGCCAGCGAGCTGCGTTTTGCCGGCGGCGGGGCGCATATGGACATGGCCGACGCCACGACCTGGATCGCCGATCCGGAGGCCTGGTGCATCGAGGGGATCGCCGCCAACGAACTCTATCTCGGCCGCATCTCCGGCGGCTATGGTGGCAACAACGCGGTCAACACGCTTTTTGCCAACGGCCTTCGCCTGACCGCCCTCGATGTCGACGCTGCGGCGGACCTCGCCAACTATCTGGAGCCGCCGGCATCCGGCCAGAACCAGCGGGGGGCGAGCTACGGCGACGGGCTCCTTGAGGAGATCAGCCTCAAGGGCCGCTGCCGGGACTGGATAGGGCTGGAGATCAGCCACCAGAGCACCGCCACGGGCGTGCAGAACATGCTCCAGGTCCAGCGCATCCAGGTCCAGGCGAGCGACGTGCCGGCGAGCCTGCACGGCGATCCGACGATGGCGGTCGAGGTCAGCGACGGCCTCTACACCTGGAAGGGCTCGGTCGGCGTGCGCCTGCAGCGGGTCCGCCGCTGCCTGTTCAACGCGGTCAACACCGAAAGCTCGGAGGTGGCCTGGGACCTGAGCGGCAGCTACCGGCTGAACGAGGCGCAAGAGCCGGTGCAGGCCATCGCCACGGAGCGGAACACGTTCATCGCCTGCCCGACGATGAACTCGGTCATCAACTACCGGGACAACAACGACGTCATCACCGGAGCGGTGCGCGACAACCATTTCCAGGGCGGGCAGAGCTTCGGCCCCCTGCAGCCGACGGGCGTGTCCACCGACCCTGCGGAAGGCGGCAACGCGATCATGGCCGGTGTCCTCGACACCTACCTGCCGGGCCAGCTCTGGTTCAGCCAGACGCAGACCGGGCTGCCGCAGGCCTGGCTGCGCTTCAGCCCGAGCCAGGACTTCCTGCTCGGGGTCGTGGGCTCGCCCGACCCCGGCAACACGCTCGAGGACAGCCACCCGAGGAACGACCACCCGAGACGGGCAATCGGCATTCGCACGGCGTTCGACAACGAGGCCCAGATCTTCCTGCCGATGGCGGCGGAGCAAGGCCGCAGCGCCAGGCTGAAGCTCGGCAACGGCGAGGACGACGGCAGCGCCGGTCCGCTCGAAGCCATCCTGCTCGCCGATCCCGTCCGCCTGCCGCGTCGCACCACCCAGCCGACCCTCACCGGTGCCCTATCGCAGGGCACGCTGCAATACGCCGATAGCAACGCCGCGCTGGGTGGTGGCACGGTCAGCCGCTGGGTCGGCCCCGGCCCCTATCTCTACCTCGACCGCGCCACCCACCCGACCACCTTCAACGGCCACTGGCTGCCGGCCGCCTCGCCGCCCGGCAGCTACCAGGCAAGCATCGGCCGCACCGGCACTGCCTACACCGTCGACGAGGAGTGGTTTGGCCGGCTCTCCGAGCACGGCCACGGCAGCAATGCCTGCGCCATCACCGTGCCCAGCGGCCTGATCCTCGACAAGTATGTCGAGCCCAGCATGGTCCCCCGTCCCGGCCGCTGGTTCGCCGTGGCGCGCACCGGCAACGCCGAGGTCAAGCTCGTGGCCGGCAGCAACCTCGCGATCCACCACCCCGACCAGGCCGCCGGCGAGCTGGTGATCCCGCAATGGGCGACCGCGATCTGCTTTTACACGAGGATCGACGCCACCAGCGCCAGGCTGTCGGTGTCGGGCTTCTGAGCCGGCTCAGCGAAACCGCCTGCCATGAAGCATCGTCAACTCAGGAACCGCGTGGCCCGCATCGAGCGTCGCCGCGTGGAGGCTGCTTACGATCCTTACGACCTTCGGCAGTGCGTGATGCGAACACTACGCGGGGGCGGGATGCCGGAGGAGGAAGCGGTGGCGTTCGTGGATTTCCTCTGCAGCATGCCCCTCCCCGAAGCCCGCGCCTGGCTCGAGGCCCAGATCGAAAGGTCGCAAGGATGAGCGACGACCGCCGCAGAACGCCCGCATCCGCGACCACGAACCGGCCAAGCTCGACGACCTGCTGCCCTGGAACTGGTCGTCTCAGCAGACAGCCACAGCCAAGGCCGCTTGACCACGGGTATTGGTCGGCCGGTTACCGTTCAGCCGACGATCCGACTCGACGACGCGTCCAACCCGTTCATGCCTGCGTCCTACCACGATGCGATGGGCGCGGCCTGTCGTGCCATATGCGTGAGCCGGATCAGCCCGGCAGAGGCGCAGGCGGCGATGATCGTGATCCAGATGCGGTGGTGGGCGCGACTCGAGACTGACGGTGCCCCATGAGGCGAAGCAGCAAGCGGCCACTGGACTTCGAGGTGGACGACCCCGTGCAGCCGGAACCGGCGATCGCAGCGAGCGTGATCGACGTCCTGCTACCGGTCCGCCCTGCTGACGCAGACCGGTCGGTGCGCGAGGTGATTCGCCTCGCTGTGCAGGCCCAGCTGGCCGGTGACATCGCCCGGGCGGTGGCCGGGCGTCGGCTGCTCGCGGACGTCTTGGGGTCGACGCGTGGCGGCTATGCGGCAAGGCACAGCGACGAGGTGATCGACGAGGCCGAAGCGGAGGCTGCGATCCTCGAGGCCGCAGAGAGCATCCGCGCCAAGCGGCACCGGCTCCAGGCGTAGCGGGCGGACGCTTGTACCGGGACGGTGCAACACGAGGTCGATCGCCAGCGCATGGCCATGCCTCAGGTCGGCTCGCCCCGAGTGACCGTCGCCCTGGCCGCTGGGATGTGCTTGTAGAGCGTCGAGAGGGAGACACCGAGACGCTTGGCGACGTCCTTCGTCGTGATCGCCGGGTTGCCGAGCAGCATCTTCGCCGCGGCAATGTCGGCCTCGTTCAGCGCCCGCGGACGCCCGCCGACCCGGCCGCGCTCGCGTGCAGCGATGAGCCCGGCGGTGGTGCGCTCGCGGATGATCGAGCGCTCGAACTGCGCCAAGGCCGCGAAGATGTGAAAGATGAGCTTGCCGCCCGAGGTGGTGGTGTCAATCGTCTCGGTGATCGAGCGCAGTCCCATTCCTCGGGCCTCGAGGTCCTCGACCGTCTCGATCAGTTGCTTGACCGAGCGGGCCAAGCGGTCGAGCTTCCACACGACGAGCGTGTCACCCTCGCGCATGAAGGCGACCGCCGCTAGAAGCTGCGGCCGCTCGCGCGCCGCACCCGACGCCTTCTCCTCGAAGAGCCGCTCGCAGCCGGCCGCCTGCAGCGCATCACGCTGCAGCTCGGGCCTCTGATCCTGCGTGGAGACGCGGGCATAGCCGATGAGCATGTCGATCCTTCCGAAAACTCGACTGCATCGTATTTTTTCGGAAGGATAGTTTCAAGATATAGTTTTCGGATATTGCTGCAGGAGGAAACGGCTGCGTAAGCGTCCGGCGTCCTACGCGGCTTTCTGAGTTGACCCGTTTACGGTCGGC
>CAYMTA010000148.1:0-6323 GCA_964393275.1 uncultured Geminicoccaceae bacterium | reverse complement strand
GCCGGGCTCGTCGTCTTCGGCAAGACCGCCGCACCCGAGCTCGGCGTCAACGTGACCACCGAGCCGGTGCTGCACGGGCCGACGCGCAATCCCTGGGATCCGACGCGCAGCGCCGGCGGCAGCTCGGGCGGGGCCGCCGTCGCCGTGGCGGCGGGGATCCTGCCAATGGCCCATGGCAGCGACGGGGGCGGCTCGATCCGCATCCCGGCGGCGGCCTGCGGCCTCGTCGGCCTCAAGCCCAGCCGGGCCCGCAATCCGATCGGGCCCGTGGTCGGCGAGGCCTGGAACGGGCTGGTGGCCGGCCACGTCCTGAGCCGCAGCGTGCGCGACACGGCGATCGCCCTGGATGCGACGGCCGGGCCGGAGCCGGGCGATCCCTATGCCTGCCCGCCGATCCTGGGCAGCTTCGCCGCCGCCGCCGAGCGGGATCCGGCACGCCTGCGCATCGGCCTCGCGACCTCGCTGCCGGGCGGTGCGCCGGTCGAGGCGGCCTGCATCAGGGCGGCCGAAGCGGCAGGCCGCAAGCTCGAAGCCCTCGGCCATGCGCTCGAGGCCCTGACGCTGCCGTTCGATGCGGAGGCCCTCGGGCGGACGATGGGCACCATCGTCGCGGTCAATCTCGCGCGCGATCTCGACCTCTGGGCGGCGACGCTCGGGCGGCCGGCGGATCGCTCGGCCGTCGAGACCTGCACCCGGCTTCTGGCCGAGCGCGGCCGAGGGATCATGGCCACCGCGTACGGAGAGGCGATCGCCACCTTGCACCAGATGTCGCGCCAGCTCGGCCAGGTCTTCGGCCGCTTCGATCTGATCCTGACCCCGACGCTCGGCACGCTGCCGCCGCCGCTCGGCCTGCTCGACCAGGACATGGACGACCTCGACCGGTTTTTGGAGCTGAACGCCGCGTTCATTCCGTTCACGCCGCTCTACAACATGACCGGCTGCCCGGCGATCAGCCTGCCGCTCGAGCAGTCGGCGGGCGGGCTGCCGATCGGCGTCATGCTCGGCGCCGCCCTCGGCCGCGAGGACCGGCTGCTCGCCGTGGCGGGCCAGCTCGAGCGGGCGCATCCCTGGTTCGACCGGGTGCCGCCCGAGCTCCTTCACTGAGCGCGCGGCGGCGAGCGCGCCCCGGACCCGATCACGAGGCGGGCGCGGGTTGAAGCCCCGCCTCCTGCCTTGCCCACGTCCTGCCTTGCCCACGTCCTGCCTTGAAAGCGTCGTGCGGCTGGTTTAGCAAGGTGGCGGTCGGAACGATCTGCTGGCCTCGAGGCTACGGAGCGTCAACATGGTGTTCGGGGAACGTCAATATCCCAGGAGTAGGCGCGCCTGATGCACGGGCCGGGCACATCGACGCTGTCGCTGTCCGCCTGCCCGGCCCTGGTGTTGAACGCGGACTACCAGCCGCTCAGCTACTTCCCGCTCTCGCTCTGGAACTGGCAGGAAACGGTCAAGGCGATCTTCCTCGACCGGGTCGCCGTGGTGCAGCATTACGACCGCTCGGTGCGCTCGCCCGGCTTCGAGATGCGGCTGCCGAGCGTGGTGGCGCTCAAGGAATACATCCCGCAGAGCCGGCGCCCGCCCTTCACCCGCTTCAACGTCTTCCTGCGCGACCGCTTCACCTGCCAGTACTGCCAGACCGGACTGCCCGCCCCCGAGCTGACCTTCGATCACGTGGTCCCGCGCTCGCGCGGCGGTGTCACGACCTGGGCCAACATCGTCACCGCCTGCAACCGCTGCAACCTGCGCAAGGGCAGCCGCCTGCCGAGCGAATGCAAGATGCATCCCATGCAGAAGCCGCTGATCCCCTCGGCCTACCAGCTGCAGCGCAACGGCCGGGCGTTCCCGCCCAACCACCTGCACGTGAGCTGGCGCGACTACCTCTACTGGGACACCGAGCTCGAGCCCTGAGACACATCGAGCTAGCGCCGAAGGCGAATGTCCTCTAGCTTCACTCAATGATTACGCGATCGGACCCCGACGAGATCCTGCGCCTGCGCGCGGAGCTGGACGTTCTCCTTTACGCCGCCGGGCACGATCTGGCCGAGCCCGCGCGCACCATCCGGGGATTTCTCGACCTCTTGCAGCGGCGCTGCGGTGCGGCGCTCGACGAGGATGCCAGGGAGTTCATCGGCTTTGCCGTCGACGCGGCGGGCCGGCTCGAGCTCATGCTGGCCGGCCTGCTCGAGATGGGCCGCATCGCGCGGCAGGAGCCGGCGGCCTTGGACCTCGACCTCGCCGCGATCGCCGAGGCGGCGGCGGCACCCTTCCGGGCGGCGCTGGCCGAGGCTGGCGGCACGCTCCAGATCGAAACGCTGCCGGCCCGGCGGGGCGACCCCGGCCTGTGGCGCCGTCTTTTCGCCATCCTCATCGAGAACGCCCTCACCTATCGAGGCGCGGCGCCACCTTGCATTCGCATCGATGGCGATGCCGGACGGATCACCGTCGCCGACAACGGCATCGGCATGGCGGCCGAGTTCCACGAGCGCGTCTTCGAGCCCTTCCAGCGACTGCACACCCGCGACGCCATCCCCGGCATCGGCATGGGCCTTGCGATCGCCAGGCAGATAGCCCTGCGGCAGGGGCTGCGGATCGAGCTCCGCTCCAGCCCCGGCAGCGGCAGCCGTTTCTCGATCATCGGCTGAAGCCCGCTTCACCCTCGCGACCCACGGCCGCGCCGCGAGGCATCATGCCGATTGAACGTTGGCGAAAATGCGCTAACACTTGTTCAGCGGCGAAGCGATTGCAACGCACCTGGCCGCATGGGCAACTGGGAGGCTCGATTCATGAAAAGGCTCAATGCGCTGCTCCTTGGCGCGTCCGCTCTGGCCCTGCTGGCCGGTCCAGCCTTGGCCGGCGAGTATGTCGAATGGCAGGACGACGGCAGCGTGCTGCTGAAGCTTTCACCAGAGTACGATTCGGCGGTGATCGAGGTTCCGCCCGGTGAGCTCGGCAGCCTGTTCGGGCCGGACGAGCAGCCCTTCGCGGGCGACGAGATCACCGTGCTCACCCTGGATTCCGGCCCCAAGGGCGGCATCTCCGGCCCGATCTACGCTTTTCGCCCGGTCTTCGAGGAGCTGACCGGGGCCAAGGTCAACATCGCCCTCGTGCCGATCAGCGAGCTCTACACCAAGATCTTCCTCGATCTCCGCAACGGCACCGGCGAATATGACGGCATGATCGTCGGCGCCTTCATGTATGGCGACCTGATCGACGGCAACTACATCCTGCCGGTCGACGACTGGCAGCAGAGCGGCGACTTCCCCGCCTGGTCCTACGACGTGATGCCGGACGCCCTGCGGACGATCTACACCTGGGACGGCGTCGGCTACGGCATCCTCAGCGATGCCGACGGCCAGGTCCTCTACTACCGCCGCGACCTGCTCAACGACCCGGAGCACCAGGCGGCCTTCAAGGCCCAGTACGGCTACGACATGCCGGTGCCGCCCGCCACCCTGCAGCAGCTCCGGGACATCGCCGCCTATTTCGACGGCAAGAACTTCGATGCCAACGACCCCGAGCCCGATTCCGGCGTCGTGCTGCACCTCAAGGTGCGCGAGCAGGGCCTCTACCACTTCATGACGCTCGCCACGTCCTTCGCCGTGACGCCGGGCGAGCTCAGCGAGACCCAGGGCGTCTACTGGTTCAACCCGACCGACATGACCCCGCTGATCAACAGCCCCGGCCACGTCAAGGCGCTCGAGTACCTGAAGGACCTGGCCCAGTTCGGCCCGGACGCGCAGGTCAGCTGGAGCCTCGGCGAGGCCTGGGACTATTTCCTGCGCGGCAAGGCGGTCTTCAACTTCTCCTATGGCGACGTGGCGCCGCTCGCCCAGGACGAGTCGCGCTCGAACATCCGCGGCAAGATCGGCTCGACCATCCTGCCGGCCTCGGACACCTACTGGGACATGAACAAGAAGGAGTTCGTCACCACCGACGAGCCGCGCAAGGTCGGCAACGTCACCGGCGGCTCGTGGCACGGCGTGGTCTCGTCGCTCTCCGATTCGCCCGAGACCACCTACGCCTTCTGGTCCCTGATGGCGATCAAGCCGATCTCCAAATGGCTCGCCACCTATGGCTGGGACGGCGTCGATCCGGGCTACAGCTACCAGTTCCTGGAGCCGGTCGGCGAGGCCAAGCTCGAGGACTACGTCGCCGCCGGCTGGGATCCGACCGACGTGCAGGAATACCTCCAGGCCTACTACGAGAACTTCAACGCCGAGGTCATGCTGCCGTATCTGCGGATCACCGGCACCCAGGAGTACTACGACATCCTGGATTCCAACCTCTCCGCGGCGATGAGCGGCGCCAAGACGCCCCAGCAGGCGCTCGACGACACCGCCGCCGCCTGGGAGCAGGTGACCGACCGGCTCGGCCGCGACAAGCAGCTCGAGGCCTACCAGAAGGCCATCGGCTGGCAGGGCTGAGCCGCCCCACGACCTGAGGGCCGCCCGGCTCCGGCCGGGCGGCTCCTTTCCGCCACGCCCCTCGAGCCCGAAGCCTGTTCGGAGCGGTGATCGCCGATGCGCTGGACCAGCTCAGTCCGCAATCTCTTCCTGATGCCGGCCGTCATCTGGGTCCTGGTGTTCACCATCGTCCCGCTCGGCTACTCGCTCTACGCGGCCTTCCACAACGTCACCAACGACACGGTGGTCAACCGCGTGGAGGTGCCGCGCCTCGACAAGGCGGGCGAGCCCGTGCTCCGGCCGGACGGCACGCCCCGGATGAAGACCGAGGTGGTGCGCGAGACCGTCACCAAGTGGGAGTTCGTCGGCCTCGACAACTTCCGGCGGCTCCTCACCGACAAGGTGCTGCACGAGGCGATCAAGGTCACGGCCATCTTCGTCGGCGTCGGCCTCGCCATCCAGATGACGCTGGGCCTCGCCCTGGCCATGCTCTTCAACCGCGACATGCCCGGCCGCTCGCTCCTGCGCACCATCATGATCCTGCCGATCTTCACGACGCCAGTGGCCGCCGGCTACCTCTTCTTCACGATCTTCTACGAGGAGGGCGGGCCCTTGGGCTGGACCGGCATCCCCTGGCTCTCCAACCCCAACTGGGCCCTCTTCTCGGTCATCGTCGTCGACGTCTGGCAGTGGACCCCCTTCTGCTTCCTCGTCTTCCTCGCAGCCCTGCAGGGCATCCCCGACGAGCTGCTCGAGGCCGCCAGGCTCGACACCAACTCGTCCTGGACGACCTTCAAGGAGGTCCTCCTGCCGCTCCTGATGCCGACCGTCGTCATCGTCCTCCTCTTGCGCTTCGCCGAGGCCATAAAGGTCTTCGACATCGTGGCGTCGCTCACCGTCGGCGGGCCCGGCAACGCCACCCAGTCGCTCTCCTACCTCGCCTTTCGAACCGGCCTCCGCTTCTTCGACGTCGGCTACGCCTCGGCCATCGCCTACACGCTCCTGGCCCTGGTCATGGTGGTCGTGACCATCCTCTTCAAGCGCATCCGGACAATCTATGCCTGACGCCCACGCTGCCGTGCCGCCCTCGACCCGGCGGCGGATGACCATGACCAGCAGCCTCTGCTGGCTGCTCGCCATCACCGTCACCCTGGTCTTCTTCTTCCCGCTCTACTGGGCGGTCTCGACCAGCCTGCGCAACCCGGCCGACACCTTCACCGTCACCGGCATCGGCATCCCCTTCGTCAACTTCACGCCGACCCTCGACAATTTCCGCACCGAGCTCAGCACGCCCGAGGGCTTCCGGGCGATGCGCACCAGCCTCTTCGTCTCCATCTCGGCAACCCTCCTGGCGCTGGTCCTCGGCATGCCCGCCGCCTACGCCCTGGCTCGCTTCCGCTTCTGGTCGAACGCCGACATCACCGTCTGGTTCCTGTCGCAGCGCGTCCTGCCGCCGGTGGCGACCCTGATCCCGTTCTACCTCGTCTTCCGCAATATCGGCCTCCTCGACACGCCCTACGCGCTGATCCTCATCAACACGACCTTCGTCCTGCCCTTCGTCGTCGTCATCATGCGCCAGACCTTCCTCGACCTGCCGGTCGAGCTCGAGGAATCCGCCATGGTCGACGGCGCCAGCTACTTCGGCGCCTTCATGCGCATAGCGCTCCCGCTCGCCGCCCCCGCCGCCGCCGCCACCGCCATGATCATCTTCGCCTTCACCTGGAACGAGTTCCTCTTCTCCTCCTCGCTCGGCATCACCCAGACCAAGATGATGCCCGCCCACATGGCAGGCGCCGTCGACACCCGCGGCATCCAGTTCTGGTTCATGGCAACCCGCGCCCTCATCGCCATGATCCCCCCCGTCCTCCTCGCCCTCCTCGCCCAACGCTACATCGTCCGCGGCCTCACCCTCGGCGCCGTCAA
>CAYMTA010000147.1:0-6426 GCA_964393275.1 uncultured Geminicoccaceae bacterium | reverse complement strand
AGCTGTCGTAGTTATCGATCAGGAGGAGCATGGCGGGACCGATCGGGCTGGCGTCACGGGAACAGCGAGAAAAGCCCTCGGCCCGGCCACCGTCAAGCCCCGCGCGGCACGCCGATGACCGGTGTGAGGGACCGACCGGACTCAGGTCGTGGTTCAACTGTGGCCGAAATTCGATTAGCCTACCCGAGGGTGCTGTAGCGGGCGACGGAAATCCATGGGTGAGCAGGCTTGAGACGGTTCAGCCGTCCCCGACGTCGGCTGCGTCTCGGGCCGGTCGCCTGCGCCTATGGCATGGCCGGGCTGCTCGGCCTCGGCATGGTGGCCGGACTCGCGCAGCTCTGGGCGCCACCTCTGGAGGGCGTCGCCGCATCCGGTCCGAGCGAGGCGCTGGTGCTGCCGGTGGCCCTGCCGGCGCCCGCCGCCGGTGAGGCCGACCAGGCGGAGCCGGCCGACATGCTCGAGCCGGAGGTCGAGCAGGCGGCGCTGCCGCCGACCCTCTCCGGCCGCATCCGCCTGCCCGAGCCGGCCTGGTCGCTGCGGATCGGCCCGCCGCAGTTCGAGGAGCACCTGCCACCTGCCTCGGCCGCCATCGAGCCGGCGGCGCCACCCTCCCCGCCTGCCGAGGCGCTGGCGGAGGCGCCGACGGTGACCGAGCCGCTGATGCTGGCGAAGCCGTCGCCGCCGGCCTTCGCGGCACCGGGCCGGCCGCCTTTGCTCGGCATCATCATCGACGACATGGGCTACAGCCCGCGAGCGCTCACCCGCCTCGCTGCGTTGCCGGGACCGATCACGCTGTCGTTCCTGCCCTATGCCGATTCCACGCCGGGCATGCTGAAGACCGCCGCACACGACGGGTTCGACATCTTCCTGCACCTGCCCATGGAGCCTCTGGGCGACGCCGATCCCGGCGCCAACGCGCTCCTCGCCGGTCTCGACGACACCCAGCTCAGGCGGCGGGTGCGCCAGGCGCTGGCAGCCGTGCCGGGCGCCATCGGCGTCAACAACCACATGGGCAGCCGGCTGACGGCCGAGCCGGAGGCCATGCGCTCGGTGATGGACGAGCTGCGGCAGCAGCCGCTGGTCTTCGTCGACAGCCGGACCAATCCCAAGAGCGTCGCCGAGGCGACCGCGACGGCCCAGGGCGTGCCGACCACCGGCCGCGACGTGTTCATCGACCATGTCCCCGAGCCGGAGTCGATCGCGCGGCAGCTCGCCCTGATCGAGCGGGTCGCCCGCCATGGCGGCAGCGTCATCGCCATCGGCCACCCCTATGACGTGACGCTCCGGGCCCTCGAGCGCTGGCTGCCCGGCGTCGAGCGGCGCGGCTTCCGCCTCGCCAGCGTCGCCCAGATCATCGCCTATCGGCATTGCGGCGATGCCGCCCTCGACCCCTGGACCTGCCGCCCCGCGCTGCAGCTCGTCGGCACCGACCCGTCGCCGATGCGGCCCCCGCAGGCAGCACCCGGTCCCTGACCGCCCATCGGGCCCCTGACCGCTCATCGGGAATGACCCGGGCGCGCCTTCTTCCCATTTTCGCCGGTCCGACCTATACGAGCCCGGTCTCGAGGGACGAACCGGCTGCCGCCGATCGCGCGGCGTGACACGAGGACCGCCGGTCCAGCGGATAGCGACTGATGAAGCTGCGCCATCTCGGCCTCGCCCTCCTCGTCCTCGTCGTGGCGGTCGTCGCCGCCCTGGCCGGGCTCGTCTATCTCCCGCAGCTCGAAAGCCAGCGCCGCACGGTCATCGAAGGGCTCCTGGAACGCGTCATCGGCCGCCCGGTCGAGATTTCGGGTGCGATCGACTTCCGCCCGGGCGTGGTGAGCACGGTCGCCATCGCCGATGCCAGGCTCGGCGAAGGCGGGCCCGACAGCTGGCGCGGCACCATGACCCTGCGCCAGGGGAGCGTCACGTTCGACACCTTGCATGCATTCTTCGGTCCCTTCCGGATGCAGCGGCTCGAGGCCGATGGCCTCGCCATCGTCGTGTCGGGCGGCACGGCCGCGGCCGAGGACAGCCCGCTGCGCCTGAGCCCGATCGTCGGCCCCCTGGCCCGCCTCATGAATGCCGGCCGGACCGGCGAGATCGCCCTGACCGACCTCTCCTTCGAGCGCCGCGACGATCCGGACGGATGGAACGGCAAGCTCACCTTCAGCGAGGTCACCGCCGACCAGAGCGGCGACGGGGATGCCTGGAAGCTCGCCGCCGATGGGGCTCTCGATGGCTCGCCGCTGACGATGTCCGCCGATTTCTCGGCGGTCGTGCCCCACCCCGACCTCGGGCGGGCGCGGGCCTTCACCCTGGACGTCTCGCTGCCGGGCGCCGCCGAGCACCTGGAGGGCGATCTCGAGGCGGATGGCGACCGGCTCGACGCCGTGCTGACCGTCACACTGAGTTCGCTCGGCGACCTTTTGGACGCCTTGAAGCTGAAGCGCCAGATGGAGGCATCCGGCAAGGCGAGGATGCAGCTCTCCGGCGAGGTGGATGCCCTGGTGGCCGACAAGGTCAGCGGCGAGCTGCGCCTCTCGACCGGGGAGCACGTCTCGCTCGACGGGCGGATCGCCGAGCTGTCGCTGCAAAAGGGCATCGATCTGGGCCTTCAGGCCAATCTGCGACGCACCGACGGATCGGCGCCGAAGCCGATCGGGGCCTTCGATATCCTGATCGAGACGGTGAGCGGTCGGCTTTCCGGAGCGCTTCGCGCGCTTACCGTCAGCGAGCTCGTCCTGGGCACGAACATCACCTCGGCCGACATTCATGAGATCGGGCCGATCAGCGTCAAGTCGCTGACCCGCGACGATGAGGGCCATCTCGGCCTCAACGGAATCCACATCCTGGCCGGCGACCCCGGTGCGCCGAGCCTCGATTTGCAGGGCAGCGTCGCCGACCTCCTCGGTCAGTCCGGTATCCAGCTTTCCGGCAGCTTCGACCTCGACATGCTCCTGCTCACGACCGGCGAGCCGACGCCGCCCGGCATCGGCCAGCTCGCCGGGACGATCGCGGTGGCCGACACGGCAGGGGAAATGCGCATCCGGAGCCTTTCGGCAGCGCTCCGGCCGAGCGACATCGTCGCCCTGACGCTCGACGTGCCGAAGACCGAGGACGCCGCGAAGACGCCGCCCGCGACCATCGAGCTCGCCATTCCCGACCTCGATGCGCTGGCGAAGGTCCTCGGGGCGCCGCCGGTCGGTGGGGGCAGCGTGGGCTTCAAGGGCGAGGTGGAGCTGGTCGACGACCTGACCCTGTCCGGCCGCGGCTCGGTGGTCGAGACAGCGATCTGGCTCGATCTCACCCAGGACGTCGTCGGCGATCGGCCGGTCTTTCGCGGCAGGGTCAAGTTTCCGCGGCTGCGGCCGGCAGGCCTGCAGAGCTTCGCCAGGCTCGGAGGTCTCGTGCCGGATGCCGAGGACGGCCAATCGAAGCCGGCATCCAAGGCGGGGATCGACCTCGACGCCGAGCTCGAGGTGACCGCGGCGCTCGTCGGCGACGATGGCGCGGCGCAGGGATCGTTCGATGGCAAGCTCGTCTATCGCGACGGCAAGGCCACCATCGATCCCCTGGCGCTGAGCTATATCGGCGGCAGGTTCGATGCGCGGTTGACCGCCGAGCCCGGCGGCGAAGCCCCCCCGATCACCGCCAAAGGCACGATCGAGAAGCTCGAGCTGGCGAGGCTGATCGCCGAGCTGGGCGGTCAGCCCATGATCCGGGCACCGCTCGGCGCCACCTTCGACCTGTCCGCGAACGGTCCCGATCTGGAGGCGTTGAAGCGATCCCTGGACGGCAGCGTCGGCCTCACGGTCGGCAGCGGCACGGTCGGCACGAGGCTGATCGACCTCACCGGCGAGAACATCGTCAGCTGGCTGTTCTCCTCCGGCTCCAGCACCCAGCTCGTCTGCGTCGACGGCCAGATCACCTTCGAGAAGGGCCTCGGCACGGTGCAGCGGCTCATCCTGGAGACGGACAGCGTTCAGCTGCGGGGCAGCGGCACGATCGATCTGCCGCGCAACCGGCTGGACCTGACCTTCACGCCGCGGCCGCTGCGCGAGCAGCTCCTGCAGGTGGTGACACCCTTTCGGGTAAGGGGCCCGATCGACGCGCCGGACGTCAGGGTCGCCGGTGGCACGAGCCGGCTCGCCGGCCGGGCCGTGGCCGAGACGCTCACGCTGCCGCTCAACGTGCTCCGCGCCCTGCTCGACCGCGGCGGCAGCAATCGCGTCCCCTGCGCCCCCAGCCCCTGAGCAAATGGCGCCTTGGTCCTTCAGTGCGCCAGGATCTGGCTCAGGAAGGCCTTGGTGCGGTCGGAGCGCGGGTTGGCGAAGAACTCGGCCGGCGGCGCCATCTCGACGATCTCGCCCTGGTCCATGAACACGACCTTGTCGGCCACCGACTTGGCGAAGCCCATCTCGTGGGTGACGCAGATCATCGTCATGCCCTCGTGCGCCAGCTCGACGATCACGTCGAGCACCTCCTTGATCATCTCCGGATCGAGGGCGGAGGTCGGCTCGTCGAACAGCATCACCTGCGGCATCATGCAGAGCGAGCGGGCGATGGCGACGCGCTGCTGCTGACCGCCCGAGAGCTGGCCCGGGTATTTCCGCGCCTGCTCGGGGATGCGCACGCGCTCGAGGAACTTCATGGCGATCGCCTCGGCCTCCTTCTGCGGCATCTTGCGGACCCACAAGGGGGCCAGCGTGCAGTTCTCGAGCACGGTGAGATGCGGAAAGAGATTGAAGGACTGGAACACCATGCCGACCTCGCGGCGGATCATCTCGATGTTCTTCACATCGTTGGTGAGCTCGATGCTCTCGACCATGATGCGGCCCTGCTGATGCTCCTCGAGCCGGTTGATGCAGCGGATCAGGGTCGACTTGCCCGAGCCGGACGGGCCGCAGACGACGATCCGCTCGCCCCGCCGCACGGTCAGGCTCACGTCCTTCAGCACATGGAAGTCGCCGTACCATTTGTTGACGCGCTGCAGGTCGACCATGATCTCGTCGCTGCGTGCCGCAGCGGGCGGCGCATCGGCGGTGGCTCGGGCCATGGGTGGTCCTTCTCCTAGCTGCGGCGGTCGGTGGCGAGGCTTCGCTCGAGATATTGGCTGTATTTCGACATGAAGAAGCAGAAGACCCAGTAGATGACCATGATGAAGAGATAGGCCTCGATGAAGAACTGGCGCCATTCGGGATCGCCGAGCGCCTGACGCGTCGCCAGCACGAGGTCGGTCAGGCTGACGATGGCGACGAGCGAGGTGTCCTTGAAGAGGCCGATGAAGGTGTTGACGATCGGCGGAATGGCGATCTTCAGCGCCTGCGGCAGGATGACCAGGCCCTGGGTCTGCCAGTAGCCGAGGCCGAGCGCCGCCGCCGCCTCGTGCTGCCCCCTGGGCAGCGCCTGCAGGCCGCCGCGGATGACCTCCGCCAGATAGGCGGCGGCGAACATGATGATGGCGACCTGGGCACGAACGATGGCATCGATGGAGACGCCGACCGGCATGAAGAGCGGCAGCATGAAGGAGGCCATGAAGAGCAGGGTGATCAGCGGCACGCCGCGGATCAGCTCGATATAGCCGATCGAGAGCGCGCTGATCATCGGCAGCTTCGAGCGCCGGCCGAGGGCGAGCAGGATGGCCAAAGGAAAGGCCGCGGCGATGCCGATGAAGGCGAGCATCAAGGTCAGCGGCAAGCCACCCCAGAGGGTGGTGCGGACCGGGCGCAGGCCGAGGACACCACCGCCCATGAGCACGAAGAAGCTGCCGAGGCCGAGCGCCCAGATCAGGAGGAGCGGCCAGCCCCAGGACCGCCGGTCGCAGCTCAGGAGCACCATGCCGATGAGGGCGACGATGCCGAGCATCGGTCGCCACTGCTGGTCGAAGGGATAGCGGCCGAAGAGAATGAGCCGATGCTTCTCGGCGACGACCGCCCAGCAGGCGCCGCTCGCCGCCTTGCAGGCCTCGGGCGTGGCGTGGCCGAAGACCGCATTGGTGACGGCCCAGCGGAAGAGCGGCGGCACCAGCCAGACCAGAAGTGCGAGGATCAGGAGCGTGAGCAGGCTGTTGAACCAGCCGTCGAACAGGTTGACCCTGACCCAGCCGAGCGGATCGCGCGGGCCCCGCGGCCTCGCCCGGCCCGGCTTCTCGAGGTCGCGCGTGAGTGTTTCTTCCATCGCTCAGCGCTCCACCAGCGCGATGCGCCGGTTGTACCAGTTCATGAAGGCCGAGATCAAAAGGCTGATGGTGAGATAGATCGCCATCATGATGCTGATGCACTCGATCGCCTGGCCGGTCTGGTTCAGCGTCGTGTTGCCGACCGAGACGAGGTCGGGATAGCCGATCGCCACGGCGAGCGAGCTGTTCTTGGTGAGATTGAGGTAGTTGCTGGTGGTCGGCGGCACGATGATGCGCAGGGCCTGCGGCAGCACGATGAGGCG
>CAYMTA010000146.1:0-6436 GCA_964393275.1 uncultured Geminicoccaceae bacterium | reverse complement strand
CCAGCGCCAGGGCGCTCCATCCGCTGAGCACCCGATCGAGCCTCGAGCGGGGGTGCAGCGCGCTCAGGATGGCGATTGGCACGCCGATCAGAAGCCCGATCAGGATGGCGGCGATGCCGAGCTGCACCGTCGCGGGCACGCGCTCGAGGATCAGCTCCATGACCGGCTGGCGGTTCTGCAGCGAGCGTCCGAGGTCGCCCCTGAGCGCCTTGCCGAGCCAGGCGCCGTACTGCACCAGCATCGGCCGATCGAGCCCGAGGCGCTCGGTCACCGCCTGGACCTGCTCCGGCGTCGCGTTCTCGCCGACCATGGCACCGACCGGCCCGCCCGGCACGGCGTAGATCATTGCCCAGATGCCGAGCGAGGCGAGCAGCGTCACCGGCAGGAGCTGGGCGAGCCGGCGGATGATGTAGCCGGTCACAGGCCCGGCCTCACAACCGTTGCCCGTCGCCTGCCGGCCCGGCCGTGAGCCCCTGGCGGTCCTCGAGGACGGCGGCCAGCGTGCGGCCGAGCGTGTCGAGCGAGAGGATGGTGAGCGTGAGGATGAGGCCCGGCAGCACGGCGTAGTAGGGCGCCTCGTAGAGGTAGGACTTGCCGGTGCGCAGCATCTCGCCCCAGCTCGGCGTCGGCGGCGGGATGCCGACGCCGAGAAAGGCCAGAGCCGCCTCGAGCAGGATGGCGACCGCCGCCAGGATCACCACCTGGACCAGGATCGGGCTCCAGGAATTGGGCAGGATGGTGCGGAACATGAGGTGCGCGGCGGAGCCACCCATGGCATCGACCGCGATGACGAAGTCGCGGCGGCGGAGCGAGAGCACCTGGGCGCGGGTGATCCGGGCGAAGCTCGGAATGCCGGTGATGCCGACGGCGACGAGGGCCGCCATCTGGCTCCGGCCGATCACCGCGATCAGCGCCATGGCGAAGAGGATGCCGGGCAGCGCCAGGATGACGTCGACGAGGCGCATCAGCACGGCGTCGCGCCAGCCGCCATGGAAGCCGGCGACGAGGCCGATCGGGACACCGATCACGCCGGCGATGGTGACGGCGCCGAGGGCCGTGAGAAGCGAGGTCCGGGCGCCGTAGACGACCCGGGTCAGGATGTCCCGGCCGAGCTCGTCGGCGCCGAACCAGAAGGCCGCCGAGGGCGGCTCGAGCGCGTGTCGCAGGTTCTGCGTCAAGGGATCGCCGGGCAGGAGCCAGGGGGCGAGGCAGGCGAGGAGCGCCATGCCGGCCAGAAAGACGGTGGCGACGAGCGCACCTTTCCTCGCCAGCACGCGGCGGGCCGCGGCCATTGCGGGCCTGGTGCTCACGTCATGGCTCCGGCGGAAGCGGGCTCGGGCGGCAGCTCGTCCGTCCTGAGCGGTCCCGCATGATGGCAGGCGACGTGGGTGGCAAGCCCTGGATAGGGGCGAAAGGCCGGTGCTTCCCGGCTGCAGACCTCGGTCGCCCGGTAGCAGCGCGGGTGGAAGGCGCAGCCTGCGGGTGGTGCGGCCGGGTTGGGAATGTCGCCTTCGAGCACGATGCGGCGGCCGGCGCTGCCGGGGTCGGGGACCGGCACGGCCGAGAGCAGCGACTGGGTGTAGGGATGCACCGGCCGGGCGTAGAGCTCGGCCTGCGTGCCCTCTTCGACGATGCGCCCCAGATACATGACGGCGACCCGGCTCGAGATGTGCCGCACCACCGAGAGATCGTGGGCGATGAAGAGGTAGGCGAGGCCGAGCTCGGCCTGGAGATCCATGAGCAGGTTGACCACCTGCGCCTGGATCGAGACGTCGAGGGCGGCCACCGGCTCGTCCAGGATCAGGAGCTGGGGCTCCAGCGCGAGGGCCCGGGCGATGCCGACCCGCTGTCGCTGGCCGCCGGAGAGCTCGCGCGGGTAGCGGCCCGCCATGGTGCGCGAGAGGCCGACGAGATCGAGGAGCCGGCCGACGCGTGCGGTCCCGCCCATGGCATCGAGGACGCCGTGGATGTGCAGCGGCTCGGCCACGATCTCCTCGACCGTGCGGATCGGGTTCAGGGACGCGTAGGGGTCCTGGAAGACGTACTGGACGTGGCGGCGCACGCGGCGCAGCTCGGCCGCGGGAAGCTGGGTGATATCCTGGCCGGCGAAGGTGATGCTGCCGCCACTCGCCTTGATCAGCCCCATGATCGCCCGGCCGGTCGTCGTCTTGCCGCAGCCGGATTCGCCGACCAGCCCCAGGGTCTCGCCGGCCCGGACGGCGAGGCTGACGCCGTCGACGGCGCGCACGAGGCCGACCTGGCGGCGGAGCAGGCCGCGCCGGATCGGGAAATGCACCTTCAAGCTGTCGACGACGAGCAGCGGCTCGGCTGGCGCGGCGCGCGGGGCCGGGACGCCGCCGTCCGCCTCGGGGGTCTGGGCGAGGAGGGCCTCGACCTCGTCGGTGAAATGGCAGGCGGCAACGCCCGATGGGCCGGACGCGCGCAGGACCGGCTCCTCGCTCCGGCAACGCTTGCGTGTGGCGCCGATCGGACAGCGCGGATGGAAGGCGCAGCCGGACGGGATGGCACCGGGCGTTGGCGGCTGGCCCTGGATCGGCACCAGGCGACGTGCCTCCTGGTCGAGGCGCGGCAGGCTCTTCAGCAGGCCCACGGTGTAGGGGTGGCGCGGCCGGGCGAAGATCTCGGCGACCGGTGCGGCCTCGACGATTTGGCCGGCATACATGACGACGACCCGGTGCGCCGTCTCGGCGATGACGCCGAGATCGTGGGTGATCAGGATCACCGCCGCACCGCTGGCCGCCTGCCGCCGCCGCAGGAGGGCTAAGACCTGGGCCTGGACCGTCACGTCGAGGGCGGTGGTCGGCTCGTCGGCGATGATCAGCCGGGGCTGGCCCGCCATCGCCATGGCGATCACCGCCCGCTGCCGCATGCCGCCCGAGAACTGGTGGGGGAACTGCAGGGCGCGGCCGGCGGGATCGGGGATGTCGACCTCGGCCAGCAGCTCGACGGCGCGGCCGGGTGCTTCGGCCTGTCGCAGCAGGCCATGCGCCACCTGCCCCTCGGTGACCTGGCGGCCGATCGGCAGCACGGGGTTCAGGCTGGTGGTCGGATCCTGGAAGACCATGCCGACGTCGCGGCCGCGCATGCGGCGCAGCACCTCGGGTGCGGCACCGATCACCTCGACCCCGCCGATCCTGATCGAGCCCCGGACCTCGGCCGTGGCCGGCAGGAGGCCGGTCATTGCCAGCGAGGTGACGCTCTTGCCGGAGCCCGATTCGCCGACGATGCCGAGCACCTCGTCGGCGGCAACGTCGAGATCGATCCCCCGCACCGCCGGCACCCGCCGCCCGGAACCCTTGAAGGTGACCTCGAGGCCGCGAACCGAGAGGAGGGGCTCAGCCATCAGCACTCGTCGCTGAGCCGCCTCCCCGAGCCCGGTCGACCCTTCGCGTCACCGCGCCACGGTGATCGTGCGCGCCACGAGCATGTTGTCGATGTCGGGGGTGAAGCCGCTGACATAGGGTGCGGCGACGATCAGCCCGACATCGTAGGTGTTGGTCGGAATGCCGAAGGCCGCCTCGACCAGCACCTTGTTCAGGTTGTCGTAGGCCGCCTGGACCTCCTCGTGGGAGCCGAGCGTGGTGTTCACCCGCTCGATCGCCGCGACGTAGTCGGGATGCGGGTGCGGCTCGCCGAGGACCGGGTTGTTGCTCGTGCGGTAGATGGAGTTGGTGGCGATCCGGCTCGGGAACTTCTGGATGTTGCCGATGCCGGCGAAGATCGCCGTGTAGTCGCCGCCGAGCATGGCGTCGGTGAACTCCGCCCCCTGCCTGAGGTCCAGCTCGACGTTGATGCCGACGTCGGACAGGGTGCCCTGCATGAGCTGGCTGATGGTCACCGCATCCTGGTCGGCGCCATTCACGAGCAGCTTCCAGTCGCTCATTTGCGCCGGCGTCAGGCCCGAGGCGTCGAGCAGCTCCTTCGCCTTCTCGAGGCTGAAGGCAAAGGTCTCGTTGTAGGAGGGATCGGCCGCCGGGCTCGCCGGCGCCCAGGGCAGGGCCGTCACAACGCCGAGGCCGGCATAGCCGACGCGCAGAATGGCCTCGCGATCCAGGAGGTAGTTGAAGGCCTGACGGAACTTCTCGTTGTCGAAGGGCGGGCGCGTCGTGTTGATGCGAAATACCTGCACCAGCGGCCCCGGACCCTGGATGAGCTGATAGCCGTTGTCGCGCAGCCGGACGGCGGCCCGGCCCCCGGCGCCGTAGATCAGGTCGACGGCACCCGATTCGAGGGCGGCGGAGGCGGCGTCGCTGTCGCCGAAGACGGTGATCAGGAGCTCGTCCACCTTGGGCTCGCCCGCCCGCCAGTAATTCGAGTTGGCCGCCATCTTGACGCTCTGGCCGAGCACCCGCTCGACCAGGGTGAACGCACCGGTGCCGGCGGGCTGGGTCTGGATGGTTTCCATGCCGGCCGGATCGATCACCGAGATGAACTGCAGGAGATCGGTGATCTGCCGGTCGGGAATCGGCCCCTTGAAGTTCACCGTGAGCGCATGTGGGCCGTCGACCGTCCAGTTCTCGACCGGCGCCATGGTGGCGTAGACGTTCTGTCCCCTTTCGGGGTCGGCCGCCTTGGCGAGCGTCGCCGCCACCGCCTCGGCGTCCATCGGCGCACCGCTCTGGAAGGTGACGTCGTCACGGAGCGTCAGTGACACCGATTTGTTGTCGTCGGCGATGCTCCAGGCGCTGGCCAGGCTCGGCAGGACCTCGCCGTCCGGGCCGTACTCGAGCAGGCTGTCGTAGAGGTTCTTGATCAGGGGAAAGTTCAGGGAAAGGAAGGACTGCGGATCGAAATTGCTGACGTCCTGGAGGATTGCGACGCGCAGCGTGCCGCCATCCTGCGCCTTGGCGGTGGTATCGATCCCCGCGGCCATGAAGACGCCCAAGGAGAGGGCGACGGTCGTCGAAAGCAGCCTGCGACGCTGAATGCTCATCTGGCGCTCACCTCCTGATCTGTTCGGCGCTGCCGGGGCAGGGCCTGTTCTGGGCAGTTTGCGTGAAGTGTGGCAGACGCACAAGCGATGGCAGGGCGAGGAGCCCCGTCAACCGCGCCAGGAGTCGATCTCGTCGAGCGGGTAGACCGGCCGGGGCTGGCGCTGCCAGGGCAGGGTGGCGATGTCCGACTGGCCCGGCCCCTTCGTGTCGACCCGGATGACGCCGGATGCGATCGGCTGGAAGTACTGGAAGTTCGAGGCGGTCTTCAGCACCACCATCTGGTAGTCCTCCGGCCGGACGCCGAGGGCGCGGTAGGCCTCGGGCAGGTTGCCGGCGACCGCGCGAAGCTCGGTCAGCAGCATGGTCACGGGCCCGATCTCGAAGATGACGGCCTGGCCCTGGTCGACCTCGAGCTGGTTGTGCTTCGCCACCTTGACGACGCCGCCGCCGACCGCGCGCACCGTGCCGGTGACCGTCAAGGGCTCGAAGAAGCCGGTGGCATGACCGCCGAGCGGCAGCGTGACCTCCGCCCCCACCCCGGCCTCGGCGAGCCTGGCCACGGCCTCGGGTGCGATCATCGGGACGAGTGCTCGGCCCTTGATGCCCTGGCGGAGGATCGATTCCAGGATCAGGTTGCTGTCGCCGGCGGCCCCGCCGAAGACCGTGTCGCCGGTGTCGCTGAGGATCACGAGACCGTCCATGGCGTCGGCCCGGCGCACCGCCTCGTCGACCGTGACCGCGTCCTTCTTCTGGAACTCGGCACGCATCGACCAGGCGAGATCGGCGAGCTCGTCCGCCAACCGGCCGGCCAGCTCGGCGTCCCCATCGGTTGTCACCACGACCGCCCAGCCGCCTTCCGCCACGTCGAGCCAGGGCTGCATCGGGAAGGGCGAGGCCTGCAGCACGCGCGGGTCCCGCTCCATCTCGCGCGCCCGGTCGAACCAGGTCTTCATGGGCGCCTTCGATGTCAGGAACTGCTCCTGGTGCGACAGGAGTCGGAGCTTGCGCATGGCGACTGTCGGCCGGACCTCCCCCTGCAGCATGCGCAGGAGAATTTGCGCCGCGATCTTGCCGGTCTCGAAGGGCTGGTGCGGCTGGGTGCGGTGGCCGACGATCGCGTCGGCGTTCTCGACCATCCGCTTCGTGACATTGGCATGGTGATCGAGCGAGAGCACGATCGGCACGTCGGGGCCGAGGATCGCGCGGCAGAGGGCGAGTTGGGCACCCTCGACATCGTCCATGCCATCGGCGGCGCAGGCGCCGTGGAGCTGGATGGCGAGGCCGTCGATGCGGCCGGCGGCCTCGAGCCCGCTTCTTATCTTCTCCTCGAAGAAGAGCCGCGTCGGCGTGTCCAGACGGCCGGCGGCGGAGGCCCAGCCGCGGATGATCGGGATGGTCTCGACCTCGAGGCCCGATTCCTCGATCGCCTCGAGATAGCCGCCGACCTCGCCGAGGCCGCGCAGCTTCTCCAGCATCTCCTG
>CAYMTA010000145.1:0-6573 GCA_964393275.1 uncultured Geminicoccaceae bacterium | reverse complement strand
CATGGTCGGGCTCGGTCAGGCCGAAGCAGCCGACCAGCTCGCCCTTGGCCAGCTTCGGCAGATACTTCCGGCGCTGGGTGTCGTCGCCATAGGCGTGGATGGGGTGCATGACGAGCGAGGACTGCACGCTCATGGCGGAACGATAGCCGGAATCGACCCGTTCGACCTCGCGGGCGACGAGGCCGTAGGCGACATAGGAAGCATCGGAGCCGCCATAGGCTTCCGGCAGGGTGCTGCCGAGGAAGCCGAGCCCGCCGAGCTCGGTCATGATCTCCTGGTGGAACTTCTCGTGTCGGTTGGCCTCGAGCACCCGCGGCATCAGGCTGGACTGGCAGTAGTCGGCGGCGGAGTCACGGATCAGCCGCTCACTCTCGTCGAGCTGGTCGCTCAGCCGAAAGGGATCGGCCCAGTCGAAGACAGGGCGAGGATCGGAAGCCCGGCTGCTCTGCGTCCCCGGACCCGGATCGGCCATGGCGGTCATGCTGCATCTCCATCGACGTTGCGGTGGGGACTATAGACCCTCGACCGACGCTTGGCATAACCCCGCGCCACCGACGCTCGGTCGAATTGAGGCCGGCTTCGCCGGGTCGCTTCGAGCTTCAACGGTCCGCAGGCTCATCGGCCACCCCTGGTCCCGCGGGCGGCCGGCTGCGGCATGTGCAGCTTTCAGCCGCTCCAGGCGCGAACCTTGCCGGTGTCGATGTGGACGAATTGCGATTTCGGGTAGTAGCCCACCCCTCCGGCCCCCAGTTGCAGGGCAGCGTCGCGGAGATCGTGCAGCCTGGTTCCCTCGAGCCGCAGATCGATGGCCCGGCCGACCATGTGCAGGCTGTGCTTGGCGGCACCGCCGCCGGCCCGGCGCAGCATGGCGTTGGTCTCGGGCGAGCGGTAGCCCGAGATGATCTCGAAGCGGGGCGGTCGGCCGAGACGGTCGGCGATGATGGCCATGAGGTCGAAGAGCCGGGGATCGATCGGCCGGATCTCGTCGCGTCGCCAGTCGCGCAGGAAGTGATTGAGGGACGCCAACGCGTTCCGCTCGACCACCTCGCCGCGCCGGTAGACGATGTCGAGATCTTCCTCGGTGTGCAGGTTGTGGAGGAAGAGGCGACGCGGCGGCGTCGCCGCCTGCAGCGGTGTGGTGGCAAGGCCGAAGGTGGCCGCGGCGCCGCCGAGGAACCAGCGTCGCGTGGCGGGTCGTTGGCATTGGCTCGAAATCATCGACCTCGATCTCCTACGGTTCGACTCCGGTAGGGTGATAGCCTCTTCGATCATGATGGAAAACCGTTAATCCTCTCTTGCCGGGCCGCGACATCTTCAGCCCGGCGGGGAATTGCCTGTGCTCGAGCGCAGGCGTCCGGCCCGCTCCATGCAAGGGTTTCCAGCGACTCAAAGGGCGCCGGCCTCGCGCTGCGTCTCGAGCTCGATCCAGCGATCCTCGAGCGCTGCAATCTCGGCTTTGGCCGACTCGAGATCGGCGGCGAGGCGCCGGGCCAGGAGCGGCTCCTCGGTGTGCAGCCGGGGATCGCCGAGCCGCCCCTCGAGCGCCGCGACGGCGTCCGTCGCCTGGGCAATGCGGTCGGGCAGGCGATCGAGCTCGCGGACGAGCCGCGCGTTCGCCTTCCCGGCCTCCCGGCGGCGCTCGATCTGGCCTGGATCGCGGTCCGAGGCCGACGCCGGAGGCGCACGCTCCAGCGTGTCCGCCCCGCCGATCCGGCAGCCCTGGCGGATGGCGTCGCTGTAGCCGCCGGCGGCCTCGACCGCCCGGCCCTTGCCCTCGAGCACGATGGTGCTGGTCACCACCCGGTCGAGGAAGTCACGGTCGTGGCTGACGAGCAGCACGGTGCCCTGGTAGTCGGCGAGCAGATCCTCGAGGAGATCCAGGGTTTCCAGATCGAGGTCGTTGGTCGGCTCGTCGAGGATCAGGAGATTGCTCGGCCTGGCCAGGTTCCTGGCCAGCAGCAGGCGGTTGCGCTCGCCGCCCGAAAGGGCGCCGATCGGCTGGCGTGCCTGCGATTCCGGGAAGAGGAAGTCGCGGAGATAGCCCACGACATGGCGTGGCCGGCCGCCGACCTCGATCTGGTCGCCGCCGTCCGGGCAGAGGGTCGTCCACGGCGTCGCCTGCGGATCGAGGCTGCCGCGATCCTGCTCGAAGCGTGCCATGGCGAGGCCCGTTCCGAGCCGCACCTCGCCCTGGTCGGGGGCGAGCGTGCCCGTCAGCAGGTTGAGCAGGGTCGTCTTGCCCGAGCCGTTGGCGCCGATGATGCCGACCCGATCTCCCTTGAGGATGCGGGTGGAGAAGCGATCGAGGATCAGCCGGCCGCCCAGGGTCTTGGTGATCTCGAGAGCCTCGATCACCAGGCTGCCGCCCCCCTTGGCGAGATGGGATTCGAGCCTGGCGCGGCCCTCCGGTCGGAGGAAGCCGGCACGCTGCGCGCGCAGCTCGCCGAGCTTGCGCATGCGGCCCTGGTTGCGCCGCCGCCGGGCGGTGACGCCGCGATGCAGCCAGTGCGTCTCGGCCTCGAGGTGCTTGTCGAGCCGGGCGAGCCTCTTCTCCTCCTCGGCGAGGACCTGGTCGCGCCACGCCTCGAAGCTGCCGCAGCCGGCATTGTTGACGAGCAGGCGGCCGCGGTCGAGCCACCAGGTCTGGTCGCTGACTCGTGCGAGGAACGTCCGGTCGTGGCTGATGACGACCCGCGCAGCGCGGCTCTGCGCCAGCCTCGTCTCGAGCCAGATGATGGTCGGCAGGTCCAGATGGTTGGTCGGCTCGTCGAGCAGGAGGACGTCCGGCTCGCCGACCAGCGCCCGGGCCAACGCCACCTTGCGCAGCTCGCCGCCCGAAAGCCCGGTCGCCCGCCGGTCGGGGTCGAGCTCGAGCTCGGCGAGGAGGGTCGTGGCCCGGTGCAGGGCGGTCTCGGGCTCGACATCGGCGGCGACACCGCGAGCGACGGTCGTCGCCAGGCTGAGGGCAGGGTCGAGCGCCGGTTCCTGCTCGAGATAGCGGACGAGGCTGTGCTGCTGGCCCTGCCTGGAGCCGTCGTCGAGCTCGATCTGGCCCGCCAGCACCTTGAGCAGGCTCGACTTGCCGCTGCCATTGCGCCCGACGAGCCCGATCGCGGCGCCGGCCTGAATCTCGACGTTCAGATCGTCGAACAGCCGCTTGCCGCCCAGGCTGAGCGACGCGCGGCGCAAGGAGAGAAGCGTGGCTGCGGCCATGACGGGCCAATCTCGGACCGGTTGGGGTCGGCTGGTGGTTGACGGGAAAAGCGGCTAGAGCGACCGCTCTTCGGCAGCCGGCACCATTCTCGGGCGGCGGTGGGTTCTTAGCGGAGCGGGCGGGCATGGTCGAGGCGCTGGTCGATGCCTTCGAGCGAAACGGCATCCGCCACATCAGGATCCTCGATGATCCCGATGCGGCCGTGGCCCTGGTGACGCGCTACTATGACACGGCGGTCGAGCGGCTCAAGGCCGCCTTTGCCGCCTATGTGACGCACGGCACGCCGCCGCGCGAGCCGCCAGGCGACCTGGATTTCTGCTACCCGTTCGTCGGCGTGCGGATCGCCGCGGAAGCGGTCAACCTGGATGCGCGGATCGCGTATGGCGCGCTGCACGACCCGGGCCTCTACGGCACGACGCTGACCCGGCCATCGCTCTTCGGCGACTACTATCGTGGGCAATTCGCGATCCTCCGGGCCAATCACGGCGTGCCCCTGGTGGTCGGCGTCAGCCGCCGGCCGATTCCCCTGCCTTTCGTCGTCGACGTGGCGGCGAGCGGGCTCGACACCGAGCGCGTGCACCGGCTCACCCACCTCTTTCCGATGCCCGATCTCGCCGCCACCGACGACAGCATCGCCAACGGCACGTTCCAGTCGAGACCGGGCGAGCCGGGCGCGCTCGCCCTCTTCACCGCCGAGCGTGTCGACTACAGCCTGCAGAGATTGAGCCACTACACCGGCACATCGCCGCAATACTTCCAGCGATTCGTCCTGCTGACGAACTACCAACGGTACGTCGAGCACTTTATCGACTACGCTAGGCGCGAGCTGGCCAGCGGTGGCGAGCACGACCGGTTCATCGAGCCGGGCAATGTCGTCGCCGTCCGCTCCGGGGATCCGATGCCGGAGCGCAGCGGGATGGCGCCGCAGCATCTGCCGCAGATGCCGGCCTATCACTTGACCCGGCCGGACGGCCGCGGGGTCACGCTCGTCAATATCGGCGTCGGTCCCTCCAATGCCCGGACGATCACCGACCACATCGCCGTGCTCCGGCCGCATTGCTGGCTGATGCTCGGCCATTGCGCCGGCCTCCGGCGGACGCAGCGGCTCGGCGACTACGTGCTCGCCCACGGCTATGTCCGGGAGGATCATGTGCTCGACGAGGAGGTGCCGCCCTTCGTTCCGGTGCCGCCGATCGCCGAGGTGCAGGTGGCGCTGCAGCAGGCGCTCGCCAACGTGACCGGTCTCGCCGACCTCGACCTGAAGAGCCGGATGCGCACCGGCACCGTGGCATCGACCGCCAACCGCAACTGGGAGCTCCGCTACGAGGAGTTCTTCCGGCGGCTGAACCAGTCACGGGCGATCGCCCTCGACATGGAGAGTGCCACGATCGCCGCCAACGGGCTGCGGTTCCGGGTGCCCTATGGCACCCTGCTCTGTGTCTCCGACAAGCCGCTGCACGGCGAGATCAAGCTGAAGGGCATGGCCAACCGCTTCTACGAGGAGCGCGTCAACCAGCATCTCGAGATCGGCCTCGAGGCCATCCGGCTGCTTCGCCTGCAGGGGCCGGAGCGCCTGCATTCGCGCAAGCTGCGCAGCTTCGACGAGCCGGCCTTCCGCTAGGAGCCGCGCGGGCTCCGGGGCCGCCGTCCCCGCGACGGGACCTTGGACTGTCGTCGGTCGCTCGGAGCGGGCTTCGCTCACCCCCCGCCGAAGGCCGAGAAGAGCCTCTCGCCGACCACGGCCCACATGCCGCCCACCGAGCCGCCGAGGGCGGAAACACCGATGATGGTCGTGATCGCGACCAGGGCCACCAGCAGCGCGTACTCGATGGCGGTGGCACCTCGCCGGTCCCCAAGGAGCGTCGGCCGGCGGGCTGGGGAGTCTGGTCGGCAGATCGCGCGCACGTGAGCTCCAGCCCTCGAGGTTCGCAAGGGTGTCGACGCTACACCGAGATCGTTGACAGCCGGTTAATGCTGCTTGCCGCGCTTCGCGGGTCAGGCGACCGCGGTCGCGAGCGGCGGCCCTGCCTCCGCATCGGCCCCGTCCTCGATCGGCACGAGGATCGACGGGCCCGCATCGGCTGCGTGCATGGCCGAGCTCAGCCGTCGCCGCCAGGCCCGGGCACCGCGCACGCCGTTGTAGAGACCGAGCATGTGGCGGGCGATGGCGCGCACCGGTGTGCCCCGCGCCGCCGCCTCCCAAGCGTAGTCGCGCATGGCCTCGACGATCTGGCGGCGCCCGGGTGGCTCGTTGGACGGATCGATCAGCGCCTGCGTGAAGGCGACCAGGCTGTAGGGATTCTGGTACGCCTCGCGGCCGACCATGACGCCGTCGACATGCCCGAGCTCGGCCGCAGCGGCTTGCGGATCGGTGAGCCCGCCATTGAGCACGATCTGGAGATCGGGCCGTCGCAGCTTGAGGCGTCGGACCCGCGCATGGTTCAAGGGCGGTATTCCCCGGTTCTCCTTCGGGCTCAGGCCGCTGAGCCAGGCCTTGCGGGCGTGGACGATGAAGACGCCGCAGCCGGCCGCGGCCACCGTGTCGACGAAGCGGTCGAGGAAGCTCTCCTCGTCGCTGTCGTCGATGCCGATCCGGCATTTGACGGTGACCGGGCGATCCGTGACGGCGCGCATGGCGGCGACGCAGGCGGCGACCCGCTCCGGCTCAGCCATCAGGCAGGCGCCGAAGCGGCCGCTTTGAACGCGATCCGACGGACAGCCGACATTGAGGTTGAACTCTACGTAGGGCCAGCTCGCGGCAATCTCGACCGCGCTGGCGAGCTCGGCCGGCTCGCTGCCGCCGAGCTGCAGGGCAACCGGGCTCTCGCGTGGATCGAAGGCGAGGAACCTCTCCGCCTGGCCGTGCAGCACCGCGCCCGTCGTCACCATCTCGGTATAGAGCAGCGCTGTCGGCGCCAGCAGGCGATGCAGCACGCGGCAATGCCGGTCGGTCCAGTCCATCATCGGTGCGACGGAGAAACGGCGCGGCTGTTGCGCGGCAATGGCGGCGGGGAGAACGGGCAAGGCACGCACCGGCATGGGCTGCTGGCGGTCCATCCGAAGCGGACCACGACTGCTGGACGGGGAGGCAGGAGGGAGCCTGGAGCGGGCGATGGGAATCGAACCCACGACATTCAGCTTGGGAAGCTGACGTTCTACCTCTGAACTACGCCCGCTCGAGGGTGCAGAGATAAGCCCAGGCGGGCTGCGATTGCAATGGGTGATCGAGCCGGCGAGCCCGCGCCATGGCCGGGATCCATCACTTGACGTGGCCCGAATTACCCCCTACCTCCGCGGCATCGGGCGCATAGCTCAGTTGGTAGAGCAGCTGACTCTTAATCAGCGGGTCCAAGGTTCGA
>CAYMTA010000144.1:0-6598 GCA_964393275.1 uncultured Geminicoccaceae bacterium | reverse complement strand
TGTTCCTCGACCATCTCTATGGCGGCATCGACGAGCCGGAGCTCAAGATCATCGACGTCTTCATCTGCAAGCTCAGGAAGAAGATCGCGACCGGCACCGGCGGCCAGCACTATATCGAGACCGTCTGGGGCCGGGGCTACGTGCTGAAGGACCCCGAGCCGCGCAGCGAGACGGTGATACCGCCCGAGACGACCACCGCCACCGCCGCGGTCGCCTGAGCCCGTCGCCCGAGCTACGGCGCCGGACCGCGGCCGCGCGACCCTGATGGACGCGCGACGGGCGGGCGGGCGCTACCCGCCGGCCTGCAGACGGGCGGCGGTCAGCGTGTTGCGCATCAGGCAGGCGACGGTCATGGGACCTACCCCGCCCGGCACCGGGGTGATGGCGCCGGCGACCTGCTCCGCCTCGGCGAAGGCGACGTCGCCGACGAGACGGCTGCCGCCATCCTCGGCCTCGATGCGGTTGATGCCGACATCGATGACGGCAGCACCGGGCTTCACCCAACTGCCACGGACGAGGCCCGGCCGGCCGACGGCGGCGACCAGGATATCGGCGCGGCGGCAGACGTCGGCGAGATCCCGGGTGCGCGAGTGCGCCACCGTGACGGTGCAGTCGGCGGCGAGCAGGAGGGCGGCCAGCGGCTTGCCGACGATGTTGGAGCGGCCGACGATGACCGCCTCCTGGCCCCTGAGCCCTTCCGCCCCCAGGGTCTGGCGCAGGAGATGCAGGCAGCCGAGCGGCGTGCAGGGCACGAGCAGCCGGTCGGGGTCCGGCCGGGTGGCGCTGAAGAGGGCGCCGACATTGGCCGGGTGGAAGCCGTCGACGTCCTTGGCCGGCGAGATGGCGAGGAGCACCTGCGTCTCGTCGATCGCCTCCGGCAGCGGCAGCTGGACCAGGATGCCGTGCACGGCGGGATCGGCGTCGAGCTCGCCGATCCGCTCGAGGAGGGCGGCGGTCCGGATGTCGGCCGGCAGCTCGATCAGCCGCGCGGCGATGCCCGCCGCCTCGGCCATGCGCGTCTTGGTCCGGACATAGGCGCGGCTCGCCGGATGATCGCCGACGATGACGACGGCGAGGCCGGGCCGCCGGCCCTGCTCCGCCACGAAGCCCTCGACCGCCCGGGCGACCTCGGTCCGCAGGGCCAGCGCCGCCGCCTTGCCGTCGATGAGCCTCGCCATGCCACTCCCCTTTATTCCCGTGCTTCTGGCCGTTTGCCGTCGGATGCTCAAGTCATGGACCAGCCGTGGCTGACCTTCAGCGACTGGCCCGTCAGCGCGTTCGTCGGAAAGGCGGCGAAGAGCCAGGCGATCTCGGCCACGTCCGCGATCGTGGTGAACTCGCCGTCGACGGTCTCGCCGAGCATGACCTTCTTGACCACCTCCTCCTCGGAGATGCCGAGATCCCTGGCCTGCTCGGGGATCTGCTTGTCGACCAAGGGCGTGCGGACGAAGCCCGGGCAGATGACATTGGCGCGCACACCGTGCGCGGCGCCCTCCTTGGCTATGACCCGGGAGAGACCGAGCAGGCCGTGCTTGGCGGTGACATAGGCCGACTTGAGCGGCGAGGCCTCCCAGGAATGCACCGAGCCCATGAAGATGATCGAGCCGCCGCCCTCCTTGTACATGTGCGGCAGGCAGGCCTTCGAGGTGAGGAAGGCGCCGTCCAGATGGATCGCCAGCATCTTCTTCCAGTCGGCGAACGGGAAGTTCTCGAGCCTGTGGACGATCTGCACCCCGGCATTCGAGACCAGCACGTCGATCCGGCCCCATTCCTCGACGACCCGGGCGACACCGGCGTTCACCTGAGCCTCGTCGGTGACGTTCATGGTGACCCCGATGGCCGATCCCGGCCCCTTGCCGGTGAGCTCGGCGGCCGCCTGGTCGGCGGCGTCGGCCTCGAGGTCGGCGATCGCCACCCTGGCCCCATCGGCGACGAAGCGCTCGGCGATCCCCTTGCCGATGCCGCTCGCGGCACCGGTGATGATGCAGACCTTGTCCTTCAGGTTCATGTCGCGTTTCCCCTTGTGATCGGCTGGCGTGGCCCGGTCCAGGCGGCCGCCAGATAGTCGTGCACGACCTCGCCGAGGCGGCGGGTGAGATCGGCCAGGACATGGACGGCCGAAAGCGTCACGGGCACCGGCAGGGCCGCCACCGGGGCCAGGGCGTGGTCATGCAGCTCGAGCCCGGCCGGGCCGGACCAGGCGCCCTTGATCCTGATGTCCTGCTGGAAATAGCGCACCAGCTCGCAATTGCGCGGCGTGCAGTCGACATGCGGGATGATCTCGAGCAGGAAGCCCGGCGCCTCGAGGCTCGCCTGCGCCCCGGCCGGATCGAGCGCCTTCGGCTTGCGGCCCATGGTGCCCGTGGCGAGGCGCACCGAGCCCAAGTCGAGCGTGCCGACCAGCGTGTCCTGCTCGACCCGAAGGGCCGGCTCGGCCGGCTTCCTCGGAAAGCCCCGGATCTCGCGCCCGCCGGCGATGGGTGCGTCGTCTTTCAGATGCATCGCATGCACCCAGCCGCCCTCCTGGCCCTGGAAGCGAACCGGGATCACCTGGCCGGAATCGCCGCAGGAGCCGAAGCCGGTCGAAACGGGCATGGCGATGAACTCGTGCCTGACGATCGGCTCGCCCACCGCGAGCGGCTCCCGCACGAGTGCCCGAAGCGCTTCGGGGTCTGTCCGGCAGGTGATGACGAAGCTGCAGGGCCCCTTCGGGCAGGAGGGGCTGGTCAGCGGCATGGCGAAAGCGCTGGCGCGGACGTCGTCGGTCTTCATGGCGCGCTCTTCATGAGCGGGCCCTTCGGCGATGGGGTTCGAGATCGCTGCCGAGGTCGAGGATCCGGATGCCGTCGGTGGGCGGGCGCCGGGACTTCCACGACCGGTGGCCGAGCGTGCGCTCCACGGCGAGCCTGCCCGCTGCCCAGTGCGCGTTCATCGACAGGCGCGTGAACTCGTAGTCCTTGGCCTCGTTCTCGATGGCTTCCTTGCGGTGGATCAGCTCGACCAGCGTCACCGGGCAGCCGGCGCCCACGCTTCGCAGGAATGCCGCATCCGGGTCGGCGGCAAGCCCCTCCGGCAGCTTCGCCGAGAGGCGCTGGGCCGCCGCGGCGATCTGGTGAAGCTGGCGAAAGCGGTCGGTGGTCAGCCGGGTGCGGCTCGAGCTCGACGAGCTCGAGGAGCGTCCCGACCAGGGGTGCCGTGTCGCAGTAGCTGATGGCACCCGGGGTGCCGGTCGGCATGAAGGCGGGCGGTGGGAGGCGCGGGGCGAAGAAGCCGGGAACGCCGAGGGTCAGCACCGCCGCGGCGCCGGTCTCGCTGAACAGCTCGCGCGCCCAAGGGCCGGGGAGCCACGGCTCCGCCGCCAGCCAGGCCGTGATGCCCTCCCAAAAAGCGCGGAGATTGGCCACGCGGCGCTCCGGCGGATTGCCGGCGATGATCGCGGCGTTGATGGCGCCGATCGAGATCCCGGCGAGCCAGGCCGGCTGCTGCCCGCCCGCCGCGAGCGCCTCGTAGGCGCCGGCCTGATAGGCGCCGAGCGCCCCGCCGCCCTGCAGCACGAGCACGATCTCCTCGGCCGGGCCGGTCTCGCCATCTCGATCAGTCACCGGGCGCCCTCCTCGAGCCACACGGTGCCGGTCCTACCCCATGGCCGGCCATGGGGCCAAACGGTTTCGGTGACGGCGCGGCCCGGCGAAAAGCCGGCCCGGCACGCCGGAAAACCGGCCCGAATGGGAGGACGAAGTGGCCCTCGCCCGCGGCCTTGGGCGGCGCTAGCCTCGGTCACCAGCCGCATCCGGAGCCATGTCGCATGTCGAGCCCTCCTGCCCCCGCCTCCCCGATCGAGCGGCCACCGAGCGGCCGGCCGCCCTGCCGCAGCGCGTTCGAGGGCCGCTTCGCCAGGGTCGAGCCGCTCGACCCGAGGCGGCATGGCAAGGAGTTGTTCGCCGCCGCCGTCGATCCCGGCATCTGGGACTGGCTGCCCTACGGGCCGTTCGCCGACGAGGCCGCCATGCGGCTCTGGCTGGAAGGGCGCGCGGTCTCGGCCGACCCCCTCTTCTTCGCCATCCGGGACCGGGCCGACGGGATGGCCAAGGGCATGTGCTCCTGGCTGCGCCTCGATCCGCCGAACGGGGTGATCGAGATCGGCCATATCTGGCTCGGCGACGCGCTGCAGCGCACCCCGGCCGCGACCGAGGCCCTGTTCCTGCTCTTTCGCCACGTCATGGACGAGCTCGGCTACCGGCGGCTGGAATGGAAATGCGATGCCCGGAATGCCCGGAGCCGCCGGTCGGCGGCGCGCCTCGGCTTCACCTTCGAGGGCATCTTCCGCCAGCATCTGATCGTCAAGGGCAGGAACCGGGACACCGCCTGGTTCAGCCTGCTCGACCACGAATGGCCGACCATCCGGGCCGGGTTCGAGCGCTGGCTGGCGCCCTCGAACTTCGCCGCCGATGGCCGACAGATCGAGACGCTCGCCGCCTGCCGGGCAGCCGCCTGACGCTCAGTCGTGGTCCAGGGACAGCCAGAACCGCAGGCGGCGCCAGCGCCACCGCACCAGCGCCCAGGGCACCACGGCCGACACCGCCACGATGAGCAGCCCGATAGCCCACGAAGCCGGCGGCACCGGCTCGCCGTCGACCTGGGCCCTGGCCAGCGCAATGCCGACGGCCGCCAGCGCGATCAGCCCGCCCGCCACGCCGAGCACCCGGCCGAGAAGCCGGTAGCGGCGCCGCAGGATATAGGCCGTGCGCAGGCGTTTCTCGGCCATGGCTGCACCCCGATGGTCCGGCAAGGATCCGGACGGACTCTCGGGAGAGCTATACCATCCGTCCCGCCGCCTTGGAGAGCCAAAGCGGACGACAGGGCCTCATGACGTACCGACGTGCGTGCCGTCACCAGCTCCCGGTGTTCGCCATCGAGGCCCAGGGCTCGGCCGGTGCCTTGGGCTCGCCCTTCTGCAGGAGCTCGAAGGAGATGTTGTCGGGCGAGCGGACGAAAGCCATGTAGCCGTCGCGCGGCGGCCGGTTGATGGTGATGCCGCTGTCCATCAGGCGCTGGCAGGTGGCGTAGATGTCGTCGACCTCGTAGGCCAGATGGCCGAAATTGCGGCCGCCAGTGTACTCCTCCGGGTCCCAGTTCCAGGTCAGCTCGAGCAGCGGCGCCTTGACCTCGCGGCCGGCCGCCTCGTCCTCGCTGGCGGCGAGGAAGACCAGGGTGAAGCGGCCCTTCTCGTTGGTGATGCGACGGACCTCGGTCATGCCGAGCTTGTTGCAGTAGAAATCCAGCGACTGGTCGAGATCCGTCACCCGGACCATGGTGTGCAGATAGCGCATGGCGCCTTCCCCCTCTCACGTTGTTGGCTTCCGGCCTTCTACTTAAGGCCTCGGGCGGGCGAGACCAGAGCCCGGGACCGGCCGTCAGGGCAGAAAGCGGCTCTTGAGCGGTGTCCCGGTCCACAAGGAGACGAGATGGGCGAGGCTGACCAGCACCACGAGCACGCCCAGGATCAGGACCGGCACCGGCGGCAGCAATGGCAGCTCGCCCAGCTCCCGCGGCCGCCGCTCCAGCCAGGCGGCCCAGCCGCAGATCGCCAGGCCGGCGGCGGCCAGCAGCAGGGTCGGGATCAGGCCCAAGATGTCTCCGATGGCAATGCGGCCGGCCATCGGCCGCAGCGCCGCCTTCTAGCCCGGATTCAAGCGTTGGTCAGCAACGGCAGGCCGCTGGCGAAGAGCTCGAGCTGGTCCTCCGCTTCGGCCGGTGGCGCGAACAGGTCGGTGCGCAGGCCGAGACCCCGCCGTTGCAGGTTGTGGCGCTCGAGCGCCCGCTCGAAGCGGCGGCGGATCAGCTCGGCGATGGGCCCCCGGCCGCGCATTCGGCTGCCGAACGCCGGGTCGTTCAGGCGCCCCTCGCGGCACTGGCGCAGCAGCGACAGGACGCGCTCCCGACGCGCCGGGTAGTGGGTCTCGAGCCAGCGCTCGAAGAGCGCCTTCACGTCGTGCGGCAGCCGCAGGAGGATCCAGCTCGCCTCCCGCGCCCCGGCGCCGGCGGCGGCCTCGACGATGCGCTCCAGCTCGTGGTCGGTGAGACCCGGGATCACCGGCGCCAGGCTGAGCCCCACGGGCACGCCGGCGGCCGAGAGCTCGCGCATCGCCATGAGCCGCCGGTGCGGGGCCGAGGCGCGCGGCTCCAGCCGGCGGGCCAGCGCCGGGTCGAGCGTGGTGATCGAGATCGCCACCTGCGCCAGCCCGTCGCGCGCCATCGGCACCAGGAGATCGAGATCGCGCAGCACCGAGGCGGACTTGGTGGTGATGCTCACCGGGTGGCGCGTCAGGGCCAGGACCTCGAGGATCCGCCGCGTGACCTGCAGCCGCCGCTCGATCGGCTGGTAGGGATCGGTGTTGCTGCCGAGGGCGAGGGGTGCGGCGCGGTAGCCCGGCCGGGCCAGCGCCTCGCGCAGGAGCTCGGCCGCGTCGTGCTTGACCAGGAGCCGCGTCTCGAAATCGAGGCCCGAGGAGAAGCCCAGATAATTGTGCGACGGCCGGGCGTAGCAGTAGATGCAGCCGTGCTCGCAGCCGCGATAGGGGTTGATCGAGCGGTCGAA
>CAYMTA010000143.1:0-6617 GCA_964393275.1 uncultured Geminicoccaceae bacterium | reverse complement strand
CGGCCGAGAACATGACGCGCAACTATTCCTGGCGGTTTCTCGACATGGGCCGGCGGCTCGAGCGGGCGCTGCAGCTCATCGAGGTGATCGATGCGCTGACCGGCACGCTCGATGGCGTGGACGAGGGGGTGGCGCTCACGGCCTTGCTCGAGATCGGCGACAGCTACATGACCTACCGCTCGCGCTATGCGGTGACACCGCTCGCGACACCCGTGGTCGACCTCCTGGCCCTCGACGAGACCAACCCGCGCTCGCTCGCCTACCAGCTTGCGACACTCGATGGGCATCTCGCGAGCCTGCCGAGCGAGGGACCCTATCGGTCGGCCGAGCAGCGCCGGGTCCTGGCCCTCCTGACCGAGCTCCGGCTCGCCGATGCCGACCGCCTGACCGCCGACCGGGAGCGCCAATCCCTGAGCGTGCTCGCCGAGCTCTTCGGCCGGGCCCGGGCGGATCTCTGCGAGGTCGCGGATCTGATCGGGCGCGGCTATTTCGTCCTGGCGGAGACGCCGACCAGCACCCTCTCGATGCGTCGCGCCGCGGGGCTCGGGGTGGTCGAATGATGAGTCTCCCGATGATTCTCGACGTCCGGCATCGCACCGACTACCGCTACAGCCAGCTCGTCTCGATCTCGCACCACTTGCTGCATCTCGAGCCGCGCGACACGGCCCACCAGCAGGTCGAGCGATTCGAGCTCGTCATCGAGCCGAGCCCGTGCTTCGACGATCGCAGCACTGACGCCTTCGGCAACCCGACCCGCACCATCACCCTCGACCGGAACCACGACGAGCTGGTGATCGAGGCGAGAAGCCGGGTGCGGCTGGCGGAACGGGCGCTGCCGCGACCCTCGGAGACGCCGGCCTGGGAGGAGGCGGCCGCGGTGCGGCTGGCGGCCACCGACGACGACGCGCTGGAGGCCAGCCGCTACGCCTTCGCGTCGCCCTTCATCGACCTCGACGACGGGGTCGAGCACTATGCGCGCCAGAGCTTTTGGGCCGGCCGGCCGAGCCTCGAGGCCGCGCTCGAGCTCAATGGCCGGATCTTCCGCGAATTCACCTTCGATGCCGAGGCGACCTCACTGGCGACGCCTGTGGCCGAGGTGCTCGAGACCAGGCGCGGCGTCTGCCAGGATTTCTCCCATCTGATGATCGCCTGCCTGCGGTCGATCGGGCTGCCGGCCCGCTACCAGTCGGGCTACCTCCTGACCCGCCCGCCGGAGGGCAAGGAGCGGCTCGTCGGGGCGGATGCGAGCCATGCCTGGGTGGCGCTCTGGGTCCCGCGCCATGGCTGGGTGGAGCTCGATCCGACCAATGACTGCGTGGCGATGCAGGAGCACGTGACGCTGGCCTGGGGCCGCGACTATGGCGACGTCAGCCCGATCTCCGGCATCGTCTATGGGGGCGGGGCGCACGACCTGACAGTCGCCGTGGATGTCGTGCCGCACGCCATGGCATAGGGAGCGGGCGAATGGAGGTCGATTTCATCGTCGTCGGCGCCGGCAGCGCCGGCTGCGCCCTGGCCAGCCGGCTCTCGGAGGACGGCAGGAGCACGGTGCTCGTGCTCGAGCATGGCGGCAGCGATGCGGGGCCGCTCATCCAGATGCCGGCCGCCCTCTCGATCCCGATGAACATGCGGCGCTATGACTGGGGCTACCGGACCGAGCCCGAGCCCGGACTCGCGGGCCGGCAGCTCGCCTGCCCGCGCGGCAAGGTGATCGGCGGCTCCTCCTCGATCAACGGCATGGTCTACGTGCGCGGCCACGCCATGGACTACGACGGCTGGGAGAGCCTGGGTGCCGCCGGCTGGGGCTACCGCCACGTGCTGCCCTATTTCATGCGGCTGGAAGCGAGCCATGGCGGCGAGGCCGGCTGGCGCGGCACCGACGGCCCGCTGCACGTCACCCGCGGCCGCCTCGCCAACCCGCTCTATGCCGCCTTCATCGAAGCCGGGCGCCAGGCGGGGTACCCCGTGACCGAGGACTACAACGGCCGGCACCAGGAGGGCTTTGGCCCGCTCGAGATGACGGTCTGGCGCGGGCGGCGCTGGTCGGCGGCCAATGCCTATCTGAGGCCGGCGCGGCACCGCCAGAATCTCGATCTCGAGGCGCGCAGCCTCGTGCGCCGCGTGCTGCTCGAGGGTCGGCGGGCGGTCGGTGTCGAGGTCGAGCGGCGGGGGGAGGTGCGGGCGATTCGCGCCCGGCGGGCCGTGGTGCTGGCCGCTGGCGCCATCAACTCGCCCCTGCTCCTGATGCGCTCCGGGATCGGCGATGCCGCCCATCTGGCGGCGGTCGGCATCGACGTGGTCGTCGACCGGCCGGGGGTCGGGGCCAATCTGCAGGACCACCTGGAGCTTTACGTCCAGGTCGCCTGCAAGGAGCCGATCACGCTCTACCGGTACTGGAACCTGCCGGCCAAGGCGGCGATCGGCGCCTGGTGGCTCGTCACCGGCAAGGGGCCCGGCGCCAGCAGCCATTTCGAGGCGGGCGGCTTCATCCGCTCCAGGGCCGGCGTCGCCTATCCGGACATCCAGTACCATTTCCTGCCCCTGGCGGTCCGCTATGACGGCCAGGCGGCGGCCGGCGGGCATGGCTTCCAGGCGCATGTCGGGCCGATGCGCTCGCAGAGCCGGGGTGCCGTGCGCCTCACGAGCCGCGAGGCCCAAGCGGCGCCGTCGATCCGATTCAATTATTTGAGCGATTCGCAGGATCTTGCCGATTTCCGCACGTGCGTCCGGCTGACCCGCGAGCTCTTCGCCCAGCCGGCGATGGCGCGCTATGCGGGCGACGAATTGCAGCCGGGGTCAGGCATCCAGGACGACGCGGCGCTCGATGCGTTCATCCGGGGTCATGTCGAGAGCGCCTACCATCCCTGCGGTACCTGCCGCATGGGCAGCGCCGACGATCCCCTGGCCGTGGTAGACTCGGATTGCCGGGTGATCGGCCTCGAGAATCTCCGGGTCGCCGACAGCTCGATTTTTCCCCGGATCACCAACGGCAACCTCAACGCGCCCTCGATCATGGTGGGCGAGAAGGCGGCGGATCATATCCTGGGCCGGCCGCTGCTGCCGCCGTCCGAGCTTCATCCCTGGATGCATCCCGCCTGGCGCACGGCCCAGCGCTAGGCGATCCGGACGCCGTGCAGGCGGAGCGAGGCCTCGAGCGTGGCCCGATCCTGGCCGGCGAAAATCTCGAGCAGCGTGACGTAGGCACGGACGAAGGCGGGGCCGTGGCCGTCGGTGCTCATGCCGTGGGCGCATTCGTGCAGCACGATGACGCGCGTGCGGGCCCAGCGCGGCAGCTTGATGACCTCGCGCGAGCCGCAGGCATGGCGGCGGCCGCGACCGTCGCCGAGGCGCGGCGGCTGCCACGCGGGGTCGCCCCGGGCGGGCCGCTCGTGCCAGCGGTAGACCTCGTCGATCAGGGTGGCGCAGGCGGCGAGCGAGAGGAACGGGCCGGCGCCGGGCTGCAGCACCGCCGCCTCCCAGGCATAGACCCGCCGCCTTTGGAAGTCGCGCGGCCGCGAGGCTCGGCGTGGCCTGGCGACGGGTGGCGCCGGCGCCTCACGCAGGAAGGAAAACAACCGGTTCAGCACGCCTGCTCGGCCTCGCTCGAGATCACGGGCTTGCCTTTTCGCCGGTTTCGGGCAATTCCGCCAGCACATCCGATGCGCCGCTCGGCGCCGTCCAGTGAAATTCGCGCAGCCATTGCAGAGGTGCGACGCGTGTCCGCCATGAGCGATCCCCGCGGCTATTATCGCCTCCTGGGTGTTTCCCGCTCTGCCTCGGCGGAGGAGATCCGGCAGGCGTTTCGCGCCCGGGCGATGGCCTCGCATCCCGACCGGCTCGGTGCCGCCGGCGACGACGAGGTGTTCCGGCTGGTGCGCGAGGCCTACCAGGTGCTGCGCGATCCGCTCAAGCGCATGGCCTACGATGCCGAGGGCCTCGACGCAGAGCACGTTCGAGCCGCGGCGCGGCGGACCGGCGCGAAGGGCCAGGAGCGGCCGGAGCGCGCCGCCACGGAGCCGCGTCCGATGGCATCCGGTGGCGGGGGAGCGGCCAGGAAAGCGCTGGTCGGGCCTTGGCTCGGCCGCGCCGTGCCGCTCGCCACGGGTGCCCTGGCCCTGGCGCTGGTCGTCACCATGGCGTCGCTCTGGTCGGCCCGCGGCCAGCTCGAGGAGCGCGATATCCTGATCGCCGATCTTTACGGGCGGCTGGCGCGGACGGCCCAGGTCGAGGCGGAGCTGCGCACGCGTCTGCGCAGCGTCACCTTTCTCGACCTCGAGCGGGCCATGCGGCGGGGCCAAGCGCTGACCGGCGACGTCGGCCGCTACGCCTATGCCGAGACCATCGCCTTTCCCGCCGGTGGCGTCGGTCTCGGCCCGGCGCAGGAGGACCGTCTGACGCGGGCGGTGGTCGAGCTGGCGCAGCGGATCGAGATCATTCCCGCCGACGTGGATTGGCTGATCGTGCTCGAGGCCCAGGCGGCGCGGGCCGCCGACGGCGACGGGGTCGCGGTCGAGGCGTGGGAGCCGGCGCTGCTCCGCCTGGCCTCGGTGCTCGACCGTCTCCTGTCGCAGGGCCTGCCGGGCGAGCGCATGGCCATCCGCTTCAATGCCGGCTTCGCCGCCTATCCGGGACACGGCGCGGGTGGAGAAGACCCGGCCGGTGGACGCGACGAGGTGGCGGTCAAGCTGGTCTGCTGCGCCGACTGACGCGGCCGGCCCCGCTCAGATCACCGGCGGCGCCTCGAGGCCGAGGGTGACGTGCTCCCGCAGGGAGGCGAGCGCCGAGGCGAGGTCGGCCTCGTCGATCGCCCCGCCGAGCGACAGGCGCAGGGCCGGCCGGATCTGCCCGCGGCCAATGGTGAAGGCGGCGAAAGGGGTGGTTCGCAGGCCCACCGCCTCGAGCTGCCGGGCGGTGGCCGTGGCATCGTGGCCGGCCGGCAGATCGAGCAGGACGTGCAACGCGTTGGTGCCGGAGGTGACCGGCAGGCCGCGGAGCGCCTCCAGCGCCACCGCCCGGCGGCGCTCCAGCGCGGCGCGCTGCTGATCCATGGCGAGAGCCAGGGTGCCGTCGGCCTCGAGCCGGGCGAAGGTTTCGGCGATCAACGGCGGAACGCCGAGCGAGAGATGCGCCTGCGCCGTCACCACCTTGTGCAGCCGGTCCGGGGGGGCCACGACGCAGCCCACGCGCAGGCCCGGCGCCAGGAACTTGGAGATGCTGGTGACCAGGTGCGTGCGCTCCGGGGCGAGGCCGCGCAGCAGCGGCAGGCCGGTGCCGGCGACGGGGGCGTAGACCGCGTCCTCGATGATCTGCAGATCGTGCCGGCGTGCGACCGCGGCGATGGCCTCGCGCCGGTCGACCGAGGCCGTGGCGAAGGTCGGGTTGTGGAGATCGGGGCTGAGCACGATCGCCGTCGGGCGGTGCTGGCGGCAGACTGCCTCGATGCTCTCGGGCAGGGCACCCTCGGCGTCCATGGCGACGGGCTCGACCTTCAGCCCGAGCCGGCCGGCGAGGCCCAGGTTGCTGGGATAGGCGACCGCCTCCATGAGGAGGATGTCGCCCGGCCGGGTGACGGCGGCGAGGGCCACCGCCATGCCATTCTGGGTGCCGAGGCAGGGCAGGACCTGCGCCGGGTCGATCGGGCCGGCGAAGGTCTCGAGCCAGCGGGCGAGCGCCCGGCGATGCTCGAGGCGGCCGGCGTGGGGCGGGTAGGTGAGGAGCTCGGCGAGCAGTCGCCCATCCCTGCCGATCGCCTCGACGACCCTGAACACCTGGTCGTGGGCAGGCACGGCGACAGGGCGGTTGACCGCGAGGTCGTGGCCCCGCCCGGGTGCCGGGCTCGCGTGGCCGAGCGGGTCGGCGTCACGCCGGCCGGGCTCCTGGACGAAGGTGCCGCGGCCGACCTCGCCGCGCGCCAGGCCGCGCTGCAGCAGCAGGCCATAGGCGCGGCCGACCGTGCCGACGGTCACGTCGAGCGCATGGGCGAGATCGCGCTGCGGCGGCAGCCGGTCGCCCGGTCCGAGCTCGGCCCTGCGGATGGCCGCTTCGAGGCTGTCGGCGAGGGCGCGATAGCGGGGGCCCGGGCGGGCGGCCATATCGTCGATCGTTATTGTCATGATAACAATATATGGTTTGACTCGGACACTCTGTCCATATGATTCATATGGCCGGTTCAATTTCGGTGATGGAGTGGCCATCATGACCGTTCAAAGGGGTGCCTTCTCGGGTTTCCGCACGAACGTCGGATTCGGGATCGAGCGCGCGGCGAAGCGGCTCGCGCGGCTCCTCGGCATCTGGGCGCTTCGGCGGCGGGACCGGCTGACGCTGGCCGACCTAGATGACCGGCTCCTGCGCGATATCGGCATCGATCGCTCCGAGGCGCTGCGCGAGGCGGCGCGGCCGTTCTGGGACGGTGCCCCGCGGCGGCGGTGAGGACTTGCGGACGTCCGGCGGGCATGTCGCGCCCGCCCAGCCCCCGGCGCCGAGCTTGCCGAGAAAAGAGTCCTCGTGAGGCAGTTGCAAAACTCCGGATGAACGTTGCTGTGCCGTGGTGAGAAATTCTCTTAGCTACCTCTCCGCGACGCTCAGGCTGGCTTGACCGCCGTTGAGCTGTGGCCTAG
>CAYMTA010000142.1:0-6657 GCA_964393275.1 uncultured Geminicoccaceae bacterium | reverse complement strand
AGCCGCAGCCCTACCGCATCGTCATCGCTGGATGAGAATAGCGGATAATCAGGAAACAGAAAGGTTCGAATCTGGACCAATGACGCCCCCGCCGCCAGTGGCACCTCCTTATCGTAGGGAAGTCGTAGGGCGACGTGCCGAAGCGGTGGCGATGCCATCGACGGGGAGTTTCACTCCACCACCAGTGCAGCCGAAGTTTCGTAGAGAGAATGTAAGATCATCTTCGCCAACTGCCGATTCGAATGTAGTCTCAGAGAAATTTGAAAACACAGCGGCAGTGAGCGAAGCTGCCGCGGCTCTCGAAAGCGGTGAGCGAATTGTTGTTCTCACAGGGCGGGCTGGTACCGGCAAAACGACCTTCATACACCAACTCCGTGATCAAGACCCACGCGGCCGAATGATCATTTTAGCGCCGACGGGCATCGCAGCTGTGAATGTAAAAGGACAGACAATCCACTCGTTTTTTAAATTGCCCCCACGATTATTAAATCCAGATGATGAAGGAAATTTCAAGAGGCGGTTGGATCGGTTGCTTTTATCAAAAATGGAAAGACTGATAATTGATGAGATCTCAATGGTTAGAGCAGATGTGCTCGATGCTGTGGATTGCTCGCTTCGCCGTCAACGTTCATCAAATGAACCATTCGGGGGTGTGCAGGTTCTCCTTGTAGGAGATTTTTTGCAACTTCCACCCGTCGTCCCTCGTCAGGAGGCGGAATTCTTGGAGCGCCTGGGGTACGAGACGCCTTACGCATTCCATTCGCGTGTGATGCGTCGCACAAATCCCAAGTGGATTGATCTACCAACGGTCCATAGGCAGACTGATCCACGATTTGTCGAATGGCTCGGCAATATTAGGGGCGGGCATAATTTAAGTAAGACGGTTTCAAATATTAATGATATTTGTTGTCGCCCGCATCGTGCCAACGCAAGTCCTGTCCTGTTATGCACCACAAATGCCAGGGCGGATAGCTACAACTACCAAGCTCTTCACGCGCTCACGGGCATGATTAAAGAATTTGAATGTTCGATATCTGGGGAGTTTGATCGGGGTAACGAAAAACTACCCGCGCCAGATATTCTGCGTGTTCGGGTCGGTGCGCGAGTTATGGCCCTCAGGAACGATATTCAGAAGCGTTGGGTAAATGGATCGCTTGGAAAAGTAATGTCTTTCAGTTCAAGGGCAATCAGAGTAGCCTTTGATCATGGCCTAGAGTGCGAGATTGGGCCAGAAACTTGGGAGAAGGTTCGCTATCAATGGGACAGTGAAGAAGAGCGGGTCAAGCATAAAACTGTGGGTAGTTTCTCTCAAATACCGTTGGCCCCTGCTTGGGCGTTGACGATACATAAAGCGCAAGGGTTGACTTTGAATGAGGTTCGTATTGATTTTGGCGACGGAGCCTTTGCGCCAGGCCAGGCGTATGTTGCGTTGTCGCGAGTAAGGACGCTCGAAGGGCTTTCGCTTGTTCGACCACTGCGTGAGGATGATGTACGTCTCGATCAAGCGTTGATTGATTATTTGGCGACGGTTGCCAAGCACCAAAGGGCGGCTTAATTCGGAATCCAGAAAGTTATTTTTGAAATGGCAGTTTCGAATGATCAGACTATCTTAGAAACGGGATAAAATTTAAGTGGACAACCTAAGAAATGGCGAGCCAGCTTATCAATAAATGAAGCGTTTTCGGCAATGCCGGCTATCCGGCGTGTCATTTTCCTCAGCCCACCGACCACGCCCACACCGCCACCGGAGTCGCCCGCCCACGCAACTGCAGCGGCGGCAGCGGGGTGAGGCCCTCGGTGGCCGCGTCGCCGGCGTGGGCTCGGGTGGTTTCGACGGCGGTGGCGGCTATGAGCATGTCGCAGCCTTGGGCGCGGGTCATGGACTGGAGGCGGGAGGCGACGTTGACGACGTCGCCGTTGGCGGTGAGCTGGACCTGGTCGCCGCCGCCGACATGGCCGATGCGCACGCGGCCGTGATTGATGCCGACGTGCAGGCGAAGGGTGCCGAGGCCGGCTGCCTCCGCCTCTTTCTGCCAGGCGGGCATGGCCTGGAGGAGGGCCTTGCCACATTGGATGGCGCGGGCGGGATCGTCGTCTTTGGGCTCGGGCAGGCCGAAGATCAGCATCGCACCATCGCCGCTGAAGCCGGCGACCACGCCAAGGGTGGCGTGGGCGGCGGTCTCGACCAGGGCGTAGTAGCTTTGCAGGAGGGGTTGCAGGCGGTCGGGGTCGAGGGTCTCGGCGGCCCGGGTGAAGCCTTCGAGGTCGCAGAAGAGGATGGAGGCGAGCTGGCTGCGCTCGACCTCCGCGGCACCTTCGGCCGTGCGGTCGCGGAGCAGGGCCGGGACGTAGCGCTCGAGGTGGCGGCCCCGGGCCTCGCTCTGCCGGCTGCGGCGGTAGAGGCGAAAGGCGCGCCATGCCAGCGCCGTGCCGGCGGTGCCGATGACGCCCATGGTGGCGAAGACGACGTTGAGCCAGAGGCCCCATAGCGCCAGGGCGACGGCGCCGATGGCGAAGGGCGCGGCTGCCAGGAGGGCTGCCAGCAGGATCAGCAGGGGTGCCGGCAGGGGGGCCAGCATGACGAGGCCGGAGGCGGTGGCCATGGCGATCAGGGCGAGGTCGAGGTCCTGGACGCGGGCGGAGCGGTCGATGAAGCGGCCGGTCAGCAGGTTGTCGAGGGCGTTGGCGAAGATCTCCACGCCCGGCACCTGCGGGTGGAAGGCGGTGCCGAAGCGGTCGCGGACACCGGTGGCGGTGGTACCCACCAGGACCACCCGGCCGGCGAGCGAGGCGGGATCGAGGCGGCCGTCGAGGAGATCGATGAGCGAGTGACGGGGGAAGGTGCCGGGCGGGCCGTAGGGGTTGAGCACGAGGCGCGATTCCCGGTCGAGCGGGGCCGTCACGGGGCCGAGGCGGAGGCTCTGGCCGACATCCAGGACGATCGCGTCGCGCGGCAGGTCCAAGAGGCGGATCGCGGCCTGCACGGGCAAAGACGGGTGCCAGGTGTCGTCGAAGCGGATGGCGGGCTGGAGGAAGCGAAGCTCGCCGTCGGGCTCGACGAAGACGTTGACGTGGCCCAAGGCGGCGATCTCGGCGAGCGGTGCGAAGGGGAGGTAGGCGCCGGCGGGCTCGCCCAGGAGGTCGATGGCGTCCGGGGTCGAGCGGACGATCGGGAGGGCGTTTTGGGCCATGGCCAGGCGGGCGGCGGGCGTGACCGGGACGGGCTCGGCGAAGCCGAAGGCCATGGCGAGGACGGGCTTCGGGCTGCGTCGCAGGGCGGCGGCCAGGACCTCGCCGGGGTCCGCGTCGCCGGCCGGCGACGCCTTCTCGATCAGGAGGAGGTCGAGGGCGACGACCGCGGCGCCGGCGTCGGCGAGGGCGTCCAGGGTGCGGGCCAGGTCGGCCCTTGGGGGCGGCCAGTGGCCGAGGCGCTGGAGCGTGGCGTCGTCGATCTCGAGGATCGCGATCCGGTCGCCCGGCTCCAGCCTCGGCCGCAGCTTCAGCCGCCAGTCGAAGCTGGCATAGTCGAGCTCGCGGAAGAGGGAGCTTTCGTGCCAGCGGACATAGGCGCCGGCCAGGACGAGAAGAAACGCCAGAAGCGCCGGGATGCCGGGTGCCCGGGCGAGGCGGCGCATCAGCCGCCGACCGCGGTCCTGGCCTCGAAGTCGGCGACGCGGGCGGCACCCCATTCCTTGACCGGGCCGAGCTTCTGGCCGCGTACTGCATCGACGCCCTGGCCCGGGCCGAGCAGCACCTGATCCGCACCCGGCGCCATGACGGCGGTGACGGCGACCGTGCCGGCGGCGGTGAAGACGGCGGTGGTCGTCTTCGTGCTCTGGACGATGAAGTCGGTGCCTCGCGCGGCGGCCACGGCGGCCCGGCCGCGGACCTCGAAGATGTCGGGCTTCGCCGGGCCCAGCACGGCGCGGACGATGCCGTCCAGGAGGTCGAGGATCACGCTGCCGCCGCCGGAGGGCGCCGCGGTCTCGCGGGTGACGACGATGCGGCTGAGCTCGCCCATGGCGAGGGTGGCGCCACCGACCAGCTGGAGGCTGAGCCTGGATCCTTCGAGCGTGCGCAGCTCGTCGCCCTCGTGCACCGCTTCACCGGTGTGGAGCGTGCGGGTGGCGCCGATGATGCTGGTGGCGGTCGCCTGGCCGCGCAGCCAGTCGACCACGCCGGCCTCGGCGGCCAGCGCGCGGCCGGCCCGGCCCAATGCCGCCACCGCCAGGGTGGCGCCCAGGCAGTGGCGGCGGGTCGGTCGCCAATCGATCGGGGGGACGGCCATCGAACACTGCTCCCTCAGAGCCGCTCGAGCTGCAGGAGCTCCGTCGGGCCGACCCAGGCGCGATCCAGAAGCGCGGCCGTGACCTTGGCGCCGGCCTCGTCGCCCATGGCGCGCTGCGCCTCCCTCAGGCCGAAGAGCGACCAGCCGTTGTTGGGGGCGGCCATCAGCGCGTCCTGGAAGAGCCGCGCCGCCTCCTCGGGCTCGCCGGCCATCAGCTTGACCGCCGCCAGGCTCTGGACCACCGGGTAGTGCCAGTAGGGCGGCTCCATGTAGGGCACCGTCTCCTGGAGGGCCATGGCCTCGAGCAGGCGGCTCTCGGCCGTGGTGAAATCGCCAGTGGCGGCGGCGACGCGGGCGCGCAAGACGTGGGCGGCGAGGGCGAGCAGGTCCGGGGCCGGGACGTACTGCTCGACCAGCTTCTGGAGCCGCGGGTCCAGCGCCAGCTTCTCGATCGCCGCGGCTTCGGTGGCGGCGGCCCCGGCATCGCCGGCGCGGACCAGGGCGAGGCCCCTGGCGTAGTGCCAGAGGCCCTTGACGTAGGGCATGGCGTCGCCCGGATCGGCGAGATCCATGACGGCATCGAGGTCGCCGAGCTGCGCCGTCGCGGTGTAGGGGGCGGTCTTGATCGCCTGGACCCAGCCGATGTCGGCCGCCACCTCGTCGGACATCACGGCGGCCAGCTTGTGGGCGGCCGCCATGGCCTCGATGGCGTCGCCTGCCATGGTGGCGCTGGTCAGCACGAAGTGGACGTTGTGCGGGTAGTAGCCGAAGCGGTAGAGGCCGGCCGCCTGCCACCGGGCGAGCAGCGCCTCGTCGGCCTCGACGGCGGCGAGGTTGGTGGCGAGCGAATCCCGGTAGCGGCCGACGCGGTAGTAGATGTGCGCCGGCATGTGGACGACGTGCCCGGCGGTCGGCATCAGGGCTGCGAGGCGATCGGCATGGGGCTCGGCGCGCGCCGGGTCGGCCGAGGCTTCCACCGTGTGGATATAGAGGTGGATGGCGTGGGGATGGTCGGGCTCGGCGGCGAGCGCCTGCTCGAGCAGCTCGACCTGCTTGCCGGCGCGGCCCCTGGGCGTCACCCCGTCGGCCTCCCAGTAGTCCCAGGGCTGGCTGTCCATGATCGCCTCGGCGGCCAGGACCTTGAGCTCGACGTCGTCCGGGAAGGCCGCGGCCGCCTCGGTCATGGCGTCGGCATAGGCCTGGTCGAGCGCCGCGCGGTCGGCATCGGCCTTCAGGCTGTAGCGGCTGGCGAGCGCCCGGATCAGCGCCTGCTCGCGCGGGCTCGCCCCCTCGATCAGCAGCGTCGCCATGGCCATCGCCTGGAAGGCCGGCAGGACGGCGTCGGCGTGCATGGCGTCGTTGATGTTGGGGCCGAGGGCGTAGGCCTCGCCCCAATAGCAGATGGCGCAGGTCGGATCGGCAGCCTGGGCGGCGCGGAAATACTCGGCGGCCAGGACGTGGTTGAAGCCCATGAGCCAGGCATAGCCCTGGGCGGCCAAGGCCCTGGCCTCGCCGCTCGTGGTGGTCGCCTGGAGCCGGTCGGGGCCGAGGCCGTCCAGGATCGGCAGGGCGGGCGCCGCCTCGGCCGCGGCGGCCGGGCGGACGAGGGAGGCGAGCTGGACGCCCGGCTTGAAGAGCTCGTTTTTGGCGTAGCGCAGGCCGCCGCAGGCATTGGCGGCGACGGCCGCGGGGTCCAGGAGCTCGCTGATGTCGGGCGTTGCGGGCTGGGCGATGGCGCTGCCGGCGAGGAGAATGCCGGTGAGCGAGCCCAGGCGGAACAGTGAAGCGGTGACGATCGTCGTCCTGGCCATGGATTTTCCCCCGAACGAAAGACGAGCCGCTTGTGGGGGAGAATAGCACGGCTGACTGTGACCGGCGCTACAGGAACCGCCCGCCTGGCGTTCGGACCCGGTCAGGGGCGGGGAGGCGTATAGGCCCGGGAAGGCGTGCCTGTCCGGACTTCATTTGGACCCGCTGGCGATTTCAACCTGTCGAAGATTGACAAGGCCATGAAGCGGCGGTGATATGGGATTTCTCGACATGTCGATCGATGCTGGAAGCGAATCCCGGCACGACCTTCGACATTCGTCGGGACAATACAAGAAGGCTCGGGCTCATTCGTTCCACGGTCAGGGGCTCGGCCGATCGAGGGGAGGCGTCGGGATGAGGAAAAGTGCGGCGGGGCTGCCTTCGGGCGCGGCGGATGATGCGGAGCCGAGCCTCGCGAGCGAGCTCGCGTCGTTCCTGCTCCTGGCCTTCGTGGCGTTGCCGGCGCTGATGTTCGGCGCCGTCGCCGCCTACGGCTTTGCCGTATGGGCTGAACATCGTCAGCGCCATCCTCAACAAGAAGGTCTCGCGGGACGAGGATC
>CAYMTA010000141.1:0-6761 GCA_964393275.1 uncultured Geminicoccaceae bacterium | reverse complement strand
GGTTGATCGGCGCCTTCAGGAGGCGGTCCGCTTCAGGTCGCCGGCGAACTCCGCGGCGCAGAACGTGCCGCCCTGGAAGAGATCGCCGATGGGGTCGGACGGCAGCCTGGCCTGGGCGGCAAGCGCCTCCTCGACATGGTCCTCGGCCCGATGCCGGGGCTCGTAGCCGAGCCGGTAGGCGGTGCGGTTGTCCCACCAGGACCGCTCGTTCTGGCTCACGCCATAGACGATCGCGTTGTGCAGCTCGGGGTGCTCGAGGCCGATCCGGATCAGGCTGAGCAGGTCCTCCTGGTGGATCCAGATCGACAGGCGGCGCTTGTCGAGCGGCACGGGCCCGACATTGCCGATGCGGATCGACAGGACGCGCAAGCCGAACTTGTCCGCATAGAGCGAGCCCACCGCCTCGCCGAACGCCTTGGAGAGGCCGTAGCGGCTGTCGGGCCTGACCGGCTCGTCGACGCCGATCCGGTCGCGCCTGGGATAGAAGCCGATGGCGTGGTTGGAGGAGGCGAAGACGACCCGCTCGACCCCCGCCTTGCGCGCGGCCTCGAACAGGTTCCAGCAGCCGACGATGTTGGCGCCGTGGATCACCTCCCACTCGGCTTCGTTCGCCTGGCCGCCCAAGTGAATGATCCCGTCCACCCCGCCGCAGGCGGCGGCGAGAGAATCCGGATCGCCGAGATCGGCGGCCACGAACCGTTCGTGCGGCGCCAGCGCCTCGGGCGACCGACGGTCGCTCAGCACGACCTCCTCGTAGTGCTCGGCGAGCAGCGGCCGCAGCATGCTCGCCACCCCGCCGGCCGCCCCGGTCATCAAGATCCGCATTGACGCGCTCCCGTTTGTGTCACTCGGGAGTAGGGCCCAAGCTGGCTTCAATCAACAGCAGAACCGGCAATCACCGGGTCGCGCGGCATCTGGCCGGCGCCGGGGGCCGAGGAAACACTTGCCTCGGCAGTGCCGAGCCCGCACATCGGTAGCATCGTGGTCGATCCGGGAGGACGATGAGATGGGCTACACCATCGAGCACATCGAAGGCATCGGCGGCGCCTATGGCGCCAGGCTGCGCGAGGCGGGCATCGGCACCACCACCGCCCTGCTCGAGGCGGCGGGCGGCCCGAAGGGTCGCCAAACCCTGGCGCAGAAGACCGGCATCGACGCGGCGCGCATCCTGCTCTGGGCCAACATGGCCGACCTGATGCGGATCAAGGGCGTCGGCAAGCAGTTCGCCGAGCTGCTCGAGGCCGCGGGCGTGGACACCGTGAAGGAGCTCAAGACGCGCAACGCGGCGAACCTCGCCACCCGGCTGGCGGAGGTCAACGCCCGGAAGAAGTTGACGCGGACCGTCCCGGCCGAGAGCATGGTGCGACGGTGGATCGCGGAAGCCGAAACCCTGCCACCCCTCCTGAGCCATTGACAGCTGGCGGGTTGGGGCGGGCGGAGAAAAGGAGCAGGTCGATGCTCGGCGGGTTGATCAGGAAGCTCTTCGGCGGTGGCGAGGGAGGGCGCGATGGCGGCGATGGCGGGGCCGGCAAGGCGCTCGGCGACGCCGTCGAGCACAAGGGCTGCCGGATCCAGGCCACGGCGATGCAGAGGGGCAGCCAGTTCCTCACCGCCGGGACCATCACCAAGGACTTCCCGGACGGCCCCCGCGAGCATCGCTTCGTCCGTGCCGACACCCATGCCTCGGCCGATCAGGCGCGCGATTTCGCCATCGTCAAGGGACGGCAGATCATCGACGAGCAGGGCGACCGGCTCTTCGACCGTGCCCCTCGAGGGTAGGCCGGGCCCCCGGCGCCTCGCCCGAGGCGCCGGCGCCCCGGAGGCCGCCCGGCGATCTCGCCCGCGGCGCCCGGGCCGCGGCTTTCGACGTCAGTCCTCGATGTACTCGACGTCCTCGTCGTCGTCGTCCTCCTCGTCGTCGTAATCCTCCTCGTAGTCGTCCTCGTCGGTCTGCTCGCTCGCTGCCGGGCGCGGGGTGTGGGCGCGGGCGATGTGCTCGGAGAGATCGGCGAGCTCGATGTAGAAATCGGCCTGGCGGCGGAGCTCGTCGGCGATCATCGGCGGCTGGGTCTTGATCGTGCTGATCACGCTGACCTTCACGCCCCGGCGCTGCACCGCCTCGACCAGGCGGCGGAAATCGCCGTCGCCGGTCATCAGCACGATGTGGTCGACCGCGGCCGCCACCTCCATGACGTCGACCGCGAGCTCGACGTCCATGTTGCCCTTGAACTTGCGGCGCCCGGCCCCCTGGCTGAACTCCTTCAGGGGCTTGGTCACCATGGTGTAGCCATTGTAGTCGAGCCAGTCGACCAGCGGGCGGATCGGCGAATACTCCTGCTCGTCCAGGAGGGCCGTGTAGTAATAGGCGCGGAGCAGCCGCCCGCAGCCCGAGAACACCTCCAGCAGGCGCCGATAGTCGACGTCGTAGCCGAGCGCCTTGGCGGTCTGGTAGAGATTGGCACCGTCGATGAACACGGCGAAGCGCTCATCGGGGTGAAAATGCTTTAGAGCTGCTGGCCGTGCCATATCGCCAACTCCGAAAGTGTGAGGCGGTCGTTGCCGCGGTTCATTGAATCTGGGCCGACTTCATGAATGCCGGACCGAGGGCGTAGGTTCCTTGGAGGCGTGGTTTCCCTGGGGAAGCCGTGAAAGAGGGTAGCGGGATCGGGCCGGCGCTCCAAGCATGGTTTGAGGCTTGCCGGGGAGCGGGAAATGCCGCCGCGCGCCGCGCGGGAGAGACGAAAAGCCGCCCGGAGGCAGAGGGTGTTGCCGCTTGCGCCGCGCCGCAGCATGGCTAGGTTAGGGGGCATGAGCAATGGACAAACCGCGAACGGATGATCGATGGCACGAATTACGGTTGAAGACTGTGTCGAGCGGGTGCCGAGCCGGTTCGAGCTGGTCATGCTCGCGGCGCAGCGCGCCCGTGACATCTCCGCCGGCTCGGCGCTGACCCTGGACCGCGACAACGACAAGAATCCTGTCGTGGCGCTGCGCGAGATCGCCGACGACACGATCGACCTCGAGCACCTCCGCTACGAGCTGATCCACGGCCTGCGCCGTCACTCCGACAGTGACGGCGACCTCTCCGACGACCTGGCCCAGGAGCTCGAGGCGCTCATTCCCAGCCGCCAGCCCGGCGACGACGACATGATGCCGGCGGGCGTCGACTACGGCGACGAGGACGTGCTCGACGAGGACTGATGAAACCATCGCGTTCAGCCCGCTGCAGGTGGGCGGCCTCGGGCCGCCGGGCTCGGCGCGAGCCGATGGCGGGGCGGGAGCGATGAGCGAGGCGGCGACCGTGACCCTCGATCCGGCGCCGCCAGCGGTCGTCGAGCAGGTCTGCGACAATTCGCCGCAAGGCGGGCAGGGCGGCAAGCCGGCGCAGCGCCGCAACGTCATGCGGCAATACCAGCTCGTCGAGCTGGTCAAGAGCTACGATCCGGGCGTCGACGAGGATCTCCTGAACCGCGCCTATGTCTTCGCCATGCGCGCCCACGGCGCGCAGCTCCGGGCGTCCGGCGATCCCTATTTCCATCATCCGATCGAGGTCGCGGGCATTCTCGCCGGGCTCAAGCTCGACGCCGCCTCGATCGCCACCGGCCTGCTCCACGACACCGTCGAGGACACCGGCGCCACGCTGGCCGACATCCGCGAGCTCTTCGGCGACACCGTCGCCCGGCTGGTCGACGGCGTCACCAAGCTGAACAAGATCCAGCTGCAGTCGGCGCGGACCGCGCAGGCCGAGAACTTCGGCAAGCTGCTCGTGGCGATGTCCGAGGACATCCGCGTGCTGCTGGTCAAGCTCGCCGACCGGCTGCACAACATGCGCACCCTGCACTTCATCGCGGCGCCCGAGCGGCGGCAGCGCATCGCCAGCGAGACGATGGAGATCTACGCGCCCTTGGCCGAGCGCATCGGCATGGAGCAGCTCAAGGCCGAGCTCGAGGACCTGGCCTTCGCCGAGCTCTTCCCCGATGCGCGCATGAGCGTCGTCACCCGGCTCAGGCAGCTCCGCCGCGACGACACCGACCTGGTCGACCGGATCATCGCCGAGGTCGAGGGCCGCCTCGCCGACGCCGGCATCGAGGCGGATGTCGCCGGCCGCGAGAAATCGCCCTTGTCGATCTGGCGCAAGATGCAGCGCAAGAACGTCAGCTTCGAGCAGCTCTCCGACATCATGGCGTTCCGCGTGCTGGTCGACAACGTGGGCGAATGCTACGCGGCGCTGGGCGTCATCCACGCCGGCTACATGATGCTGCCGGGCCGCTTCAAGGACTTCATCTCGACCCCCAAGCCCAACGGCTACCGCTCGCTGCACACCACCATCATCGGCCCCGAGCAGCGCAAGATCGAGCTGCAGATCCGCACCCGCTCGATGCACGAGGTGGCCGAGCTCGGGGTCGCGGCGCACTGGGCCTACAAGCAGGAGAGCCGGGTCACCGAGGGCAAGCAGTATCGCTGGATCCGCGAGCTTCTGGAGATCCTCGAGCACGCCGCCGAGCCCGAGGACTTCCTCGAGAACACCAAGCTCGCGATGTTCCAGGACCAGGTGTTCTGCTTCACGCCGCGCGGCGACCTGATCGCCCTGCCGCGCGGCGCCACGCCGGTCGACTTCGCCTATGCCGTCCATTCCGAGGTCGGCGACCATTGCGTCGGCGCCAAGGTCGACGGCCGCATGGTCCAGCTTCGCCACACCCTCGAGAACGGCGATCAGGTCGAGATCATCACCAGCCGCAACGCCTGGCCGACGGCGGCCTGGGAGCGCTACGTCGTCACCGGCAAGGCCAGGGCCCGGATCCGCCGGGCGCTCAAGGCCCGCCAGCGCGACGACTACGTCACCCGCGGCCGCGAGATGCTCGGCCGGGCGGCGCGCGCCGAGGGCATGCAGCCGACCGAGCGGCAGCTCGACCAGGCGGCGACCGAGCTCGGCCATGCCAGCCTGGAGGACATGCTGGTCCAGGTGGGCGAGGGCCAGCTCGCCGCCCGCCTGGTGCTGCAGGCGATCCCGGCCCCGGCGCTCAAGCTGCCGGCCAGGGACGCCCGGGCGGCGGCGCGGGCGAAGGGCGAGGATCTCGACAACATCGTCCTCTTCAAGCGCCCGGCGACCGAGGGCGACGAGCACCGCTCCGGCGTCATCGCCGGCCTGCCGAGCGGCATCGCCTATCAGTTCGCCGGCTGCTGCCGGCCCATCCCGGGCGATCCTATCGTCGGCATCGTGCGCACCGGCCGGCCGATCTCCATCCACTGCCGCGACTGCGCCACCGTGGCGCGGATGGGCGGCGACGAGCACCGCTTCATCGACATCGGCTGGAGCGGCCAGGGTGAGCCGCCACGCACCTCGACCCGCATCTCCGTCATGGTGACCAACCAGCCGGGAGCGCTCGGCACCATCAGCACGATCATCGGCAAGCAGGCGGGCAACATCATCGACGTCAAGGTCGGCCGCCGCTCGCCCGATCTCTTCGAGATGCTGCTCGATGTCGAGGTCAGCGATGTCGAGCAGCTCCACCGCATCCAGGCGGCGCTGCGCGCCAGCCCCATCGTCAGCACCGTCGAGCGGAGCCGGTCTTGAGCCTGGCGCCGGTCCCGCCTTTGACGAAAGAGGCGGTGCTCGACGAGTTCCGCGCCGCCGGTGCTCTGCTCGAGGGCCATTTCATCCTGACCAGCGGCCGGCGCAGCCCCTTCTACCTGCAATGCGCCCGCGTGCTGATGGACCCGGCCCGCGCCGGGCGGCTCTGCGCGGCGCTCGCCGCCCGCGTCCGCGAGGCGCTGCCGGACACGCGCATCGATGCCGTCGTCGCCCCCGCCATGGGCGGCATCCTCGTCGGCTACGAGCTGGCCCGGGCTTTGGGCTGCCTCTCGCTCTTCACCGAGCGGGTCGAGGGCCGCTTCACGCTGCGCCGCGGCTTCGACCTCGCGCCGGGTGCGCGGGTGCTGATCGCCGAGGACGTGGTGACCACCGGCCTCTCGCTGCGCGAGTGCGCCGAGGCGGTCCGCGCCACCGGCGCCGTGCCGGTGGGGGCGGCCGCGCTCATCGACCGCAGCAACGGCAAGGCCGATCTCGGCATGACCCTCACCGCCCTCGCCACGGTCGACTTTCCGACCTACGCCCCGGACGAGGTGCCGGCCGGGGTGGCGGCGGTTCCCGCGATCAAGCCGGGCTCGCGCGGGCTGAGGTAGCGGCCCGCGCCCGACACGCGCATTGCTTGCAAGTTTATCAACTATAGAGTTAGCTCTGCCGGTCCTTCGCAACCGGGCGAGCCCCTTTTGGCCCAGACCAGACCAGCCACCACCATCGCCCGGATCGAGACCGTCGCCTTCGTCGGCCTCGAGGCGGCGCCCGTCGACGTCGAGGTGCAGCTCGGCGGCGGGCTGCCGTCCTTCTCGATCGTCGGCCTTGCCGACAAGGCGGTGGCCGAGAGCCGCGACCGAGTGCGAGCGGCGCTGGCGGCCATGAGCCTGGCCCTGCCGCCCAAGCGGATCACGGTCAATCTCGCGCCGGGCGATCTGGTCAAGGAGGGCAGCCACTACGACCTGCCGATCGCCCTCGGCCTCTTGACCGTCATGGGCATCCTGGACAGCGAGGCTTTGCGGGGCCGGCTGGCGCTGGGCGAGCTCGCCCTCGATGGCGGGCTGCGTGCCGTTCCAGGCGTGCTGGCGGCGACCCTGGCGGCCGCCGAGCGGCAGCTCGGCCTGGTCTGTCCGCTCGCCTCGGGCGGCGAGGCGGCCTGGCTGGGCGAGACCGTGGAGGTGATCGC
>CAYMTA010000140.1:0-6841 GCA_964393275.1 uncultured Geminicoccaceae bacterium | reverse complement strand
TGGTGGAGCCGATCGGGATCGAACCGACGACCTCCTGCTTGCAAAGCAGGCGCTCTCCCAGTTGAGCTACGGCCCCACGGGCGTGGATATGGTTGATTGCGGGGGAGTTCGCAAGGCTCGGCTGGTCAGCGGAAGAGGGTCTCGAGCATGGCGCGCATGGCGATGCCGCGGTGGCTGAGGGCGGCCTTCTCGGGGCGGGTCAGCTCGGCGAAGGTGCGGGTCTCGCCTTCGGGCATGAAGATCGGGTCGTAGCCGAAGCCGGCCTGGCCCTGCGGCTGCTCCAGGAGGTGGCCCTCGACGCGGCCCTCGAAGGTCTCGGTGTGGCCGTCGGGCCAGGCGAGGCAGAGGACGCTGACGAAGGCGGCGCGCCTGTCGGCGCTCTGCCAGTCGCCGAAGCGGGCGGCGAGCTCGGCGGTGACGCGGGCCATGGCGGCGGCGAAGTCCTTCTTCGGGCCGGCCCAGCGGGCGGAATGGACGCCCGGCCGGCCTTCCAGGCCCCGGACCTCGAGGCCGCTGTCGTCGGCCAGGGCCGGCAGGCCCGTGGCCTCGGCTGCGGCGTGCGCCTTCAGCGCGGCGTTGCCCTCGAAGTCGGGTGCCGTCTCCTCGGGCTCGGCGAGGCCGAGCTCGGCCGCGGAGCGGACCTCGACGCCGTGGTCGGCCAGGAGCTCGCGCAGCTCCTGGAGCTTGCCCGGGTTGTGCGAGGCGAGGACCAGGGTGTCGCCGGTGAAGCGCCGGGGCATGGCCGGTCAGGGGCCGTGGACGGCGGCGCGCTGCAGCACCAGGAGCTGCTCGATGCCGGCCTCGGCCAGGGTCATCAGGCGGGCGAGGTCCTGCCGCGGCAGCGGCTCCTTCTCGGCGGTGAACTGGATCTCGACGATGCCGCCCTTGCCGGCCAGGACGAAATTGGCGTCGGCCTCGGCGGCGCTGTCCTCGGGGTAGTCGAGGTCGAGCAGGGCCTCGCCGCCGACGATGCCGCAGGAGACGGCGGCGACCGCGTCGGTCAGCGGCAGGGCCGGCAGGGCGCCATCGCGCACCAGCCCGGCCAGGGCCTGGTGGAGGGCCACATAGGCGCCGGTGATCGAGGCGGTGCGCGTGCCGCCATCGGCGCGCAGCACGTCGCAGTCGATGATGATCTGCCGCTCGCCCATGCCCGGGAGGTCGGTCACCGCGCGCAGGGCGCGGCCGATCAGGCGCTGGATCTCGAGCGTGCGGCCATTCTGCTTGCCGCGGGCCGCCTCGCGCGGCGAGCGGCTGTGGGTCGAGCGCGGCAGCATGCCGTACTCGGCGGTGACCCAGCCCGTGCCCTTGTTGCGCATGAAGGGCGGCACGCGCTCGTCGACCGTCGCACAGCACAGCACATGGGTGTTGCCGAAGCGGACGAGGCAGGAGCCCTCGGCATGCGGGTTGCAGCCCGGCTCGAGGACGACCTCGCGAAGCTCGTCGGCCGCCCTGCCGGATGCGCGCATCTCTGTCTGCCTCGTGATCTTGTGGATGGGGACCGCCGGCGTGGCGCGGCCAGGGCGGCTGGTAGCGCATCCCGTGCCTGCCGGCAAATCCGGGGGTCGAGGTCAGCCGGGGGTTGCCCTGTCGGCGCAGAGGGCGGCGAGCCGGGCGGCCGCGTCGGCCGGCGGGTCGTGCCAGAGGATGCGCTTCAGCCGGCCGGTCGCACCCGTGGCGAGCTCGAGCCTCGAGCGCGGGCAGTCGAGGCGGCGGGCGAGGAAGGCGAGGAGGGCGGTGTTGGCCTTGCCCTCGACGGCGGGGGCCCGCAGGCGGATGACGAGGTGGGGGCGGCCCTGGGCGTCCGTCTTGATGCCGTCGACGCGCTCGTGGCGGGCACCCGGCACGGCCCTGACCTCGAGGATCGCCAGCCCCGGCTCGAGCCGCCAGGGCGGTGTCATTCAGAGCACGAGGAGCTGGAAGGCGAGGTCGCGGATGAAATAAAGGGCCAGGATCAGGACCATGGGCGAGATGTCGATGCCGCCGAGATTGGGCAGGATGTTGCGGATCGGCCGCAGCAGGGGTTCGGTGATGCGGTTGAGGAAGTCGCCGATCTGGTAGACGAAGCGGTTGCCCGTGTTGACCATGTTGAACGAGACGAGCAGGCTGAGCACCACCATCGCGATCAGGAGCCAGATGTAGATCGTGATCACGGTGTTGACGAGGTTGTAGACGGCGATCATCGGGGCTCCATCGGCGGCGCGGGCGGGACCGGCGTTCGGGCAAGTCCGGCGTTCAGGCAAGTAGGGTGCCGCGTTTCGGCTGGCAAGTGTGTCGGCACGGGCGGCGCTCGAGGCCTTTCCCTACGGCCTGCCGGGCACGGGGGGCGCCATGATGCTTGACAGCCGCCCCCGGTCGATCCGATAGAGCCGCGACCCGTGGGGCCGTAGCTCAGCTGGGAGAGCGCTAGAATCGCACTCTAGAGGTCGCCGGTTCGATCCCGGTCGGCTCCACCAGGTCCCGAGCCCATCCAGAAGCACGCCGGTCCCGGGGCCGGACCCGGGCGGCGCTGCCGGAGCGCCTGTCCATGACCCGCCCCTCCGCCGAGCCCGTCACGCATCCCGACGCTGGCCGCCGTCGCGGCGCCGGCGAGTCCCTCGGGGACGCGCTGGCGGCGGCGCGGCTCGCCTGCCTCGAGCGCTTCGCCGCCGCCTGGAACGCGCGCGACGTCGAGGCGCTCATGGCCTGCATGGCCGACGACTGCGCCTTCCAGGCCTCGGCCGGGCCCGATGCGGACGGCCTTCGGCACGAGGGCGCGGCCGCCGTGCGCGCCGCCTACGAGGCGGTTTTCGAGCAGTTCCCGAGGGCGGCCTGGACACGAGCGTCGCATCGGCTGATGGGCGACCACGGCATCTCGTCCTGGCGCTTCGTCGGCACGGACAGGAGGGGCGTGGCGATCGAGGTCCTGGGCTGCGATCTCTTCACCTTCGAGGGCGAGCGGATTGCGCTCAAGGATTCCTACCGCAAGTCGCGGACCGGCTAAGGCCGCCCGCTCCGGAGCGACCCGACGCGAGGCTTCAGGAGAGGCATGAGGTGGAGCATGGTCTCCAGGCAGATCCTGTCGCGCTTGCCCGAGCCGCGCGGGCATGGGCCCGGGCGGCCGGCGCCGGCCGCTCTCGACAAGATCGCGGAGCATCTGGCATGACCCGAGCATCCCTTTCCCGGAGCACCGTGCGATGAACCCGACCTTGACCACCGCCCTCTGGCCGGGCTCGGCCCAGAGCCTTCTCGCCAGGACCGTCCTGGTGCTCGCCGGCACGCTTATCCTGGCCCTTTCGGCCAGGGTGCAGGTGCCGTTCTGGCCGGTGCCGATGACCATGCAGACCTTCGTCGTGCTCGGCATCGGGGCTGCCTATGGCGCCAGGCTCGCGGGCATCACCCTCCTCGCCTATCTGGCGCAGGGTGCGCTGGGCCTGCCGGTTTTCGCGACCGGCGCCGGGCTCGCCTACCTCGCCGGCCCGACCGGCGGCTATCTGGTCGGCTTTTTTGTCGCAGCCGTGCTCGTCGGCTATCTCGTGGACGAGGGCCTCGGCCGCACGCATCTCTCGGCCTTCCTCATCTTCCTGGCGGCGACGCTCCTGATCTTCGCGCTCGGCGCCGGCTGGCTCGCCCTGCTGATCGGCCCGGCTAAGGCCTTTGCCGCCGGTGTGTTGCCGTTCCTGCCGGCCGAGGCGGCGAAGCTGCTGCTGGCCACCGTGCTCTTCCCGATCGCCTGGAGGCTGACGCGGGAGTGACCCCATCGAGCGGCCGGCCGCCTCGGCCGGCCTCAACCCGGAGTTTTCAACGGACCCTGGACTTTCTCTCTTGTAGGTGGAATATCGCTTCCCTGGCTCGCCTGTGCTTGGTACAATTCCGCCATAAGAAAAGGAAAGCAGCGCTTCTGTGCTGCTTGGTCGCAAGGACGAGGCATCGGAAACATCATGCTCGAACGACACGGTCAGGTAGGTCGAATGCGCAGGGTTCCCTCGCGCGATGGCGCGAGGCGCATTCCGATCGGCGCCGCCAGCGGCACGCCACCCCACCCCCAGCTCATCATCGTCGCCGCGAGCCTGGCGCTCTGGACGATCATCATCGCATCCTTCTCGTTCCTCCTGGGCTGACGGGCGCCGCCCGGTGGCGGCCGGGCGGCGCGTGCCATGGCTGAGGAGCGGCCGGCCCTGGTGTCGCCCGGGCCGCGTTTCACCCTGATCGTCGTCACCAGCCGGGACGGCTACATCGCACCTCCCGACGGGGCCTCGCCCCGGGCCTGGGCCTCGGCGGAGGAGCAGCGGCACTTTCACGGCCTCATGGCCGGCCTCGACTGGGCGTTCATGGGGCGCCGCACGCACGAGCTGGCCTGGCGGCCCGATCGCCGGCGGGTGGTCTTCACGGGCGCGCTGGCCGGGCCGGAATGGCGGCACCCCTTGCATCTCTGGGTCGATCCGGCACGGGTCGGCCTCGAGGCGATGCTGGCGCGGCTCGTGGCCGTTCATCCGGCCCGAATGTGCGGCATCCTTGGCGGCGTCGCGGTGCACGACTGGTTCGCGGCCCGAGGGCTGATCGACGCCGTCGAGCTCACCATCGAGCCGCTCACCTTCGCGGGCGGCCTGCCGCTCCTCTCCTGGGCCAAGGGTGCCGAGCCGCTGGCGACACTGACCGGGCTCGGCCTGCGCCAGGTCGACGAGCGTGCGCTGAATGCCGGCGGGACCCGGCTCCTGCGGCTCGAGCGCCCGTCGGGCCCTGCCGTTCAGCCCATGATCGAGTAGCCGCCGTCGGCCGGGATGGCGGTGCCGGTGATGAAGTCGGAGGCCGGGCTGGCGAGGAACACGGTGAGCCCGGCCATGTCGTCGGGCGTGCCCCAGCGGCCGGCCGGCGTGCGGGCCAGGACCTTCTCGTTCAGCCCCTCGATCTCGGCCCGGCCGCGGCGGGTGAGGTCGGTGTCGATCCAGCCGGGCAGGATGCAGTTGACCTGGATGTTGTCCCTGGCCCAGGCCGTGGCGAGGGACCGGCTGAGCTGCATGACGCCGCCCTTGCTCGCGGCGTAGGCGGCCACCACCGGGATGCCGAAGATCGACATCATCGAGCCCGTGGTGATGATCTTGCCGCCGCCCTGCCGGCGAAGCGCCGGGTAGGCCGCGTGGGCAGTGTTGAACACGCCGTCGAGATTGACCGCCAGGACCTCGCGCCACTCGGCGAACTCGTAGGCTTCCGGGCGCTTTCTGATGTTGATGCCGGCATTGCAGACGGCGATGTCGAGCCGGCCGAGCTCCGCCTCGACCCGATCGACCATGGCGACGCACTGGGCCGGATCGGCGACCTCGCCGACCAGGGCGAGGGCGCGGATGCCCTCGTCCGCCAGCTCCCTGGCGGCGGCTTCCGTCTTGGCGGCGTTGCGCCCGGAGATCGCGACCGCGGCGCCGGCCCGGCCGAGCCCTTTGGCCATGCCGAGCCCGATGCCGCCATTGCCGCCGGTGACGAGGGCGACCTTGCCGCCGAGATCGAAGGGGTTCCGCATGTCGCGCCTCCACTGGTTGTCGAGCCGTCGATCGGCTAGACCCCGTTCTCGAAACGAGCCCGACACCTAACCGGGAGCCCTTTGCTTGCCAAGCCGTGCCGCCGCCGGCCTCGCCCTGGCGCTTCTCCTCCTCGCCTGGCCGGCGCTTTCGACGACGGTGCCGAGGCCCGCCGCCGGCCTGGCGCCGAGCGAGCTCGTCGTGACCCGGCCGGGCCTGGTGCTGGTCGATGTCGAGGCCCGCCGGGCGGTCCTCGAGGCGCTGCCCGAGGCCGAGCGCCAAGCCCTCTGCGGCCCGCCCCGCCAGAGCTGGCCCCGGCACGGGGTGCAGCGCAATGTCAGCGGCAGCGCGCAGCCGGCGCAGACCCTGGCCCTCACGCTGATGCAGGCGGCGGCCCGCTATCTGGCGACCGGCGACGGGGCGGCGCGGGACGCCATCGGCTCGAACCTCCTGCGGTTCGCGCAGGGCGATGGGCTCACGCGCATGGTGGAGCCGGTCACGATCAACCACTTCTACAATCTCGATCGCACCCTCCTGCCGATCATCGTGTCCTTCGCCATGGTGCACGACGACCCGGCGCTGCAGCGGAAGGATGTCGCCACCATAAGCGCCTGGCTCGACCGGCTGGTCCGCCGGCGCGGTCCCGAGCGGGTGGCCGATCCGGCCGCGGTCAGCAGCCGCAACAACCACCGCTACCTGCGCGACAGCGTCACCATGGCCTGGGGTGCCTTCGTCGGCGACAACGCGCTCTTCTACACCGGCATCGACCGCTTCCGCATCGCCCTCGGGCAGATGCGGGCGGATGGCAGCCTGCCGCTCGAGACCGATCGCGGGACGGAGGCGCTCTTCTACCAGCGCCATGCCATCGCCTCGCTCGTCACCATGGCCGAGATCGCCGCCGTCCAGGGCTACGACCTCTACACATTGACCAATGCCGACGGCCACGATCTGCATCGGATGGTGGAATTCCTGGCGGATGGCATCGCCGATCCGGCGGTGCTGGCGCCCTACACCGATGCGCCGCAGGATCTGGGCTTTCTCGACTGGCGCGGCCACTCCCGCCATTACATGGCCTGGTTCGAGGCCTACCGTGCCCGTTTCCCGGACAGTCCCCTCACGCATCGGCTCGAGGCGCTGATCCTGGAGCGGGGCTCGCTCGAGGGGCAGCTGCTCGACGAGTACGCGGGCGGCATGACCACCTGCCTCTATGCCGATCCGGCGCCGCACCTGGCCCAAGGGGGACACCTCCCTCTTTAGCCATGCGCGCCGAGGTGCGTGGCCTCTCGTGTCGGGCGGAAATGGTTAAAAAGGGAGGTGATGGGGTGGACGCCCCTCGACGGCATCTTTGTGCC
>CAYMTA010000139.1:0-6892 GCA_964393275.1 uncultured Geminicoccaceae bacterium | reverse complement strand
TGCATGGGGCCGCAGAGCTTCCACCATTCCTGCGTCTTGGCGTCGGCCGCCATGGCCGCCATGTCGGCTTCGAAGTCGGTGCCGTGATATTCCCAGTAGGCGAACATTAGGTTTTCGGGCTCGCGCAGGAAGATGGTGTAGTTTTTCATGCCCGACTTGGCGATCCGCTCCAGGACCTCGGGCCAGACCGCCGCGTGGAGCCTTTTGTACTCGGCCATGTGCTCCGGCTTCAGGCCGATCACGCGCCCCATCCGCTGCATCGTCGCCTCCCTTTCGTCAGGCCGCCTCGGCGGTGTGGATATGGGCCATGATGGCGGTGCTCATCCGGCCGTAGTCGTGGTCGTTCTCGACCTCGCCCAGGATGCGGAAATCGCCCATCACCAGGATGCGGTCGGCGAGGGCCACCATCTCCGGCATGTCGGAGGAGATCAAGAGGATGGCCTTGCCGGTGGAGGCCAGCTCCCAGAGCAGCTCGTGCAGGTCGGTCTTGGTCTTGATGTCGATGCCGACGGTCGGCTCGTCGACGATCAGGATGTCGCAGTCCGCCGCCAGCCACTTGGCGACGCTGACCTTCTGCTGGTTGCCGCCCGAGAGGTTGCCGACCTTCTGGCCGAGGGACGGCGTGCGGATGGCGAGCTTCTCGACAAACGGCCGGCAGGCTGCCCGGGCCTTGCCCTCGCCGAGCCACCCCAGCCAGCCGGCCAGGCGCCGCCAGATGGTGATGGCGATGTTGCGGCCGACATCGTGGATCAGGATCAGCCCCTCGCCCTTGCGGTCCTCGCTGACATAGCCGATGCGGTAGCGCTGCAGCGCCGTCGTCGGATCGGGAATCGAGGCCGGCTGACCCGCCACCTCGACCCTGCCCGCCGTGACCCCGCCAAGGCCGACCAGCGCCTTGGCGAGCTCGCTCCGCCCGGCGCCGACGAGGCCGTAGAGGCCCAGGATCTCGCCCCGGCGAAGCTCGAGATCGATGCCCCGATGGCCGAGGCTGGTGGCAACACCGCTCAGCCGAAGGGCCACTGCCGTCGGGTCGACCGGCTTGACCCCGAGCTGGGCCGTGCGCTCGTCGCGGCCGATCATGAAGCGCACCACATCGGCCCGGTCGAGCTCGCCGATCGGCTGGCCGCTGCAGGCGTTCTGGCCGTCGCGCAGCACGGTCACCCGGTCGCAGAGCTCGAACACCTCCTCGAGCTTGTGGCTGACGAAGACGATGGCGGCACCCTGGTCCTTGAGCTGCTGCAGCAGGTCGAACAGCACCCGGGTCTCGTGCGGGGTGATCGAGGCCGTGGGCTCGTCCATGAGCAGGATCCTGGCCTCCAGCACCAGGGCCTTGGCGATCTCGACGAGCTGCATCTGCGCCACGCTGAGCGTGCGCACGGCCTGGTCCGGCCGGATGGCGAGGCCGAGCCGCTCGATCCAAAGGAGGGCGCGAGCGTTGACCCTGGCATAGTCGACGAAGCCCAGGCGCTCCGGCAGCTCCTCCAGCATGATGTTCTCGGCGACGCTCATCCGCGGGATCAGGTTGCGCTCCTGATGCACGGCGCTGATCCCGGCCTGGATGGCGGCCCGGGCGTTCTTGAACCGCACCGGCTCGCCGAAGAGGCGGACCGTGCCGCTGTCGGGCAGATGCACGCCGGTCAGGATCTTGATCAGGGTCGACTTGCCGGCGCCGTTCTCGCCGAGCAGCGCGTGGATCTCGCCGGGTCGCAGGACGAAGTCGACGCCGTCCAGCGCCTTGACGCCGGGGAAGCTCTTGGTGGCACCCTCGACCGCGAGAACCGGCTCCGTCATGCCGGCTCCAGCCGCCGCTCGCGCCAGCGATTCAGCCCGACCGCGATCAGGATCAGGCCGCCGAGGAAGAGCTGGACGTAGAAGGGATCGATGCCGAGCAGCACGAGCGCGTTGTTGATCAGCGTGACGATCACCACGCCGAGGCAGGTGCCGATCACCGAGACGTGGCCGCCGGCCAGCACCGCCCCGCCGATCACCGGGGCGGCGAAGGAGAGGATCAGCCAGTCGTCGCCGATGGTCGGCTGGCCGAGCTGGAGCCGGGCGACGGCGAGCATGCCGGCCATGGCGGCGAGCAGGGCCGAGAGGATGTGGGCGATGACCACGACCCGGCCGACCCGGATGCCCGAAAGCTCGGCGGCGTGGCGGTTGGCGCCCAAGGCCAGCATCTGCCGGCCGAGCACCATGCGGTTGAAGAGCAGCCAGATGAGGACGATGGCCACCGTCGGCACGATCAGCATGTGCGGCAGGCCCTCGAAGCGCGCGTTGCCGAAGGCCTTCACCACCTCCGGCACGCCGTAGAAGGGCTGCGCCTCGGTGATGCCGATATTGAGGCCCTTGAAGATCGAGAGCGTGGCGAGGGTGATGACGAAGGCGCTGATGCCCGTCACATGGGTCATGACCCCGTTCAGGAGCCCGCAAAGGGCGGCGATGGCGAGGCCGAGCAGGATCGCCATGGGCACGGGCAGGCCCCAGACCTCCATCGATCCGGCGAAGGCGATCGCCACGAGGCCGCCGATGGCGCCGACCGAGAGGTTCATCTGGCCGATGGCGATGATCACCATCTGCGCCAGGGCGACGAGCGCCCAGAGGGAGAAGCTGATCAGGAGGACGTAGAGGTTGAAGGGCGAGAGAAAGGCCGGCTGGAACAGGGCGAGCGCCGCACCCGCGACCAGGGCCACGACGAAGAGCCCGAACCAGTCGCTGCGCCAGATGCCCCTCAGCATCGGATCCCCCTCATCGGGCCGACCTCATCAGGCCCACCTCATCAGGCAACGCTCCGGCGGCGCTCGGCGAGCACGCTGCGCGCCCGGTCGAGCAGCACGGCGGCGAGCAGGATGAGGCCGAGGAACATCTGCACCCAGAACTCGCCGATCTGCATCTGCAGGAGTCCGTTGGTGATGATGGTCACCATGGCGGCACCCAGGACCGTGCCGAGGACCGAGACCACCCCGCCGGTGAGCAGCGTGCCGCCGAGCACGGGTGCGAGGAAGGCCGGGAGCAGCCAGCCCATGCCGATATGCCCGGCCATGGACGGCAGGGCCGCCCCGTTGCGCGCCGCCAGCATGAGCCCGGCCAGGGCGCCCAGGGCGCCCGAGAGGGCGTGCGCCACGACGATGGTGCGGTCGACCCGGACGCCGGAGAGCTCGGCGGCCTTCGGGTTGGCGCCGGCCGCCAGGATCTCGCGGCCGAGGCTGGTGCGGTTGAAGAAGAGCCAGAGTCCGAGCCCGACGATCAGCGCCAAGGGCAGCATGCCGGAGACGAAGCCGAAATAGCGGAGCTTGCCGAGATCGACGAAGGATCTGGGCAGGGCGTTGAACGCCTCGGCCTTGGTGGCGACGATCATCGCCCCGAAGAAGAGGCTCATCGTCGCCAAAGTGACGATGAAGCTGTGCACCCCCATGCGTACGGTGAGCTGGCCGTTGATCCAGCCCAGGAAGGCGCCGAGGGCGATGGCGAGCGCCATGGAGGGCAGGACCGGCGCGCCCAGGACCTGCATCGCCCAGCCGCCCAGCATGACCGAGGCGACGCCGATCGAGCCGACCGCGAGGTTGAGCCCGCCGGTGACCAGCACGACCATCATCGACAGGCCGATGACCATGTCGATGCCCATCACCCGGCTGAGGGCGAAGAGGTTGAAGGGCGAGGTGAAGCCCGGGTTGACCGTGGCGAAGATCGCCACCAGCACGCCGATCAGGAGCGCCAGGCCGACCTCGTTGGAGGCGAGGAGCCCGATGGCCCCCCGCCCGCCACGCCTGCTTGCCACGGTCGCCAAGGCTCAGTCGCAGGCCAGAAAGTCGTCCTTGAAGGTCGCCATGATGTCGTCGGTCACGGCGATCATCGCGGCCTTGTAGTCCTTGACCTGGGCGGCATCGACGAAGGCGGTGCCGCTGTCGATGAAGTGCGCCGTCTGCGCCGTCTGCTGCCAGGGCGCATCGTCCTTCATGGTGCAGCCCTGCCGGATCTGGTCCATGGCATAGGAGCCGATATAGCCCTGACCGTAGGGGTTCTGCAGCATGGTGCCGTCGACGAAGCCGTCCTCGATCGCCTTCAGCACCACCTCGTCATGGTCGATGCCGACCATCTTGATGCGCTTGTCGCCGAGGTTCCGGAGCGACGTGGCGGCCACCACCGCCGGGACCCAGGCCGTGGTCACGATGCCGTCGACCTCAGCACCGCGGGCCGCGAGGAACGCGTTGATCTTCTCGTCCGCGGGCTCGGGTGCGTCGATGTCGGCGATCACCTGGATGATCTCGACCTTGCCGCCGGTCTCGGCCACCGCCTTCTCGACCGCCTCGATCCGAAGCTGCGTGTTGGGATCGACGAGGAAGCCGGTGAAGTGGGCGATCTTGCCCGCCCCGCCCATCGCCTCGATCAGCTCCTGGGTGCCGAGATAGGCGGAGCGCGCCACGTCGGTGCCGAGGCAGAAGAGGGCGGCCGTCGGATCGACCGTGCAGCCGGCCAGGGCCGCCGACGGAATGTCGAACGAAGCCAGCTCCTCGAGCGTGGCATTGGTGCCGTTGGCGTCGCCCGGGAAGACCAAAAACGCGTTGAAGCCCTGCGCCACCAGGCTCTCGATCATCTCGTTCTGCTTGGAGAGCTCCCAGGCCGAAGGCACGCGATACTCGGCCTCGATGCCGAAATCCTTGGCGGCGGCCGCCGCCGCGTCCGCCCAGGCGGCGAAATAGGGATGCGGCCCGCCCGGCACCAGCGCCACCTTGGTGTCGCTCGCCATGGCAGTGCCGGCGATACCGGCCGCCAGCACCGCGAGCGGCAGCAATTTCGTCATTCTCATCCGAATTCTCCCTGATGTTCCGATCCGACCGGGCCGCATCTATGACGGAAGGTTCAGGTTGAGACAACGGCCAAGCTGCTTCACGCCGCCCGCCAGGCGGCGGCCCGCTCGGCGATTTCGGCCGCCTGCTCGGGCGTCAGTTGGCGGCGCACTTGGTCGCGGTCCCCGGCATAGACCCGGCGTGCCGCCGCGTCCGGCGCATGCAGCGTCGCGACCTCGAGCCAGAAGAGCCCCTCCTCCGGCTCACCTCGATGGACCACGAGCAGCCGGCCGAGCGCTGCCTGCGCCTCGACCGAGCCCCTGGCCGCGGCGTTGCGGTAGACGCGCTCGGCGAGGTCGAGATCCCTCGTCGTGCCGAGGCCCTTCTCGGCCATCACGCCCCGGTTGTAGAGGGCGATCGGGTCGCCCTCCGCCGCCGCCTTGCCGAACCAGGCGAAAGCCAGCGCCGGATCGGCCGCCATGCCGCGGCCGAGCCAGGCGTTGATGGCAAGGTTGGTCTCCGCCCCCACATGGCCGGCCGCCGCCGCCACACGATAATATTCGACCGCGCGCGCCGGATCGGACGCGACGCCGAGCCCCCGGTCGTACATCCGCCCGAGATTGAAGGTCGCCACGATCTCGCCCTGGGCCGCCGCCTTCCCGTACCAGCCAAGCGCCGGCGTGTAGTCCGGCACACCACTCACGACACCTGCTACATAGGCATTACCCATCTCGGTCTGCGCCGGCGCATAGCCCTGCTCCGCCGCGCGGAGAAACCATGCCGCCGCCTGCTTCGGGTCGACCGGAACACCATCGCCGGTGAGATAGCGCCGCCCCAGATCGTGCTGCGCCCGGGCGTCGCCCGACCCGGCCGCCAGGGCCAGCGCGTCCGGCGGGCCGATGGCCCCATGGGCGGCCACCGGCACCGGCGCGGGGACCGTGGAACACGCGGCGAGCAGGCCCGTCGCCAGCACCACACAGGCTCTCGTCAACCGCATGGCGCTTTCGACACCGCCAGCCGCGCTGCTGCCGCCAGAGGCTACCCTCGGGCGATCACCCGCGCCGAGCCCTCGACGGTGACGCGGCCGATCCGCTCCATGTCCCAGGCGATGCCGAGCCCCGGCACCGCCGAGGCATAGGCCTCACCACCCTCCATCCGCATCCCCTCGGTGGTCAGGTCGTCGAGCTGCGGGATGTATTCGAGCCAGCGCGCGTTGGGCACGGCACAGCAGAGTGCCACGTGCAGCTCCATGAGGAAATGCGGGCAGACGGGGATGTTCAGCGCCTCGGCGGTGTGCGCCACCTTGAGCCAGGGGGTGATGCCGCCGATCCGCCCGACATCGACCTGGACGATCGAGCAGGCCCGCTCGGCCATGTACTGGCCGAAATGCCTGACCGAGTAGATCGATTCGCCGACCGCGATCGGCAGCGACGTGCTCTGGCAGAGCCGGATGTGGCCGATCACGTCGTCCGACGGCAGGGGCTCCTCGAACCAGCCGACATCCAGGGGCTCCATCGCCCGGGCCCGGCGGATCGCCTCGTCCGCCGTGAAGGCCTGGTTGGCGTCGGTGAAGATCTCGAAGCCCGGGCCCGTGGCATCGCGCACCGCCTCGAGCCGGGCGATGTCCTCGGCCACATGCGGCCGGCCGACCTTGACCTTGCAGCCGCGAAAGCCCCGCTCGCGCACCGCCAGCGCGTCCTCGACCAGGGCCTTGGGCTCGACATGCAGCCAGCCCCCCTCGGTCGAGTAGAGCGGGATCGACGTCCTGGCCCCGCCGGCCAGAACGTGCAGCGGCAAGCCTGCCCGCTTGCAGCGCAGATCCCAAAGGGCCGTGTCGATGGCGCAAAGCGCGATCGCCACGACCGCCCCCGGCTGCAGCGCATGAACGCTGAAGCGAAGATCACGCCAGATCCGCTCGATCTCCTCGACCTCCCGGCCAATCAACTGCGGCAGGAGATGATCGGCCAGCAAGGCCACAACCGAGCTGCCGCCCTGGCCGATGGTGTAGCTGTAGCCCACGCCCTCGACGCCGTCCGCATCGGTCAGCCGGACGAACGGCGTCTCCTGGCTGGTGAACGCCTGGATCGCATCCGTCCGCTTCACCTTGG
>CAYMTA010000138.1:0-6993 GCA_964393275.1 uncultured Geminicoccaceae bacterium | reverse complement strand
GGATGATCTCGTCCGTGGCCATGCCGAATGTGCCGGCGGCATAGATGCCGCCGAACGCGAAGAGCGTGTTGAGCCCGTCATTGTAGATCAGCCGGGCGACCAGAAAGCGGGTCACCTGGCCACCCTGGCCGAGGGAGCGAAAGGTCGCCGCGAGAAGGCCGAGGCCCGTCCGCACGCTGGCGGCAAGGCCGATCCCGCGCGCCGGCGTGTCGCTGGTGAAGAGGAAGAGCGGCAGCGCGAAAAGGACCAGCCAGAGGGCGATGAATGGTCCCACGATGCGCACGTTCTCGGCGCTGGCCGCATCGAGCCCGAAGGGCGGCGGGTCAGGCTGGATGAAGACCACGAGCACGAGGCCGAGGGCGGCGATGCCGGCGAGATAGCCCAGGCCCCAGCCCCATCCCGACCAGCGGCCGAGCTCCTCGGGCGAGGCGAGATCGGCGAGCATGGCGTTGTAGAAGGCCTGGCCGAGCTCGATCACCGTGTTGGCCGTGACCATGAGCACGAGGGCCAGGAGGGCGAAGCCGGGCTCCGGTCGGACCAGCCAGAGGAGGCCGATGGCGATGGCGGCGACGCCGGTGCAAAGGGCGAGCCAGGGCTTGCGCCGGCCGCCGGCATCGGCGATGGCGCCCAGGACCGGGCTCGAGAGGGCGATCAGGAGGGCCGAGATCGACATCGCGAGGCCCCACTGGGCCGTGCCGTCGATCTCGTTCGCCGCCACCCCTTGGGTGAAGTAGGTGGCGAAGACGAAGGTCAGGATGACCGCGAAATAGGGCGAGTTCGCCCAATCGTAGAGCGCCCAGGCGAGGAGCTGGCGCGAGCTCGACAGCACCCGGCTCAACTGCCGGGCACCGGTGGCGGGTCAACAAAGCGCAACGCGGCTCCCTGACGATTGGCCGGCTCCTTGGACTTGTGGCGCAGCCTCGCTGCCCGGGCAAGGGGCCCATCGAGCGGTGCGGCGGGCCGGTATCGGAAGGCTCGACGCGGTTGGCGGCAAGTGCAATAACGCGGCCATCGCAAAGCAAGCAGGGAGGCTGGTCATGCGACTGGCTCTGAAAACTGTGGTCGCGGCGGTCGCCGTGTCCTTCGCCTTCGCCCCGTCGGCCGAGGCGCTGGTGCTCAAGTCGAGCGACGTCCACGCGATGGGCTATCCGACCACGGAGGCCGTCAAGTACATGGGCGAGTGGCTCGCCGAGCAGACCAATGGCGACATCACCGTCGAGATCTTCCACTCGATGCAGCTCGGCGGCGAGAAGGAGGCGCTCGAGCAGGTCCAGCTAGGCGCCCTCGAGATGACCCGCGTCTCGGTCGGCGTGGTCGGCCCCATCGTCGACGACTTCAACGCCTTCAACCTGCCCTACGTCTTCCGCTCGACCGACCACATGCACCACGTGGTCGACGGCGAGATCGGCAAGGAGCTCCTGGCGCAGCTCGAGGCCGGCGGCCTGATCGGCCTCGGCTACATGGATTCCGGCGCGCGCAGCTTCTACAACAAGGAGCGGCCGATCCGCGAGCCCAAGGATCTCGAGGGCCTCAAGATCCGGGTGATGCAGAACCCGATCTTCATCGAGATGATGGCCGACATGGGCGGCAACGGCATCCCGATCTCCTTCAACGAGCTCTACACGGCGCTGCAGACCGGCGTGGTCGACGGGGCCGAGAACAACCCGCCCTCCTACGCGACCCAGAAGCATTACGAGCAGGCCGGCTACTACTCGCTCACCGAGCACCTGATCGTGCCCGAGATCTTCGTCTTCTCGAAGAAGGTCTGGGACACGCTGACCCCCGAGCAGCAGGCGCTGATCCAGGAGGGTGCCGACCTCGCCATGCAGAAGGAGCGCGAGCTCTGGGTGGCGATGGAGGCCAAGTCGATGGAGGAGCTGAAGGCCGCCGGCGTCAAGATCAACGACGACGTCGACAAGCCGGCCTTCATCGCGGCGACGGCGCCCGTGCGCGAGAAGTTCGGCGTCAAGTACGCGGACCTGCTCGCCAGGATCGAGGCGGTCCAGTAGAGGCGGGCGCCACCGCCCACCGAGCCGATGACGGGGTGGCCATTCGCCACCCCGTCCGCTTCTGGACCCGCCCGCCACCGGATCGCCCGCGATGCCGTCAACCAAGCACCCCTACGTCCGTGCCATGGAGCTGCTCCAGGCGCTCTGCATGGGCTACGCCGCCTTCGCGATCATCGGCATGACGCTGATCATCGCCTGGAGCGTCTACACCCGCTACTGGCTCAATCTCGGCTCGTTCTGGGCCGAGCCGATCGCCATCATGCTGGCCGTGCAAATGACCTTCTTCGGCGCCGCCGCCACCTATCGCGCCGGCGGCCACATCAGCATCGACTTCCTAGCGCGGCTCGTGGCCGAAGGCGGCCCGCGGCGGGCGGCGGACCGGCTGGTCGACGCTCTCGTGGCGATCATGGCGCTCGCGATGATCTGGTACGGCATCGGCCTCGTGAACACGACCTGGTTCCAGGTCTACCCCGAGTTCCAGCAGGTCCGCGTCGGCGCCGTCTACGCCGCCCTGCCGCTGAGCGGGCTCTTCACGCTGCTCTTCGCCGGAGAGCGCATGGTCTTCGGCGGCCCCCCGCCGACGCTGGGGAGCGCCGACTGATGGGCGGACCACTCGGGCCGGTCATCCTGATCGGCGGCCTTTTCGTGCTCATCTCGATCAACGTGCCGGTCGCCTACGCGCTCGGCCTCGCGGCGCTGGCCACGACCTTGTGGGTCGGCATTCCGGCCGAGGCGGTCATGCTCAAGGCCTCCGACGGCGTCGACGACTTCGCGCTGCTCGCCATTCCCTTCTTCGTCCTGGCCGGCGCCATCATGGCGCAGGGCGGCATCGCCGTCCGGCTGGTCAACCTCGCCAATGTCTTCGTCGGCTTCATCCGTGGCGGGCTCGCCATGGTCAACATCCTGGCCTCGATGTTCTTCGGCGGGATCTCCGGCAGCTCCGTCGCCGACACGAGCTCGATCGGCTCCATCATGATCCCGATGATGAAGCGCCAGGGCTATGACGACGCGTTCTCCGTGAACGTCACCATCACCAGCTCGACCCAGGGCATCATCATCCCGCCCTCGCACAACGCCATCATCTACGCCTACGCCGCCGGCGGCACCGTCTCGATCGCCCAGCTCTTCCTCGCCGGCATCATCCCGGGCGTCATGGTCGGCATCGCTTTGATGATCCTGACCTACATCCTCTCGGTTCGCCGGGGCTACCCCAAGGGCGAGCTCGTGCCGCTCGGCGAGGCGGTCCGCATCATGGCCGGCGCCATTCTCGGCCTCATCACGGTCGTGATCATCGTCGGCGGCGTCATCTTCGGCATCTTCACCGCCACCGAATCCGCCGCCATCGCCGTGATCTACGCGTTCCTCGTCGCCGCCTTCGGCTATCGCGAGCTGCACTGGCGCGCCATGCCCGGGATGATGGTCGAGGTCACGCGGACCGTGGCCATGGTCATGATCCTGATCGGCTTCGCCTCGTCCTTCGCCTACCTCATGACGCTGATGCAGATCCCGGCCAAGGTCACGGCATTCTTCCTGACGGTCTCCGACAACAAGATCGTCATCCTGCTCCTGATCAACTTGATGCTGCTCGTGCTCGGCATGTTCATGGACATGGCGCCCCTGATCCTGATCTGCACGCCGATCCTCCTGCCGGTGATCAAGAGCCTGGGCGTCGATCCCGTCCATTTCGGCATCGTCATGCTGCTCAATCTCGGCATCGGCCTCGTCACCCCGCCGGTCGGCACCACGCTCTTCGTCGGCTGCGCCATCGGCAAGGTCAGGGTCGACGAGGCGGCCCGAGCCCTCTGGCCTTTCTGGCTCACCATGTTCATCGTCCTGATGCTGGTGACCTACGTGCCCGAGCTGTCGCTGGCGATTCCGCGGATGCTCTATTAGGCGGGCAGGGTCCGACCCTAGCCCAGCCGTTCGAGCTCCCGCCCCGGGAGGCTCCGCGCGCCGTATCGCGCGTCCCAGGCATCCTGCATCCGCTGCATGATGCGCATCGCCGGCAGCACGTCCTGCGGCGTCGCGCGCGGCCGGCGGTTGGCCTGGCAGGCGAGGACGAAATCCTCGATGACGTGCCGGCAGACGACCGGCTCCGCCTCTATCTCGACGGTGCCCGAGGCGGTCGTCAGCTCGTGCCGGTTGATGTCCACGCGGTAGCTGTCCCGGTCGGTCAGCACCATGCCCTCGTTGTGCTTGAGCTGGCTCAAATAGGTCAGCAACAGGTGCGCCGAGGCGCCATCCTTGCGGGCCAGCGTGATCTGGGTGGTCATCGGGATGCCGGTCCGGGAATCGACCGGCCCCATGAAGCCCGACACCTCGTCGGGCTCGCCCATCAGCCAGCAGGCGAGGTCGATCAGATGGGCGCCATGGTGCCAGAGGACGTTGTCGGTCCAGCTCCGCCGGTAGCCGGTGGCGCCGATATTCTCGAGCCGGTGGATGAAAAAGCGGCCCTCGATCATGCCGAGCCGCTCCTCGCCCGAGGCGAGCCGCGCCTCGAGCGCGATGAATTCCGGCCGGTGCCGCCAGGGGTGGCAGACGGCGACCACCCGGTCGCTCGCCGCCGCTGCCGCCGCCACCCGCTCGGCCCCGGCGAGATCCATGGCGATCGGGATCTCGAGCAGCACGTGCTTCCCGGCCGCCAGCGCGGCGAGGCCGTGCTCGACATGCGCCTCGGACGGGCTCGCGACCACGACCGCGTCGATCGCCGGATCGTCCAGCATGGATGCGAGGTCGGTCGTGGCTTTCGCATAGCCGTGCTCGGCGGCGAAGGCCTCGGTCGGCTCCCGGCGGCGGCCGACGATGGTCCCCTTCGTGGCCGGCAGCCCATCGAGGTTCCGGCTGTGCCAGACCCCCATCATGCCGTGGCCGATCATGCCGATGCGCAGGGGCGGGTAATCGGCCATGGCGGGTCTCCTCGATTTTGGGGCGGTGACCGGCCGATCGATAGCCGGCTTCGCCCGGCTTGTCGAACGCCCGCCTCGCCCATGGCCGCCTTGACGGCTTTCCCGGCCTGTGTGAGCTTTCGCGCGAAAGTTCATAACGAAGGGCGCACCGTCGAGCCGATGAGGACCTCGTGAAGACCCCTGCCGTCGCGGGCCTGGCGATGCTGGTGGCGACACCGGCCGCGGCCCATTTCCAGACCATCATCCCGGATGCCGATGTCCTGCCCGAAGGGGGGACGGTGAGGGTCGATCTGGTCTTCACCCATCCGGTGGAGGACGGTCCCGCCATGCCGATGCCGGCACCCCGGCGCTTCGGCATGGCGCGGGATGGCGAGATCATCGATCTCCTGGCCAGCCTGGAGCCCGCCGCCGTCGATGGCGTGCCGGCCTGGACCGCCGAGATCGAGCTCACGGAGCCGGGCGCCGCCGTGCTCTTCGTCGAGCCCGCCCCCTACTGGGAGCCGGCCGAGGGGCGCTACATCGTCCACTACGCCAAGGTGGTCGTGGATAGCTGGGCCTCGGGCGAGGGCTGGGATACGCTCATTGGCCTGCCGGTCGAGATCGAGCCCCTGGCCCGCCCGAACGGCCTTTGGACCGGCAATCTCTTTCGCGGCATCGTCCGGGCCGAGGGCGAGCCCGTGCCCTTCGCCCTGATCGAGGTGGCGTTCCTCAACGAGGGCCGGATCGCCCTGCCCGACGACGCCTTCGGCTCGCAGGTGGTCAAGGCCGATGGCCAGGGGGTTTTCGCCTACGCCATGCCGTTCGCCGGCTGGTGGGGCTTCGCCGCCCTGACCGAGGCGGCCGGCACGATGGAGGCGCCGGACGGCACCCCGGCGCCCGTCGAGGCCGGCGGGCTGATCTGGGTCCATGCCACCGACCCGCAACTGCGCGTCGACTGAACCGAGCCATGGCGCACATCGCCGATGGCCTGCTCGCCTGGCCCGTCCTGCTTGCCGGAACGGCGGCGGCCGGCATCGGTGTCGCCGCCGGCCTTCGCCGGCTCGACGAGACGAGGCTCGCCCGGACGGCCATCCTCGCCGCCGCCTTCTTCGCCGTGTCGCTGGTGATGATCCCGCTCGGGCCAACCAGCGTGCACCTCCTCCTTTCGACCCTGATGGGTCTCACCATCGGCAGCGCCGCCTTTCCCGCCGTGCTGGTCGGCCTCGTCCTGCAGCTTCTGCTGTTCGGCGTGGGCGGGCTGAGCACGCTCGGCATCAACACGCTGAACATCGCCCTTCCGGGCGTGCTGGTCGGCGGCCTGCTGCGCGGCTGGGTCGCCCGCGCCGCGCCCGGGCCGGCGATGCTCGCCGCCGGGCTGGGTGCCGGCCTGGCCGTGGCGCTCACCACGCTCGGCGTGGCGCTAGCCTTGGGCCTCTCGGGCGAGGGCCTCGCCGGTGCCGCACCTTTGGTCGGCGTCGCCAACCTGCCGCTCGTCCTGGTCGAGGGCGTGGTCACCGCCTTCGCCGTGGGCTTCCTCAAGAAGGTGCGGCCGGACCTCCTGACGGCGGCGCTGGCCGCATGAGCCCGGCCCGCGCGGCGCTGCTTCTCTGCTCTCTGGTCCTGCTCGGCCACCCGGCGGCAGCTTTCGGCCATCGTCTCAAGGCCTTCGCCACGGTCCAATCCGGCATGGTCAGCGGCTACGGCTTCTTCGTCGGCGGCGGCCGGGCGACCACGGCGCTGGTGACCGCGAGGTCGGGCGAGACGCACGTCGTGGATGACCTGCCGGTCGATGCCGAAGGCAATTTCGCCTTCGCCTATGCCGGGCCGGGGCCGCTTCGGATCGCGGTCGACGCCGGCGAGGGGCACCGGGCCGAGCTGACCCTGGCCGCCGACCGGTTCACTCCACGGCCCGTCGCCATGGACGCCGGCGGGGAGCCCGGCTGCGCCACCGACGCCGCGTCGCTCGCCGCTCTGATCGATGCCCGCATCGAGGCCGCCGTGGCGCGGCAGACCCGGCCCGTGCTCGAGGCCCTGGCCGAAGCCGAGGCGCGGCTGCGCTTCAGCGATGTCGTGGCCGGCATCGGCATGATCGCCGGCAT
>CAYMTA010000137.1:0-7253 GCA_964393275.1 uncultured Geminicoccaceae bacterium | reverse complement strand
GGCACGGCCGTGTACCAGGTGGGATCGATCTCCTCGAGCCAGGCGAAGAAGCGAAGGGCGTTGAAGCCGGGCGAGCAGCCGACCGAGGCGCCGGCGGCGAGCGAGCTGGTGACCGCCGCGATCAGGCCGTGGATGTGGAAGAGCGGCATGATGTTGAGGCAGCGGTCGGCCGGCGAGAGGGCGAGGGTGCGGCCGATATGGCGGGCGGAGGCGGCGAGGTTGCGCTGCAGGAGCGGGACGATCTTCGGCCTCGACGTGGTGCCCGAGGTGTGCAGCACCAGCGCCACGTCGTCCGGGCCGGCCGCGCTGGGGCCCGCCGCCTCGGCCGGGGCACCCTCGCTGGCGAGGCGAAAGCGGCCGGCGGGGTCGGTCGGATCGCTGGCGAGGCGAAGGACGCGGCAGCCGTGACGCTCGGCGGCGGCGACCGCCGGGCCGGTCTCGTCCTCGGTCACGATCAGGGCCTTCGCACCGAGATCGGAGAGGTAGAAATCGAGCTCCTCCGCCCGGTAGGCCGGGTTGAGCGGGGCCGTGGTGGCGCTGGCCGCGACGGCGATGAAGGCGGTGGCCATCGCCGGACCGTTGGGCAGGACGATGGCGACCCGATCACCCCGGCCGATGCCGGCGGCGGCGAGGCTGGCACGGGTCTCGCCGATCAGCGCGCGCAGGCCGGCGAAGTCGAGCCACGGCCGGTCGGGCGCGCCGATGGCGGGGGCGTCGCCCGGGTGGGCGGCGAGGAGGGCGTCGATGGTCTCGTCGATGGTCTCTGGCATGGTGCGATCCGCGGACGGTGGAGCAGGCCGTTCGGGCCAGATAGACCCGAACCGGCAAAAAGGCCAAGGGCCGGCGTCAGAGGTAGCGCTTCCGGATCTGCGACTTCAGGCTGTCGAGCAGCACGGCGAGGAGCATCAGGCGGCCTTTGTGCTCCCAATGTCTAGCCCGCACGCGGAATACGGTAGCGGATCGCAAGAGATGCGCCACGTCCGCTCGGCGGAGAGTGCAGGATCGTGTCACCATCCGACAGACATCGTCGCATGGCGGCACAGCACATTGGCATCCGGTGATCGGGGCCCGGGTAGCCGCCGACGCGTCGGTGAAGCTCGCCTGCGACGACATCGACATGGGCCTTGCCCGCCTGCATTGCTTCCTCAAGCAATGCATCGAGAGCGTCCTGGAAATTGGCGGAGGTCGGAAATCCTGTTGCTCCGGACGGTGCGCGGCGTCTTGGAAAAGCGCCGGTCTGCGGCTGGATATCTCTCGAGAATATCGCGTCGGCTGTTTGCTGCGGCACGTGGCCGCCAGCCGTGATCCTGCCGTCGAGCAGGGCTTTGGCACACTCGTAGTGCCAATTGGTCCTGGTCGGCGAGTTGTAGCGTTCGAGGATGCAGTCCTGCGCGGTCGGCGGCTGGGCGGCATTGTAGAAGATGTGTCGCCGTAAATTGGACGTTCTCGTCAATTCAGAGAACAGAGGGACGTAGTCCTTGCCGCCGAGAAACACCAATGGCTCACCTGACGCCGACGGCAGATGGCGGAAGTCTCGCCACATTCGTCCGGGTCCCCGAAGCTTGTAGTCCTCGCCTTTCCGCGCGACGCCACGGTTGAAGGTGATGTCGTAGTAAGGTGTAAGGAACTCGGCTCGGATCAGTCCCCAGCCAGCCGATAGAATGAATACCTTCTCGATGCCCAAAACGTCAACGAGACTCCGGTAGACTGCATTGTCGTAGAGCTCGAACGCGCGGGCGAGCTTCTGGGGATTCTCTCCTTTTTCGTTGTAGCGGAGCAGCTTCTCCCGCCAAGTCAAACCATCGCCCGAAGGATCGTCCGGGTGCGCGTAGACATAGCGGTCATTCTCCGGCGCCTTTTCCGGTTGCGCCACGAAGAAGACCTCGCGGCCATCCGCCGCTCGAAGGTAGGCGCCGCTCTTGCTGGCGGCGCACTGAATGACGACGAACATTACATCTCCCTATGAAATGAGACGTTCCAGCGTGTCGAGAAAACCGCTGGCGTGGGTCTCCTCCACGTGGTTCTGGTTCCAGAGTCCCGAGAGCCGTACGCGCTCCCTGTTGCAGCGATGGCCGAGCCATCCGGGTGAGGGGGGATCGAGGGGTGCCCGCCGGAAGTTGCTCAGAAGGGCTATGGAGTTGCGCTCGACCAAACCCCGCACGCTGTCAGGTCCGGGCTCATCATCGATTTCCAGCCACAGGAACGGCATGGTGCGAATCACTGAACTTACCTGTTGTTCGTGGTGCATCTCCGCTTCGCGCGTGGAGCGATCTGCTGTGTTGCCCTGCCCCCAGCTGGGCGGCGGGACGACATCGCCGTCCGACAAAGCCGTCCCCACGATCAGCCGGAAGATGGACCCGCGATGACTGCCGCCGCCGGAACTCACGACGCCACGATGTTGTGACAACCTGCTCCATAGCGAAGTGCCTGATCTCGCTGCCAATGCGTGGGTACCGACGCGGACGACGCGTGGGCCATCGCCACTGTCGCTGCGTTGCTCGCCATGCTCGAAGAAGAAGTACAGGCCGCGTCGCGGCCAAGCCATCCGGCCGGAGCAATCCGCCAAGCATCGTTTGCCACCGATACGCGTCTCCAAGCGATCGAGCAGGTCATAGAAGCGGATAAGATCGGCAGCACGATCCATGTTCAGCGGCTCCGAGTAACGGGCTGTGCGCGACAGCACAGGCCGAATACGAGGCGAGGAGGGTGGCGGCCCGACCGCTCCGCTCAGAGATAGCGCTTCCTGATCTGCGACTTCAGGCTGTCGAGGAGGACGGCGAGCAGCATCAGGCCGCCCCGGATCACCTGCATGTAGGAGGCGTCGAGGCCCATGATGTTGATGGCGGTGTCGATGGTCGAGAGCAGCAGCACGCCGGCGAAGACGCCGGAGAGGCGGCCGGTGCCGCCCTTGAGCGAGACGCCGCCGATGACCACGGCGGCGAACACCTCGAACAGCATGCCGAGGCCGAGATTGGGGGTGGCGCCATTGGTGCGCGAGGCGAGCAGGAAGCCGGCGAAGGCGGCGAGCACGCCGGAGAGGACGAAGACGGCGAACAGCATCTTCTGGACGTCGATGCCGGCGCGGAACGGGGCCACGGGGTTGCCGCCGACGAGATAGACGTAGCGGCCGAAGCGGGTGCGGGTGAGGAGCAGGCTGAAGACCGCGTAGGTCAGGATCAGGATGACGACGAGGAGCGGCACGCCGAGGATGCTGGTCGCGGCGACCGCCTTGAAGCCGTCGGGCAGGCCGTAGATCGAGCGGCCGCCGGTGAGGATCAGGCCGAGGCCGCGGATCGAGATGTAGGTGGCGAGCGTGACGATGAAGGCGTTGATGTTGAGCCTGACCACGAGGTAGGCGTTGAAGGCGCCGGCCAGGGCGCCGAAGGCGAGGCAGGCGGCGAGGATGACGATGGTCGGCAGCTCGAAGCCGGCGGCGGACGCGCTGCTCGCGGCGAGCCAGGCGCCGAGCATGGCGGAGAAGGCCATGACCGATTCGACCGAGAGGTCCATGTGGCCGGCGATGATGCAGAAGGCGAGGCCGATGGCGAGGATGCCGACGAAGGTCGCGTGCTGCATGATGTTGAGGAAGATGCCGACCTGGAAGAAGCGGTCGATCGAGAGCGAGCAGACGAGCAGGATGACGGCGAGGATGAGCCAGACGAGGTGATCGAGCGCGAGCTCGATCAGGCGCGGCGGGATGCCGGCCGCGGTCGCGGTCCTGGCCTGCATGCTTGCCCCCGGTTGGGATTGGGCGCCCGGGCGGCGGGGTTGCCGCCCGGGCTGGTGGAGGTGCGGGCTAGGGGACGACCTGGACCGGGTCCGTGGGCGGGGTGAGGTTGCCCCAGAAGCGGGTGTCGTCGACGTTCTCGGGCGTGATGGCGGCCCCCGGCACCTTGAGGTCGGGGCCCCATTCCTCGTTGGTCAGCACGGCCGGCAGGCCGATGACGTCGTAGGTGCCGGGCTCGAGCGTCTCGCCCCGCAGGATCTTCGGCATGAACATGGCGAGGCCGTAGATCTGGGCGTAGAGCGGCTGCTCGACCTCGACCTGCTGCCAGCCGTTCCTGATGTTGTCGAGGCCGACCGGGGCACCGTTCGAGGCCATCAGCATGATCTCGCCGGGCTGCTTGCCCTGGGCCTCCATGATGGCGACGATCGGCACGGTCAGGTGGGCGGCGTGGGCGAAGACGAGGTCGATCTTGTCGTTGACCAGGAGCTGGTCCTCGAAGATGCGGCCGGCATTGGTCGCCTCCCACTGCATCGCCGCCTTGGTGACGATCTCGACGTCGGGGGCGTCCCTCGCCATCACCTCCTCGAAGCCTTGCTGGATGTCGAGCGTGTAGTTGTCGCCGGGATCGCCCAGGATCTGCAGGACGGTGCCGGTCGGGCCGCCGTTGCGCTCGGTGAGCAGGCGGATCGCCTCCCTGGCGGCCGTCCTGCCGATCTCGACCGTGCCGGCGACCGAGGTCAGCTCGAACTTGGTGGTGCGGATCTGCCGGTCGTAGTTGACCACCTTGATGCCGGCGGCCCGGGCCTTCTCGATGCCGGGCACGATGGCGTCGAAATCGACCGCGTTCATGATGATGGCGTCGGGCTTGAGGTTGATCACGTCCTCGAGCTGGTTGAGCTGCAAATCGGCGCGGTTCTGCGCGTCGAGCGAGACGACCTCGTAGCCCATGCCGCCGAAGACGCTCTCGACCGCCGCCTGGCTCTCGGTCTGGAACTCGTCGAGCAGGGTCGGGATCATGTAGTAGATGGTCTCGCCCTCGGCCCGGGCGCCGGTGGCGCCCATGAGCGCCACCGTGGCGGCGGTGGCGGCGAGCAGCGCCAATCGGCGGCGTGTCGTGTGCATGTGGCTCTCCCTGTTCCCGTGTTCTCAGGCTGCCAGACTAGAGGGGAAGACGCGGTGCTGGCAACGGTCGGCGTGGCGGTGCCCCGGCCGCCGATATTGAAGGCGGGCGGAAACCGTCCACATGACGATGAGCACCTCGTTTCCGGGTAGATTCCCGGACGCCCACTTCGCCTCGGGAAGGGAAGCGTCATGGCCGACAAGGCAGAGAAGGCTGGTCCAGATTTGACGAAAGGGATCGCCGAGGCCGACCTTCAAGACGGGCAGATGCTCGTCGGGCATGTCGGGGACGACGAGGTTCTCGTGGCCCGCCAGGGCGACGCTGTCTTCGCCATCGGGGCGTCCTGCACGCATTATGGCGGGCCCCTGGGCCAAGGCCTGATGGTGGGCGAGACGGTGCGCTGCCCCTGGCACCATGCCGCGTTCAGCCTGCGCACCGGGGAAGCCGTGGCCGCACCGGCCTTGCGGCCGACCTCGTGCTGGCGGGTCGAGAGGCGCGATGGCCGCATCTTCGTCGCCGAGAAGGCGCCGGCCGCCAGCCCTGCGGTGGCGCGGCCGCGAGGCGAGGCCGATGCGCGCATGGTCATCATCGGCGGCGGGGCCGCCGGCTATGCGGCGGCCGAGATGCTGCGCCGCGAGGGCTTCGAGGGTGCCGTCACCATCGTCAGCGCCGACCGGTCGGCGCCCTATGATCGGCCCAATCTCTCGAAGGATTTCCTGGCCGGCAAGGCGCCGGAGAAATGGCTGCCGCTGGCCGGGCCCAAGAGCTACGAGAAAAAGTAGATCGACCTCCTGCTCGACACCTCGGCCACGGCCATCGATGTGCAGGGCCACCGCGTCACCCTCGATGACGGCCAGTCGCTCGCCTACACGAAGCTGCTGCTCGCCACGGGCGCCGAGCCGGTCCGCCTCGACGTGCCGGGGGCCGACCTGCCGCATGTGCTGACCTTGCGGTCGCTCGCCGACTGCCAGGCGATCATCGCCCGCGCCGAAAGCGGCGCGCGTGCCGTCGTCATCGGCGCCAGCTTCATCGGCCTCGAGGCCGCCACCGCCCTGCGCCAGCGCGGGGTCGAGGTGCGCGTCGTGGCACCGGATGCACGGCCCATGGAGCGGGTGTTCGGGCCCGACATGGGCGATCTGGTTCGCGAGGTCCACGAAGCGAACGGCGTCGAGTTTCACCTCGGCCGCACGGTTGCGCGCATCGAGGCGAAGCGGGTCCAGCTCGATGACGGGACCGGGATCGAGGCGGACCTCGTGCTGGTCGGCATCGGCGTGCGGCCACGGCTCACACTCGCCGAGGCGGCCGGACTGAAAATGGACAAGGGCGTTCTGGTCGACGAATACCTGGAGACCAGTGCGCCCGATGTGTTCGCCGCCGGCGACATCGCCCGCTGGCCGGACCCCTACAGCGGCGAGCGCCTCAGGGTCGAGCACTGGGTGGTGGCGCAGCGGCAGGGGCAGACCGCCGCGCGCAACATGCTGGGCGGGCGGGAGAAGTACACCGCCGTGCCGTTCTTCTGGAGCCGGCAGCCCGGCATGACCATCCATTATGTGGGTCACGCCACCTCTTGGGACAGCATCGAGCAGGACGGCGATCTCGAGGCGCGGAACGTGGCACTCCGCTACATCAAGGACGGCCGTCCGCTCGCCATCGCGACGATCTCGAGAGCCATGGAGAGCCTTCGGGCGGAGCACGCGATGGAGCAGGGCCGGGCCCCGTAGGGGCGGGTCTTTCGATGAGCGATCTTCCGCCGCCGCGGGAAGCCTCGTGGCCGAAGGGTGCTGTCTTCACGGTCGGACACTCGACCCTGTCGATCGAGCGCTTCGTCGCCGTGCTGCAGGCCTATGGCATCGAGCGTGTCGTGGATGTTCGCACGATCCCGCGCTCGCGCCACAACCCGCAGTTCAACGAGGATGTCCTGGCCGACAGCCTGGCGGCGACGCAGATCGAGTATGTGCACATGCAGGGGCTGGGTGGCCTGCGGCACGCGCGGAAGGATTCGCCCAATGCCGGCTGGCGCAATGCGAGCTTTCGCGGCTATGCCGACTACATGCAGACCGAGGCGTTCGAGGCGGCGCTCGAGGCGCTGATCGAGATGAGCCGCGAGAAGCGCCTCGTCCTGATGTGCGCCGAGGCCGTGCCCTGGCGTTGCCATCGCTCGCTGGTCGCCGACGCGCTCGAGGTGCGCGGCCTGCCCGTGGTCGAGATCCTGTCGGAGAGCAGCTACCGCATGCACAAGTTGACACCGTTCGCCGAGGTCGAAGGCACGCGGCTGAGCTATCCGCCGGAGCAGGCGTCATTGCTGTAGGGCGTTCAGGATCGGGCACCAGCATCGGGGACATGTGTGGACGCCCATACGCGCTAAGATAATTCTTGCCTTGCCCCGATATCCCGTGATTTTCTGCG
>CAYMTA010000136.1:3203-7305 GCA_964393275.1 uncultured Geminicoccaceae bacterium | reverse complement strand
CAACATTCCGGCTCGGGTTGTTGCATCCCGTGCAACAATATTGTCGGGTTGTTGCATCGGCCGCATCATTATTATGACAATTGATGCATCCGGCGCAACATTCGCAGCGAACGAACCCACCAAACGAACGATCGAACCCGCCAAAACCCGCCGAATCGACGAACGAACCCGACTTGCCGCGAACGAACCCGGCCCTTGCCAACCCATTGATCCAAAAGCTCTTTTGCCCCAGCTTGGCGGTTGCCGGCGATTGGGGCGAACCGCAGAGGCAGGATTGCCGAACAAACCCGCACAGCCCTTGACCGCCCTCAAGGTCTAGGGTATAAGTCCTATGCGACTTGACCGAAGAACCGCATGATCGACCTCCCATGAACGCCAGGGCCCTGGTCCAGGACACGCCGCCCACGGCCTCGATCGGCACGTTCGAGCGCTGGCTCTCGCTCTGGGTCGCCGCCTGCATCGCCCTCGGCATCGGCTTGGGCAAGCTGCTGCCCGGCCTCTTCGCCGCGCTCGCCGGCCTCGAGATCGCCTCAGTCAACCTCGTCGTCGCGGTGCTGATCTGGGCCATGGTCTACCCCATGATGGTCGGCATCGACCTCGCCAGCCTGCGCCATATCGGCGAGCGGCCCAAGGGTCTGGTCATCACCCTCGTCGTCAACTGGCTGATCAAGCCGTTCACCATGGCCGCCCTCGGCATCCTCTTCTTCCGCCACGTCTTCGGCGGCCTCGTGCCCGAAGGCGACGCCGAGGCCTACATCGCCGGCCTGATCCTGCTGGGCGCCGCCCCCTGCACCGCCATGGTCTTCGTCTGGTCGCAGCTCACCCGGGGCGATCCCGCCTATACCCTGGTCCAGGTCTCGGTGAACGACCTCGTCATGGTCTTCGCCTTCGCCCCCATCGTCGCCTTCCTGCTCGGCGTCACCGACATCGAGGTGCCCTGGTCGACCCTCCTCCTCTCGGTCGCCCTCTACGTCGCCCTGCCGCTCGCGGCCGGCATCCTGACCCGCCGACGAATCATCGCCCGGCATGGCGCCGGCCGGCCGGGCGAGGCCGCCGTCCAGGCGCTGATCGCCCGGCTCAAGCCCTGGTCGATCGTCGGCCTGCTGGTCACCGTCGTCCTCCTCTTCGGCTTCCAGGGTGCGGTCATCCTGGAGCGCCCCTTCGTCATCCTGCTGATCGCCGTCCCCCTCCTGATCCAGTCCTACGGCATCTTCCTCGCCGCCTACGCCGCCGCCTGGGCCTGGCGCGTGCCCTACAACGTGGCCGCACCCTGCGCCCTGATCGGCACCTCCAACTTCTTCGAGCTCGCCGTCGCCGTCGCCATCAGCCTCTTCGGCCTGCAATCCGGCGCCGCCCTCGCCACCGTCGTCGGCGTCCTGGTCGAGGTCCCGGTCATGCTCTCCCTCGTCGCCCTCGCCAACCGCACGCAAGGCTGGTTCAGCACCTGAGACGAGCTATGGTGGCCCGATCTCGATCGGCGGGAAACCCGGGCGATGACCAAGCCGCGACCTCCAGGCCTGACACTGACCCGCCCACGGGCGATCAAGGAGGCGGGCCAGACCCTCCTGGGCGGGCTGTTCCTGCCGGTCGCCAGGCTCGCCACAACCACGCTCGGCTGGGGCGCCGCCGTCCTCGGCGTGGCCGAGATCGTGAAGACGTTCCGCCCCGAGGACACGGCCGAGGAAGCCGGCTGGCGGCTGGTCTATGCGGGGCTGGAGCGGGCGATCGACGAAATCGTCCAGCCCTTCCGCCACCGGGCCGCGGCGGCGAAGCCCTTGCCGATCGAGCATCTGATGCAGCTCGGCGGCGGCGGCATCGACCTCGAGTCGATCGAAGCCCCCGCCGACTTCCTCGACCAGCCCAAGACGCTGCCGATCCTCGCCGCCATCGCCCCGATCCTGCAGGGCGCGCTCACCCATCTCGGCGTCGAGCCACCGGCGGCGCGCTCGGCCGCCGACCGCCTGCCCGGCTATTTCGTCCTGGCGCTGGAGCAGACCTGGCGCGACCACAAGGCGGGCCTCGCCGCGATCTCGGATCTCGGCCGCTCGCCCTTCGCCCTGGCCGCCCGGCAGGAGCGGCAATGGCCCTGGTATCGCGCTTGGCTGGAGCACGAGCTGGACCAGCCGCTCTTCGCCGGCGATTTCTCGCTCCGCCAGCTCTACCAGCCCTTGCGCGGCTACTGGATCGAGCGCCAGGACATGCCGTACGGCGCTGTGCGAGAGACCCGTCACCTCGTCGATCTGGCGACCGCGTTCGACGGCTGGCTCGACCAGTTCGATCCGACCGACGCGCTGCGCGTCGTCACCGGCGGCCCCGGCTCCGGCAAGACGAGCTTCGTCAAATGGTGGGCGGCCGGCGTGCTGCGCCGCGATCCGCTCCTGCCCACCTTCATCCTGCCGCTGCACCGGCTGGCGAGCTTCGATCTCGAGCAGGAGGTCGCCAGCCAGGCACGGCTGCTCGGCTTCGCCAAGAACCCGCTCGACCTCGACGGCGGCGAGCGGCGCCTCCTGCTGATCCTCGACGGCCTCGACGAGCTGGAGGCCGACCACAAGACCGGCCGCGAGGCCGCCTCCGCCCTGATCACCCGCGTCGACCGCCTCCTGTTGGAGCGCAACCGTCAGGGCCACCAGTTGCGGATCGTCATCGCCGGCAGGGAGCTGATCGTCGGCGCCTTGCGGGGCGAGCTGGATCGCGCCCGCCAGGTCTTTCACGTCCTCGGCTACCTGCCGAGGACGTGGACGGACGACTGGCAAGGTGCCGGCGGCCTCTTCGGCGCGGATCAGCGCCGGGCATGGTGGGTCAACTGGGGCAAGCTCACCGGCGAGACGCTGGACGACGCGCCGGCCAGCATCCGCGAGAACGACAAGCTCGCCGACCTCAGCGATCAGCCGCTGCTCAACCATCTCCTGGCGATCACGCGCGCCGTACGGCCCGACGCTTTGGAGCAGGCGAGCAGCATCAACACCGTCTACGCCGGCATGCTCGACCACGTCTGGGAGCGAAGCTGGGGCGACAAGCGGCAATTGCCCAACCTCCGGCCCCTGGCCAAGGACGATTTCCAGCGCCTGTTCGAGAGCATCGGTCTCGCCGTCTGGCAGCATGGCGGCGGACGCAGCACGACGCTCAAGAAGGTCGCCGGGATTGTGCAACAGGAAAACCTCGAGGAGCAGCTCCATAGTCTCGAGGCAGGCGCCAAGATGGGCGCCCTGAATCTCCTCACCGCCTTCTACTTTCGCCTCAAAGGCGCGCCCGATACATTCGAGCTGACGCACAAGAGCTTCGGCGAGTATTTCGCCGCACTTCGGCTCGCCCGCCTCATGTCGACCCTGCACCGTCTTGCCTCGGACCCCGAGTTCGCGGAAACCGATGGCCTTCGCCGCTGGTATCGTTGGACCCACGCGGCGCGCATCACGCCCGAGATCATCGGCTTCCTCCAGGGCGAGCTTCGGGCTTTGGCGATCGACGAGGTGCATGGCCGGCGGGCGACGCTGATCCGCCTGTTCGACCGCAATCTCGGGGCCGGGATGGCCCTCATGGGCGGGGACGGCGTTCAACCACCACGCCACTTCCGCGAGGCGCAGCGCTTCGACGCGGCGGCCGAGCTGGCGCTCCTCGCCGCCATTGGCGCCTGCAGCACCGTGCTCATCGAAGGGACAGAGGAGCGGCCGATCGAGGAACGGCGACGTCTGGTCCATTGGTCGCCAGCCTGGCCGGATCGCGGGCAGGAAGGGCGAACCAGCGCCTGGGACTTGCTGCGCCGCCTCGAAGCCGGCAGCGCACGCGATCCGATCGTACGCCAATGCATGACGGGCATCGATCTCGACAGCCAGATCCTGCGTACCGATCTGGCGGAGGCAAGTTGGGTGCTTGCCTCCGCCAGATCGAGCGACCTCACCGGCGCCAACCTCAGCCGCGCCACCCTCTTCCGCGCCAACCTCAGCCGCGCCACCCTCACCGACGCCAACCTCACCGGCGCCAACCTCACCCGCGCCAACCTCAGCCGCGCCAACCTCTTCCACGCCAACCTCTTCCGCGCCAACCTCAGCCGCGCCAACCTCACCGGCGCCAACCTCAGCCGCGCCACCCTCACCGACGCCGACCT
>CAYMTA010000136.1:0-3103 GCA_964393275.1 uncultured Geminicoccaceae bacterium | reverse complement strand
GCGCCAACCTCACCGGCGCCAACCTCAGCCGCGCCACCCTCACCGACGCCGACCTCACCGGCGCCAACCTCATCGGCGCCAACCTCACCGGCGCCAACCTCACCGGCGCCATCCTCCAACACGTCCGCAACCTGACCCGCCCGCAACTCGCAGCCGCCCGCAACGTGGACAAGGCAACCGTCCCGCGCGACCTGCCCGAAGCCTGATTCCCGCGATGGACATCGATCAACGCCGACGGGTTGCCGGACGACCGTGGCCCGTCATCGGGCACGAGGCGGTCGACCGTCGTGCGACCGGCGCGGTCCAGGGCCAAGCCTCCTTCATCACGGCGCGTCCGTCCCCGCCACGGCGAACACCTCGACCGGCTCGAGCAGGCCCTTGAGCGACCGCCGGCCGGCCGGCGCCAAGGTCCTGCCGGCGGCCGCCGCCGTCGCCGCGTCGAGCCAGACGCCGCCGGCCGGCGCGGCGTCGGCGAGGCGGGCGGCGACGTTGACCGTGCGGCCGAAATAGTCGCCGTCGCGGCCGGCCACGGGGCCGGTGGCGATGCCGGCGCGGGCCGGCGGCAGGCCGTGGCCGGCCGCGTCGCGGACGATGGCGAGCGCCGCCGCGACCGCGTCGCCGGGCCGGCGGAAATGCAGCATGGCGCCATCGCCCAGAAGCTTGACCAGCCGGCCGGCATGGTGGGTCGCCGCCTCCTGGACGAGCTCGACGAGGCGGCTGCCGAGCATCGCCGCCCGGGCGTCGCCCTCGGCCTCGGTCAGCGCCGTGAAGCCGGAGAGATCGACGAAGACGATGGTCCGCTCCGCCGCCGCCGGCCGGGCGATGCCCTGCTCGGCCAGGCTCTCGTCGAGCCGGGCGACGGCGTTGTCGAAGACCGCCTGCTCGAGCAGCCGCCGCAGGATCAGGAAGACCGCGCGATAGCCGAGCCGCTGCAGCCTCGGGCGCACGGCCGCCGTCTTCGCCAGAAGCTCGCGCCGCCGCGTGCCCGAGGCGAGCAGCGGCTCCTCGATGTTCTCCCGGAAGAGATCGCGCTGCGCCTCGACGATCTGCCGGAGTCCGAGGGCGAAGACCCGGAGCATGCGCAGCATCCCCGCCTCGCCGATGCCGGCCCGCCGCGCCTCGGCAATGACGGCCAGAAGCTCGCGGTCGTCCTCGCGGATCGGATCGTCCGCCGCCGCCGCCGGCAGGCCGAGCGCCCGCCCGACCCGTCTGGCCTCCGCCGCGTCGAGGCCGATCGCCTCCAGCGCCGCCGCATGGGTCTCGCCGGTCAAGGCCGGCGCGTCGGCAACCATGTCGCCGGCGAAGTCGAGAGAGATCTGCCCGGCCCGGGCCGCCGCCTCGAGCTGTTTTCGGCCGAGGCCCGAGCCCAGGAGGGCCAGGATCAGGCGGACGCGCCAGATGTCGGCGCGCGTGAACCGGCCGTCCCCGTCCGGCTGAATCAGGCCGAGCCCGACATACCAGTCGAGCTCCCCGGGCGGGCAGGAGGCCAGCCTTGCGAGCTCGGCGGGCAGCAGCCCGGCATGCCGCGTCGCCTCCATGCCATCCATCAAGGATTCTCCCGCACCCCTGCACGGCGACCGTTCCCTCCGGCCCCGCCGCCCGCTATGCCGGGCGCATGACGACCATCTGGCTCGGCCTCGTCCTCCTCGGCGGCATTCTGCTCGGCATCCAGCCGACGCTCAATGCCGGTCTCGCCCGCCATCTCGGCCACCCGCTCAGCGCCTCGCTCGTCTCCTTCGGCACCGCCACCGTGCTGCTGCTGGCCCTCGCCTTGGCGCTGCGCCCGCCCGTGCCGTCCCTGGCCGATCTGCGAATGATGCCGGTCTGGCTCTGGCTCGGCGGTGCCATGGGTGCCGCCTACGTCACCATCGCCCTCATGGCGACGCCGCGCCTGGGTGCCGCCCCGGTCGTGGCGCTGGTCATCTGCGGCCAGCTCGCGGCGGCCCTGGTGATCGACAGCTTCGGCCTGATGGGCCTCGCCGCACGCCCGTTCGACTGGACGAAGCTCCTGGGAGCGGTCTGCCTCGTCGCCGGCGCCGTCCTCATCCGCTGGCGCTGAACGCCTCCGGCCCGTCGAGCGATGATGGGGCGAGCGATGACGGGGCGAGCGGCCGGGCCGGGTTGCCGATGACGGTGGTCCTGGGTGCGACGTCCCTGGTCACCACCGCCCCCATGCCGATGACCGCCCCTTCGCCGATCACCAGCGGCCGGCCCGGCGCTCCCTGCCTGATGACGACACCCGCCCCGACATAGGCGTGGTCGTCGATCCGCACATTGCCGTTGCAGCTCACCCGCGGCCCGAAGGTGACGAAATCGCCGACCACGCAGTCATGCGCGACGTAGGAATAGATGTTGCAGTGGAAGAACCGGCCGATCCGCGCCTTGTCGGTGATCATCGTCCGGCCGCAGATGATCGCCCCCTCGCCGATCGTCGCCGTCTTGAAGATCTCGGCGTCGCCCGCGATCAACGTCTGCGCCAGGCATCCCCCGGCGAGGCAGGCCAGCGCCAGGCGCTCTCGAACGTACGAATCGGCGATCGCCACATTGAAGAGCCGCTCGCGGTCGTCGGCCGCGAGGAAGTCCCCCAGCGCGAGCACGGGTCGCGCCCCGATCCGCTGCGCCGAGGGCGTCGATTCGACGAAGGCGACCTCGGCGTCCGCTTCCGGCAGCAGCAGGGCCTGCTCTTCGACGCAAGCCTCGAGCAGCGGCATGACCTCGCGCCCGAAGCCGCCGGCCCCGATCAGGCCATAGAGGTATCTTGCTCTCGAGGTCATCGACCAGCCGGATTGCGAGGGCGGCCGGCTGGGCCCCTTGCTCGGCGCCATCCGGTACGATCGCTTCGGTACGCAACGGCCGCGTCACTGGCAAGGCCCCATTGGTGTCGAGATGTAACGATCGCTCGACCGCTGGTCGGTGGCGCGGCCTCCCGCTCAGGCAGCCGCGCCGCGCCGTTCCCGCTTCCGCACATAAGCCCGCCAGGTCATCGCCCAGCGCTCCGGATCCTCGAGGCCGTCATACTTGACCTGATGGATCGCCTGGTTGTGCGGGGCCGACTTGACCAGCTCCGGCGTGCTGTAGGCCTCCTCGCTGATCCGCTCGATCA
>CAYMTA010000135.1:0-7345 GCA_964393275.1 uncultured Geminicoccaceae bacterium | reverse complement strand
TACATCGTCACCGGCACGGGCTTCGCCACCCATGACCGGGACTGGATCCAGCGCCATATCCCGGCTGGCCTGGACGCCCGGCTGACCGATGTGACGAATGCCCACGCGGTGCTCTCGCTCTTCGGCCCGAAGGCGCGCGAGGTGCTGCGGCCCTTGACCCGGGCCGATCTCGCTAACGACGCCTTTCCCTTCGGCACGGTGCGGGAGATCGGCATCGCCGGCTGTCCGGTCAGGGCGCTGCGCGTCACCTATGTGGGCGAGCTGGGTTGGGAGCTGCATGTGCCGGTCGAGCTGGCGCTGACGCTCTTCGAGGCGATCGCGGAAGCCGGCCGGCCGCATGGCCTGGTGCTCGCGGGCTATCGGGCGATCGAATCGCTCCGCCTCGAGAAGGCCTATCGCGCCTGGGGCAGCGATATCGGCCCCGACCACACGCCCCTGATGGCCGGGCTCGGCTGGGCGGTGAAGCTCAAGAAGGAAATCCCGTTCCTCGGCCGAAAAGCTCTGGAGGCCCAGCTTCAGAGGCCCTTGCCGCGGCTTCTCGCCGGCTTCACGGTCGCCGATCCGGCCGTCGTGCTGCTCGGCCGCGAGACCATCCACCGCAACGGCGAGCGCGTTGGCTGGCTCGCCTCCGCCGGGTGGGGCTATACGCTCGGCCGCGGCATCGGCCTCGGCTACGTGCGCGACGAGGCGGGCGTCGACCGCGCCCATGTGCTGGGTGGCAGTTACGAGCTCGAGGTCGCTGGCGAGCGCGTGCCGGCCGAGGTCTTCCTGGAGCCGCGTTACGATCCGCGGAACGAGCGGATCAAGGCCTGAACGTTTTGCCGGCTACTCCTTGCCGCCGCCCTCGGCGCCTTCGGGCGCTGGCGCCGTGCCGGGGGCGAGGCCGCCGCCGAAGACATCGCCGAACGTCCCCTGGCCGGGGTTGAGGGAGCGGGCGTCGGGGGCGGCCGGTGCCGGGGGTCGGGCTTCCTGGGCTGGTGCCGGCGTGCTGCCGGGGGCGAGGCCGCCGCCGAAGACATCGCCGAACGTGCCCTGGCCGGGATTGAGGGAGCGGGTGTCGGGGGTGGCGGGGGCCTCGGGCTCGACCGGCGGGCTGGGTTCCGGTGCCTTGCCCGGAGCGAGGCCGCCGCCGAAGACGCCGCCGAAGGTGCCCTGGCCGGGGTTGAGGTCGCGGGCGCCTTGCGCGGCCGGAGCCGTCTCCGCCGGTGCCTCGGGCGCGGGTGTCGCCGGCTGGTACTGCAATTGCCGCTCGAGCCGCTCGTCGAGTGCCTGGGCCTTGCAGGCAGTGGGGTCGTATTGCACGGCGAAGGCCACGACGGCGGCGATCAGGACCAGCGCCAGGGCTGCCAGCACGGCTGCCGGGTTTCTCGTGAAGAACGCGACGAAGCCGCTGCCGCCGCCCTGCAGGCGGCGCTGCTGGTGGCTCTGCGCCGCCTCGTTGGCGAGGGCGGCGACGAGGCTGATGGCGATGACGATGACGGCAAGGGCGCTGATCGTCGGATCGATGCCGAGCCTGACCTTCTGCGCCACCTCGACCGTGAAGGTGTTGTAGAAGGAGATGGTGAAGACCGTGGTGTTGTAGTTCTCGAAGCTGGCGAGAAAGGCGATGACCGCGGCCCCGGCGATCGCCGGCTTGAGGAACGGCAGGAGGATGCGGCGGAAGGCCTGGGTGTTGGTGGCGCCGAGATCGAGGGCGGCGTCGATCAGCTGGCTGTCGAAGCGCTGCAGGCGGGCGAGGAAGACGAGCAGGCAGTAGGAGGCGATGAAGCAGGACTGGCCGAGGACGGTGAGGAAGATGCCGTCGTAGAAGAGGCCGCCATAGGCCATGCCGAGCTGGCGGGCCACCCGGTCCCAGAAGAGCACGGTGGCGATGCCGAGGACGACGCCCGGAATCAGGATCGGCGAGATGAAGACCGTGTATGTGCCGGCCCGCGCACGGGCGGCGATCTGGGTGAGGAAGAGGGCGCCGGCGAGGCCGATGGCGACCGCGAGCACGACCACGCCGCCGGCGATGATCAGGCTGTTCTTGAGCCCTTCCATCAGCCGCTGGTCCTCGACCAGGCGGACGAACCACTCGAAGGTCAGGCATTGCCAGGGGCTGATCCGGGGGAAGGACGAGCTGTTGAACGCCGTGATCGCCATGATCACGAGCGGCCCGAAGAGATAGGCGAAGAAGAGCAGGAGATAGGCGCCGATCACCCATTGTGACCAGCGGGGCGACCCGCGCCCGGTCATTTGCCGATCTCGCCGAGCCGCACCTTGAAGAGGCGCATCACGAGGAGCACGAGGAGCGTGCAGGCGACCAGCAGGATGATGGCGTAGGCGGCACCTCGGGGCCAGTTCACGCTCTCGAAGAAATGGCCGTAGATGATCTGGGTGAACCAGAGGTTGGAGGGCCCGCCCAGGATCTGCGGCGCCGCCAAAGCACCCGCCACCAGCATGAAGACCATGGTGCAGCCGGAGGTGATGCCCGGCTTGGCGAAGGGCAGGACGATGCGGGTGTGGATCCGCCACCAGGGGGCGCCGAGGTCGCGGGCCGCCTCGATCTGGTTCCTGTCGAGGCTCTCGATGGCGTTGTAGAGCGGAAAGACCATCAGGAGGACGTAGGCGTAGCCGAGCCCGGCATAGAGCGCGATGTCGGCGCGGATGAAGTCGATCGGCAGGTCGATGACGCCGAGGGTCAAAAGTGCCGAGTTGATGACGCCGGTGGCGCCGAAGATGATCCGAAAGGCGAAGGCCCTGAGGATCTCGTTGACCCAGTAGGGCACCACCAGCGCCACCGCCAGCACCCGCGCCTGCCGACCTTTGGCGACCTGGGCGAGGTAGTAGGCGACGGGGTAGCAGATGGCGAGATTGAAGACCGTGACGAAGGCGGCGGCGATCAGGGTGCGAACGAAGACGCTGACATCGACCCGGTTCCAGCCGTCCGGGTTGCCCGGCAGGCCGAAGATGAAATGCTTGTAGTTCTCGAAGGTCCAGACATCCAGTGGCCCGCCCTGCTGGGCCGCCGGCAGGTCGTGGCGGAGCGAGAAGTCGATCATCGCGAGCTGCGGCAGGATGATCAGGAAGAAGAGCCAGAAGCTGACGGCGATGAGGATGTAGAGGCTGAGGGCCAGCCCGTTGCGATCGATAAACCTGCCGAGCCCGAGCCGCTTGGACATGCCGGCGCCTATTCCTCGGCCGAGAGGGCGCCGGACGGCAGCGCCACCGCCTTCATCGGGTCGAAGGCGAGGGTGACCCTGGAGCCGATGCTGGCGGTGCCGGCCCGGCCCTTGTTGACCAGCGAGACGCGCAGCTCCGCGCCGCTGTCGTGCCGGAGCAGGAGATGCAGGTTGGGACCCTCGAAGGCCTCGCCGATCACGGTGGCCGGAAGGCTGGCTTCGGCCGAGGCACCCGAGGCCTCGAGGTCGAGGGCCTCGGGGCGGATGAAGAGGATGGCCTCGGCACCGGCGCGCAGCCGGTCGCGGGCGGCGGTGGCGATGCGGGCTTCGAGGCGGCCGATGGCCGTGTCAATCATGGCCATGCCGTCTTGGACCTCGGCGACCCTGCCGGGCAGCGCGTTGTTCTCGCCGACGAAGGAGGCGACGAACGGCGTCGCCGGGTCGTCGTAGATCGCCCGGCCGTCGCCGACCTGCTCGATCACCCCGTCGCGCATCACCGCCACGTGGTCGGACATGGTGAGCGCCTCGCCCTGGTCGTGGGTGATGTAGATGAAGGTGAGCCCGACCCGCCGCTGGATCGATCGAAGCTCGGTGCGCATGTGCTGGCGCAGCTTCAGGTCGAGCGCCGAGAGCGGCTCGTCGAGCAGCAGCACCGAGGGCTCGGCGCAAAGGGCGCGGGCGATGGCGACGCGCTGCTTCTGCCCGCCGGAGAGCTCGTGCACGTATTTGTCGCCCTGGCCGTCGAGGGCGATCAGCGCCAGCAGCTCGTCGGCCCGCCGGCGCCGCTCGGCGGCGCCGACGCCCTTCATCTCCAGCGCGAAGGCGATGTTCTCCCAGACGGACATCAGCGGGAAGAGCGCCAGGTTCTGGAAGATGAGTGCTGTCGGCCGCCGGTTCGGGCCGATGCGCGCCATGTCCCGGCCGTCGATCCGCACGGTCCCCGAGGTGGGCTCGAGGAAGCCCGAGATGGTGCGCAGGATCGTCGTCTTGCCGCAGCCCGAGGGGCCGAGAAAGCTGAAGAACTCGCCGGGCTCGATGCTGACATTGGCGTCGCGAACGGCAATGAACTTGTCGAACTGAACGAGGAGCCGGTCCAGCTCGACGCTAACGCCAGTTGCCATGCGTCCGCTCCGCTAGACCTGCTCGCCCGCCGACAGCCGGCAGGCGAAAGGCATGCCCCACAGCTCGGGGGCGCCGGCCGGGCCGGCACCCCCGATCGGCTCAGGCCGCGAGGAAGCGGTTCACGTATTCCGCCCTGATGTCGACATACCAGGGCAGCTCGGCCGGCCACGGGTTGAGCCTGGCCAGGGCATCACCCGGATAGGCGTCGGCGAAGTTCTGCGCGTAGGCCTCGTTGGCATAGCGCTCGGCGCCGATCACGGGCGAGTTGTAGCCGTGCGTGTCGATGGCGCGGCCGGCCGCCTCGGGATCGTAGCAATGGGTGATGAAGGCATAGACCTGATCCATGTTCACCGCGCCGATCGGGATCGACATGCCGTCGACCCAGGCCATCGCCCCTTCAATGGGTGCCCGGTACATCACCGGCTCGCCCGCCGTCTTGAGCGCCAGGGGCGGGCCGTCCCAGGTCTGGCCGACGATCACGCCCTCGTTCATCAGGCCGTTCTTCTGGGTGTCGGCGTCGTTCCAGATGATCCGGACATTGGGCTTCTTCGCGATGCAGAACTCGGTGACCTTGCCCCACACCCGGCGGAACTCGTCCTCGCTGGTGTAGGCCAGCCACATCGCGCCCGGCTCGAGCTCGCCGATCCGCTCGAGATAGAGGCCGGCGCCGAGCATCATCGAATGGCCGCGGCCCATGGTCTTGCCGGCATTCGCGTCTTCCCAGACGGCGCCATAGCTCGGGAACTCGCCCTCGGGCTGCCAGAGATCGGTGCGCCAGGCGATGCCCTCGGTGCCCCAGATATGCGGCACCCATGCCGGGCCCTTGTCGTTGAGGTTCCAGATCTGGCTGCCCTGCGCCAGCATGTTCGGGTTGACGTTCTTGGTCGGCACCCGGCTGAGGTCGATCGGCTGCAGGAGGTCGAGCTCGGCCCATTGCGGTGCGCGGTTCATGGTCGGGCTGATGAGGTCGAAGCCCTGGCCGCGCGATGCCCGCATCCGGTTGATGATCTCCTCGTTGGAGCCGATGCCGGTGAAGTTGATGGTGATGCCGGTCGCCTTGGTGAAGCTCTCGCGGAAGCTGTCCGGCAGGTAGTCCGACCACATCATGATGTTGATCTCGCCCGACGAGGCGAGCGCCTTTCGGCTGATGATCGCCGGTGCCGCGATGGCCGCGGCACCGGCGCCCGAGACCTGTAGGAAACGGCGGCGGCGGAGCTTCGCTGTCGGCAGCACGAGCTTCCTGGTCATCTTCGTGTACCTCCTGACCCCTGGTTCTGGCCACGCGCACGGCTGTCTCGCCGATGCCGCATGGCTTCCTGCCCGAAACGTAATGCGCCGCACCGGGCCGGTGCAAGCGCGAACGTGTTCAAGGTAGTGGGGTATGCCTGCCGCCGCGGCCCCGGCGGCGGGCTCCTAGGAGGTCTTCTTGGACGTCCGGCGGGCGGCCGGCCGCCGGCGCGTGGTTGCGCGCGGCTGTTGCACCGTGGCGGTCGGCGCCGGTCGTGCCGCCGGTGCCGGGCTGGCGCTCTCCCGGGTTGGCTCGGCCTCGAGGGCCGGGCTGTCGCTCTCCCGGGTTGGCTCGGCCTCGAGGGCCGGGCTGTCGCTCTCCCGGGTCGGCTCGGCCTCGAGGATCGTCTCGACCCGGGCCATGAGCGATGCGACCTCCGGCAACAGGTCCAGGCGCCGGTCGATGATCCGGCGCAGCACGGCCAGCGCCTCGTCGCGGTCGGCCGGCGTCGGCAGCAGCTCGGGCAGGGTGGTCAGGGCCCGTTCCTCGTCGAACGCCACCATCAGCGCTGCCTCCTTGGCGTCGGCGAGGAGGTGCTCGCGATCCAGAGCTGCGAGGCGCGGATGGCTCTGCCAGACTTCCCGGGCGAGGATGAAGGCGCGGGCATCCACACCACCCGCCGCCTTGGTCGCGGTGTAGAGGACCCGCAGGATCGCCTCGGCGAAGCTGCCCTCCGCCTCGCGATCGGCGAAGGCCGCGAGCTTGAGCCTGGCGAGCTCGCGAAAAGCCTTGTCATGGTGTGCCCGGGGCTTCTTGGCGTCGGCGTGCGATGCCTCCTCGCCGACCAGCGCCCGGATGAGGGGCTGTGTCCAGACCGCCTTGAAATACTGCTCGACCGCGCGGTCGCGCAACTCTGTCCAGCGTTGCAGCGCCGCCTCGATCTGATCGGCGGTCGCCGCCTCCGTTGCTCGCCAGAGATTGTCCGTTGGCGCGGCCCTGCGGTTCTCCCGCGTCTGCTCGGCCAGCCACTTGACGCCGGCCATCCAGGGGTTGAGATCGGAGAGCCAGATCTGCGTCTGCCGGTGCGGGTTCATCAGGCGCAGGGCTTCCGCGGTCTCGGGGCGAACCATCGCCCGAATCCAGGGGCTCACCAGCTGCAGGTAGAGTCCCTGATTGATCTCCGAGGCCCTGGCCAGGGTGCGGAACGGGGCCTCGTCCGTGCGACCGTCGTCATAGGCTCGAATATCGTCGAGCGTGCGCGCCTCGAAGCGAACGTCGTATTCCTGATGCGCCTCGCGGCTGTCGCCCTCTACGAGATGGGTCTCAGTGATCACCATCTCGTAGAGGCCGGGTGCCAGCGTCTCGATCAGATCGAGCGAATCGACGAACTCCGCGTGCTCCTTCAGAGCCACCCGGGCCGAGACGAAGATGCCGAGATGACCCACTGTCGGATGCACGGTGTAGACGATGGTCTGCTCATTGGCGCGGATCTCGTCGACATCGTCGTAGAGATCGAGGATCCAGTTCAGCGCCTGCGGCGGCGGGGTGATGTCGTCGCCCTCCGAGCAGACGACGACGATGGGGGAGCGGATGGCGCGCAGGTCGATCTGCGTGCCATCGGGTGCCACGAGCTTGCCCTGGGTCAGCTTGTTGCCGACGAAGAGCTCCGACGTGATCGCCTCGATCTCTTCCTGGGTCAGCATGAAGAAGCCGCCCCACCAGCGCTCGAAGCCGAGATAGCGCGGGGCTTCGGTGTCGATCTTCGAATAGAGGTTGTAGGGCTTGCGGAGGTAGGTGTTGGCCGGGTTCAGGCTCTCGAAATTGCTGACGAGAT
>CAYMTA010000134.1:0-7370 GCA_964393275.1 uncultured Geminicoccaceae bacterium | reverse complement strand
TCATGCCGGCGGCCTCGGCCGAGTCCCAGAGCGGATCGAGCCGGAGCGCCTGCTTTTGCGCCTCGATCGCATCGGCCGACGCCGGCATCCGGTCGAACACCGCCCGCACGTCCGGCGTGAGGGTGACCTTGAGCCCCGAAATCTCCCGGTAGATCGGGACCATCCAGGCGCGGAGCCGGGCGAAGGCCGAATCCAGCTCCGGCGCCGGCGCCCGCCCTTCCATGGTGAAGGCCTCGAGCCCGCGAGCGAAGGCCTCGTGGTGCTCGCGCTTGATTTCGGTGCGGCCGCCGACCCCGAGCCAGGCCAGGATGCGGGCATAATCCATGACGATGTCGGCCGGCGCGTCAGGCGCCTCGGCCAGATCGGCCATCACCTCGAGCATGAAATGGCCGAGCTCGTGGACGACCGTCGAGAGATCGGCCTGCTCGAACAGCCGGAGGATGGTGCTCCGCTTGTTGAAGGTGATCGAGCCGCGCGGATCGGCGCCCTTTTTCTTGCGCTGCTGTAGCGTGGTGCCGTCGTCGTCGATGGCGAGGTTGATACCGTCGCCGGGAGCATCGATATTCCGGGTGGAGCCTTCGGGCTTCCCGGACCGCCGGCGCCCGGAATCGATACCGGACCCGCCGGCGGCTCCGTACCTCGCCACCCAGGCGTCGAGGTCCTGGTTGAGGTTGAAAAACTTCTGCCCTTTCGCATCCTCGCCGACCTGGATGCCGACCCGCAGCGGCTCGCCGGCCAGCTCGACGACTGCCTCGAGCCAGTGAAACCGCACAATGCCGTCGGTGCGGGGCTTCGTGAGCGGCACGGGTCCGACATACTCGGCCCCTTCGACAATCTGGCGGAGCGCCGGGAGCATCTGCCACTTGCGCGGATCGGCCCCCGTCTTCACGAGCTCGTCCCACCCCTTGCCGGTGAAAGCGATGGGACCGAGGTCGGACCGCTCGACAGGATTATTCTGGAGCGTGCGATAAACGGCGCGGGCTGCCCGGCGAAGCTCGCGCGGGTCCGCACTCTGGACGCCGAGCTCGGCACCGGTCAGCACCGCGACCGGTGCCGGCCCATCCTGAAAGAGCGTCTCGCCGGCCTCGGCCAGGGACGGCTCCGGCGCCGTCTCCACCGCCGCCCGGAGCCCCTCGCCGGTGACCGTCTCGCCGTCGAGCCCGAGCTCCTCGACCAGCGCCTTGAGGCCATCCTTGGCCCGCCGCTCGAGCGCCTCGAGCATCTGCGCCGGCGTCGCCACCTGGTCGCCGAGCATCCCGGGCGAGCGCTGGTCGGCTTCCTCGTTATAGGCCTCGAGCTTTTCGACGATCCGCGCCCGGCTGATCCGCGACGGGCCCTTGCCGTTGCCGACGATTTGCGCTGCACGGGGCCGGCGCGCGGCCGAATAGCTCTCTGGTCCCCGGGCGCCGGGCGAGCCGCCGCCCTCGATCGCCGGCCGCCGGCCCCGATCCGACTTGACGCTGGCCGGCGGGACCGCCTAGAAAGCCCCTTCGCGACGCTCCCGCAAGGGCGCGGCGAGCGCTGTTGCGCAATGACATCTTCTTCGAGGAACCGACGTGGCGCTGTGGGTGATCGGCCCCCTGCCCTCGTCCCATGGTGCGGGACATGTTCGATAGCCTGACCAAGCGTCTGGGCGGCGTGTTCGATCGGCTGCGCAAGCGCGGCGCGCTCGGCGAGGCCGATGTGGCGGAGGCGATGCGGGAGATCCGCATCGCCCTGCTCGAGGCCGACGTGGCGCTGCCCGTGGTCAAGAGCTTCGTCGCCAAGGTCAAGGAGCGCGCCGTCGGCCAGGAGGTGGTCAAGTCGGTCACGCCCGGCCAGATGGTGGTCAAGATCGTCCACGACCAGCTCATCGAGCTTCTGGGCGGCACCGGTGCCGCCCTCGAGCTCGGCGGGCCGCCCGGCATCGTCCTCATGGTCGGCCTACAGGGCTCGGGCAAGACGACCACCAGCGGCAAGCTGGCGCTTCGGCTGCGCGAGAAGGAGAGAAAGCGCGTCCTCCTCGCCTCGCTCGACGTGCAGCGCCCGGCGGCCCAGCGCCAGCTCGAGGTGCTGGCCGGCCAGGCCGGGGTCGCGAGCGTGGCGATCGTGCCGGGCGAGAATCCCCAGGCCATCACCCGCCGCGCCCTCGAGCAGGCGCGGCGCGAGGGCTACGACACGCTCATCCTCGACACCGCCGGCCGGCTGCACATCGACGACACGCTGATGAACGAGCTCGAGGAGGTGCGCGACCTCGCCAGGCCGCACGAGACCCTGCTCGTCGCCGACAGCCTGACCGGCCAGGACGCGGTCAACGTCGCCCGCCATTTCGCCGAGCGCATCGGCATCACCGGCATCGTGCTGACCCGCCTCGACGGCGACGCGCGCGGCGGCGCGGCGCTCAGCATGCGCGAGGTCACGGGCAAGCCGATCAAGTTCGTCGGCACCAGCGAGAAGCTCGCCGGCCTCGACGCCTTCCACCCCGAGCGCATGGCGAGCCGCATCCTCGAGATGGGCGACGTCGTCAGCCTGGTCGAGAAGGCCTCGGAGCTGGTCGACAAGGACGAGGCCGAGAAGCTGGCCCGCAAGATGGGCAAGGGCCGTTTCGACCTCAACGACCTGCAGAGCCAGCTCAAGCAGGTCGGCAAGATGGGCGGCATGGGCGGCATCCTCGGCATGCTGCCCGGCGTCGGCAAGATCAAGAAGCAGCTCGCCGAGGCCAATATCGACGAGACGATCCTGCTCCGGCAGTCGGCGATCATCGACAGCATGACCCGCCACGAGCGCCGCAGCCCCGAGGTCATCGCCGCGTCGCGCAAGCGGCGCATCGCCGCCGGCTCCGGCACCTCGGTGCAGGAGGTCAACCGGCTGCTCAAGCAGCACCGCCAGATGCACGACATGATGAAGAGGATGAAGAAGGCGGGCGGACCGAAGCAGTTCCTCGGCCGCCACATGCCCCCGGGCATGGTGCCCCGCTAGCCCGAGCCCGGCCCGAGCCGACCCAGCCCCGTTCACCCACCACAACCCTTTGGAACATTCATGGCCGTCAAGATCCGTCTGACCCGAGGTGGCGCCAAGCGGCGCCCGTATTTCCGCATCGTCGCCGCCGACACGCGCTACTCGCGCGACGGCCGCTTCCTCGAGAAGCTCGGCCACTACAACCCGCTTCTGCCCGACGAGCATCCCGAGCGGATCGTCATGAACGAGGAGCGCATCCGCCACTATCTCGGCCACGGCGCCCAGGTCAGCGACCGCATGGCCCGCTTCCTCGACAAGGCCGGCATCCTGCCGGGTGCGACGCGCCTGCGCGGCACCGGCAAGAAGGCCGAGGAGATCGCGGCCAAGAAGGCGAAGGCCGAGGTCGAGGCCGCGAGCGCCTGACAAGGCCAAGGCCAGGATCGCCCAGCCCATGCCCGTCACCACTCCTCCACCCGCCAATCTGGTCTGCGTCGCCGTGGTCGCGGCGCCGCATGGCGTGCGCGGTGCCCTGAAGCTGAAATGCTTCACCGAGGAGGCGGCGAACGTCGCGGCCTACGGCCCGCTCTGCGACGAGCGGGGCCATGAGCTCTTCCGCGTGCGCGTCATCGGCCCGGCCAAGGGCGGGGTCATCGTCGCGGCCGAGGGCATCACCGGGCGGGACGCGGCCGAGGCGCTTCGCGGCCTTCGGCTCCACGTGCCGCGCGACCGCCTGCCGGCGATCGAGAGCGACAGCTTCTACCATGCCGACCTCATCGGCCTCGCGGTCTTGACCGAGGACGGCGAGCATCTCGGCGAGGTCGTCGCGGTCCACGATTTCGGCGCCGGCGACGTGCTCGAATTTGTCGACGCGAACGGCCGGAGCCGGATGGTGGCCTTCACCCTGGCCCATGTGCCCGAGGTCGATCTCGCCGCCCGGCGCGTCGTCGTGGCGAGCGAGGCGCTGGTCGAGACCGCGGAGAAGCCGGAATCGGCGGAGGTCGCGGCATGACGGCCCCCTGGCGCGCCTCGGTTTTGACCATCCTTCCCGACCTCTTCCCGGGCCCGCTCGGCTGCTCGGTGCTCGGCCGGGCGCTCGAGGCCGGCATCTGGTCGCTCGACGCGATCGACCTTCGCGACTTCGCCACCGATCGCCACCGCAGCGTCGACGACACGCCCTTCGGCGGCGGGGCCGGCATGGTCATGCGGCCCGACGTGGTGGCGGCGGCGGTGGCCGCCGTGCACGGGCCGGACGACCCCCGACCCCTCCTCTACATGAGCCCGCGCGGCGTGCCGTTCAGCCAGAGCGAGGCCGAGAATCTCGCGAAGGCGCCAGGCGCCGTCATCCTCTGCGGCCGCTACGAGGGTGTCGACGAACGGGCGATCGAGGCCTGCGGCTTTCTCGAGGTCTCGCTCGGCGACTTCGTCATGACCGGCGGCGAGATCGCCGCCATGGCGCTCCTCGATGCGACCGTGCGCCTGCTGCCAGGCGTGGTCGGCAAAAGCGCCTCGCTCGACGAGGAGAGCTTCGCCAGGGGCCTGCTCGAATACCCGCACTACACGCGGCCGCGGACCTGGCAGGGGCGCAGCGTGCCCCCTGTCCTGCTCACCGGCCACCATGCCGAGATCCATGCCTGGCGGCAGGCCGCCGCCCTCGACCTGACCCGCCGGCGCCGCCCCGACCTCCTGGCCGCGGCCCCCGGCCCTGCCCATCCTGATCGCACCCCCAACAGCACCTTCGCCCAGCCGGAGCCCCAACGATGAACGTCATCCAGCAGATCGAGCAGCAGCTCATCGCCTCCCTGACCGCCGAGCGGGCGGTGCCCGAGTTCCGCCCGGGCGACACGCTCCGGGTCAATGTCCGCGTGATCGAGGGCAACCGCGAGCGCGTGCAGGCCTTCGAGGGGGTGTGCATCGCCCGGCGCAATCGCGGCGTGAGCTCGTCCTTCACCGTCCGCAAGATCTCCTACGGCGAAGGTGTCGAGCGCGTCTTCCCCCTCTACAGCCCGCGCATCGACAGCGTCGATGTCGTGCGCCGCGGCAAGGTCAGGCGCGCCAAGCTCTATTACCTCCGCGATCGCCGCGGCAAGTCGGCGCGCATCGCCGAGCGGCGCACCGAGCGACCCGGCGTCAAGGCCGCCGAAGCCACCGATGCCGCCGGCAGCGAGGCCTGAGCCGGCATCAGCCACCCACTCCACCCTGGAATCGAACCGATGGCAGTGAACGGTCCGCGGACCCTCTTCGACAAGATCTGGCAGGCGCATCTCGTCGAGGAGCAGGACGACGGCACCTGCCTGATCTACATCGACCGGCATCTGGTGCACGAGGTGACCAGCCCGCAGGCCTTCGAGGGCCTGCGCACCGCCGGCCGCCGGGTGCGCCGGCCGGAGGCGACGCTCGCCGTGGTCGACCACAACGTGCCGACCGACCCGGACCGCGCCAAGGGCATCAAGGACGAGACCGCGCGCATCCAGGTCGAGGCGCTCGAGCACAATGCCGGCGAGTTCGGCATCGAGCTCTTTGACGTGAGCGACATCCGCCAGGGCATCGTGCACATCATCGGCCCCGAGCAGGGCTTCACCCTGCCGGGCACCACCATCGTCTGCGGCGACAGCCACACCTCGACGCACGGCGCCTTCGGCGCCCTCGCCTTCGGCATCGGCACGTCCGAGGTCGAGCACGTGCTGGCCACCCAGACGCTGCTGCAGAAGCGTCCCCGCAACATGCGGATCACGGTCGAGGGCGAGCTCGGCTTCGGCGTCACCGCCAAGGACGTGATCCTCGCCATCATCGGCAGGATCGGCACGGCGGGCGGCACCGGCCACGTCATCGAATATGCCGGACCGGTGATCCAGGGGCTCTCGATGGAAGGCCGGATGACGGTCTGCAACATGTCGATCGAGGCGGGGGCGCGGGCCGGCCTGATCGCCCCGGACGAGAAGACCTTCGAGTACATCAAGGGCCGCCCCATGGCGCCCAAGGCCGGCGCCTACGAGCAGGCCGTCGCCGCCTGGCGGCTCCTGCCCTCCGACGAGGGCGCCTTCTACGACAAGGAGGTGACGCTGAGGGCCGAGGACATCGAGCCGCAGGTCACCTGGGGCACCAGCCCGGAGGATGTGGTCGGCATCTCGGGCTCCGTCCCCGATCCCCGGACCGTCGACGACGCCGGCCAGCGCGCCGCCATGGAGCGCTCGCTCGCCTATATGGGCCTCGAGCCCGGCACGCCGATGCGCGAGGTCAAGATCGATCGCGTCTTCCTCGGATCCTGCACCAACGGCCGGATCGAGGATCTTCGGGCCGCCGCCAAGGTGCTGGAGGGCAGGCATATCGCGCCCACGGTGCGCGCCATGGTGGTGCCGGGCTCCGGCCTCGTGAAGCACCAGGCCGAGGCCGAAGGGCTGGATCGGATCTTCAAGGAGGCCGGCTTCGAGTGGCGCGAGGCAGGCTGCTCCATGTGCCTCGGCATGAACCCGGACCAGCTCGCCCCCGAGGAGCGCTGTGCGTCCACCAGCAACCGCAATTTCGAGGGCCGCCAGGGCCGCCTCGGGCGCACCCACCTCGTCAGCCCGGCCATGGCCGTGGCCGCGGCGGTCACCGGCCACCTGACGGACGTGCGCGAGCTGGTCTGAGCGGCGCGGCCTGGACCGACGGGCCCGCTCGATCGGCCCCGTCGGTCCGCTGCACGTCCCGGTTGGTCAGTTCGCGGCGGGTGCCGGCGTGGTCGTGGCTGGCTCCGGCGTGGTCGTGGCGGGTTCCGGCGTGGTCGTGGCGGGTGCTGACGTGGTCGCGGCGGGCGCCGGCGCCTTGGCACCGCCGAACCACCCGAGCTGCCAGCCGATGATCGCGAGCACGATGATGACGATGACGACGATGATCACATTGCGCGAGCTCATGTGGCGTTTTCCCTTGTCCCGGTCCGATTGTTTGAGGTTAGGCTTGGATGATGCCCCGCAAGGGGGGCGCCGAGCTCCGGGCAGCCGGCAGCCGCGCGGACATATAGCATGATGCCGCCCTGGGAGAACGACCGATGCGCCGCTTGCTGACGAACCTCGGCCCACTGGGTCTCGCCGGCCTTGCTTTCCTCTGCGCCTCGGCCGGAACCGCCCGCGCCGGCGACCTCCTGCTCCTGCAGCAGAGCATTCCGGGCAACCAGTCCGGCACGGTCTTCCTGATGCTCGACCGGGGCCGCATCTCGCGCGCCACGGCGACCCGCAGCGGCGCGCTCGAGCACACGATCGAGATCCGCCTCGCCACCGACCCGCCGGAGACGATCACGCTCCGCTGCAACGACGAGGCGATCACCCGCCAGCTCCTGAACGCGCTCCGCTCCAATGCGGAGTCCATGCTCGACGTCACCGGCCGCTGCCGGCTCTGAGAGCCGGTCCGAGGAGTTTTCATGGTGTTTCATCGGCTTGCGGGTGAGCGCCGGCGAGGAG
>CAYMTA010000133.1:0-7493 GCA_964393275.1 uncultured Geminicoccaceae bacterium | reverse complement strand
CTGACCGCGAGCGAGGTCGAGCTCGAGGGTCCGATCCGGATAGCCGAGCAGCCAGAGGGACCAGGCCCAGCAGGCATTGGCCGTGGCCCCGACCTCCAGGCCATAGCGAAAGGCGAGAGGCCGTCGCTCCTCGTGATCGAGCAGGGCGAGCAGCGAAAGGTGACCCGGGGCAATCCCTCGGCGAGCACCCCGGCGCGCAGCCCGTCGATCAGCACGCTCTTGCCGATCCCCGCCTCGCCGCTGATCAGTGCCACCTGGCCGCGGCCGTCGTCCTTGGTGCCCTGCCAGGCCCGGCGCAGCAGCCCGACCTCCTCGTCCCGCCCCACCAGCGTCGGCGGCGGCGCCCCGCTTTGGGTCTCGGCCTCGTCCACCCGCTCGTCCCCGGCATCGCGCAGGCCGGCCACCCCCCAGGTGACGACCAGCCCGGTGATGCCCTTCAGCTCCCGCGCACCCAGATCCTCGTAAACGAACGCGTCGCCCGCGATCTCCTTGGTCAGGGCACCGATCACGATGCCGTTGCGGCCGGCCACGCCCTGCAGCCGTGCCGCGACGTTCGGCGCCTCGCCGATCACCGTCCGCTCCTGCGCCAGCCCCTCGCCGACCACCTCGCCGACCATCACCAGGCCCGTCGCGATGCCGATCCGGACCGCGATCTCGATCCCCTTGGCCCGCCCCAGCCCGGCGTTCAGCCCGCCCATCGCCTCGACGATCGCAAGGCCCGTCCGCACCGCCCGCTCGGCGTTCTTCTCCAGCGACTTCGGATAGCCGAAATAGACCAGGATCCCGTCACCCATGTATTTGGCGACGAAGCCTCCATACGCCTGGATCAGCCCGGTGCAGGTCTCCTGATAGGCGCGGATCACGTCCTGCAGGTCTTCGGGACCGAGCCTCGCCGACAGCGCCGTCGAATCCGCGAGATCGCAGAACATCACCGTCAACGGCCGCCGCTCGGCGTCGCTGACCGGTGCCGCGGCCGGCACCCCCGCGACCTCCAGAGCCGCCGCGGGCGATGCCGGGCACGGCGCCAAGGGCCGCGGCACCCCGGGCGTCGGCCGGAATGCGGCGAGCGGCGGCAGCGGCGCCCAAGGCCGAGCCGCCGCCGCAACCGGCTCGAACCCCGAGCCGGACGCCGGCACCGTCATTGCCCGGTCGTCACCGGCCCAGACCAGCACCTCGCCGTCCTCGTCGATCGCCACCCGCTCGATCCGCACCAGCTCGAAACGAAGCGCCTCGAGCCCCGCCGCATCCAGCCCGAACTGCATCTGCAGCGCGCGATACGAGATCCGCCGGCGATGCCGGAGCAGCGCCGTCGCGATCGTCAGCAGACCAAACAGCTTCATTTCCCGCCCCATCCCGGCGCCCAGCCAAAACCGGCCCGCGCGTCACGGCCCGGACAGCATCATCCCGCCGGGACGGCCACCGGGGCGGATCGCCCGCCGCCAATGCCGACGCCCGCAACGGCGCCTCCCCGGATCCCAGGGCAGGCCGGAGCACGAACGGAGTCGAACCTCGAGCCGGGAGCACCCCGCCCGATCCCCGCCAGAATCGCCCCGGGCCAAAAAAAGAGGGCCGCGGCTTGCACCGCGGCCCAGTGATATAGGGAGGAAACGCCTCAAGTCGGGTGTCACAGGAGAAACCCATGAACACGAAACTGCTTATGGAAGAACAAAACCCCGTCATCAACCATTAAGTGATCAAGAGATGAAAGTATCGTTTCGATTTTCTCTTTTGTTTTACTTTAAGTTTCGTAAAATTTTAGGGATTTTTTAGACGACAAGAAAGCGGGAAGGATGATCCTCCCCGCACCCCACCGGATCTTTAACAGGAAATTCCCGAGCTGCGCCACGCTTGGGGACATGACCGCGGCAGCCTGCTAGACCCGCCACGGCAAAAGGGAGCGGATGCGATGGACCTGGAATTGAAGGACAAGGTCGTGGTGATCACGGGCGGCAGCGTGGGCATCGGGCTGGCGACCGCCGATGCGTTCGCCGCTGAAGGTGCGCACGTGGTGCTGGTGGCGCGCGACGTGGCACGCGCCGAGGCCGAGGCAAAGGCCATTGCCGAACGGCGGTCGGTGCGCACCCTGGCGATCGGCGCCGACGTCGCCGGGGCAGCCGGCTGCGCGGACGTCATCGCTGGCGTCGAGCAGGCCTTCGGCGGCTGCGACATCCTTTTCAACAATGCCGGCACCGGCAGCAACGAGACCATCCTCGAGGCTCCCGACGAGAAATGGGATCACTATTGGAACCTGCACGTCATGGCGGCCGTGCGGCTGAGCCGCGGGCTCGCACCGTCGATGATTCGCCGTGGCGGCGGGGTGATCCTCAACAACGGCTCCATCTGCGCCAGCCAGCCCCTCTGGTACGAGCCGATCTACAACACGACCAAGGCGGCGCTGGTCATGTTCTCGAAGAACCTGGCGGCCGAGCTGATTCCGCATGGCATCCGCGTCAACGCGATCAATCTCGGCCTCGTCCTGACCCCGGACTGGATCAAGACGGCGACGCAATTGACGGAAGGGACCGGACGGGGCTGGGAGAGCTACATCGAGGATGTGGCGCGCGAGCACGCCCCGATCAAGCGCTTCGCGCAGCCCGACGAGGTGGCCGCCTTCATCGTCTTCCTCTGCTCGCCGCGCGCCAGCTACAGCGTCGGCGCCACCTACTATGTCGACGGCGGCATGCTCAAGGTCGTCAAATGACAGTCACATGGGCGCGTTGACAAGCGATCCGCCCCGCATCAAACATTTCCGGGAGACGGGCGAATAACACCGGTCAGGGGAGGAAGAACGAGATGGACGACCTCAAGAGGCGCATCCAGGCCCAGTATCTGGCGCGACGCAGGTTCCTCGGGGCCACGGCGGCAGCCGGTGCCGCGAGCCTCGTCGGCTTCGGGCCGAGGCGCCTCCTGGCCCAGGACAAGCCGACCGTGGTCAACTCCATCCGCTCGCTCTCCAATCCCTACCACGCGACATGGAACAAGGGCGGCGAGGCCTTCGCCAAGTGGGCCGGCACGGATTACGTCACGCTGGTGACCGAGGGCGACAGCGAGAAGGGTGTCGCCGACATCAAGGCGATCATCGCCAAGACGGGCGGCAACATGGTTCTCAACGTCGATCCGAACGAGAGCCCGGACGCGCGACCGATCGTCGACGCCTGCGACGCGGCCGGCGTCTACGTGGTCACCCAGTGGAACAAGCCGGACGACCTGCATCCCTGGGACCACGACCCGAACTACGTCTCGCACATCTCGTTCAGCGGCGTGCCGGCCGGCCGGGCCATGGCCGAGGCGCTGTTCGCCCAGATGGGCGGCTCGGGCGGGATCGTCGCCCTGGGCGGCATCCTCTCCAACACCCCGGCGATCGAGCGCAAGAAGGGTCTCGACGAGGCGCTGGCGGCCAACCCCAATGTCGAGCTGCTCGATTTCCAGACGGCCAACTGGGACCCGAACAAGGCGCACGAGATCACCAGCGCCTGGCTGACCCGTTTCGGCGACGACATCAAGGGTGTTTGGGCGGCCAATGACGGCATGGGCCTGGCCGCCCTCGAGGCCCTGCGCGGCGAAGGCATGGCCGGCACGGTGCCGGTCTCCGGCATCGACGGCATCCAGCTGGCGGTCGAGGCGATCATGGCCGGCGAGTTCGCCGGCACCGTCGCCTGGGACCCGTTCTGGCAGGGCAGCATGGGCCTCTCGATCGGCTATCATGCCCGCACGGGCGGCTTCGATCCGGCCAAGGAGCCGAGGGAGCATCGCGAATTCTACGGCACCGGCATCGTCGTCACCGCCGAGAACGCCAAGGAATTCTACGAGTCCAACATCGAGGCCTCGCCGGAGCTCGACTTCGACGACCTCTGGGGCCGGGTCGCCGGACAGATCCAGTACGGCTGACGGTGCGCGCGCGACACAGCCTCCGTGGCTGATCCGGCAAGCGTCAAGGCGGCCACCGCCTCGGTTGGGGTCGGGGCCGCCGACTTCTGGCCCCGGCTGCGACGACGCCTGGCGCCCTGGGCGCCGGTCCTGGTGCTCATCGCGCTCTGCGTCGCGATCTCGCTGGTCAACGGCCGCTTCGTCTCGCTGCGCAACTTCGCGCGGATCGCCGATGCCGCGTCGATCCCCCTGGTGCTCGGGCTCGGCGTCACCTTCATCATCCTGATGGGCAGCATCGATCTCTCGATGGAAGGTGTCGTCGCCTTCGGCGCCGTCATTCTCTGCCTCCTCGTCGCCAACGGCGCCAACGCCAACGATCTCGGCCTCCTCGGCGCGGTCGCCGTCCTGGGCGTCGGCGCCCTCATGGGCCTCGCCAACGGCGTCATCCATGTCGGCCTGCGCATACCGTCCTTCATGGTGACGCTGGGCATGTGGTTCGTCGGCATCGGCATCGGCAACACGATCCTCGGCGGCATCCAGGTGCGGATCACCGACGAGACGATCCGCGCTTTGGCGCTCGACCAGCTCCTCGGGCTGAAATACCAGGTCTGGCTGGCGCTCCTGGCGCTGCTGGTCGCCTGGATCGTGCAGGAGCGCACGAGGCTCGGCCGCTACATCTTCGCCATCGGCGGCGGCGAGGACCTCGCGGCCCTCTCCGGCATCCCGACCAGGCTGGTGCGCATCCTGACCTTCACCATGGCCGGGGTCTTCTACGCGCTCGGCGGGATCATGGCGGCCGCCCAGCAAGGCTCCGCCTTCGCGCTCATCGGCAGCGGCCGCCTCTTCACCGCGATCACCGCCGTCGTCGTCGGCGGCACCGCCCTCTGGGGCGGCCAGGGCGGCGTCCTGAACACCCTGGTCGGCGTGCTGATCGTCGTGGTGCTGGCCAACGGCATGGTGCTGATGGGCGTCTCGCCCTTCATCCAGCAGATCGTCCAGGGCCTTTTGATCATCGTCGCGGTGGCGCTGAGCGTCGACCGCAAGCGGGCGACCCTGGTCAAATGAGCGCCCCGGTCCTGGAGCTTGCGGGCATCGGCAAGTCGTTCCCCGGCGTCAAGGCGCTGGACGACGTCTCGCTCACCCTGGGCGCCAACGAGGTGGTCGGCCTGATCGGCGAGAACGGCGCCGGCAAGTCGACCCTGATGCGCATCCTGGCCGGCGTCCACCGACCCGACGCCGGCACCATGCGCCTGCACGGCGAGGCGGTGACGCTCGCCAGCCCGCAGGACGCGGCCCGGCGCGGCATCGGCATGGTCTTCCAGGAGCAGTCCCTGCTGCCCAACCTCACCGTCGGCCAGAACATCTATCTCGGATCCGAAGCCCGGTTCTCGACCTTCGGCATCGTCCGCTGGAGCGAGCTCTACGCCGCCGCCGCCCGCCAATTGGCCAAGGTGCAGGTCGACGTCGACCCGCGCACGGCCACCTCCGAGCTCGATTTCGCCACCCGGCAGATGGTCGAGCTGGCCAAGGCGCTGACCCTCGAGGAGCTGACCGCCGGGCGGCTGGTCATCCTGCTCGACGAGCCCACCTCGGTGCTCGAGCAGGCCGACATCGACATCCTCTTCGCCCGGGTGCGCGCGCTCAAGGACCGCGCCTCGTTCGTCTTCGTCTCGCACCGCCTCGACGAGGTGCTGGCCCTGAGCGACCGCGTCTACGTCATGAAGGACGGCGCCGTGGTGGCCGAGCTGCCGGCGGCCGGCGCCGACACCCGCAAGCTGCACCAGCTCATGGTCGGCCGCGAGCGACAGTCGGAATACTACAAGGAATCGCAACAGGCGCCGTTCGCCGACGAGGTGCTGCTCGAGGCGCGGGGCCTCGGCCTCCAGGGCCAGTACCGCGATGTCGACTTCGCCCTCCACGCCGGCGAGGTGCTCGGCATCGCCGGCGTCATCGGCTCCGGCCGCGAGGCCGTCTGCCGCACCCTCTTCGGCTTCCTGCAGCCGACCGCGGGCGACATCCTGCTCAAAAATGCCGCCCGGCGGATCGCCAACCCGGCCGACGCCGTGGCGCTCGGCATCGGCTACGTCCCGCGCGAGCGGCGCAACGAAGGCCTCGTCCTCTTCCTCTCCGTCGCCGCCAACATGACCCTCGCCAGCCTCGGCCGGGTCATGCGCCACGGCCTGATCGACCACGCCGCCGAGCGCCGGCTCGCCACCGAGTGGGTGCGGCGCCTGCGCATCCGCACGCCCAGCATCACCAGCCTCTGCCTCAACCTCTCTGGCGGCAACCAGCAGAAGGTGGTGCTGGCCAAATGGATGAACGCCCACGCCCGCATCATCATCCTCGACCACCCGAGCCGCGGCCTCGACGTCGGCGCCAAGGAGGAGGTCTACGAGCTGGTCCGCTCGATGTCGGCCGAAGGCCTCGGCGTCATCCTGATCGCCGACACGCTCGAGGAGACCATCGGCCTCTGCCACACCATCCTCGTCATGCGCGACGGCGCCATCACCCGCCGCTTCGAGGCCGGCCCCGGCACCAAGCCGGCGCAGGTCGACCTGATCGAGCACATGGTATGACCGCGCCCAGGACGACGCCGCGGGCCCGGACAGCGCCATGAGCCGCGATCGCCTGCGCCAGCTCATGCCGATCGTCACCCTCGTCGTGCTCGTCGTCCTGGTCGGCGCCTTCCAGCCGGCCTTCCTCGAGCCGTCCACCCTGCTCGGCATGGCCTCCGACACCGCCACCCTCTTCGTCCTCGGCGTCGGCGTCACCTTCGTCATCATGCTCGGCGGCATCGACCTCTCGATCCAGTCGGTGGCCTCGCTCGCCAGCGTCGTCGTCGCCCTCCTGATCGTGCCCCTCGGCTACCTCGCCTTCGTCATAGCCGTCCTCGTCGGCGCCTTCGCCGGCCTCGTCTCCGGCGTCGCCCACGTCCACCTGAAGATCCCCTCGTTCATCGCCACGCTCGCGGTCGGCGGCGCCGCCGCCGGCACCGCCCTCCTCCTCGCCGACGCCCAGGCGATCACCCTCGGCGAATACGAGCGCGGCTACGTCCACTGGATCACCGGCAAGACCATGGGCCTGCCGCACGAGGTGCTGGTGGCCCTCGTCGTCCTCGTCATCGGCACCCTGGTCCAGCACTTCAGCGCCTTCGGCCGCTACAGCCAGGCGATCGGCGCCGGCGAGCCCGCCGCCTACGCCGCCGGCGTGCGCGTCGGCCTGCACAAGACCATCGCCTGCATCCTCTCCGGTGCTTCCGCCGGCCTCGCCGGCGTCATCCTCGCCGGCCGCCTCGCCAGCGGCTCCCCCACCCTCGCCGACCAGCTCCTCCTGCCAGCCATCGCCGCCGTCATCGTCGGCGGCACCGCCATCACCGGCGGCGTCGGCAGCGTCTGGCGAACCCTCGTCGGCGCCCTCATCATCACCGTCGTCCGCTCCGGCATGACCTTCCTCAACGTCGACATCTTCATCCAGCAAGCCGTCTTCGGCACCGTCCTCGTCCTCGCCGTCGCCCTCACCATCGACCGCTCCAAAATCCCCATCGTCAAATAGCCGAGCCACTCTGATTGGAAGCGGGGAGGATGATCCTCCCCGCACCCCACCGTAAGTTTATGGGGTCAGGACTC
>CAYMTA010000132.1:0-7605 GCA_964393275.1 uncultured Geminicoccaceae bacterium | reverse complement strand
ATCGCTCCGGATATCACCGCAGCGCCATCGAGTCGGCGCCACGCTGAATAGCCGGAGGGGGCGCGGGGGAACTCAGTTCCCCCGTCCTTCCTTCCTCCTCGCCACGCGGGGCGCGTCCTTCGCGCCTTCCCGCCCTCTGTCCCGCTCGGGTTGTTGCATCAGATGCAACATTTCCTCTTGGGTTGTTGCATCTCATGCAACATTGCCCGTCGGGATGTTGCGTCCCATGCAACATGGCGATTTGGGCTGTTGCATCTGGTGCAACATTTTCGGTCGCATGATGCATCGGATGCAACAGGCGGCGACGATCGAACCCGGCGATTCGACGAACGAACCCACGGAATCGACGAGCGAACCCGGCGATTCGACGAACGAACCGGAGCACCGACGAACGAACCCGACGCCCGTCAACGCCTTGAACGTTAAGGGCAATCGGCCGGAATCCCGGCTCTTCTGCCCGGTCGAGCGAACCCGCCGGCCCGGATTGCCGAAGGAACCCATCGGCGCTTGATTCGTCGCTTCTAATAGGGTATAAATCCTACGACGCGACGATCTCGATTCGCCTGCCCTCGTCGGCCGAGCGCAGCAGGGCGTCGATCAGCCGGTGGACGTGGAGGGCGTCGCGCGCGGTGACGCGGGGCGGGCGGTTCCGGTCGAGGGCGTCAAGGAAGTCGGTGATCACGGCCTTGTGCCATTCGTGGCTGAAGGCCATGGGGTCGGCGCCGCCGCCGATGCCGCCGGCCTCGCCGGTGGTCTCGCTCCGGCCGTCGAGGAAGTCGATGGTGAGCCGGCCGCCGTCGAGCCTGGCCACGGCTTTCGTTCCGGCCAGCACCAGCTGCTCGGCGTGACCGGGGTGGAAGGTGGTGGTGGCCATGACGGCGCCCAAGGCCCCGTTGGCGAAGGCGATGCCGCCGCCGACGAAGTCCTCGCCCTCCATGCGGTGGAGCGCGGAGGTGCCGGCCATGGCCTGCACGGCGGCGGCCGGGCCCGTCAGGCTCAGCATCAGGTCGAGGCTGTGGATGGCCTGGGTGATCAGCACGCCGCCGCCGTCCCGGGCGAGCGTGCCGCGGCCGGGCACGTCGTAGTAGCTCTGCGGCCGCCACCAGGGCACGCCGAGCTGGACCGTGGCGAGCTCGCCCAGATCGCCCTCCCTGAGGTGGCGGGCCAGACGCTGGGCGGCCGCGCGAAAGCGGTGCTGCAGGACGACGCCGGTGGTCACCCCGGCCTGTTCGGTCAGCGCCACCACCTGCTCGGCGGCGGCCAGCGTCCGCTCGAGCGGCTTCTCCATGAGCAGGTGCTTGCCCTGGCGGGCGAGCCGCTCGACCAGCTCCAGCCGCGCATCCGGCGGGGTCAGGAGGATGACCGCGTCGACCGAAGGCTCGTCGGCGATGGCCTCCAGCGTGTCGACCACCGGCAGGTGATAGCGCTCGTGGAAGGCCCGCCGCCGCTCGGCCGAGGGGCTCCAGGCCCGGACCTCGAGGCGGTCCCGGAGATCCAGGAGGCTCTGGGCGTGCGGTGCCGCCGCCATGCCGAGGCCGATCAGGCCGATGGTGCGCTTGGTCATGGGTTCCGGTCTCCCTGCCAGTGAAGGATGTCGATCGGCTGCTCGCGCCCGCGCACCGCGTGGGTCGGCAGGGCCAGCCAATGGTCGTGCTCGCCGGTCCGCTCGACGAGCGCTCGCGAGGCGATGAGGCCGCCTTCGGTCGTCCGGGTGAGCTGCTCGAGCCGTGCCGCCACGTTGACCGTGTCGCCGAGGACGGTGAACTCGAGCCGACTGCTGTCGCCGACGGCACCGGCGAAGGCCGGCCCGAAATGGGCGCCGATGCCGATCCGCACGGGCTCCTCGCCGGCGGCGACCAGCTCGGCGCTCCAGGAGTCGATCAGGCGCAGCAGATGGCGGGCGCAGTCGAGCGTCCGGCTTGCATCGTCGGCATGGCCCTCGGGCACGCCGAAGACAACGATGGCGCTGTCGCCGACGAACTTGTCGACGACCCCCCGGTGGGCCATCGCCGCCTCGATGACGTGATGGCGAAACGTGCCGAGAAAGGTCGAGAGCTCGGGCGGCGCCAGATGCTCGGCGCGCCGGGTGAAGCCCCTGATGTCGACCATCAGGATGCCGATCTCCACGTCCCAGCCGCGCCGCAGCGCCTCGACATCGCCGGCGGCCAGCAGGGCCGCGATCTCCGGCGGCAGATAGCGGGCGAGGTTGGTGCGCTCCACCGCCTCGTCGATGGCGCGCTCGAGCAGCGCCTTGCGGCGCGCGGCGGCCAGCACCAGCACGAAGCCGGCGAGGGCGAGCAGCACGACGCGGATGACCGTGGGCGGCGGGCCGAGCAGGGGCAGGAGTCGCTCGAGCGCGCCGCCCTCAGGCAGGATCGCCAGCAGCAGGACCAGCCCGCCGACCACGAGGGCCGCCGCATAGCCCTGCAGCCAGGGCCGGTAGTGGAGCGAGCCGAAGACCAGGACCAGGGGGGCCAGCCAGGTCGCCGGGTAGAGCCAGAGGGTCGAGGGGGGCGCCCCGATATTGACCCCCGTGGTCGCTACGTTGGCGAGGACGAGCGCGCAGTCGGCGGTGGTGAAGAGCCAGGGCATCCAGCGGCGAAACCGGCCGGGCCGTGCCGCCCGGAAGGAGAGCAGGCCAACGGCGGCATAGATAGCGAGAACGGTGGCGGCCACCGCGATCTGGCGCCGGGCGGCGGGCGGCGGCCCATCGACCGCGAGAAGGGCCGCCGAGAGGGCCAGGGCCAGGACCAGGACGGCGGTCAGCCGCAGGATCGCGAGGAAGCGCTCGGCCTCGATCTCGGCCGAAAGGAGAAGCTGCTCCCTGAGTTTCCCGATGCTCATCCGCAGACCCATAGCGCCGCTTCGCCTCGCTTGTCATGCCGGTCCCGAGCCCCTAGAGCCTGTCGAACAGGCTCTGTGGCGAGGATGAGGCGGCTGGAGGAGGGGCGAGGCGTGGCGGACTACATCATCGTCGGCGGCGGGGCCGCAGGCTGCGTCCTGGCCGCCCGGCTGTCCGAGATGCCCGAGGCCTCGGTGCTGCTGCTCGAGGCCGGGCCACCGGACACCGACCGCCTGATCCACATGCCGGTCGGCTTCTACAAGATGACCGACGGCCCGCTCACCTGGGGCTTTCGCACGGCACCCCTGGCCCATGCCGATGGCCGCGAGATGGTCTTTCCGCAAGGTCGGGTGCTCGGCGGCGGCAGCTCGATCAACGCCATGGTCTACACCCGCGGCAACGCCGCCGACTACGATGCCTGGGCCACGGAGGACGGCTGCACCGGCTGGGCCTACCGGGACGTGCTGCCCTATTTCCGCAAGGCGGAGGACAACGAGCGGCTGAGCGACGCCTGGCACGGCACCGGCGGGCCGCTCGCCGTCTCGGACCTCGTGAGCCCGCATTACCTGACCAAGACCTTCGTCCGTGCCTGCCAGGAGGCCGGCATCCCCTACAATCCCGACTTCAACGGCAGGATTCAGGCCGGGGCCGGGCTCTACCAGGTGACCCAGCGGGGCGGCCGGCGCTGCTCGACGGCGGTCGGCTACCTGAAGGATGCCCTGAAGCGGCCGAACCTCGATCTCGTCACCGACTGCCGGGTCGAGCGGCTGATCGTCGAGGGCGGCCGGGCGGTCGGCGTCGCCTATTCGCGGCATGGCCGGCAGGAGACCGCGCGGGCCGAGAGCGAGGTGATCGTCACCGCCGGTGCCGTCGGCTCGCCCCGCCTCCTGCTCCTCTCCGGCATCGGCCCAGCGGACGAGCTCCGTGCCCTCGGCATCGAGGTGGTCCACGACCTGCCGGGCGTCGGCCGCAACTTCCACGACCACATCGACGCCTATGTCATCAGCGAGCTCTCCGGTCCCCACTCCTACGATCGGCACACGCGGCCGCACCGGATGCTGATGGCCGGGCTCGAGTACCAGCTCTTCGGCAAGGGGCCGGTGACCTCCAACCTCGCCGAGGGCGGGGCCTTCGTGCTGACCGACCCGGCCGAGCCGTCGCCCGACATCCAGCACCATTTCCTGCCCGGCGCCGGCCTCGAGGCCGGCGTGCCGCCGGTGCCGTCCGGCTATGGCTGCACCCTCAATGCCTGCTACCTGCGGCCGAAATCCAGGGGCAGCATCCGGCTGCGCTCGGCCGACCCGGCCGTGGCACCGGTGATCGACCCCAACTACTGGGCCGAGCCATCGGACATGGCGGCGGCCCTGCGGGGCATCGCCTCGGCCCGCGAGATCATGGCGCAGGCGGCCTTTCGCCCCTTCGTCCGGCGCGAGCACCTGCCGGGGCCCGACGTGACCACGCGCACCGATCTCGAAGCCTACGCCCGCCGCTTCGGCAAGACCGACTACCACCCCGTGGGCTCGTGCCGGATGGGCACGGACGACATGGCCGTGGTCGACCCCGACTGCCGCCTCCACGGCATCGAGGGCCTGCGGATCTGCGACAGCTCGATCATGCCGCGCGTCACCAGCTCCAACACCAACGCCGCCTCGATCATGATCGGCGAGAAGGCAGCCGACCTGGTGAAGGGCAACCGGCGGCCAGGGGATGCGGCGATGCCGTCGAGGCCGGGCTGAGGCGGACCAGGCCGGGCCGGGCTCGGCCGCGCCCTTAGCCATCGGACGGGCTACGACTTTTCGCTTATCGCGCGGCCGCCGGATTGCAGGTATTCTGGGTTTGCCGGTTCAAGCGCGCAACGCGCAGGAAGGGCTTTCCGGCAAAGCCAACCAGGGAGGATTTTCAAGCATGGCCACGAGCATCCATCCCGCCGTCGACGGCGGCATCCAGCCGGGCGCGCCCGACTTCGCGGGCGGCACGCTGCACTGCCATTGCGCCACCGACAAGGTCGAGGTGACCCTGAAGTCGAACACCGCGCACAATCACATCTGCGGCTGCACCCTGTGCTGGAAGCCGGAAGGAGCGGCCTTCAGCATGGTCGCGGTGGTGCCGCGCGACAAGCTCGAGGTCACCGCCAACGGCCACAAGCTGAAGATCGTGGACGACTCGAAGACCATCAAGCGCTACGCCTGCACCGGTTGCGGCGTGCACATGTACGGGCGCATCGAGAGCAAGGATCACCCGTTCTACGGCCTGGACTTCGTGCACACCGAGCTTTCCGACGCCAAGGGCTGGTCGGCGCCGACATTTGCCGCCTTCGTCTCGTCGATCATCGAGGCCGGGGTTCCGCCGGCGAAGATGGACGGCATCCGCGCCCGGCTCAAGGAACTCCACCTCGAGCCCTACGATGCCCTCTCGCCGCCCCTCATGGACGCGATCGCCACCCATGTGGCCAAGGCGAAAGGCACCTACCGCGAGGCCTGATCCCGCCGAGCCTCACGCCGCCATGGCGTCTCGCCCGCCACGGCGGCATGCGGGCGCTGGTCGCCCGGCGGCATCTGGCGCTCGCCGAACATGATCGCTTCCAGCCGCGCGGCCTCGCCAGGAGCGCCGCGGCCGCCGTCTTCAGATTTTCGGCCGATGGATCGTCCAGATAGAGGCTCGAGGCGTAGCCCGAGATCAGCTTTCCCGCGAGCCCGGCATGATCGCGAGCGGTCAGGATCATCTCCTTGCGGCCGGTGATCTGGCCATGATCGGACATCACCATGATGTTGCGCGGCCGGTCCTCGCCGCCCTCGCGCCACCAGGCGAGGAGTCGGCCGAAGGCGGCGTCCGTGCGGCGCTGCGCCTCTGCCGTCGCCTCGACCACGAGGCCGAATCGGTGCGCGATCTGGTGCTGTCTCGAGCTTGGTTGGAATTTGAGCTGGCGTAGTCTCCGGCTTGGAGAAGCCAGCAAGACCAGCGTTGACGGGCCGGGCAGGAGACCATGCCATGAATAAGGCTACCACGGAAGCGTCGCCGGATCAGCCGGTGAACCCGAGCGGCAGGCTGTTGCTTGAGGATCGGCTCGACCCGATCGAGAGAAGTGCTCGAAAGCACGTTCGCGGCTTTATCGGGACGCTGATCGAGGAGGAGTTGGCCGAGGCCCTGGGACGGTCGCGCTAGCCCGGATTATGCATCAAGGCTGGCGGACGTAGTCTAAGCTTCTGATCTGGCGTAGAGTTTTGGTTGTCGAGGCCAAAACCCGAGATCGGAATGACGACGCCCGCCATGAGCGAGAATATGCTGCCTTTGCCCGGCCTGTCACCGGTGAACGGCAAGGCATTGAGCGCCCGTTTCGACGGCGGCGTGGTGACGTCGGACGCCGGTCTTCTGGCGCTGCGGGAAGTGGAGCGGCGGCTCGACGTGGCGGGGCGGTTGGCGACTGGCATCGACGATCCGCGCGATTCGATGCGCACGGTGCACAGCGTCACGGATATCTTGCGCTTTCGCCTGCTGCTGATCGCGGCGGGCTACGAGGACGGCATCGACGCCAACACGTTGCGCGCCGATCCGGTGTTCAAAGTGGCGCTGGAGCGGTTGCCGGGGGAGCGCGATCTCTGCTCGCAGTCGACCATCAGCCGGTTGGAGAACCTGCCCGACCGGCGGATGCTGCTGCGGCTGGCGCGGGCCCCTCGCCGGCCTGCTGGCCGGCTTCGCTTCGCGAATCGGATCGACCGCCTGCTGCCGGTCGATGATCGGGCTGTATTGCGCCTCCTTCGCGCAGGTGCCGAAGCGGATCACGCTCGACGTCGACGACACCTTCGACGCGGCGCATGGTGGCCAGTAGCTGCGGTTGTTCAACGCCCACTACGACGACTACGGTTTTCAGCCGATCGTCGTGTTCGACGGTGCCGGCCTGTTCGTGACCGCGGTGCTGCGGCCTGCCAGGCGCCCCAAGGGCCGCGAGATCGCGGCCTATCTGCGGCGGCTGATCCGCGAGATCCGCCGGCACTGGCCGCGAGTCGAGATTCTCTTGCGCGGCGACAGCCACTACTGCGCGCCCGAGGTGCTCGACTTCTGCCGTGCGCAAGGCGTGGACTTCATTCTCGGCCTCGCCGGCAACGCCGCCTTGCGACGGCGCGTTGCCACACTCGAGCAGTCCACCATCGCCCGTGTCGATCAGAGCAGCGGTACCAAGGTCCGGCGCTTCAAGGAATTCCACGACGCCGCCGCATCATGGAGCCGCGTGGAGCGCATAATCGCCCGCGTCGAGGCCGGACCACAGGGCTGCGATACCCGCTTTATTGTCACCAACCTCACCCGTGGCAGTGGCAAGGCGCTCTACGAAAGGCTCTACTGCGCCCGCGGCCCTTCCGCGGCCTGCTGGCCGCGTTCCCTTCGGATCGGGATAGGGGGAAGCCTTGCGGCTCCCCCCTCCCACACCACCGGGCATACGGGTCCGTACCACGGCGGTTCGCTGGCCTAAGCGGCTCTGGGCGTCATGACGGGAAGGCCGAGCGCGGCCAAATCTGCGTTCGAGAGCGCGATATTGAGGGCCGGACTGGCAGCAATCCGCCAAGGACCGTGCACGCTGCCCGCGGTTTGTGCCGCGAGCCGGCGAGGCACGCCCCGTCGGGCCATCTGCCGGAACCGGTTCCAGCCATTGCGCCATTGCTTCCAGGCGAAGGCGCGCAGCCTTCGTCGGAGCCACTGGTGCAGTTCACGCAACACCGACGGCGTCTGACAGAAGCCGAAGTAGCCCACCCACCCCGTAAGGTAGATGC
>CAYMTA010000131.1:0-7610 GCA_964393275.1 uncultured Geminicoccaceae bacterium | reverse complement strand
GGTCGCCCAGCCGCTCGAGGAGGCGGCGGCCCCGGTCAGCGAGTGGGTGGCTTGAATGGATCAAGCGTAGGCACGCCGAACGGCACGAAATCGCGGATGTTGCGGGTGACGACGGCTAGCGCCAATACTGTTCATTTAGATTGATCCGCCTGCAATCCTGTCGCTGAGAGGCGAGCAGGAGGTGTGTTGATGGCGCGCAAGGTCGCAGGCCTTCCCGAGGGCGCACGGATCACGGACTATATCAGCCTTGGCGTGATCGCCAAGGCGGTGCCGATGACGACGGCGCGCTCGGTCTTGCGGGAGTGCGGTCGAGCCAGCCTGCGCCAGCGGGATCTGCCGGCCCATGTGGTGGTCTACTACGTGATCGCCCTGGCGCTCTACATGCAGTCGTCCTACCGCGAGGTGTTGCGCTGCTTGTTGGAGGGGGTGCAGTGGCTGATCGACCCGTCGGTGTCGACCAAGGTGGCGGTAAAATCGGGGATCTCGCAGCGGATCTCCTCTGGCGGATCAGGAAGAACGCACGCCTGCCGCGGGAAAGGGTGCTCGCTGACGGCTCCTGCCTGAGCCGCATCCACCCGTCCGAGCGGGACCGTCGGCACCAGCGGGGCGGTGCCGGTGCGCGTCGTCGACTACCGTCTCGACGGCATCGACGGCGCCGAGCCGATCTACCGTCTGCTGACCAGCATCCTCGATCCCGAGCGCGCCCCTGCCCTGGACCTGGCGGCCCTCTATCACGAGCGCTGGGAGATCGAGACCGCCTTCGACGAGTTGAAGACGCATCTGCGCGGTGCCCGGATCGTCCTGCGCAGCAAGACGCCGGACCTTGTCCGCCAGGAGCTCCACGGCCTGCTGATGGCCCACTTCGCCATCCGCGGCCTGATCCACCAGGCGACCCTCGAGGCCGATGAAAACCCCGACCGTCTCTCCTTTCTCCACGCGGTGCGCGTCATCCGCCGCAAGCTTTCGACCTTCGTCGCACTTCCCCCCTCGCCGCAAGGCGGCGTTCCATGACGCCGTCCTCGACGAAACCCTGCAGGAGCGAACCGTCTCCAGCCGACATCGTCGCAACTCACGCGCCGTCAAACGCAAAATGAGCGGCTTCCCGCTCCGCCGCCAAACCGACAAGCCACCCCCGCCAATCGACCTCGCATCGGCAATTAGAATCGTAAAGTGAACAGTATTGGGGCTAGGCGAACTCATAACCTTCTCGTCAGCCGGGTTGCAGCCGGCCCGACTCGAACGATCGATAGATCGCATTCAGCTTCTCGCCCGCCGATGCGACCTGCCCGCGCGGCGCCGATGCCGCCCGGCTCAGCGGCCGGTGATCCCGGGGAAGGCGATCATGATGGCGATGGCGAGGATCTGCAGGCCGATGAACGGCAGGAGCGAGCGGAAGATCTCACCCAGCGAAATCTCGGGCGGGGTGACGCTCTTGAGATAGAAGGCGGCCGGGCCGAAGGGCGGCGAGAGGAAGCTGACCTGCATGTTCATGCAGAACAGCACGCCGAACCAGATCGGGTCGAGACCCAGGGTCTTGATGATCGGCACGAAGATCGGCATCGTCAAAAGGGTGATGCCGACCCAGTCGAGGAACGCGCCGAGCACGAACAGGATCGCCATCATGAGGAGGACGATCACCGTCGGGTTATCCGAGACGCCGGTCATCAGCCCCGAGACGAAGCTGATGCCGCCCATCAGGTTGTAGACCCCGACCAGGGCCGTGGCGCCGATGCCGATCCAGACGATCATGCCCACGGTCGCCAGCGTCTGCATGGCCGAATCACGCAGCAGCCGCCAGGTGAACTCGCCGCGGACCAGAGTCGAAAGGAGCACGCCGCCGACGCCGACGGCCGACGCCTCGGTCACCGAGGCGATCCCGGCATAGATCGAGCCCAGAACGAAGATCACCACCAGGATGGGCAGGATCAGGCCCTTGAGCAGGCGGATCGTCTCCGCCACCGCGATGGGCTCGGTCTCCGGCGGCGGGGCGACCTTCGGGTCGGTGTAGGCGCGCACCAGCACGTAGATGACGTAGAAGCTCGCCAGCATGAAGGCGGGAATGAAGGCCGCGGTGAAGAGCTCGCCGATCGAGACGTTGGCCGTCAGCCCATAGATGATCAGGACGATCGACGGCGGCACCATGGTGCCGAGCGAGCCGCCGGCGCAGACGACGCCGATGGAGAGCTTGCGATCATAGCCGAGCCGCAGCATCTGCGGCAGGGCGATCAGGCCGAGCAGCACGATCTCGCCGCCGATGATGCCCGACATCGCCGCCAGGATGACCGCGACGAAGATCGTCTGCACCGCCACCCCGCCTCGTAGCCGCCGGCCGACCAGCTTCATCGCGTCGAACAGGTCCCGGGCGATCCCGGAGCGATCCAGCATCGCCGCCATCAGGACGAACATCGGCACCGACACGAAGACGAAGCTGTCGACGAAGGTGTAGATGCGGCTGGTGATCAGCGGCACCGCGATCGGCCCGAAGCCGACGAGCGCGAAGACCAGCGCCACCAGGAGCGTGACGAAGGCCAGCGGCATGCCGGTCAGCAGCAGGGCGACCATCAGGCCGAACATCAAGAGCGTGCTCGGGCCGATGCCGAGCGCCGCGAGATCGACGATCGCGGTCATCGGCGCGGCTCCGCGTCTCGACGCCGCGCATGGTTGATGGTCAGGACGAGGAACTGCAGGGTCAGGAGCACGAGCATGCAGAGCATCACGATCTTGGTGACCGCCGGCGTCGGCGGATTCCAGGCGCTGCCGGAGCGCTCGAGGCGAAAGCCGCCCGTGGGCTGAAAGATCGCCTTCTCCACCATCAGCCAGGCCGCATAGGCGAAGATCGCCGCCGCCAGGCAGGATGCGGCGGAGATCAGCACGTCCATGGCCCGGCGGCCGCGCGGACCCAGGAGGTCGTAGATCAGGACGACCCGGATGTGCGAGTCGCGCGAGGCGCAAAACAGGCCACCATAGAGAAACGCGACGCCGCAAAGGAAGGTCGTCGTCTCGTGCGCCCAAATGGTCGGCGCATTGAAGACATACCGCAGGAACACCTCGGCGAGGAGGATGGCGGCGGCGATCACGATGCCGGCAGCGAAGACGAAGCCGCCGGCATTGATGATCCGGCCGAGCGCCCCGGCCTCGGGCACCGCCTTCGGCTCGGGCTTGTGGGTCAGCTCAGCCAGCGATTCGCTCGTCGCGGCCAGATCGGTCTCGATCGCTTCCCGTTCGGTCATGGCACCGCCCCCCCATGAGCAAGGCCGGCCGTGGGCGGCAGCGCAGCCGCCCACGGCGCCGCCAGGACTACTGAATGAGGCCCTGCTTCTCGAGATAGGCCGTCAGCGTGGTGTAGACCTTCTGCGCCATCGGCGACTGGGCGGCCAGCTTCTCCCACTCGCCGCGGGCGATGCCGCGGAACTTGGCGCGCTCCTCGGCCGACCAGTCGTGAATCGTGATGTCGCCCGTTGCCAGGGCAAGCTCGACCGCCGCGCGGTCCCTCTCGGCCAGCCCCTTCACCTGCGTTTGCTGGAACACCTTGACCGATTCCTCGAACATCGCCTTGACGTCGTCAGGCAGGGCATCCCACTTGGCCTTGTTCATCGACACCTCGACCAGCGGCATCGAGTGAAAGCCGGGATAGACCGGGTTCCTCGCGATATCGTTCAGCCCCACCTCCTGGTTGACCGAGAACACCGAGTAGTCGGCGGCGTCGATCACCCCCTTGTCCAGCGAAGTGAAGACCTCGGAGGCCGGCAGGTTCACCGGGGAGGCCCCCGCCGCGGCGAAGACGTTGGCGATCAGGCCCTCGGGCGAGCGCATCTTCAACCCCTCGAGGTCGGCCACGCCATCCAGAGGCACCTTCGAGACGAGCGACTCGAGTCCCGGGGTCGAGACGCCGATGAAATGGAGGCCGTAGGGATTGATGAGCTCGTTCATCAACTCCTTGCCGCCACCGTTCTCGACGAAATCGATCATCTGGGCCGGATCCGACCAGGCGCCGACCGGATTGCCGATCAGCCCGAAAGCCGCATCCTTGCCGGCAAAATACGAGGTGTCGGTGATGTGGCCATCGAGCAGCCCGGCCCCGACGGCTTCCTGCGTCTCGCGGTAATCGACGATCGAGCCCACCGGCAGAAGCTCGACCACGACATTGCCGCCGCTCATCTCCTTGAGCGTCTCGACCCAGCCCTGCTGGTAGATGAAGTTGGGATTACCGGACGGGTCCGACGACTGAAAGCGGAACGAATACTCCTGCGCCCAAGCGCCGCCTGCAACCAGCGCGAGCGCCAGCGCCACGGACGTGAACTTGACTACCTTCACCGCAATCCCCCCTTTGCTGAAGCCCTTCGCCGCATGCCCGCCCCACCCGGCGGCGATCCTCACCCAGCGAGCACCTGCGGTGGCTCGGAACTCGCTGACAATACGTACTTCCGCCGCCGTGACAATACGTACTTCCCGGGCCCGGGGACACGACCTGAAGCCCTGTCCGCAGCGACCCCGAATGGCGTCCCGGCGCTCGGGTTGTTGCATCGGATGCAACATCCGTCGACGAGCGAACCCCGGGCGCCGGAAGCGCGACCGGGCGCGAGTTTCCGTCCTCCCCCGGGTGCGCCCGAAGGCCCATCCTCCCGATTGCCGAACGAACCCGCCCGGCCTTGCGCCGAGCTTCGGCTCCCCTGTAGGATGACCGATTGAAGGTGATGGAATCGCCCGGAGCGTGGCCGCCGGGCGACCGCCTAGGACAAGCTCGCCATGCAAGGGATCGCCGCTGGCGCTGTCAGCGTGCTCGTGCCGGCCTGGAACGCGGCGGCGACCTTGCGCCCCTCGCTGCTCTCCGTCCTGGACCAGGCGCTGCCACCCCTGGAGGTGGTCGTCGTGGACGACGGCAGCACCGACGCCACCCCCGCCATCCTCGCCGAAATGGCCGCCGCCGAGCCCCGCATCCGCGTGCTGCGCCAGGCCAATGGCGGCATCGTCGCCGCCCTGAACGCCGGCCTGCCGCTCTGCCGGGGCGCCCTGATCGCCCGCCACGACGCCGACGATCTGGCCGATCCCGGCCGCTTCGCGCGCCAGGCCGCCTGGCTCGCGGGGCACCCCGACTGCGTCGCCGTGGCCGGCGCCTACCGCCTGATCGACCACGCCGGCCGCCCGGTCGTCCGGGACGGGGTCGCCCAATGCCAGGCACCAGCCGATCCCGCCGCAGCCGATCCCGCCTGGCTCCCGGCGATCGAGCCCTATCTCTGCCACCCTTTCGCCATGTTCCGGGCCGCCGCTCTCCGCGCGGTCGGCGGCTACCGCCACGTCTTCAATGCCGAGGACAGCGACCTCTACTGGCGCCTCGGGGAGCGGGGCCGGCTCGTCAACCTGCCCGAGCTCATGGGCTCCTACCGACTGCACGACACGAGCATCTCCGCCCGTTCCATCGGCAGCGGCCGCATCATGGCGGTCTTCTCGCAGCTCGCCGCCCTCTCCGCCCGCCGCCGGGCCGCCGGCCGCCCGGACCTCGCCTTCCCGGCCCAACGTCGTCCGGCCGTGCTCGCCGCCGCCGGCATCGAGGGTCTCCTGACGCTGGCCGGAGACGGGCTCGAGCCTTTCGAGCTCGACCACTTGCGGGCGGCGAGCGCTGCCAAGCTGCTCGAGCTCGCGGGCTATCGACCCTACGAGCTCGAGCTCGCCGACTGCCGGTTCATCCGCTCGGTCCTCAAGGCGCCGCCACCGCACGCACCCGCCAATGGCAGGCTGCTGCGCCGCCAGCTCGCGGCCACCGCCGCCCGGCTGCTGCGCACCGGCCGCCCGCGCGAGGCCCTGGCCCTGCTGCCGCCGGAGCTTGCCCCGGAGGCCCTTGCCCGCGCCGTCACCGGCCGCTTCTTCTGGACCCGCCTCGTGCCCGTGCCGCCCGACCGCCCGGCCGGCAGCCGAAGCCGGGACCTTCCACCGCAGGAGGTCCCGGACGCCAGCGACTCCTGCGGGAGCGAGGGGCACCTCGATTTGCGCGCCGATGGCGGCGGCGGCGAGGCCGGGGGCCGCCTCCTGCATCCCTGAGAACGCGTCACCATGCCGGTCGACTACGCCGCGGGCGCGCGACGGCCGCACGGCTCAGCCTCCGGCGGTGACCGCGATCGGGCGTGTCGCCGGCAGCCGGAACCAGCCCGGCCGCTCGAACAGCCAGGGTGCCCCGAGCCGCCGTGCGGCGGCGTGCAGCAGCAGGGGCATGACGAGCCCGGCCAAGGTCGCGGCCAGGATCAGGAGCAGCGGATCCGTCGTGATGCCACCGCGCAGCAGCACCTCCCGGCCGCCGGCGGTGAAGATCGTGTGCATGACGAAGATCGGCAGCGTGTAGCGCCCGACGCCGACCAGCCAGTCGACCTGGACCCTGTGGACCGTCCAGGCGCAGATCAGGATGACCAGGGCGATGCCGTAGCAGCGCACCGCCAGATCGAGCACCGGCACCTCGCGGACATGGCCGGCGAGCACGAGGCCGCAGAGCAGGCCGTAGCCGGCGAGCCAAAAGAGGACCAGCCGGCCGCCCGGCCGCGCCGGCCAGGCGAGGGCCACCGGCGCCAGCGCGTAGCCGAGCACGAAATACACGGCGAATTTTGCCGACTGGGTCAGCGCGTAGTGGTCCACCGGCAGGGTGGTCGCGGCCAGTGCTGCGGTCAGCGCCACCAGCAGCGCCGGCGGCAGCGCGCGGCCGGCCCGCAGCAGCGTGTAGAACAGGATGAGCGCCCAGAGGAACCACGTGACGTTGATCGGCACCAGCGGGAAGGTGAGGATCTCGAGCGGGTCGGCCGGATGATTGGCGAACGCGGTGAAGCCCATCCGGGCCGCATATTGCAGGACATTCCAGACGATGAACACCCAGGCCAGAGGGAGAAGCGTCCGGTCGGCGAACTCCGGCCAGGTCCGCCGCACGCTCCGGGCCGCGAGGAGGCCGGTCACGAAGAAGAAGAGCGGCATGCGGAACTGCCCGAATGGCAGCTTCAGCGCGTCGTAGAGCCAGGGCTCGAGCGGCACGGCCGTGTTCACGCCGTCGACCGCATGCCCGAACACGACGAGCACGATCGTCAGTCCCTTGGCCAAATCGGCCCAAGCGACCCGTGCCTGTGCCATGGCACCCTGTCCCCAGTTGCTTCCAGGCGGCCAGACTGCCAGATCCGGTTGAAGACTTCGTTAAGGCAGCGCCTAGTCGAAGCGGGCCGGTATCTCGGCCTCGCGCCTCGCGATGAAGGCGTCGAGCGCCTCCAGGATCGCCGGCTCGAGCGGCGGCGCCTCGTAGCTCTGGAGCGCCGCCCGCGCCGCCTCCTGGCCGCGGGCCGTGGCATCCTTGGAACCATCGAGCTGCCATTGCTCGAAGCTGTTGTTGTCGCCGAGTTGGCTCATGAAGAAGGCGTCCTGGAAATGCGCCTGGGTGTGGCCCGTGCCGAGGAAATGGCCGCCCGGGCCGACCTCGCGGATGGCCTCGAGCGCCTCGCTGAAGTCGTCGAAGCGCGGCCCCTGGGCGAGCCGGTAGAGCATCTCCATCTGCTCGCAATCGAGCATGAACTTGGCGAGATTGCAGGTTAGCCCGGCCTCCGACCAGCCGGCGCAGTGCATGACGAAATTGGCGCCGGCGAGCA
>CAYMTA010000130.1:0-7754 GCA_964393275.1 uncultured Geminicoccaceae bacterium | reverse complement strand
GAGGAGCTCGCCCAAATCGTCCCGGCGGATGCCAGGGTCGCCCATACGGTCACCACCAACGCCATCGCCTTCGCCGACAACGGCCGCCAGGTGCCGGTGGCGCTGAAGGCGGTGGGCGACACGTATCCGCTCTATGGGGCGGTCGGCATCGAGCCGGCGATAAGCCTGGCCGAGGCGCTGGCCGACGGGGGTGCCCTGGTCGAGGCGGCGCTGCTGCAGCGGCTCGATGTCGAGGTCGGCGACAGCCTGGCGCTCGGCAACGGACGGGTGACCGTGAAGGGTGTGCTGACCGCCGAGCCCGACGCGATCGGCGGCTTCGTCGGCCTCGGCCCCAGGGTCATGATCGATCTGGCGACGCTGGACACGCTCGACATCCTGGCGCCGGGCGCCCTGGTCCGGCACAAATACGGCCTGGCGCTGGCCGATCCCCTGGAAGCCCCGGCGCGTGTCCTGGCCTTGCGCCACGACTTTCCCGAGGCGTCGTGGCGGGCGCAGACCTTCAAGGACGTGCAGCCGCGCATCGCCCGGAACGCGGATCGGCTGGCGGGCTATCTCTCGCTCGCCGGGATCGCGGCCCTCCTGGTCGGCGGGCTCGGGGTCGGCATCGTCGTCGACGCCCATCTGCAGAGCCGCAGGCGGACGATCGCCACCTTTCGCTGCGTCGGCATGACCACGCGCGACGTCTTCCTCGTTTGCGGCCTGCAGGTGCTGCTGCTCTGCCTTGGCGGGATCCTCCTCGGCGTCGTGCTCGGCTCGGCGCTGCCGTTCGCCGTGCACCTCCTGCCACGGGATCTCCTGCCGATCGAGCTTCTGGTCGGCGTCCAGCCCGGGGCGATCCTGGCGGCCGCGCTCTTCGCCGCGGCGACGGCGGCCCTCTTCACCGTGCTGCCGCTCCTGCGGGCGGTGTCGGTGACGCCGGCGGCCCTTTTCCGTGACGATGCGCTGGTGGCGAAGAGCCGACCGGTTCGCCTGCGGGCCTGGCCCTGCCTCCTCGGCCTCGGGCTGGTGCTGGTCCTGACCGCCCTCCTCGCGGTGCCGGATCCCTTCGTCGCCATGGTCTTCCTCGGCATCGTCCTGGTCGCGTCGCTCGTCATGAGCGGGCTGGCGCGGCTCGGGCTCAAAGGTGCCGGCTGGCTGGCGCGGCACACGAGCGGGCTCTGGCGCCTCGCCCTCGGCCAGCTCCGCCGGGCGGAGCGGATGACCGTGGCCTCGGTCGTGGCGCTGGCGGCCGGCACGGCCGTGCTGACGACGGTGGTCCTGGTCGAGAACGGGCTCCGGCGCGAGCTCGTCCAGAACCGGCCGGTGAACGCGCCGAGCGCCATCTTCATCGACATCCAGGAAAGCCAGCAGGGCACCTTCGAGGCGGTGGTCGGCGCCTTTCCCCGGGCGCGCGTCCTGCAGATGGAGCCGGTGCTGCGGGCACGGGTGGTGAAGATCGCGGGCGTGCCGGTCGACCAGGCGAGGATCAAGGAGAACGCGCGCTGGACGGTGCGCCAGGATCGGGGCCTCTCGTTCCGCGCCGACCCGCCCGCGGACGCGACGCTGACCGCGGGCCAATGGTGGCCGGCCGACTACCAGGGCCCGCCCCTGGTCTCGATCGAGGACGAGATCGCCGAAGGCTACGGCATCGGCGTCGGCGACACGGTCACCTTCAACGTGCTCGGCCGGCTGGTCGATGCCGAGGTCGCCAATCTCAGGCCGAACATCGACTGGTCGGAGGGGCGGATCGACTTCGTCTTCGTGCTCAGCCCCGGGGTCATCGACCGGGCGCCGCACACGCTGATCGCCTCGGTCGAGGTGCCGCCCGAGGAGCAGGCGGCGCTGCTCGACCGGATGGCCCGGGAGCTGCCCAACGTCACCCCGTTCGCGATCGACGAGCTGCTCACCCGGATCACCGACATCCTGGACAAGATCGGCCTCGCCGTTCGGGTCATGGCGGCGGTCACGCTGGTGACCGGCCTCGCCGTGCTGACCAGTGCGCTCGTCGCGGCAAGGCGCGAGCAGCTCCGCCAGACGGTGCTGCTCAAGGTGGTGGGGGCCGAGCGGCGGCAGATCGGCGCCCTCTTCCTCGGCCAGCAGGCGGCGATCGGCGCGGTCGCGGCCCTGCTCGGGGCGGGGCTCGGCCTCTTCGCCAGCTTCGCCGTGCTCCGCTTCGCCTTCGGCCTGCCCTGGCATCCGTCATTCGTGCCGGTGACGGCCGTGCCGGTGGTGGCGGTGCTCGCCACGCTGGTGCTGGGGGCGCTCGGGCTGCGCCGCATCCTGGCCGTGCCGGCAGCCCTCATCCTGCGCGAGCGGTAGCCAAACCCTTGCCGAAACGCGGAAAGCGCATGAAACTTATGTCATAATCGGGCCGAAGCGAACGTGGCGGCACCGGGCGGTCGCCGGGGCGCCTTGATCGCCGCCACCCTTTCGCCATATTGGGTCGGGGAAGCTCGGAACACATTCCCTCGCTCGGGAAGGGGCAGAAAACATGGAACCTCGTATGGATCAGCGGTTGGCGCACGGTGCCGTCGTCGACACCTCGATCGACGCCGGCCTGCGGAGCCACATGCTCTCGGTCTACAACTACATGGGTCTCGCCCTGGTTCTGACCGGGCTCACGGCCTTCGTCACGGCGTCCTCGCCGGCCCTGCTGCAGGTGATCTTCGGCAGCCCGCTCAAGTGGGTGGTGATGCTGGCCCCCCTGGGCTTCGTCTTCTTCCTGGGCGCCAAGATCCGCACCATGAGCGTGAGCGCGGCGCAGATTACCTTCTGGGCGTTCGCGGTGGTCATGGGGCTTTCCATGGCCAGCATCTTCCTGGTCTTCACCGGGGCCAGCATCGCGCGCGTCTTCTTCATCACCGCCGCGACCTTCGGGGCGATGAGCCTCTACGGCTACACCACCAAGCGCGATCTCTCGAAGCTCGGCTCGTTCCTGTTCATGGGCCTGATCGGCATCGTCATCGCCATGCTGGTCAACATCTTCATCGGCAGCACGGCGCTGCAGTTCGCGATCAGCGTCATCGGCGTGCTCGTCTTCACCGGCCTCACCGCCTACGACTCGCAGCGGATCAAGGAAGAGTACTATTCCCTGAGCGGCGCCGAGCTCGTCACCAAGGCGGCGATCATGGGGGCCCTCAGCCTCTACCTGAACTTCATCAACCTCTTCATGATGCTGCTGCAGCTCTTCGGCAATCGCAACTGAGCCCGGCGATCATCCATCGCTGACGAACGGCCCGCCTCGGCGGGCCGTTTTGCGTTCAGGCCCCGACTTCGGGTCCCGGGCTCACGCCAGAGCCTCGGCGTAGGCATCGCCGTCGCCGGCACAGGTGGCGAGCAGCCGCGGATCGGCCCGGAGCGCCGCCGGCGCGCCCTCGGCGACGATCGTCCCCTGGGCCAGCACGCAGGCCCGGTCGGCATGCTCCAGCACCGCCTCGCCGTAGCGGTCGGCGAGCAGCAGCGTGTAGCCGTCGCGGGCGAGGGAGCGCACCAGCTCGCCCGCCCGCTCGACCCCGAGCGCCGGGAAAAGATCGTCGATCAGCAGCAGGCGGGGCATGCCGAGCATCGCCCGGGCGAGATCGACGAGCCGGCGGAGGGCTTCGCCCTGCGTCTCGACCGGCTGGTCGAGACGGCCGTCGAGCTCGGGCAGGTACTCGAAAAGGCGGGCGAGAGCCCGGGTCCGGAGCCGGCCGCCCGCCACCGCCAGCGACAGGTGCTCGCCGACGGTGAGGCCGGGAAAGACCGGCGGGTCGGCGAAGGCGGCGCGGATGCCGAGCCGCTGGCGGGCGAGCGGCGCCAGGGCGGTGATGTCCCGGCCGTCGAGGCGGACGATGCCGGCCCGCGGCCGAGCGAGGCCGAGGATCAGGTCGACGATGAGCGACTTGCCGGCGCCGGGTCCGCCGACCAGGGCGAACGTGCTGCCCTCCTCGACCTCGAGCGAGACGCCCTCGAGCAGCCAGGCGCCGGAGGCCACGGCATCGAGCGTCTCGAGGCGGAGCAGGGCGGGGCTCAGAGCTCGGCTCCGGTGAGAGCCGCGAAGACCCGCGAATCCTCGCCGATCGCCCGGGGCGTCGCGGTGGCGAGGAGGCGTCCTCGATGCAGCACGAGGCAGGCGTGGGCGAAGGACCCGAGCGTGGCGAGGTCGTCGTCGACGGCGATGACCGCGGGGCCGGCCGCGGCGATCCGTTGCAGGAGCGCGGCGACGGCCTTGCGGTCGGGGCCGCCGAGCCCGGCGAGCGCGTGCTCGACGATCAGCACCCGGGGCCGCATGGCGAGGCAGCGGGCGAGCTCGGCGAGGCGCGCCTCGAGCCCGCCGAGCGTCGCCACTCCCCGCTCCGCCAGAAGGTCGAGCCCGGCGAAGCCGAGCAGCTCCTCGACGTCCTCCCGGTCCTGCCGGCTCGGCCGGCCGAGGCCGAAGGCGAGCGACCAGACCGGCCGCGTCACCGCGAGCCGGGCGGTCAGCATCATGGCCCGCAGGCTGCCCTGCTGCACCAGCCGCTCCGGCCCGCAAGGGACGATGCCGAGCCGCAGCCGGGCGGCCGGCGAGAGCCCGTCGACGCGCCGGCCGTCGAGGCGCATCACGCCCCGCTCCGGCACGAGCTGCCCGCTGAGGAGGTCGCCGAGCGTGGCCCGGCCGGAGCCCTCGATGCCGATCACGAGCGTGGTCCGGGCCGCGTCGAAGGCGCAGGTCAAGGGCTCGAGCGGGGCCCGGCCCGGCGGTCGCGCGGCGATTCCGACCAGCTCGAGCAGCGGGTGCAGGGGCTGGTCGAGGACGAGCTCGGTCATGACGGGGTGCCGGTCGCGGCGAACGGCGCCGCCGGCCGCTCTCGGCCGTGCCGGGTCAGCAGCGCCAGCGAGCCGTCGCGCCGGACCACCGCCTGGAGCACGAGGGCGGCGAGCGCCATCGCCAGGGTCAGATCGCCGAAGGCCGGCGAGAGGGTGACCGTCAGCCGCGGCAGCAGGGCCAGCGGCAGGGCGGCGAGCAGGCAGCCGCCGAAGCGCGCACCGCCGAGCCGGCCGATGGCGAAAAGCGCCATGGCCAGCGCCACCCAGCCATCGATCGTCATGGCGGCGGCCGGCGCCGGCCCGATCAGCATGACGCCGCCGGCGGTGGCGGCGATGGCGCCGGCGAGGCAGAGGCCGATGAGCCGCCAGCCGGCCGCGTCGACGCCCGCGGCCTCGAGGCGGAGCCCGGCGGATGTGGCGGCCGAGGCGAGCCCCGCCAGGCGCGAGCCGGCGAAGAGCCGGGTGAGCACGGCGAGCAGGACGACGAGCGGAATCAGCACGACGGCAGGGGCGACGGCGATACCGCCGCCCTGCAGAGCGGGGATCTGCGGGAGCGTGGCGAGCGGCAGCACGAGGGCGAGGGTGAGAAGCGCGGTCCCGGCCTCGCCCTGGCGCCGCAGCGCGAGGCCGAGCAGGGCGCCGAGGGCGAGGCCGAGGAGCGGGACGAGGGCGAGCGCCATCCAGGGCTCGAGCCCGGCGAGCCCGGTCAGCGCCTGGACGAAGGCCACGCCCGCCGCGGCCAGCCCGCCGAGGCAGAGGAGCGGCAGGCGGAGGACGCCGACGGCGATGTGGGCGGCCAGGACGAGCAGCACGAGGCCGGCGGTGAAGCCGGTGAAGGCGGCGGCCCCGGGCAGGCCGGCGGCCACCAGCAGGCCGGGCAGCACGATATAGGGGGCCAGGGCGATCGCCGGAGCACCCATGCCCGCCCTCAACGCGCTGCCGCCGGAATCGGCCGCCACAGGGCGAGCGCCACGGTGGCCAAGGTGAGCCCGCCAATGGCGAGAGCGGCCGGCACGGGCGGCAGCAGGGCGAGGCCGCCGACCAGGGCACCGGCGAGAAAGGCCAGGAGCACGCGGCGGATCATCCGGCCGGGGCGCCGATCGGCGTCGGCGAGCCAGAGGAGGGCGAGGCAGGCGAGCGGCAGCCATTCGAGGGTGGTGGGCGGTGCCGGCGCCGCGATGCCGGCGAGGGCCGCGAGGGCGAGGCCCAGGGCGAGCGGCAGGCCCGGGCGAAGGGCGATGCCGGCCCTGACGAGGCCCTGCGCGTTGCCCGCCATGGCCCGCCAGAGGGCCCCCCGCCAGGTGAGCTCGACGCCCGCCACCGCGACCAGCAGGGTGGCGCCGCCGGCGAGGGACGGCCAGACGGTGGAGGTCGACGGCGGTCCGCCGGTGACGGCGCCGGCGGCGAGTGCCATACCGAGCGCGGCCGCCAGCGCGATCCAGTCGAGGGCAGGCGGCTCGAGCACCAGGCCGCGCAGGATCGCCCAGCCGCCGCAGGCGGCGAGCAGGAGATGGGCCGCCTGGACCAGGAGAGCGTAGACCAGGGCCAGGGCAAGAACGTGGGACATCGATCAGCTTGGTTGGAAGGGCCCGGGCGGGGCGCCGACGTGGGGGCGGAAGGTCCGGCCCGCCGGCCGCGCCGGAGCCGGCAGGCCGGCCTGCTCGGCCTCTGCTGGCTCCTCGTCGCCCCCGTCGGCTGCACCGCCCCGAGCGCCATACCGCCTGCCACGCCATCTGTCACGATCTCTCGCCTCGAGGTAGAGCCGCTCGGCCTGCGCACGGCAGCCGAGGTGGAGCTGGTCGCCGGCTTCGAGCTGAAAAGCGGCGATCCGCGCTTCGGCGGCTTCTCGGGCATCGCCAGCGATGGCGCCACCTTGTGGCTGCTCTCCGATCGATCGGTGCTCTGGCAGGCCGAGCTCGCTCTCGGCGGGCCGGCGGCGGTCGTTCGGCTCGACGGCTGGTCGGCCGGGCCGATCACCCCGGACGCGGCGGATCGGGGAGCGCTCGACAGCGAGGCCCTGGCGCTCGACGCGGATGGCGCGCCCGTCGTCGGCTTCGAGCATGATGGCAGCCTGCGGCGGCTCGAGCCCGACGGGGCCGGCGCCTGGACGACGAGGCGGCTGCATGACGGGCCCCTGGTCGCCGCGGCCCCGTCGAATCAAGGCCTCGAAGCGCTGACCGAGCTCGGCGACGGCTCGTTCCTGACGCTCTGGGAGGGGGCAGGGGCCGGTATTGCCCAAGGCGCCCGGTTCGGGCCGGACGGGGCGACGCCCGTCGCCTATCGGGCGGCACCCGGCTTCAGCCCGGTGGGTGCCGCCCTGGCGGGCGACCGCGTCCTGGTGCTCGAGCGCTCGGTCGGGCTGCTGACCGGCTGGCAGACGCGGGTGACGGCGATCGAGCCGGATGGGTGGGGGTCCGCCGCACCCCTGGTCGGCCGCGAGCTCCTGCGCATCGGGGCCGGACGGCTCGCCGAGAACTACGAGGGTATCACCAGCCTCGCCTCGGCGGATGGCGGCCGCCTGCTGCTGCTGATCTCCGACGACAACCAGTCGGCGCTGCAGCGCACCCTGCTGCTGGTCTTCAGGTGGCGCGTTTCCTAGGAGCCTCTCCGAGAGATGGCCACCGCCTGCACGCGCCCTTCCTGGCTTTGGGCAAGGAGACCGGGCCGCAGCGATGCGGGGTCATCGGCAGGGCCGGTCGACGTGGCCCAAAGCCAGGAAGGGCGCGCCCTTCGGGTCGCTCTCTGGCGGGCGAGGGCGGCGTCCCGCCGGCTCGACGATGCCCCGGCATCGCCTTCGTCGCCGCTCCTTGCCCTCGCCCGCCAGAGAGCGATGCAGGCGGTGGCCATCTCTCGGAGAGGCTCCTAGGCCGCCTGGCGTGCCGGCAGGGCGTCGCGCGTGCCCATCAGGGCGCGGAACGGCAGCAGCATGGCCAGGGCCACGGCGAGCTTGACGCCGAGATCGCCGATGCCCCAGCCGATCCAGGGCAGGC
>CAYMTA010000129.1:0-7884 GCA_964393275.1 uncultured Geminicoccaceae bacterium | reverse complement strand
ATCTTCTCAGCTTCGGCCAAAACGGCCAAAAGATTCACAGGCTCTGAGCGGGCGGGCCGGCTTGCTCAGAATTGGGCCGGCTCGACATCGGTCTGGCTGAAATCACCGCCCTTGAAGAGCAGAGGTGCGGCGAGCGAGCGGGCGAGGGCATAGGCGAAGAGATCGCCGAAGTTGAGCACCGCCGGCGGTGCCGCCCGGCCCTTGCCGAACCGCCCCACGCCCTCGCGAGCGAACGCCACCTGCGCCGCGTCGACGGGGGCGATGGCGAGGATGGCCGAGGTATCGACGACCAGCGTCAAGGGACGGGATCGCCCTGCTCGTCATAGAGGAAACCGTGGTCGGAGGTGCGCGGCCCCTGCCATGCCTCCCTTGCGCGGGCCTGGATCTCCCTGATCGCCTGCCAGCGCGCCGCGCGATCGGCTTCCGACGCACGGGCTTCCTTCTCCAGCGCCTGGCGCACCACCTCCGTCACCGTGCAGCGTCTGCGTCTGGCGAGATCGCGCGCCAGCTCCGCCACCCGCTTGTCCTTGATGTAGAGCGGCATGGGCAGCTCCGGATTTTCCTATGCCCGTCGAGGATATGCCGGGGAGCCGAGGGCCGGCAAGCGGCGAGGCTTCGGCTTTCGCCTGGACGGCATTTGTCGTCTGCTCCGGGGCGGCGACGGGTGTGGGAGAAAGGCTGATGGCACGACCGATCCGGATCACCTGCATTCGGCCGACGACCGCGACGGTGCCGCTCGAGGCACCCCTGCGGCATGCGATTGGTTGCCACTGAGGGCGGTTCGTGCGGACCATCGTCGAGGTGGAGACCGACGCCGGGATCACCGGGCTCGGCGAGATAGGTGGCGGCGGCGAGAGCGCGGAGGCGGTGTTCAAGGGGCCCGAGCGCCATCTTGTCAGCCACGACCCGTTCCGGCTCGAGGCGGGAGGCAGCCGCCGACGAAGGCGATCCAGGGCGATCGGTCGTCCGTCTTGACCGGGGAGGCGTGCCGGCTAACTCTGGAGGCTCACAGTCAGATGGAGGAAGCCGGTGAACGAGGATGTCTTCAACATGGAGCTGCGCAAGTTCCTGAAGCATGTGGGCGTGACCAGCCAGCGGGAGATCGAGCAGGGGGTGCGCGAGGCGCTGGAGTCGGGCAAGCTCAAGGGTGACGAGAAGGTCCACGCGAAGATGGTGCTGACCGTCGAGGGGCTCGACATCGTGCACGAGATCACGAGCGATATCGCCTTGAAGTGAGCTGATGGGGCCGGCTGGTGCGGCGGAGATGTTGGCTTGGCAGCGCCGCGCCGCCCGCTACCCGCTGACCCCCGATGGCGGCAACCGGGCCGGATCGACCTTTCATGGTCTCTTCTGCCGGCGGATTGGGGGGTGAGGGCTGTCCATGCTCGCCGGCACTGGCGGAGGGCGGTCTGGTCTGGACCGAGGAGACGGTGGGCCGGCTTCTAGCGTTCGGGCCAGATTCGGTGACGCCGGGCACCAAGATGCCGATCCAAAGAATCTCGGATGCGGCCGAGCGGGCGGCGCTGCGAGCTTCTACTCCAGCACCGTAATACCCTCGGCGGTGGCGGCGCGGCAGAGTCGTCGATCGAGGCTGGCGAGGACAGCGCTGCTGCGCTGGGCGAGCTCCAGGTAGAGAGCATCGTAGAACGAAAGGCCGTGATGTTCGGCCAGCGCGAAGGCCGCAGTCATATCCGGCTCGTGGTCGGTCAACAGCGGCAGATCGGGGAGAGCGGCGAGGCGGGAGCGCAAGACGGCGGCCGTCAGGCGACCGCGACGGTGCGCGACGAGAAGAATGTTGCGCATCTCGATGTGCCAGAGCTGCGGCACGATGGCATCTGCGTGACCGAGCAGGGCGAAGGCCCGTGCCGCAAGCGGGTCGTTCTCGTCGTCGAAGAGCCAGGCAGCGACTACCGAGGCGTCGACGACCAGCAACGTCAAACGCGGTGGCCCTCGTGCCGTGCGTCGAGAATCTCCTGAATGGAGAAGTGCGCCACGGGCCACGTCTCGCGTCGGCGGCGAAACCGCTCGAGCGCCGCGGCGCGGCTCGCCGGATCGGCCGCCGTTGGCGGGACCAGGTGCGCAATCGGCTTGCCGTGGCGCGTGATGGCGAAGCGCTCGCCACGTTCCACCGCACTCAGCAACTGGGCGAGATGGGCCTTGGCGTCGGTCGCCTGTACCTGCCGCATCGAGATCTCCAACCGGTCAGAATGACTGGTTATAACATGGATCGTCGATGGTCGGAAGGTCCGTCCGCTCAGTCACGATCTCGCTCGGCGGCGATGACGAAGGTCTTCAGGACGGCGTTGATCCGGCTCTGCCAGCCGCGGCCCTGGCGCTTGAAGTGGTCGAGCACGTCGGGGTCGAGGCGCAGCGTCACCTGCTGCTTGTTCTCCTTCGGCAGGGGAAAGGGCAGGCCCGGCTTGGCGTCCTTATGCCAGTCGGGCGGAATGTCGCGCCAATCGGAGTCTGCGGCGATCGCGGACTCCAGGGCCTGCTCGCTTTTGGCGTCGACCTTCGCCCAGTCCGTTCTGGACGGCAGGCCACGCAGCTCGTCAGCCGTGTAGCTCACGATACGCTCTTTTTTCGCCATTTCTGGCCCTCCGCAATGAGATGATCCGAATGCTGGTGCCGCGCAACGTCCAGACGAGGGTGAGGTAGCGTTCGTTGACGAGGCCGACGGTCACCCACCGCTCCTCGCCCTCGAAGGCCGAGCGGCCAGTGATGACGGCGCGGCCGTCGAAAAGCTGATGGCCGTCCCGGAAATCCAAGTCGTGCTTCTCGAGATTGGTCCGCCGTTTGGTTTCGTCCCATTCGAAGCGCATCGTCGGAAATTGTAGTTATAATGTAGCTACAATGTTGGCCGTATCAAGCTGTGCCGTGCCGGCCGCTCACTTCCGATAATCCTCCGCCCCCTTGGTGCGCGGGCGTTCCGGGCCGGCGTAGGGGTCGAGGGTGGATTCGCTTTGGGCGATGACGCGGCAGTCGGCGCACATGCCGAGGCGCTCGATCTGGCTTCGGTCGCCCTGGTACATCCAATGCCGGCCGGCGAGCAGCGTGGCGACGCGGTCGATGGACGACTTGATGCCGAAGGGCTTGCCGCAGCGGGTGCAGAGGGCGGGCTCCTCCTCCTTGACCACCTCGGTGTCGAAGGCCCGCTCGGTGAAGTCGATTTGCGGGACCAGCTCGATCACCTTCTCGGGGCAGGTCGGCTTGCAGAGGCCGCACTGGACGCAGGCGTTCTCGGTGAAGCTGAGCCGCGGGTGGTCGGGGTCGGCGGAAAGGGCGCCGGTCGGGCACACGCTGGTGCAGGCGAGGCAGAGGGTGCAGCCGGCCGTATCGATCCGGACCCGGCCGAAAGGGGCGCCGGGCGGCAGGCGGATGACATCGACAGGCAGGGGTGCGGCGGCGTGGAGCTGGCGAACGGCGAGCTTCATCAGGCCGAGCTTCTCGCCCATGGGCAGGAAGCTCGCGGGGGTGGCGGTGCCGGGCCGGCGCTCGAGGCGCCAGAGGGCATCGCCGAGGCTGTCGGGGTCGTCGGCCTCGATCACGGCGATCCGGCCGGCGCCGTAGCCGAGGCCGGCGAGGCAGGCTTCGGCGACACCCATGACGCGGGCGAGCGGGGTCAGGTCGGGACGCCGCTTGCCGCCCGCGAGGATGCGGATGTCGGCCGCACCCATCGCCATGGCGCCGGCGAGCAGCTCGATGCCGAGCTGGGTGATCTCGTTGACCGCGAGCGGGATCACCAGGGCCGGCAGGCCGTCGCCGAGCCGGGCGAGGAGGTCGATCAGGGCGGCGCCGTGGTCGGCATCGTGGATCAGGAGAACGGCATCGCTGCCGCCGGCGGCGTGGTAGGTGGCGAGGAGGGTGCGCGCACGCTCGAGCAGGTGCTCGGCGGGCGGGAAGGCGTAGGCAGCAGCACCGGTCGGGCAGACGGCGTGGCAGCCGCCGCAGCCGGCGCAGATGGCGGCGTCGATCGCGACATGGTCGCCATTGGGGGTGATGGCCCCGGTCGGGCAGACCTCGAGGCAGCGGGTGCAGCCGATGGTGCGGTTGCGGCTGTGGGCGCAGAGTTCCGGGCGGTAGGCAACGTGGCGCGGCTTGTCGAAGGTGCCGACGAGGTCGGTGGCGGCGAAGAGCGCCTTCTGCACGGCGACGGGATCGTTGGGGTCGGCGCGCAGATAGCCGGGGCGGGTCCGGGGCGAGGGGAAGAGCGGCGTGCCGCCGGTGAGATCGAGGATCAGGTCGCAGGTCGAGACGGCCTCGTTCCGGGCACGGCCGAAGCGCAGGCTTCGGCGGGAGGAGGGGTCCGGCAGGGCGTAGTCGTCGACGATCAGCTCGAAGGCGCCGAGATGGCCCTTGGCCGCGCGGATGGTGCCCTGCAGCACCGGGAAGGTGGTCCGGGCGGGCGGGGTGATGTCGCCCGGGCGGGTCAGCAGGACGGTGACGTCGAGGCGCTCGCCGAGCTGGGCCGCCGCGTCGAGCGCTGTCTCGTCCCGGCCGTAGACCAGGGTGACGCCGGCGGATTCGAGGGTGAGCGCCTGGGTCTCGGGCACGGGCAGCGCCGCCTCGGCGAGGAGGGCCGCGATCTTCGGCGTGGCCGTGGCACCTTCCTTCGACCAGGCGGCGCGGGCGCGGATGTCGGTGGTGACGAGGGCCTCGGCCGCGACGTGGCCCCGGGTCTCGGCCAGCACCTCCTCGAAGAGAGCGTGTTCCTGGGCGCAGGCGACGAGCTCCGGCTGCTCGCCCTCGAGCAGCGCCTGCTGGCGGCGGCAGAGGCTGGTCGCGATCGTGGGGGCTTCCGTGCCGAGCGCCTTGGCCAGGCCTGTGCCGTCGAGCGGCATGGTGCCTTCGCAATCGCAGAGCATCGCCCGTCGTCCGCCCACCCGCATCGGGCTCTCCCGTTTCGTCGTTCAGCCAATCGTACTAGATGAACGATATGCGCATGGTCGACAATCCTCGAACTGAGCTGGACCTGCCACCGCCGTTCGACGCGGCATGGGTGGCAGGCGACGTTCTGGCCTTGGGCCGCGAGGCGGCGGCGGCGGGTGCCGAGCCCGGCATGCTGCTGATCGGCGAGAATGACGCGCTTTGCGATCTGGCCCTGGTGCTGACCCCCGACCGGCCCCGGGCCGAGTGCCGGGCGGTTTTGCCGCTGGCGATGCTGGCCATGGCCGATGCGCTCGTGGCGCTGGGGCCGCCCTTGAAGGAGGTGGCCTTCGCCTGGCCCGACCGGCTTCTGGTCGATGGTGCCGAGGTGGGGCGGGCGCGGCTGGCGCTGGCGGCGACGGGGTCGCCGGACGAGATGCCGGACTGGGGCGTCGTCGGCCTCGACCTTCGCCTGAGGCTGCCGCCCGAGGCGGGCGAGCCCGGGTCGATGCCGGCGATCACGGCGCTGCACGAGGAGGGCTTCGGCGATGTCGGGGTTGCGGACATCATCGAGAGCTTCGCCCGGCATTTTCTCCATTGGACGCATCGCTGGACGGAGGAGGGGATTGCGCCCTTGGTGCTGCACTACCGGGCGCGGCTGGCGCTGCCGGCCGGGGCGCAACTGGATGCCTCGACCTTCGACCTCGTCCATCCGGGGCCGCCGGAGCGGCGCGAGGCGCTGCCCCCATGTCCATGAAGCTGCCCCGGACCATCCGGCTCGATGCCTCGGACGAGGCGGTCTTCGAGCGCGCGGCCGAGCCGGGCGAATGGGCGGTGGCGGGCGGCTTCGCCTTTCTCGACGCGGACCCGACAACGCTCACCGGCAAGCGGCGGCAGGCTTTCGTCTCGGGCTTTCTCGGCACTCAATCGCGAGGCTGGTCGACCTTCACCGTCGTGGCCACGGCCGATGCGGCGGCCGTGGAGGAGGTGGTCGAGCGGCTGGCCGGGCTTTTCGTCGAGGCGCACGGCGCACCCGATCTGGCGGCGGCCCGGCCGGTGGCGCGCCAGGAGGTCGACTTCATGGAAGGGCTCTGCCGGGACCATGCGGCGGGCACGCTCCTTGCCATCACCCGCAGCGTCGACCGGGAGGGCGGCATTCGCGAGAGCTTTCGGGTGATCGACCGCAAGGCCGGCGTGCACGGGCGGGTCTGGGATGTCGTCCCGGACGAGGATCGAGGATGAGCGGGGTGGTCTGGGCGAGCGCCGGCCGCGAGCTGCTCGATCCGGCCGAGGGGGGCGGGCTCAAGGTCACCGCGAGCTTCCTCAAGGCCTATCTGGCCCGGCCGGAGCTGGCGCCGGTGCCGGAATCCTGCGTCGCCGAGCGGGCCTTGCACGGACGGCTGCTGGCCGATCCTTTTGCCGCGGTCGAGGACGCGGCGCTGGCGGCCCTGGCCGATCCGGACGTGGCGGCGAACTGGCGGGTGTGGCTGGAATTCCGTGATTTCCTGGCTCGCCGGCCGAGCCTCGAATCGGCCTATCTCGGGCTGGTCAAGGGCGAGGGGCCGGGTGTGCCGCCGCTGTTCGTGGACCAGCTCGTGCACGTGATCCTGCGGCATCTTCTCGATGGCGAGAAGGATGTCTTTCGCTGGCGGGCGGCCGAGTGCCTGTTTCGGCCGCAGAAGGTGAGCATCACCGAGGGCGGCATCCTTCTGGCCGACGAGGAGACGGTGGAGCAGGCGGCGGCGACCGGCGGCTTCGGCGGGCTCGGGCAGCTCCTCATGCAGGCCGGCACGGTGCCGAGGAGCGTCGAGCTGGACGTGCTGAGCGAGGCCAATGCGGCGAGCTACGCCGGCCGGAGCGAGCGCTTCGACATGGTCCTGGATGTCGCCTTCACCCGGCCGGGATCGGATGCGCTGGCCCGGGTGCTGGAGCGCTGGGTGGCGCATTTTCTCGCGGTCGCCGTCCGCCTGCAGCCGGTGCAGACCATTCGTGACGGGAGCTGGGCCTGGCATGTCGGGCTGGACGCCGAGGCGACGGGCATCCTCAATGCCATGTGGCAGGGCGACGAGGTGGCGCAGGCCGATCTGGCGCGCGTCCTCGGGCTCTTTCGGCTGGAGTTCCAGGACCCTTCGGCCATGCTGGAGCGCGTCGCCGGGCGGCCGGTCTATCTCGCCATGGCGATGGACCCTGAGCAGCGGCTCAGGCTGAAGCCGCAGAACCTGCTGCTCGGCCTGCCGTTGCGACAGGACGAGGCGAGCTGAGGGGAGGGCCGTGGTCAGCGAGCGGATGAGCGTTGGGGTGATCGTCGAGCGGCTGCCGGCCGCGACCCGCTGGGCGAGCCATGTCTGGCGGGCGGTCGAGGTGCTGCCGGGTGCTCCGGCGACGCCGGCCTGGACGGTGCTGGCCGAGGGCGCCGGGGCCACCCGTTATTTCGCCGGGACGGCGGAGCTCGTCGTCTATTCGGGCGAGACGGAGGCGCTGGCGCACAATCTCGGGGCCGTCTCGCCGAGCGTCTGGGTGGTGCTGCGGCGGGCGGCGACAGCACCTGGCTGGCAGCTGCTCATGGCGACGGTCGATGCCGGCGAGGCGCAGGCGCATGCGGATACCGGCGACGACCTGGTCGAGATGGTCGCGATGCCGGATGAGGTGCGGGCCTGGCTCGCGCCCTTCGTCGCCCGGCATCACGTCGAGCGGCCGAAGTTCAAGCGGCGGCGCGACCGGGCCGATCCCGAGGCGCTGGCGTCGGGACCGGGCGGGCGGCGGCGTGAAGGGGACAAGCATGGCTGAGGAGGAGCGACCGTTCCTCGCGCGCTGGTCGGAGCGGAAGCGGCAGGCCAGGGCGGTCGAGGCGCCGGTCGAGGACGTGTCGGCGCAGATCGAGCCGGAGCCGGAGATCGATCCGGCGAGCCTGCCGCCGATCGAGAGCCTGGGGCCGGGCAGCGACATCGCGGCCTTTCTCAAGAAGGGCGTGCCCGAGGCGCTGCGCCGGGCGGCGCTGCGGCGCATCTGGACGGCCGA
>CAYMTA010000128.1:0-7937 GCA_964393275.1 uncultured Geminicoccaceae bacterium | reverse complement strand
GAGCCGAACGTGCCGGTGTAGAGCCAGCACATGATCCAGTTGTGGTGGCGGGTGAAGATCACCGACTGCTCGGCGAAGGAGGCCCGGGCCGCGGCGATGTCGTTCATCCCGAACCAGGCCGCGAGGGTGGCGACGATCAGGAACGGCACCCAGACGAAGCCCGCGTTCTGCAGCCAGAGGCGCCCCGTCTCGGAGATCGCCTGGGGCTCGCCGCCGAGGCCGCCGAAGACGCCCGCCGTGATCACGATCGGCACCAAAAACTGCATGACGCTGACGCCGAGATTGCCGAGCCCGGCATTCAGGGCGAGGGCATGGCCCTTCTCCCGCTTGGGAAAGAAGAAGCTGATATTGGCCATCGACGAGGCGAAGTTGCCGCCGCCGAGGCCGCAGAGCAAGGCCAGGACCAGGAAGATCAGGTAGGGGGTCGTCGGGTCCTGCACGGCGTAGCCGATGCCGAAGGCCGGGATCAGAAGCGTCGCCGTGGTCAGCGTGGTCCACATCCGCCCGCCGAAGATCGGCACCATGAAGGAGTAGAAGATTCGCAAGGTCGCCCCGGAGAGGCCCGGCAGGGCCGCGAGCCAGAAGAGCTGGCCCGTGGTGAACTCGAAGCCCACCGCCGGCAGCTTGGCGACGACCACGCTCCAGACCATCCAGACCGAGAACGCGAGGAGCAGGCAGGGGATCGAGATCCACAGGTTCCGCCTCGCGATGCTCTTGCCGTGCTCGGCCCAGAACCCCGGGTCCTCGGGCCGCCAGTCGGTGAGGACGGCCTTGCCCTCCATGTGCTTCGAGGGATCGTGGATCTCCTGGAACTCGGGCAGCTCGGGCAGCCTGCCCAGCGCCTTGCCCATGGCCTCGTGCTCCATCCGCCGGATGGCGAAGTGCATCCAGAGCAGGGAGACGCCGACGACGGCGAAGAGCAGCGCGAAGCAGCTCGTCCAGATGCCGGTCAGATCGTTCATGACGCCGAAGGCGATCGGCAGGACGAAGCCGCCGAGCCCGCCGATCATGCCGACGAGGCCACCAACGGCGCCGATATGGTTCGGGTAGTAGACGGGGATGTGCTTGTAGACCGCCGCCTTGCCGAGGCTCATGAAGAAGCCGAGGATGAAGATCACGACGATGAACGGGACGAGGTGCATCTCGGTCTCGAAGTGGATCGGCCCCCTGATGCCGTGGATCGTGTAGTCGGTCGGCGGGTAGGACAGCATGAAGAGGCAGAGCAGCGAGATGCCGAAGGTCCAGTACATCACGGACCGCGCCCCGTAGCGGTCGGAGAGATGGCCGCCATAGGCGCGGAAGAGCGAGGCCGGCACCGAGTAAAAGACGGCGATCATGCCCGCCGCCTCGATGCTGAGCCCGTAGCGGTCGATCAGGTAATGCGGCAGCCAGAGGGACAGCGCCACGAAGCCGCCGAAGACGAAGAAGTAGTAGAGCGCGAAGCGCCAGACCTGGAGCTTGGCGAGCGGGCTCAGCTCGAGCAGCGTGCCGCGCGGCTTCTCGCCCCGCCGGCGCCTCGCCACCAGGACCGGATCGTCGGCGGTCGTGAACCAGAAGATCGCCGCCGTGATCAGGAGGCCGATGGCCCAGACATTGGCCACCGTCTGCCAGCCATAGGCGACGAGGACGAAGGGGGCGGCGAACTTGGTGACCGCGGCGCCGACATTGCCGACGCCGAAGATGCCGAGCGCCGTGCCCTGCTTTTGCGCCGGGTACCAGCGCGCCACATAGGCGATGCCGACCGCGAACGACCCGCCGGCGAGCCCGACGCCGAGGGCCGCCACGAGCGTCATAAGATAGGTGTCGGCATAGGTCAAAAGGAACGTGGCGATCGCCGCCAGCACCATGACCGCGACGTAGACGACCCGGCCGCCATACTGGTCGGTCCAGATGCCGAGGAAGATGCGACAGAGGGAGCCCGTGAGGATCGGCAGGCCGACGAGCAGGCCGAACTGGGTCTCGCTCAGCCCCAGCTCCTGCTTGATCTGGATGCCGATGATGGAGAAGATCGTCCAGACGGCGAAGCAGGCCGTGAACGCCAGGGTGCTCATCGTCAAGGCACGGTTCTGATCCCCGCGCGCAACGCCCTCGATCTGCTGCATCGTCAAGCCTTTGCAAATGGCATGGCCCGCGCCAACTGGCGACCGGCCGGGCCATTTGCCCGGTCGGCCAGCCTGCCGACGTTGATCCAGATCAAAGGAAGGGAGATTTCTCGCCGAAACAAATCAGGGGCGCAACTTTGCGGTCTCGAGATTTAGCTTTATCGTGCGTCATCATTACTGAAAGGTGCTTGGTCGATTGCTTTTTATCAATGATTGCTGCCGCATCGGACTGCCGATAGGCTGCGGCCATCCTGGACGGGGGGACCATGCGGCCCGAGGAAGCTGAGGAAATTCGTGCCCTGCCGCTGTTCCGCGATTGCGCCGACCGGCACTTCGCGGCGCTCCTGCAGCGCGGCTTCCTGCAGCGCTTTCCGCCCGGCCTCGTCCTGATCCACGAGGACGACCCCGCCGACTTCCTCCATGTCGTGGTCGAGGGCATGGTCGAGATGGTGACCGCCCATGGCGGCCGCGAGACCACGCTCGGCTTCGTTCGCCCCTGCCGCACCTTCATCCTCGCCGCCGTGCTGACGGACCAGGTCTACCTCCAGGCCGCCCGCACGCTGGAGAAGTCCCGCATCCTGATGCTCCCGGCCGAAGCGGTCCGCGCCACCATGCGCGACGACCAGAGCTTCATGGCCGCCGTCACCGCCGAGCTCGCCACCGACTGCCGGGACATGGTCAAGGAGCTGAAGAGCCAGAAGCTGCGAACCGGCGTCGAGCGCCTCGCCAACTGGCTGCTCCGCCATGACGGCGACGGTGCCGTCCTCATCCCGGTCGAGAAGCGGACCCTCGCCGCCCGCCTCGGCATGACCCCGGAGAACCTGTCCCGCGCCTTCGCCACGCTGGGCTCCCATGGCGTCGAGGTGCAGGGCCCAAGGATTCTCCTGCACGACCGCCCGGCCCTCGAGAAGCTGGCGAAGCCCAGCCGGCTGATCGATGATTTTTCCACCTGAATGAACGGGCTCAGAACGAGCCGGGCGGATCTGATGCTCCGAGCCATGCAGCAAAGCGCTCGAGCAGCCGGAGATAACCTCGTCCCAAATGCGGGAAGGCGGCGGAAGCACCGCTGACCAGCCCGTGGAGCGCCAGGGCCACGGCCGCGATCGCCAAGAATCCGATCGCCGACAGCGTCCAGAACGCCAGCCACCTGGCCATCGCGTCCACTTCGATCCGAGGGAGCTGCCGGCGGATGAAGAGGGCCACGCCCTCGGGCATGATCGCCAGGAGCGTGCCGAAGCTCGCCAGCACCAGATGGGCCAGCGTTGGCAGGAGCGTCGAGAGGAGGGTGATCTGGAGCCACCAGTAGGCTTCGGGCTCCGCATGGATATCGGTGAGGAGCGCCATGAGATCGAGCAGCGGCGCGGCATCCAGCCCGTTCATCCACTGCGCCGCCGCGACCAGCGCCAGCCCAAGAAGCGCGGCGAGGCCGAGCGCGCTCGCCACGTTGCCGAGCGCCCAGGCCAGGGACGGCCACGCCGGCGAGACGGCGCCGCGTCGCAGCAGCCAGCGTGTCAGCCCGAACGAAAGGAAAACGAGCACCGCGTTGAGCAACGGCAGGCCGACGACGAGCAGCAGCCAGGTCGCGACTGACGGATTGAGATCCGGCATGAGGCGAACGGCGACCGCCAGGGCGCCGAGCGGCAGCACGACGAGCCCGGCATAGGCCAGCAGGCCGAAGCGGGTTCGCGCCACTAGTCGCTTGAGAGCGAGAGCGGCAGGGACAGCGACAACGAGAGTGAAAGGGGCAGGACTGGCGAGAGCGAGAGCAACCGGGACAGTGCTGGCGAGAGCGAGAGCAATTGGCACAGCGACAGGCCCAGGGACAGCGACGGCGACAACGCCAGCGACAACGACAGGAAGCACGACAATGAAAATGACAGCGACCGCCATGGCGTCAGTGACGGCGGCAAGGACAGCGCCGGTGACAATGAAAGCGACGCCGCCAGCAACCACGAGGTAGGCAATGAACCAGCATGTCTTGCCTTGTGCTTGCGCACGACGGCTTCGAAGCACAAGCCAGGTGAGAAGCGCTAGGCCGGCCAGGACGCCGCCGCGAGCGAGCCAGCCGGCCGACGGCAGGGCGAGCTGGCTGCCGAGCTTCTCGTCCGTGCCGCTTATCGCCCAGATGAGCAGCACCGTCAGCGGCGGATAGGCGATCGCCAGCCGCAGGCTGAAGTCGAGCAGCGGCCAGGACCAGGCACGTCGCCCCTCCGCCTCGCGCGTCTCGGGCGACGGTCCGATGGCTGGCGTCAGCCAGCGATCGACGAGGCCGAGCGCCACCTGCAGCAACTCATGATAACGACGCGGATGCCGGCGGCTCTCGAGCAGCCGGTCGATCTGCTGGCGGCCGAGCTTCTTGCCGAGCGCGGCATTGACCAGCAGGGAGAACGCCAGGCTGAGCAGGCCGACAAATCCCCACAGGCAAGAGTTGCCGAGCACCTGAACAAGACCCGCCAGCGGGTCCATCGTGGTCGCCTCTTCGTCGCCCTGTTGTCCGGTCGCGCGGCCGTCAAGCCTTCAGGAGGCTGGCGAAGCCCGGGCCGCTGCTTGACGGCTGCTCCATCCGCGCCGAGCCGGTCAAAAATCATCCGGCATGAACGCCAGATCGGTCGGCCCGGTCTTGGCCCCGGCCGCGGTCAGCATGGCGTGCACCTGGCCCCGGTGATGTGTCTGGTGATTGAAGAGATGGACCACCAAAAGCGCCTTCGGCCGCGTCACCTCCCGGCCGATCGCCCCCGAATGCCAGCAAAGCTCGCCTTCGAGCCAGGCCGGCTCGAGGCCCGCCGCCCAGTCGCGGATCACCCCGTCGAAGCGCCGGCGCTCGGCGCACAGCTCGTCCCAGGTGGCGCACAAGGCGACCGAGCCGCCGATGTCCCGCACGGCGGGCGGCGGCGTGCCGGCGAAGCGGTGCAGCCAGAGCTGGTCGCCCCAGAGCAGATGGCAGAGCGTGCCATGGATCGAGCCGAAGAAAGCGCCCCGCTCGGCCCGTCGCGCCGTCTCGTCCAGCGTCCCGGCGGCGCCGTAGACGAGGCCGTTCTGCCAGGCATTGTAGCCTGCCATGGTGCCGACATAGGCGGCCGTGATCATCGCCCTCCCGCCCCTTTCGCCCGACGCTGAACGCCTCTAGGTTCCAGGCAGCAGTGAACAGCCGTCCGGGGAGAGACGCAATGGTTCGATTCGGCATGCACAGCAGCCTCTGGACCGCCGCCTGGACCCGGGAGGCGGCGGAGAAGGTGGTGCCGCTCGCCGCCGACCACGACCTCGACGTGATCGAGATCGCCCTGCTCGACCCCGACGCCGTCGACGTGCCGCACAGCCGCGCCCTCTTCGACAAGCATGAGATCGCCCCCACCTGCTCGCTCGGCCTGCCGTTCGAGGTCACGGCCCCCCTGCACCCCGAGAAGGCGACGGCCTTCCTCATGAAGGCGCTCGAGGCGGCGCACGGGCTGGGCTCCAACACGCTCTCCGGCGTCACCTACTCGACCCTGGGCTACACCACGGGCGTGCCGCCGACCGAGGGCGAGTATGCCAACATCGCCAGGGCGCTCCGCCCGGTGGCGAGGCGGGCGGGCGAGCTCGGCATGACCCTCGGCCTCGAGCCCTGCAACCGCTACGAGACGCACCTCGTCAACACCGCCGCCCAGGCCGTGGCGCTGATCGAGCGGATCGGCGAGCCGGCCCTGATGATCCATCTCGACACCTACCACATGAACATCGAGGAGAAGGGCTTCAGGAGCGGCATCCTGAAGGCGGGCCGGCACCTGAAATACATCCATCTCTCCGAGAGCGATCGCGGCGTGCCGGGCACCGGGACGGTGGATTTCGCTGCCACCATGGCCGCCCTGGCCGAGATCGGCTTTGAGGGCGACATCGTCGGCGAGGCCTTCATCAACATGCCGCCGGCCCTCGCCAGGGCGCTCTCCGTCTGGCGGCCCGTGGCGAAAAGTGCCGAGGAGGTGCTCGACCCGGGCATGACCATGCTGAAGCGGCTCGCCGTCGAGCACGGCCTCGTCGCCGCCTAGGGACATCGTGACTCCCGATCATCGCCAGGTCCTGGCCGCCCTCGGCCTCGTCATCGCCGGCGGCGTGCTCTTCGTCGTCATGAACACGCTGGTCAAGCTGCTGACGGCGGATTTCGGCCCGATGATGATCACCTGGGCGCGCTACTTCTTCCACGTCGCCTTCGTCGTCGTGGTCTTCCCCAAGAGCGTCCTCGGCGTGCTGCGCGCCGGCCAGGTCGCGGTCCAGATCGGCCGCTCGATCCTGCTGCTGCTCGCGACCATCACCAACTTCATGGCGCTCGCCCTCCTGCCGCTCGCCGAGGTGGCGTCGATCATCTTCCTCGCCCCGATTTTCGTCGCCGGCCTCGCCGTGCTCGTGCTGCGCGAGCGGGTCGTCGCCTGGCGCTGGGTGCTGATCGGCCTCGGCTTCAGCGGCGCCATGATCATCGTCCAGCCGCAGGGCGGCAGCTTCGGCCTCGGCGCCGCCCTCGCCCTCGGTTGCGCCTTCTTCTACGCCCTCTACCAGATCTCGACCCGCATCGTCCGGGAGGCCCAGCCCATCGTCTCGCTCCTCTATGGCGGCCTCGTCGGCGTCGTCGTGCTCAGCCTCGTCGTGCCCTTCCACTGGCAGGCCCCGACCCCGACGCAATGGCTGATCTTCATCGTCATCGGCTCGCTGGGCGCCGCCGGCCACCTCCTCGTCATCATGGCGCTGCAGCGGGCCGAAGCGTCGAAGATGGCCCCCTTCACCTACGTCCAGCTCCTCTGGGCGATGATCGCGAGCTACGTCGTCTTCGCCGACCTGCCGAGCGCCACCACCATCATCGGCGCCGGCGTCATCGTCACCAGCGGCCTCCTCCTCTACCGCCTCGACCTCGCCGAGGCGGCCTCCCGTCCGGCCACCGAAACACCATGAACGACAGCGCACCACCACCGGCGCCGGCCTTCGACCCGGCCCGCCTCGATCGCTTCCTCCGGAGCCGCTTGCCGGAGCTCCAGGGCGAGCCGCGGATCGAGCGGATCGCCGGCGGCCAGTCCAACCCGACCTTCTTCGTCACCTGGCCGGGCCGCCAACTGGTCCTGCGCAAGAAGCCGGACGGCCCCGTGCTGCCCTCGGCCCATGCCGTCGACCGCGAATACCGCGTGCTGACCGCCCTGGGCGAGACCGACGTGCCGGTGCCGAGAACCATCCTCTACACCGACGACGAGGAGGTCATCGGCACCCCCTTCTATTTGATGGAGCGGCTCGACGGCCGGGTGGTCCACGACAATGCGCTCCCCGGGTTCACGCCCGGGGAGCGCCATGCCGTCTATCGCTCCATGGCCGAGACGCTGGCGCTGCTGCACGAGGTGGACTGGGCCCGTCTGGGCCTTGCCGATTTCGGCCGGCCGACCGGCTATTTCGCCCGGCAGATCGCCCGCTGGACCCGCCAGTGGGAGCTCTCCAGGACGCGCGACTGCGCCGATATCGAGCGGCTGATCGACTGGCTGCCCGCCCACATCCCGGCCGACGACACGGCAACGATCGTCCACGGCGACTTCCGCCTCGGCAACCTCATGCTGCATCCGACCGAGCCCCGCGTCATCGGCATTCTCGACTGGGAGCTCTCGACCCTGGGCCATCCGCTCGCCGACCTGGCGCACGCCGCCATGGCCTGGCACTCGACCCCGGCCGAGTTCGGCGGGCTCATGGGCCTCGACCGACCCGCTCTCGGCATCCCCGAGGAGGCGGAATTCCTCGCGGCCTACAAGGCACGCTCGGACCACGGGCAGCTTCCGCAGCCCTTCCATCACGCCATGGCGCTCTTTCGCTTCGCCGTCATCTTCGAGGGCA
>CAYMTA010000127.1:0-8375 GCA_964393275.1 uncultured Geminicoccaceae bacterium | reverse complement strand
CCTCGAGATAGCCGCCGACCTCGCCGAGGCCGCGCAGCTTCTCCAGCATCTCCTGACCCTCGTAGAGACCGAAGGAGCGGTAGTCCGCCAGCGTCGTCGGCTGCGGATTGAAGTCGTTGGTTTCCTGGCCGATGTTCAAAAGCGCGATGCGCATGGGCGTGCTCCGCTAGAGTGACGCCAAAAGCCCGCCGTCTACGGCGAGGATCTGGCCGGTGCAGTACGAGGCACCGGGCGAGCAGAGGAAGATGGCGGCGGCAGCCAGCTCCTCGACGGACCCCCAGCGGCCCATCGGCGTGCGGGCCTCGACCTGGGCCACGAGACCCGGGTTGGCCGCGCGCAAGACGCGGTTCGCCTCGGTCGGAAAATAGCCGGGCGCCAGCGCGTTGACGCAGATTCCAGCCGGCGCCAGCTCGACGGCGAGAGCTCGCACCAGCCCATTCAGGCCGGCCTTGGCCGCGACGTAGCCAGCCATGGTCGGCCGGGCGACGACGGAATTGACCGACGAGGTCGCGAGAATCCGGCCGAAGCCGTGGCCCACCATCAGCCGCGACGCCTCGCGGGCGAGGCGAAAGCAGGCGACGAGATTGGTATCGATCGCGGCGATGAAATCGGCGTCGGTCTGCTCGACCAAGGGCTTGCGCACGCCGCCGCCGACATTGCTCACCAGGATGTCGAGCCGGCCGAGCCGGTCCCCGATCCCGGCAATGGCATTCATGACCGCCGCCGCGTCGCGCACGTCGAAAGGTGCCGCCTCGGCGCTGCCGCCGGTGGCCCGGATGGCGGCGACGCCGGTCTCGAGCGGGGCCGATTGCCGGGCATTCAAGACGACATGCGCACCGGCCGAGGCCAACGCCTCCGCCAAGGCCAAGCCGATGCCGCGCGAGGCGCCGGTGACCAGGGCGACCCGTCCATCGAGCGAGAGGAGGCTGGCCGCCGAAACGGTCACGCCGGCGGCGCCTCGGCGCGCTGTCGGGCGAGATCCCGCAGGACCGCGTGGGCGGCCTCCTCGACGCGGGCGATGTGATGGTCCTCGTGCGCCAGGGTCACGCAGAAGCGCCTGAGCGGCTGGGCGGCCGTGGCGATGCCACGGTCGAGCAGGCCCCGGCGGAAGGCGGCGTCGAGCACGAGGTCGCCCTGGACGAGATCCTCGAAGCGGCGGGGCGCCTCCGCCTGGAAGTGGAGGACCACGACCGAGCCGAAGCGGGTGACGACGGCGGTGATGCCGGATGCGGCGACCGCGCGCTCGAGGGCTGCCGCGAGCGCCTCGCCCTTGGCGTAGAGGGCCGGATAGGCATCGGGCTCGCCCATCCGCTCGATCGTGGCGAGGGCGGCCGCCACCGAGCGGGGATGCGCGTTGAACGTGCCGCCGAGCGCCACGCCATGCGGCGGGGCGGCGGCGAAGCGCTGCAGCAGATCGCGGCGGCCGACGATGGCCGAGAGCGGATGGCCGTTGCCGATCGCCTTGCCGAAGGTGGCGATGTCGGGGGTGATGCCGATGATCGACTGGTAGCCGCCGAGCGCATGGCGAAAGCCGGTGATGATCTCGTCGAAGATCAGGAGCACGCCCCGCCGCTCGCAGAGCGCCTTCAGGCCCTCCGCATAGCCGGGCTCGAACGGGATGCAGCCGATATTGTGCATGAGCGGCTCGACCAGCACGGCGGCGACATCGTGGTCGGCGGGGTCGAGCACGGCCTCGATGGCGCCGAGGTCGTTGAAGGGCAGGATGGTGGTCGCCGCCATGGCTTCGGGGAGGGCGCCCGCGGTGAACGGATCGGCCCGGCCGAGCCTGTCCTTTGGGCTCACCCAATTCATCGCCACGTAGTCGTGCCAGCCGTGATAGGTGCCCTGGAACTTGATGATCCGCCGCCGCCCGGTCACCGCCCGGGCGAGCCGCACGGCATGCAGCGTGGCCTCGGTGCCGGAGGTGCAGTAGGCGACGAGCTCGGCCGCCGGAATGTGCTCGATCAACCGCTCGGCGAGATCCAGCTCGAGCCGGGTGGTCCCGAGGCCGACGAGGTCCATGCCGTCCGAAAGCTCGGCGGTGCGCGCCACATGCCAGGGGTCGTTCCGGCCGAGCAGGATGGCGCCATAGCCGGAATTCAAGTCGATATAGGTTCGGCCGTCCTCGGCGGTGAGCTCGACGCCCTCCGCGCGGTTGAACACGAGGGGCCGTGACAGCCGGCGGGCGGCGCTGGCGCTGCCACCCGGGAGGAGGCGGCCAAGCGCTTCGAAAGCAGCCTCGTTCGCAGTCCTCGACCCGCCTGACATGTCTGCTTCCCCCATGACCGACCCCTTCTCGATAGCCTCCGACCCGATCGACCGGAAGCGCCAATCGAGTTGTCCAATGCGCCCCCGGCTCCGGCAGCCTGCTAGAGCGACAATCCGGGCAAGGGCTCGACGGGCAGCACGAGCTCGTTCGTCTCGAACTGCCCATCCGCGAGGCGTCGGACCAGCAGACCGGCGGCCTCCGCACCCAGCCTGAAGGCCGGCGAGCGGATGGTGGTCAAGGACGGATGGACGGCACCGGTGCTCGGCAGGCAGTTGAATCCGCTGACCCGCACGTCCTCGGGCACGCGATGACCGAGCCTCGAGAGGGCGCCGATCGCCTGGGCGGCGAGCCGGTCGTTGCTGGCGAAGATCGCCTTCGGCACATGCGTGCCGAGCTTCCGATCGAGGGCCGCGGCGACCGCCTCCATGTCGGTCTCCGGAACCTCGAGGACCGCTGCCTCGGCCGTGCCGGCGAGCCCCTCGCGCAGTCCTTCGAGCCGCGCCTCGATCGCCGGCCAGGCGAGCTCGGGCACGACCGCGAGGACATCCGAGAGGCCCAGGCCACGGATGCGCTCGCCGAGCCAGCGGCCGCCCGCCCCATCGTCCTGGCGCACGACGCAGACATCGTCGGGGATCGGCTCGAGCGCTTCCTGGAAGACCAGGAGCGGCAGGCCGAGCTCGCGGCACCGCTCGACCAGCGCCAGCCGCTCGCTCCGCGGGCCGGACATGAAGAGCGTGATCGCATCGGCATCCTGGGCCCGCATCAGCAGCGTCTCGAGCGGTGCCCGGTGGTTCAGCCGCTGCACGAGGAGGCCGTAATTCTCCTCCGAGAGGGCATTGGAGAGGCCGGCCACGACATAGGTCGTGAACGGGTCCGCGAGGAATTCCGGCGAGCTGTCGACGGCGACGAGGGCGATCCGATGATGGCGCCTCGTGCGCAGCGAGCGGGCGGCGCGGTTGGGGAAGTAGCCGAGATCGTCGATCGCCGCCTCCACCCGCGCCCTGGTGGCCACCGACATGCCGTGGAAGTGCCCGTTGACCACCCGCGAGACGATGGCGGTGGAGACGCCGGCGGCGCGGGCCACCGTATGCAGGGTGGGGGCGCGGGTGCGGGTCAGGGCGGCACCGTCAACGGATCAGCCCCATGGCCCGGGGCAGGGCCAGGGAGAGGAACGGCACGTAGGTGATGATGCCGAGGGCCACGAGCTTGATCATGAAGAACGGGATCAGCGCCTTCGAGACCTGGCCGATCCGCAGCTTCGCCACCGAGGCGATGACGAAGAGGTTGGTGCCGATGGGCGGCGTGTTCAGCCCGACCATGAGGTTGAGGATGACGATGATCGAGAAGTGGATCGGATCGATGCCGAAGCCGGCGGCCGCCGGCTGCAGGATGGGCACGAAGATCAGGATGGCCGGCACCGTGTCGACGAAGCAGCCGACGATGAGCAGGAAGATGTTCACCAGCATGAGGAAGACATGGGCGTTGTCGGTGAGCGAGACGAAGAGATCGCGCACCAGCCCCGGCACGTTCTCGATCGCCAGATACCAGGCGAAGATGGTCGAGGTGGCGACGACGAACATCACGACCGCAGTGGTGAGAGCGCTCTCTCGCAGTGTCGCGACCAGCCGCGCCGCGTCGAGCGAGCGATAGACGACGAGCGTCAGCAAGAGCACGTAGCCGACCAGGACGGCGGCGGCCTCGGTCGCCGTGAAGACGCCGCCACGCACGCCGCCGACGATGATCACAGGCGCACCCAGGACGGGCAGGCCGGCGAGCAGCGTCCGCCAGACGCCCTCTTCCGGCAGCCCCGCGGAGTCGGGCTCGCGGCTGCGGGTGGCGAAGGCGACATAGGCCATGAAAAGGGCGGTGACGATCAGGCCCGGCACGATCCCGGCCATGAACATGGCACCGATCGATAGCCGCGTCGGGATGGCGTAGATCACCATGACGAGGCTCGGCGGGATGATCGGGGCGACGATCGCGGCCGAGGTGGTGAGCGCTGCCGCGAAGGCCGTCGAATAGCCCTTCGCCTGCATCATCGGCACCATCACCGAGCCGAGGGCTGCCGTGTCGGCGGTGGCCGAGCCCGAGATGCCGGCCATCATCAGGTTGGAGACGATGTTGACCTGGGCGAGGCCGCCCCTGAACCGGCCGACGACCAGATCGGCGAAGCTGACGAGACGATGGATGATGCCGCCGGAGACCAGGAGATTGCCGGCCAGGACGAAGAGCGGCAAGGCGAGCAGGGGGTAGCTGTTGATGCCGGCGAAGGCGCGCTGCGCCACCACGGCCGGGTTGCCGACGCCGGATAGCACGATGCCGGCGACGGCGACGATGCCGACCCCGAACGCGATCGGCGTGCCGACGACGAGCAGGAAGGCCAGGAAGACCAGCAGGACAACGCCGGTCATTCCGGGCGGTCCAGCACAACGTCACGGCCCCGAACCAGGCGGACCATGATGACGATCAGAAGGATGGTCATGAGGCCAAAGGCGATCGGCAGGGTCACGTAGACGACACCCATGGGCAGTCGGAGCGCTGTCGAGGGCGTGTGCATGCTGCGCAAGGTCAGCGAGAGGCCGCCATAGGCGACGTAGAGCATGAAGGCGGCGCTGGCCGCATAGCCGGCGAGTCGGAGCAGCATGACCAGCCGGGGCCAGGGGAAATCGTCCAGCACCTGCAGGCGGATGTGCATGTCCATCTCGAGGGCGCGGTAACCGCCGAGCAGGGTCAAGAGGACGAGGAGGAACTGCGAGAGCTCCTCCGGCCAGGGCAGGGCCGCGTGAAAGACGTAGCGCATGACGACCTGGCAGATCAGCACGACCGAGATGACCCCGAGGGAGGTCACCAGGATGGCGTCGACCAGCCAGCGGAAGGCCCGAAGCGCCGGGCCGGCCGGGGCCACGGGCGACGCCCGGGGGATGATCCCGGGCGTCCGCGGCTCATTCATTCGACCCGGGCTAGGCGATCGGCGCGAAGCGCCTCGACCTCCGCATAGAGCGCGTCGATGAACTCCGCGCCGAGCTGATCGGTCAGATAGGCGCGGATCGGCTCGAGCGTCGCATCGCGGAAGGTGGCGCGCTCCTCGGCCGAGGGGATGTAGACCTCCATGCCCTCGCCGCGCAGCGCGTCGACCGCGCTGACCCGGGCCTGGTAATTGCGCTCGCCGAACTCGGTCATGGCACCTTCCTGCGCCCCGGCGACGACGATCTGGCGAAGGTCCGGTGGCAGGCTCTGGAAGAAGTCCTCGTTGATCATGATGGTGTTGAGGCCGAGCTGGTGATTGTCGACCGTGAGGTACTTCTGCACCTGGAAGAAGGAGTAGTCGTAGACGATGCCGATCGGATTCTCCTGACCGTCGACGACCCCCTGCTGCAGGGCGCCGTAGAGTTCCTCCCATGGCACCGGCGTCGGCGAGCCGCCCATTGCCTCGACCATGGCGATCGACATCGGGCTCGGTGGCACCCGCATGCGGATGCCCTCGAGATCGGCCGCCGTCTTCAGCGGCCGGACATTGTTGGTGAACGAGCGAAAGCCGTAGGGTGCTGCGCTGAGCATCCGCAGGCGGGATTCCTCCGCCATCCGCTCCCTCAGCTCCTGGAAGAACGGCCGGCGCAGGAACTCGAGCGCCTCGTCGCCGTCGGCGAAGAGATAGGGGGTGGAGAGGAACAGCATGGGCGCGAAGAAGGGATCGAGATTGGCCTCGTCGCCCTGCGCCACCTCGATGGCGCCGAGCTGGGCCTGCTCGAGCGCGTCGTGGATCGAGCCGAGCTGACCCGCCGGCAGCACGTCGACCGCGATGCGGCCGCCACTCGCCCCTTCGACATAGGCCTTGAAGACCAGCCAGCCCTTGTGCAGTGGGCTCTCTGTCGACTCGGCATGGCTGGCGCGGATGGTGAAGTCCGCCGCGTCCGCCGCCGGGACAAAGCCCAGGATGCCGACGGCCGCGGCAAGTGCCAGACGTTTGATCATGATGTTAGCCTCCCGATTGGACGATTTAACTCGAACGACGACCGGCGCCCGTCCTCGGCACCGGCCGCCACCCGCTCAGAGCACGCCGTATTTCGCGTAGACGTCGGCGAGCTTGAGCCCCCGGGCGAGCTCGTCGCGCGTCCTGTTCTCGCCCTTGACCTTCTCGAGCGCTGCCTTGAGCACCGCGTCCTCGATCTCCCTCGGGATGACCACCACGCCGTCGACATCGCCGAAGACGAGGTCGCCCGAGCGCACCGGCACGCCGGCGCACTCGACCGGCACGTCGATCGCCATCACCCGACCGCGGCCCTGGCTGTCGAGCGGGCCGATGCCGCCGTGGAAGACCGGAAAATTCATGGCCCGGATCTGCCGCACGTCGCGCACCAGCCCGTCGGTGATGCAGCCCACCGCACCGCGATAGCTGGCGGCGGTCGACAGCAGCTCCCCCCAGGGTGCGATACGGTCGGTCGGGCCGTTGCAGGCGAAGACCGCGACCTCGTTGGCCTCGAGGTCGTCGACCAGCTTGATCTCGAGCTCGTAGAAGTTCTCGCCCTCGGGCACATGAAAGATCGGCATGAAGAGGCCGGTGCGGGCACGCCCGAACACCACCGACCGGTCGTCCAGGGGACGCACGAACGGCTTCATCGCCTGACGGGTGTGCCCCAGCGCGTCCAGGGTGTCGGAGAGAACGGCCGTGTAGAGCTCGGCCCGCAGCTTCTCGAAGTCGATTGCCACAGCATCCATCCAAGATTAAACGTTTAACCTGTCCTAGCCGGTTGCGGAACGCTGTCAATCACGCAAGTCGCGACGCGCCCTGGGCTCGCACCTTGTCCCTGATCCGGGAGAGACCGATGACGTTGCGCGTGGCTCCGACCAATCACCGGGCCGACAGTCTCCTGCTCGGTTTCAGCGATCTGCGCCGCCTGCGGAGCGAGCGGCCGCTGGTGTTCGAGCGGGGCCGGGGCATCTTCATCATCGACGAGCGCGGCAAGGATTATATCGAGGCGGTCTCGTCCTTCTATTGCGCCACCCTCGGCTTCAGCGACGAGGAGCTGGCCGAGGCGGCGAGCCGCCAGCTTCGAACCCTGCCCATGTACCCCTCGGCGATCCACCGGACGACCACGCCGGTGCTCGAGCTCGCCGAGAAGCTGGCGGCCATCGCGCCCATCCCCAATGCGCGCGTGCATTTCAGCACCACCGGCTCGGAGGTGAACGACCACCTGATCAAGTTCATGTGGTACGGCAACCACTTCGCCGACGAGCCCCTGCGGCGCAAGATCGTCTCGCGGCGCGGCAGCTATCACGGCAGCACGATCGCGATGGCAGCCCTCGGCGGCGGCAGCGACCTGCATGCCAGCTTCGCCCTGCCGATGCAGGAATCGATCCTGGTGTCACATCCGGCCTGGCCGAACGCGGCCGAGCCCGGCGAGGACGAGGCGGCCTTCACCGATCGGCTGGCGGCCGAGCTTCAGCAGGCGATCGAGGCCGCCGGGCCCGAGACGGTCGGCGGGATGATCGCCGAGCCGGTCTCGGTCTCCTGTGGCATGTTCCCGCCGCCCGAGGGCTACTTCGCCAAGGTGAAGGCGGTGCTCGACCGCTACGGCGTCAAGCTCTTCGTCGACGAGGTGGTCACCGGCTTCGGCCGCAGCGGCCACATGTGGGCGAGCGAGGCCATGGGGCTCGAGCCCGATTGCGTCACTTGCGCCAAGGGCATCTCCGGCGCCTACATGCCGCTCGCCGCCCTGATCATGGGCGAGGAGTTCGCCGGCCGGCTCGAGCGCGGCAGCGACACGAAGGGTTGGTTCGCGCATGGCGGCACGCATCAGGGCCACACGGTCTCCGCCGCCGTGGGCTTGAAGGTGCTCGAGATCTTCGAGCGCCGCGACATCCTGGGCCACGTCCAGCGCCTCATCCCCTATTGGAACCGCACGCTGGACCGGCTGTGCAGCCATCCACTGGTCGCCGGCAGCCGGAGGTTCGGCCTGATGGGTGCGCTCGACGTTGCGCTGCCCGGTGCAACGGGCAAGGACATGGCCGCCAGCCTCGCGGTCGGCGGGCTCAGCAAGGCGGTCTACGAGGCCGGGCTGGAGCACGGCATCATCGTTCGCCCGCTCGCCGGCTGCATCGTCATGGC
>CAYMTA010000126.1:0-8453 GCA_964393275.1 uncultured Geminicoccaceae bacterium | reverse complement strand
TGTAGGCGATGCCGATGTCGATGACGCTGTCGCCGATGAACCAGGTGTCGCGCAGCCGCTCGAGATAGGCCTGCCCGAACGCCATGTTGGTCGCCGGATCGCGCAGGCTCGCCGCCCCCTCGTAGGCGATGTCGTATTTCCTGGCCATGGCCTCGGCCGTGCTCGGCATGACCTGCATCACGCCGAGCGCCCCGGCGCTGCTCTCGGCCGCCGGATCGAAGCCGCTCTCGGCCCGCATCACGGCAAAGAGGAGGGCGCGGTCGAGGCTGAAGCCTGTCGTCGGCCGCCAGTCGGGGATGGGATAGAGGGCGCCGTCCTGGCGCCGTCCGTCCTGCAGCCGCGCGCGCTGCGCCACGCGCATCTGCGCCGCCGGCAGATGCAGCTTCTCGGCCAGCGCCGCCAGGGCCTCGGTCAGCGACGGGGTTGCCCTGGCCGCGAGCTTGCGGACCTCCGCCTCGGCGTCGCGGTAGCGGCCGAGCTGGCCGAGCGCCATGGCCCGCCGCGCCCCGTCGACCCGCATGAGGGCACCCATGTGATCGGTCGCCATGGCGGTCTGGTGCCAGTCGAACAGCACCGGCCCGCCCAGCACGTGCTGCGCCAGGATGCCATAGAAGCCGTCCGAGGCGCTGGCAGCGATCTCCAGATACTGGCGGTAGCGGGCGGGCTCGACCAGGCGAAGGGCCGCGCGCGCCGCCCAGAAGGCGCCGGCCGCCACGTCGCTCGAGGCGCCGTCCGAGCGGGCCAGCGCCGCGAAGTGCCGGCCGGCGCGCGCGATGTCGCCACGCCGCCAGGCGGCGAGCCCGGCCGTCCAGTGGATGCGCGGCTCGACCATGCCCGAGCGGATGGCGGCGGCGCTGGCGAGCTCGAACGCCTCCTTGTCCTTGCGGTTGACGAGGTAGCTCTTGGCGATCGACCAGCGCGCCAGATCCTGCTCGACCGGATTGGCGAGCCGCGCCGCCTTGTGCCGCAAGAGCCGGCGCGCCTCCGTCGGCTGGTTCCTGGCGACCAGCGCCTTGACCGCGCCGAGCCATTCGGCAACCGCCTGGCTGTCCGCGGCCGACCGGCCTTCGGGACCGTCATAGCGCGTCGCCGCCTCCTCCAGGAGCTCCTGGCCGGAGCCGCCGAGATAGCCGGCGACAGGCTCGGGTGGCGGCGCCGCCCCGGCCGGCCGACGCCGCTCGGCCAGCCGATGGATGGTCGCGGCCTCCGGATGATCGGCATAGTCCTCGAGCCAGCTCCGCAGCTCGGCATAGCTCGAGCGGTAGGCCGTGGGATGCAGGAAGCGCTGGGCCAGGACATGGCCCATCAGGAGGCGGTCATCGAGGCGGCCGATCAGCCTGTCGGCCTCCGGCCAGCGGCCATGCTCCTGGAGCTCGAAGATCATCCGATAGAGAGCTGCGTCCTCGCTGCCGAGCGGGCGGGGCAGGCTGTCGAAGACCGTGGGCGTCGGCAGGGTCGGATCGACGCGGGCGACATCGCGCGCACCATTCCCGAGCAGGCTCTGCGCCGCCGCCGGCGTCACCGCCACGGCGAGGAGCAGCGCCGCCGCGCTCAGGACGCGCCGCATGCGACCCCCAGCTCGTCGAGCCGCGCACGCATGGCGAGCATGTCGCGCCAGACGAACCGCTTGTTCAGAGGCTGCCGGAGGAGATAGGCCGGATGGAAGGTGACGAGGCAGGGAATCTCGGTGCCTTCGGCGGTACGGTGGACGAGGGGGCGGCCGCGCAGCTTGGTGACGCCCTCGCTGCGCTCGAGCAGCGCCTTGGCGGCGACGGCGCCGACGAAGAGGATGAAGCGCGGTGCCAGAAGCTCGATCTGCCGCTCGAGGAACGGCAGGCAGACGGCGATCTCGCCGGTTGTCGGCGGCCGGTTGCCGGGCGGGCGCCAGTAGAGGACGTTGGTGATCCAGACCCGCGTCCGGTCGAGGCCGACGGCTTCGAGGATCCGATCGAGAAGCTGCCCGCTCGGACCCACGAAGGGGCGCCCCTGGCGATCCTCCTCGGCACCGGGCGCCTCGCCGATCAGCATCACCTCCGCCTCGGGATTGCCGTCGGCGAAGCAGAGCCGGCTCGCCGTCTCGCGGAGGGCGCAGCCGTCGAAGTCCTGGAGCGCCGCCTCGAGCTCCTCGAGGCTCCGGCAGCTCCGGGCGACCTCGCGGGCGCTGCCAACGCGCCGGCTCTCCGGCACCAGGAGCGCCGGCACCGCCTTGGGCTTCGGTGGCGGGGCGGCCCCTTGCGGCGGGGCGGGACGCGGCTGAGCCGAGGGTGCCGCAACCGGCTTCGCCGCCGGCCCGGCCAGATCGCGGGGGTCCGCCGGGATCCGCCACGCCGGCAACGGCACGGGTGCGACGGCGCAGTCCACGCCGGCCATGCCATACCAGTCGAGCAGCGCCGACAGCGCGGTCACATCCGTCGGCCAAGCTGGCGTTTGTCCGCCTGGTCTCACTGTCCCTCCGACTCGGGCCACTGGCCCCCCGCGATCCTCTCCGACCGCTTGCACGATCGTTGGATCGTCTTCTCGCCCGGCCCGCCCCCGATACGGAGGGGCCGCTCGTCAGGCCGGCCCGCGCCCGGTGCGGGCGACCGGTCCGGCCATCGAGGCGCCGCGCGGTGCCGAAGCGCGACGCGCCAAAACCCTAGATGTCGCGATAGGCGATCGGCTTGCCTTCACGGTCGAGCACCAGCTTGCCGCCCTCATCCTGGGCAGCTATGTAGCGCCCATGGCCGACAGCGGTGCCGACATAGAGGGCCGGCTTGATCTTCTTGCCCTCGATCGTCTTCAGCTGCTGCGCCGGTCCACGGGCGGTAGGGTCGTTCTTGCTCTTCGACGTCTTGAGCATCGCTCACGCTCCGCAATATCTCTGACGCCACGATGCACTCGAGCAGCGTGGCCAAGTTGACCGGGTTTGTGGCTTGGGCGGCGACGATCGTCAAGTCGGTTGACCGGGCTGGCGGCCAGGCCCGGGGGCGGCTCGGCGGCGGGCTTCATGGCCGCAAGTGACCACCGGTGCAGCCGGCGTGCGTTTTTGGAGCGAGGAATGAGCTCAGGGCCTGCGGCGAGAAGCGGACCTCCGGTGCTGGCCGTCCTGGTCACGGCCACCCTGCTCACGGCGGTCGGCTGCAGCGACGCGCGCCAGGCGGCGAGCAGCGGCTGGCCGATCGAGCCGGCCATCGGCGCGACCGAGCCGCCGGAGCCGGCCAATCTCGCATCGAGCTTCCTCGCCGGCCGCATCGCGCTCGCCGACGGCGACCTGCGCGCTGCCGCCGAGAATCTCGGCGACGCCCTCGCCCTCGATCCCGACAATCTCGAGCTGCGCCGCGAGGTCTTCTCGCTGCATCTCGGCATCGGCGACTATCCGACAGCGCTGGCCCTCGCCGAATCCCTGGCCGAGATCGACCCGGACGCCGAGGACGCAGCACTCATGCTGGTCTTCCGCGATGTCAGGGCAGGCGACTTCGCCAGGGCGGCGGCGGCCTTGGCGCCGGTCGGCGACCGGGGGATCGTCGGCGTCGCCAAGCCGATTCTCGACGCCTGGATCACGTTCGGCGCCGGCCATCCGGACGAGGCCGTGGCCGCCCTCGTCAAGGAGGAGCGCGACGACGGCCTCGGCGCCATCCGCCTCTACCATGCGGCGATGATGTTGGCCCTCGACGGCCAGACCGACGCCGCCCGCGGGAAGCTCGAGCCCCTGGTCACCGGCGACGGCCGCACGCCGACCCGGCTGGTCACCGGCCTCGTCGCCATCGAGGCGGCGAGCGGCCGAGGCAGCGAGGCGGCCCGGATGCTCGAGGAGCAATTGGCGGCGACCCCCGGCAACAGCGCGCTCGAGGCGGCGCTGGCCCAGCTTCGGGCGGGCGAGCATCCACCGCTGCCAGTGACCGATGCCGCCAGCGGGATGGCGGACGCGCTGCTCAGCCTCGCCCGGGCGCTCAACGACCAGAAGGCCCAGGGCCAGGCGCTCTTGATGGCGCGCATGGCGGCCTACCTGGCACCCGGCCAGGGCGATGTGGCCCTGCTCATCGCCGATATCTCGCTCGACCAGGGCAATCCGGAGGAGGCGCTCGCCATCCTCGCCGGCGTGCCGGCCGACTCGCCTTTCGGCTGGGAAGCCCGCCTGCTCGGGGCCCAGGTCCTGGCCACCACGGGCCACGAGGACGAGGCGATCGCCCGGCTCGACCAGATGGCCGAGGAGCGCCCCGAGCGGATCGACGCGCTGGTCGCCAAGGGCGACCTGTTGCGGCGGCAGGACCGCTTCGCCGAGTCCGAGCGCGCCTATGACCAGGCGATCGGCAGGCTCGGCGAGGTCACGGCGGGCCAATGGCCGCTCCTCTACGCCCGCGGCATCGCCCGCGAGCGGACCGGGCGCTGGCCCGAGGCCGAGGCCGACTTCCTCCGCGCCCTGGAGCTGCAGCCCGACCAGCCGCAGGTGCTCAACTATCTGGGCTATTCCTGGGTCGACCAGGGCATCAACCTCGCCGAGGGCGAGGCGATGCTGCGCCGGGCGGTCGAGCTGCGGCCCGACGACGGCTACATCGTCGACAGCCTGGGCTGGGCCTATTTCCGCCTCGATCGCATCGACGAGGCGGTGACCTACCTCGAGCGCGCGGCCGAGCTGCAGCCCGACGATCCGGTGATCAACGATCATCTGGGCGACGCCTACTGGCGCGCCGGGCGCCAGCGCGAGGCGCGCTTCCAGTGGCAGCGGGCCCTGACCTTCAAGCCCGATGACGACCAGGTCGTCATCATCGAGCGCAAGCTTCGCGACGGCCTGGACGAGGGATCGGGCGAGCACGGGGCGAATAGTGGCTGATGCGGCCCTGGTCGAGACGGCCCCTGCCAAGCTGAACCTCGACCTCCTCGTCACCGGCCGCCGGGCCGACGGCTACCACGAGCTGGACAGCCTCGTCGTCTTCGCACCGATCGCCGACCGGCTCAGCTTCAGGCCGGCGAGCGAGTTCTCGCTCGAGGTCGTAGGGCCGTTTGCCGGAGCGCTCGGCCCCAGCGAGGACAACCTCGTCATGCGCGCCGCCCGAGCACTCGCCCTGGCCGCCGACCGCGAGGTCGATGTCGCCATCCGCCTGGAGAAGCATCTCCCGGTGGCGGCCGGCATCGGCGGCGGCTCGGCGGATGCCGCGGCCACCTTGCGCGGCCTCGCCCGCTCGATGGCGCTCGGCTGGCCGGCCGACCGTCTGCGCGAGCTCGGCCTCACCCTCGGCGCCGATGTCCCGGTCTGCCTATGGGGCCGGCCGGCCCGCCTTCGCGGCATCGGCGAAAGGCTCGATCCGGTGCGCGGCCTGCCCGACCTGCCGCTGGTCCTGGTCAATCCCGGGATCGGCCTCGGCACGGCCGAGGTGTTCAGGGCGCTCGACCCGGACCGCAAGGCCATCGCCCGCTCCCCCTTCCCGCCGCACCCGTCGCTCACCCGCTTCGCCGTCTGGCTGCTCGAGAGCCGCAACGAGCTCGAGCCCGCGGCGCGGCGGCTGGCGCCGGTGATCGAGGAGGTGCTCGAGCGGCTTCGAACGGAGCCCGACTGCCTGGTCGCCCGGATGTCCGGCTCGGGTGCGACCTGCTTCGGCCTCTTCACCGATGCGGGGAAGGCCGCTTCCGCCGCGGCCAGCATCGCCCGGGACCATCCCCGCTGGTGGTGCCGGTCTGCCGTGGCACCGGGCGGCCCATGATCCTCGCCTTCACCGATTTCGGCTGGCGCGGGCCTTATCTGGGCGAGATGCGCATGGCGGCGCTGCGCCTCGCACCAGAGGTGCCGTATGTCGACCTCATGGCCGACGCCCCCGCCTTTCGCCCCGACCTCGCCGCCTACCACCTGGCCGCCCTGGCCTGCCGGCTCGAGCCCGGCGACGTCCTCCTCGGCGTCGTCGATCCGGGCGTCGGCGGCCCGCGCCGGCCGATTGCGCTCCAGGCCGACGGTGTCTGGCTCGTCGGCCCCGACAACGGCCTTTTCGAGCTGGTCATGCGCCGGGCAGACGCCCTGGAAACCCACGCCATAGCTTGGCGGCCGGCCGCCATGTCGGCGAGCTTCCACGGCCGCGACCTGTTCGCCCCCACGGCAGCACGCCTCGCCCTCGGCCTGGATGCCGGGCTCGTGCCCGGCGCACCGACGCGCCACCCCGACTGGCCCGACGAGGCCGACCGCATCGTCCATGTCGATGCCTACGGCAATCTCGTCAGCGGCCGCCGCGCGGCGACCGTCCCCGAAACGACCACCGTGCTCGCCAACGACCGCCCCATCGCCCACGCCCGCACCTTCGGCGCCGCAAGAGAAGGCGACCTCTTCTGGTACGCCAACTCGGCCGGCCTGCTCGAGATCGCCGCCAACGCCGCCTCCGCCGCAACCCTCCTCGGCCTCGGCCCCGGTGCTGCGCTCCAGTTGCAAGGCACCAGCGCCAACTGTACATGAACGCCTAGGCTTGGGGCGTCGCCAAGTGGTAAGGCACCGGGCTTTGGTCCCGGCATTCGTAGGTTCGAATCCTACCGCCCCAGCCAGCTCCGTCTCGCCGGCGGCTGGATGCCGTTGCCAGCCTTCGCCCGGCTCGCCCTCGGCCGACCGGCTGACGCGGACCGGCCGGTTCCGCCGAGCGAGGACCAGGGCTCGACGTTCAAAAGTGCTTCCTCGCTCCCCGAAAAGCCCGCCGCAGGAAGGGTGCCACGGCGCTCGGCCGCCCGTAACGGCGCATCAACGGCGTGGCGCTGATGCCGTGCACCAGGATGGAGGCGAAGACGACGAGACTCGTGATCGTCCATACCTCATGGATGCCGGTCATGCGCGCGCTCTCCGCGGCATAGAAGAGGGCGGCGATGCCGATCGGGCCGAACCACCCGTTGAACAGCGCCTCGCGCCGGTTCTGGAGCGAGGGCAGCAACCGCCAGAGCAGCAGCCACACCGGCGGACGGCGCAGCAGCAGAACAGCAATCGCGAAAACGAAGGCCTTCCAGTCCAGCCGCAACCAGTCGTGCCAGGGGGCGAAGAGTCCGAAGAGGACGAAGACCGGCAGGTCGAAGAAGCGGCCGATGGCCTCCTGCACGTGCTCGGTGCGCGGGTCCTCGACGCGCAGCAGGAAAGGATGGAAGGCGAGGCCCGCGGCGAAGGCCGCGAGGACACCGCTGGCGCCGATAAGGTGCACGCAGGCGACCGCGGCAAGGGCGAGCGAGACCGAGGCGGTGAGCCCGGAGACGCGCTCGGCGTAGGGCTGGGCGTAGGCCCAGATCAGCGCCCGGCCGCTGGCCCAGCCGAGCCCGAGACCGATCACCAGCGCGACCAGCACCTCCCAGAGCAGGACCTCGCCGACCCAGTGCGACAGCGCCGTCCCGGGCGGCTGGGTCAGGAGCAGCACCGGCAGCATCACCAGGAGCAGCGCCAAGCCATCATTCGCACCGCTTTCCGCGGTGATGGCGTGGCGCAGGCGCGCCGGTATGTTGGCCTCGCCGGTCCGTCCGGCGACCACCGAGCCCGCGAGGACGGGGTCGGTCGGCGACAGAACGCCTCCAATCAGGAGGGCTGCGAGCGGCGATACCGAAAGGAGCAGCCAGGCAAGCACGCTGCTGCCGAGGCACATCAGCGGCAGGCCGAGGCCGAGCACCAGCGCCAGCTCGCGCCAATGGTCCGGGAAATAGTGCTTCGGCAGGCGGAGCGCCGCACCCATGACCGCAATCGCGAGCGTGAGCCGGGCGGCCTGCTGCATGATCGAGATGTGTCCCGCGGGACCGCCGGCGGGGCCCAGGAGCTCGAGCTCGAGCGGACTCAGCGCCAGGCCGATCACCAGGCAGATCGCCGGCTCCGAGATCCAGAGCCGGTTACGGACACAGCCGGAGATGACGCCGAGCAGCAGGACGGTGGTCGCGCCGATGGCGAGGACGACATCGAGATTGTTCATGCAGGCATCGGCGGAGCGGACCTCCCGAACTTCCGGGCCGCCAACACGTCATGTGGCAGGCCGGTTCCGGAGGCTCGCGTCCGAACGAGCGGCCGGGCACGCTCAGCCCAGCGCCCGCTCCAGGCTGGCGATCAGGCGGTCGACCTCTTCCACCGTGTTGTAGTGGACCATGGAGGCGCGGATGACGCCGTTCTTGGGTGCCAGGCCGAGGCTCTCGACCAGCCGCCTCGAGGCGAAGTCGCCGAAGCGGATGCCGATCCGGTCGCCGTCGACGGCTCGGACCACGGCGGCGGAATCGTGGCCGTCCAGCTTGAACGAGATGGTCGGCACGCGGTGGGCTGGGTCGACCAAACGGCTGCCGACGATATGGACGTCGTTGCGGCTGCCGAGGAAATCCAGCAGCCGGCCGCCGAGGGTGGCCTCGTGGGCCGCGATCAGCGCGAACGCCCGTTCGATCGCCGCATGGTCACCAGTGCCGCCGCCGAGCTCGTCCAGATAGTCGACGATGGCGGTGGTGCCCCAGGCCAGCTCGTAGCTGGGATTGCCGGGCTCGAGCTTGGCCGG
>CAYMTA010000125.1:0-8504 GCA_964393275.1 uncultured Geminicoccaceae bacterium | reverse complement strand
GAGCGATCACCGCCCCGGCTAGCGCAAGGCCCGGACGACGGCAAGCCGCCATGCCGCTCGACGGCCGTCCGAACAGGCTTTCGCTCCACGTCAGAAGGATGAGAGCCAAGCCCTCATCAACCCCTTTTCGCGCTTGCCGCATGGCTGGAGATGCGCAAGCATCCGCTCGCTTGGATGTGCCGATAATCGGAGGAACGATCCATGAAGTCGAAGCACCTCGCCATCGCTGGCGGCGCCATCGCCCTGCTTGGCCTCGCCACGGCCGCGACCGCGGCCGAGCCGCTCCGCCTGACCACCCTGGAGCTGGATGCCGTCACCGCCGGCGCCGCGACCGGCGCCGAGATCTTCGCGCGCTCCGCCGTAGGCGGCACCTTCGGCTTTGGGCTGGCCGGCGTGTTCAATAAATTCCCGTATGCCTACGGCCAAGCCGACAGTGGCAGTGGCGACTCGGTTCTTGTCTTTTCGCAAGCGGCAGTTGGCCCGGGGCCCGCCATGCTCTCGGTCATTTCCGACGCAACCACCCCCAACGGCAGCGCCAGCTCGTCGATCGAGGGCGAGGTGCGCACCCGTACGACCCCCAACTCGTCCGTTAGCGTCGGCTTCTTCACCGGCGAGACGCAGAACACGGGGCAGGGCACGGCCAATATCGGCGCCCGGGCGCGCGCCGAGGGCGATTTCGCCATTCCGTTTGCCGTCACCCTGCCGATCATCCCCGGCAGCGGCCGCACCTTCTCGGTGACCATCGCTGTCGCCGCCAACAACCCGCTGGCGTCGGGCGGCAACCCTAACTAGGGCACCTCGCGAGCCGGCGGCTGCGGGGCGACGCCGCAAGGTTCCGGAAAGACACGGGGCGGCGCTGCCTACCCGCCCTTCCGCCATTAATGGGGTCAGGACAAATAAATCTCGCGGGCCCGGCTCAGTTCGGCTGCCACGCCTGCACCCGCCGCTCGGCCTCGGCGAGCGCTGTCGGGTCGAGCCGGCCGGCCACCTTGTCCCGATAGCGCGCCGCGAACTCGCGCTGCGCCGGCTCGGCGGCGCGGGTCGCGGCGAGGCCGAGCCAGAGATAGGCTTCCTGGTCGTCGGGCACGGCACCGCGGCCCTCGGCGATCATCAACCCGAGCAGGAACTGCGCCGTGCCATGGCCCTGGGCCGCGGCGATGCGCAGCCAGCGCACCGCCTGCACATCGTCCTGCGCCACGCCCTCGCCGGCGGCGTAGAGGCGGCCCAGATTGTAGGCAGCGTCGGGAAAGCCGCCGACGGCGGCCCGGCCCAGCCACGAGACCGCCTGCGCCGGGTCGAGCTGCACCCCGATTCCCGCCGAGTAGAGCACGCCGAGGTCGTTCTGGGCCGCGGCGTGGCCCTGCTCGGCGGCGGCACGCAGCCAGCGCGCCGCCTCGGCCGGGTCCTGGGGCATGCCGATGCCCTGGATATGCAGCAGAGCGAGGCTGTACTGCGCGGCCGGCAGGCCCTGCTCGGCCGCGGCGCCGATCCAGCGCGCGGTCAGGGCAGCGTCGGCCGCGACACCCCGTCCCTCTGCATAGCGCAGCCCGAGCTCGTGCTGCGCCTCGGGGTCGCCCGCCTCCACCGCCGCGCGCAACGCCGCGAGCTCGTCCTGCGCCGTCGGCGAGGCGGCGGGCGCATCGATCGCCGGCGCACCGGGGCCCGCCTCGGGCACCCGGGGCGTCGCCACCGGTGGCGGGGGTGCCTCCATCGGGGCGGGGGCGGCCGGCGAGGGCTCGTCCGGGGCGCTCGGGGGCGGCTCGGACGCCTCGAGCCGCAGCGATTCGATGCCGGCGGGCGAGGGCGCCCCGGCTTGCCTTGCCGCCTCGGGTGCCGCCATCGCCTCGGGCAGCGGGGCGTCGGCCACGCCGCCACCCGTCTCGCCGGCGCAGGCGGCGAGCAGCATGCCGGCGAGCAGTCCCGCTCCGGTCCAGCCGCCAGCCACCCTCCGGCCTCTCCAGGCTCCAGACATCCGGCATCGGCTAGCGCAAAGCAGGCGAGGCGGCAAGCCGTGCGGCCAGCCGCGGCACCTGCACCCTTTATCCGGCCGCCGACTTGGGCCACCATGCCGGGCAACGAGGGCGAGGCAGCACGAGGAGGATGATCGTCATGACCCGGAACCTGAAGCGCCGCAAGATGCTGGCCGGCGGGGCGCTGGCCGGCGGGGCCGCGATCGGCGCCTCGGCGGCCGCCCTTTCGACCTTCCCCAGGCCCGCCATCAGCCAGGGCGTCACGCGCTGGAAGATGGTCACCGCCTGGCCCAAGAACCTGCCGGGGCCGGGCGTCGCGGCGCAGATGCTGGCCGACCGCATCACCGCCCTGTCCGGCGGCCGGCTCGAGGTCGAGCTCTTCGCCACGGGCGAGATCGTGCCGGGCAACCAGGTCTTCGATGCCGTCGCCGAGGGCACGGCCGAGCTCTACCACGCCGTCCCCTCCTATTGGGGCTCGAAGTCCAGGGGCATCCTGCTCTTCTGCTCCCAGCCCTTCGGCCTGCTGGCCACCGAGCAGGTCGGCTGGCTGACCCATGGCGGCGGCCAGGCGCTCTACGACGAGATCTACGGCCGCTTCGGCCTCAAGCCTTTCCTCTGCGGCAATAGCGGGCCGCAATGGGCCGGCTGGTTCAAGAACGAGATCACCTCGGTCGACGACCTGCAGGGCCTGCGCTTCCGCACCACCGGGCTCGCCTCGGAGATGTTCTCGAAGCTCGGCATGGCGGTCCAGGCGATGGGCGGCGGCGACATGTTCCAGGCGCTGCAGACCGGCACCATCGACGCCGGCGAGTTCATCGGCCCCTGGACCGATTCGGCGCTCGGCTTCTACCAGGTCGCGAAGAACTACTACTGGCCCGGCGTCGGCGAGCCGTCCTCGGCCGAGGAATGCGTCGTCAACATGGCCGCCTGGGAGGCCCTGCCCGACGACCTCAAGCTCGCCGTCGAGACGGCCTGCAAGTCGCTCTACAACGACGTGCTCACCGAATACTCGACCAAGAGCGCCCAGAGCCTCGTCCAGCTCGTGGCCGAGCACGGCGTCATGGTCCGCCAGCTCCCCGAGGAGGTGATGATCGCCATGGGCAATGCCGCGGGCGAGGTGATGGCCGAGCTCGGCGACGACCAGGACGAGCTGGTCCGCCGCATCGTCGAGAGCTTCCTGGCCTACCGCGCCTCGATTGCCGCCTACATGGTCTATGCCGACAACGGACAGATGAACGCCCGGGCGCTGCCGTTCACCTACGGCTGAGCCGCGCCAGGCTCCGGAGCCCAGGTGCTCGCCACCGCCGCCGACGTGCTCGACCGGGTGAACCGCGCGGTCGGGCACGCGGCGCGCTGGCTGGCGCTTCTCTTGATGCTGGCCCAGTTCCTGGTGGTGGTGCTGCGCTACCTCTTCGGCACCAGCTACATCTGGGGCACCGAGACCGTCCTCTACCTGCACGCCGCCCTCTTCATGCTGGGCGCCGGCTACACGCTCCTGGTCGACGGCCATGTCAGGGTCGACATCTTCTATGCGGGGCTCGGCCGACGGGGGAGGGCGCTGGTCGACCTGCTCGGCACGCTCCTCTTCCTGCTGCCGATGTGCCTCGTCATCCTCTGGTTCACCTGGCGCTTCACCGCCAATAGCTGGGCCATCCGCGAAGGCCCGCTCTCGGTCGGCGGCATCCCGGCCTCCTTCCTGCTGAAGACCCTGATCCCGGCCTTCGCCCTCCTGCTGCTGATCCAGGGCATCAGCCTCGGCCTTCGGTCGCTTCTCCGCCTGCGGGGCGGTGCGAGCGAATGATCGCCGGCAATCTCGATCTCTTCATGCTGGCGGGCCTCTGCCTCGTCATCCTGACCGGCTACCCGGTCACCTTCCTGATCGCCGGCCTCGGCGTGCTCTTCGCGTTCCTGGGCTACGCGCTCAGCGTCTTCGACCTCGGGCTCCTGGGTGCGCTGGCGCAGCGCATCTTCGGCGTCATGACCAACCAGGTGCTGATCGCCATCCCGCTCTTCGTGCTGATGGGCACCATCCTCGAGCGCTCGCGCATCGCCGAGGAGCTGCTCGAGCAGATGGGCCGGCTCTTCGGCAGCATCAATGGCGGGCTCGCCGTCTCGGTGACCCTGGTCGGCGCCTTGCTCGCCGCCTCCACCGGCATTGTCGGCGCCACCGTCGTCACCATGGGGCTGATAGCGCTCCCCGCCATGCTCAGGAACGGCTACGGCCGGGGCTTCGCCGCGGGCTCGGTGGTGACGGCCGGCACGCTCGGCCAGATCATCCCTCCCTCGACCATGCTGATCATCCTCGCCGATGTCATGTCGACCGCCTTCCAGCAGGCGCAGTACACGCAGGGCAAGTTCTCGGTCGAGACGATCAGCGTCGGCCAGGTCTTCGCCGCCGCCATCCTGCCGGGCCTGCTGCTGGTCGGCCTCTACATCGCCTATATCCTCTGGACGGCGAAGCGCCGCCCGGACCTCGCCCCGGCCATGCCGGTGATGGACGAGAAGCCGGCGCTCGGCACCGTCCTCAAGGCCCTGGTCCCGCCCATCGTCCTCATCGTCGCCGTGCTGGGATCGATCCTGGGCGGCATCGCCACGCCGACCGAGGCGGCCTCCGTGGGTGCGATCGGCGCCCTGCTGCTCGCCGGGCTCCGGCTCGAGCGGCACCGCTCCGGCTGGCCCGTCTGGCTCGCCATCGGCGCCATCCTGGCCCTTCTGGTGCTGACGGCCTTCGTCGACCTCCGCCTCGGCCGCAGCCGGTCCACGGCCGCGGAGCAGCTCGCCATCGTGGCTGCCTTCGGCCTCGTCGCCCTCCTCGCCATCGGCCTCGCCCAATGCCTCGCGCGGGCCCAGCGCACCGGCATCCTGGCGCCGATCCTGACCCAGACCATGACCATCACCTCGATGATCTTCGGCACCATCATCGGCGCCTCGATCTTCTCGCTCGTGCTGCGCGGGCTCGGCGGCGACGCCCGCATCGAAAGCCTGATCCAGGCCCTGCCGGGCGGCCCCGGCCTCGCCCTTCTCTTCGTCATGGCCGCCGTCTTCCTGCTCGGCTTCTTCCTCGACTTCGTCGAGATCAGCATCATCATCCTGCCGCTCACCGTGCCGATCCTGCTGCTCATGGGCCTCGACCCGATCTGGCTCGCGGTCCTCATCGCCATCAACCTGCAGACCAGCTTCCTCACCCCGCCCTTCGGCTTCTCCCTCTTCTATCTGCGCGGCGCCGCCCCGCCCGAGATCACCACGGGCGACATCTACAAGGGTGTCATCCCCTTCATCCTCCTGCAGATCCTGGCCATCGTCATCGTCTACTTCCTGCCCCCCATCGCCACCGTCCTGCCGCGCCTGCTCTTCTGAGCGGCCGGCTGTGTTCCGCGCCGGCGTGCTCCTGTCTCCCTATGCCTGTTGCAGCAGAGTCTGCGGTCGACGCGCCGCGATCTTCGTGGCACGAAGACAGGCAGCATCCTCAGGCGGTGATTCCCATGAACGACACCAAGAAGCCGAGCCCCGAAGCGCGTGCGAAGGCCTGGCGCGATATCATGCGCATTGTTGAAACACCCAAGTGGCGCGGACCGGTTTCCATGACACCTGAAGAGGAGGAGGCAATGATCTTCGCCATTGTCGAAGAGACGCGGCACGAGATGGCCGAGGAACATCGTCGCGCACGCGAGAGAAAGGACGAGGCCTGCCCATGACCCTCACCCTCTACGGCGTCGCCCGCTCGCGCGCCTCGCGCAACATCTGGCTCTGCCTCGAGGCAGAGCTGCCGTTCGAGCAGGTCCCGGTCATCCAGGCGCGCCGCCTGAAGGACCCGCTGGCCGCCGACGCGCCGCTCAACACGCGCTCGCCCGCCTTTCTCGCCATCAACCCGAACGGCCTCGTCCCGGCGATGCGCGACGGCGACCTCGTCCTCTTCGAATCGCTCGCCATCAACCTCTATCTGGCCCGCAAGATCGGCGCGCCGCTCGGCCCGAAGGATCTCGCCGAGGAGGGCCGGATCGCCATGTGGAGCCTCTGGTCCGCGACCGAGGCCGAGCCCTGGGCCATCCAGATCCTGATGCATCGGGCCTACCTGCCCGAGGCCGAGCGCGAGCCCGCCGCCGCCACCCGGGCCGCCCAGGCCCTGGGACCCAAATTCGCCGTCCTCGACCAGCATCTGGCCAGCCGGAAGTGGCTCGTCGCCGACCGCTTCACCGTCGCCGACATCAACACCGCCGAGGTGCTCCGCTACGCGGCGCTGGCGACGGAGCTCTTCGACCGGGCCCCGAACGTCAAGCGCTGGCTCGAGGCCTGCCAGTCCCGCCCGGCCTACAAGGAAATGATGCGCCGCCGCGAGGCCGAGCCGGCTTGATGGCCGGCTCGGCCGGTCGAGGGGTTGGGCCCGACGGGTGGCTAGTTCGAGCCGAGCGCCAGCGTCGGATAGGTGCCGAGCCGGCCGCCGAGATGAATGCCGATGCTGCCCGCGTCAGGGGCCGTGACGGCGATTTCGTACTCGACGTTGGGTTCGTTGACGCGCGAGAAGACGAATAGTTCGTTCAGCGTATCGGGGATCACGTCGGTGGCCTCGCAGGGTGGCGCCGTAACCTCGGCGCAGGCACCGGCGGTGAGGCCACGCCGCGTGATGGTGACCTCCACATCCGCGGCTTTGAAGTTGCCGGCAGTTGGGTAGATGCACATGGCGACCCTCTTCACCGGCGCCGCACCGATCGCGAATGTGGCTGTCTCACCATTGGTCAGCACCGGTTTCGGGCTGACGAGCGGCACGTAGCTGGCCGGGTTCTGCGCCATCACGTAGCCACCGACGCCGGTCACGCTCCAGACTTCGAACCACGTGACCCAATCGGCATCGGTCGGCATCCCCGAGCTCGGGCAGACCGACGGGGGCGCACCCGTCCCGCCGTGGGCCGGCCCTCCGACGGCGAGCAGTTGCTCGTAGCCGCCGCTCGCTCGATCGCTCGTATCGGGCGCCGTCAGGCGGAAATCGCTGACATAGGGTTCGGCCGCGGTCACCGCCGGCACGAGTGTTCCAAGCAGCAGGCCGATGAGTAGACGTGTCCTGTTCATCGCGGATTCCTCCATGATTCGGCTTGGAAACGGCACGGCAAGAGTGAGCAAGATCGCCGGGCCGGCCGGCACCTGAAGCTTGCATCAGGAAGTTCGGCATGATTGGCGCTTCACGCGCGGCTTCGATCATAAAGACACGAGGACGAGCATCGATCTGTGGTTTTTGTCACAATCATAAAGTTTACTCGTGCTAAACTCCTGTGATCTGAGGTTTTGCTTATCGGCAGGCCTCCGGAAGCCCGCTTGTCTCCCCTGCGCCCGCCATGGACAACTCGCCCCGCTGCTTCGCTGCAGCGCTCGTCGACAAATCGGCTGCCCGTTCGGGCCGACGAATTGCGTGCCCGAACGCGTCGATCGTCGGCGCAGCCTCGCGTTCGATCGCGTCCTCGGCGCCTGTTGCCCCATCGATGACGCCAAAGATTCCGCCGCCGAAGCGCACCTTGCTGTTGGTCGTATGGGCGATGGCCTCGCCGCGGAGCTTCTCGGGCAGGCCCCAACGTGAAGCGCCGGCTTGAGGTCCGAGCCCGTACGACCATCCTGATGTCCAGCTCTCGCTTGCCTCCAACGGGTCGTTCATACATGTCCTTTTGAGCCGGCATCGCACCTCGCGATGCCGATCGGGACCGCGACGTGGAATGGACAGGCAGGACCACCCGGCATCGCCCCCGGGCGCGAGCGACGAAGCCCGGACGGCGGATCCGCCAGCGGCCGCTGGCGGTCCGGCCCCTCGGGGCGGGCGCAAGGACGGCCAGGATGCCAAGAAGCCGACCGGTCGCCGCCGGCTGACCCTCGCCGTCGTGGTCCTGCTGCTGCTGGCCGGCACCGTCGCCGGCATTGCCTACTATCTCTACGCGAGCCGGTTCGAGACCACCGACGACGCCTTCATCGACGGCCAGATCGTGCGGGTGTCGCCTGAGGTGCCGGGCCTCCTGGTGACAGTCGCCGTGGACGACAACCAGCACGTCAAGGCGGGCGACCTTTTGGTCGAGATCGATCCCGCCGGCCCCATGGCCGAGCTCTCGCTCAGGCGGGCCCAGCTCAGGGAGGGCAGGGCCGCAGTCGTCCAGGCCCAGGCCCAGATCGCCCAGGCCACCACCCAGGTCGAGACCGCCAAAAGCCGGCTGAACGGTGATGTGATCGCGGCCGAGAACGCCCGTCTGCGGGCCGATCGCCAGCAGGCGCTGTTCGAACGGTCGGGATCGAGCGCCATTTCCAGGCAGACCCTCGACGACGCGGTCGCCCAGGCGCGCCAGGCCGAGGCCACGGCGGACGCGTCGCGCACCAGCGTCGCCAATGCCGAGAGCGGCGTCGCCGCGGCGAAGGCGGCGCTGCAGTCGGCCGAGGCCATGGTCGAGGCGGCCGAGGCCCAGGTGGCGATCGCCGAGGTGACCGTCGGCTATCTGACCATCGCCGCCCCGATCGATGGCCAGGTGGTCCAAAGGAACGTCAATCTCGGCAGCTACGTCCAGC
>CAYMTA010000124.1:0-8619 GCA_964393275.1 uncultured Geminicoccaceae bacterium | reverse complement strand
ATTCCTCGACGATCAGCTCCTTCAGGGCCGGCGAGATGCAGATCAGCGCGTCGCAATCCCGATAGGCGGCCTTCTCGATCCGCTCGGCCAGCCGCGGCAGGCCGACGGTCGAGCGCTCGACCCTGGTCTCGTAGTAGAACAGGCCCTGCGTCTCGAGAATCCAGGGAATGCCCGCTTTCTTGAAGCGGCGGCCCAGCACCTGCATGGTGGCGAAGCGCTCGTAGACCCAGTCGACCCGGCCGCCGAGCTCGGCCCAGGCGGCACGGCGATTGCGCGCCGCCAGGAGCAGCCGGGCGGCATCGCCGGCAAGGCGGAGGGCGGGCCAGCGCTCGAGCCCGGCCTGCAACGTGCCCCTGGTGACCCTCTGGCCCACCCGGTCGCCCACGATGAAGGGATCGACCCTCCAGCCCTGGGCGCGAAAGCCGTTGACGACACCCAGGATATGGGCGCGCGGGCCGGCCGAGTAGGCATCCGGGCGGGTCGAGACGGTGGGTGCGGCGGAGAGATAGCCGAGGCGGGGCGGGCTCGGGCGCGACAAGAGCGGTCTCCGGGGCAGGGCGGCCAGGCCCGATTCCTACCCCTGAAACCTCTAAGGTTCCCTTAACTCGTGCCGGCCGGGTTCGCTCGGCAATTTCGCCTTTTGGCGGCGGACGAGCCGCCGCATGCGGCGCCAGCCGTGGCGGGACCCGCCGAAGCTGTCGGGTTCGTTCGTCGATTCCTCGGGTTCGCTCGTCGAATCGGCGGGTTCGTTCGTCGAATCGGTGGGTTCGCTCGTCGATTCCGCAGGTTCATTCGCTCTCGCATGTCGCGGAATCCGCGACATGCGCCGGAAATTGTCGCAGAATCCGCGACAACCCGAGGGAGAATGTCGCAGAATCCGCGACAGGCCGAGGAGAAATGTCGCAGAATCCGCGACAACCCGAGCCCTGCTGTCGCATCCTGAGCCCGCTCAGGCGATGTCAGGCGTCACGAGACGCCCGAACAGGGCCTCGTAGCGGGCGGCCGCGACTTCGGCCGTGAAGGCGGCGGCAGCGGCCCTGGCGGCCGCTCCCATCCGGTGCCGGGCGACCGGATCGCCGACCAGCCGGGCCAGGGCCCCCGTCAGGGCCGCCGGATCGCCGGCTTCGACCAGATGGGCAGTCAGCCCGTCCTCGAGGAAGTCCTCCTGCCCACCCGGGCGGGTGGCGATGATCGGCAGCCCGGCCTGCATCGCCTCGAGATAGACCAGCCCGAACGCCTCGTGCAGGGAGGGCAGGGCGAAGATGTCCGCGGCCCGCAAGAGGGCCTGCTTGCCGGCCTCGTCGACGAAGCCCCTGAACTGGACGCGGCTGCCGAAGCCACGCTCCCCGGCCAGCTGCTCGAGCGGCAGCCGCTCGGGGCCATCCCCGAGCAGCAGCAGCCGCACGTTGTCGGCCCCGATGGCAGCGCAGGCCTCGACCAGCGCCGTCAGATTCTTGCGGCGGACGAGCCGGGCGAGGCTGACGACATAGACGGCATCCGGGTCGAGCCCGAGGGCCCGACGATCCGGGGCGCCGGCAGCCGGCCGATCTGCATCGGGGAGGCCCACCCCGGACAGATCCGGGCCAGACGGGGCGGCGGGCGGCGTGGGGAGCGCCAGGCCGGGGGAGATGACCTCGAGCGGCGACGGGCAGCCGTAGAGCGTGACGGCTCGCCGTGCCAGGTCGGTCGAGACGGCGACCCGGATGTCGGCCGCCCTGAGCACCCGCCGCACGATGGCGGCGAGCAGGCGGCTCTTGTCCGGCGTATAGCGTTTGACCGGATCGTAGATGTCGCCGCCGGCGAGGGTGAGGACATGCGGCACGCCGCAAGCGGCGGCCAGATGCACCCCGGTCGGTCCGCTCGGCACGGCGAACCAGGTGTTGATCAGGTCGTACGTGTGCCGCCTTAAAAGCGTATACCCGTAGAATGTTCCAAATGGCCAGAAGCCGACCAGCGAGGCGAGCGAGCTGTGGCTGGCCTGCCGCCGCGGCCAGCCCGGTGCCCGGAAGACCCGGATGGCACCGTCCCGGGTCGCGGCCGGCTCGCCCCGGGCGGCACCGCTCAGGACATGGACGGTGTGGCGCCGGGCCAGCTCCCGGGCGATGCCCTGGACGGCGATCCCGCCACCGCCGGAGAAGGGCGGATACTCGTAGCAGACGATGAGCAGGCGGATCGCCCGGCTCCTGGAACGAGGTTCAGTTCACGTAGTATTTCTGGCTCTGGGTATAGTACTGGCCGACATCGCCATAGCCGTAGCGCGCGTGCTTCTTCATGTCGACCATGGTGAGCACGGCGCCCGCCGGCTCGATGCCGACCTCGGCCAGGGCCTGGATGCTGTCCTCGGCGGCCCCGATCATGGTCTGCCCCCAGCGCAGGCAGAACAGCACCTTGTCGGCGAGCAGGGCGGCGACCCTGGTGTCGGTGACGCTGGCGAGCGGCGCCGAATCGAGCACGATGTAGTCGTACGAGTCGCGCAAGGATTCGATCAGGAGCCGCATCTTCTGGCTGTCCAGAAGATCGGTCGGGTTGGTGGTCTGGCCCTTGATCGGCAGGAAGTGCAGGCCGGTCTCGAGGTCGTGATGGATGACCTCCTCGAGGCCGCGCTCGTTGGCCATGTACTCGACGAGGCCGGCGGACACCTGCCAGCCCAGCTCGCGATGCACGCTCGGATGGCGCAGGTCGAGATCGATCAAGAGGACGCGCTTGTGCGAGCGGGCGGCGAAGGTGGCGAGGCTGACGGCGAACGTCGTCTTGCCTTCCTGGGGCAGGGAGGAGGTGACCAGGACCACCTTGGGCTCGCGGTCGACATTGGAGAGCTTGACCGCCATGTAGATGCTGCGGATCGCCTCGGCATAGGCCGAGAGCGGCTTCTCCATCAGATACTGATAGGGCTTCTGGTTCTTCTTCAGGCGGTCGAGGCGGGGGACCAAGGCGAGGGTGTGGAGGCCGAGCTTGCGCTCGATCTGCCGGCCGCTGCGAATGCCCCGGTCGAAGCGGTCGAGGATGATGGCGAGCAGGGTGCCCAGGCCGAGCGACACGACGAGGCCGGCCGCCGCGAAGAGCTTCTTGCCCGGGGTCGTGGGCTGGGTCGGCGGGCTGGCCATCGAGACGATGCGCACATCCGGCTGGACGATCTCGAGCTGCTCGCGGGTCTCCTTGTAGCGATTGAGGAAGGCCTCGTAGAGGGCGCGGGTCGATTCGGCCTGCCGCTCGAGCTGGGCGAGCTGGACCCCGGCCGCCTGGTCGGTGACGTTCTGCGTCTTGACGTCACCGAGCTGGCTCTCGATCGAGGCGATGCGCGTCGAGGTGACGCTCACGTCGTTCTGCAGCGTGAGGATGATGCGCTGGACCTCGGAGTCGATCTTGTCCTCGAGGTTCTTCTTCTCGTTGCGCAGCCAGATCATGCGCGGGTGGCGCTCGCCATAGAGGGAGGAGAGCTCGGCTTCCTGGCGCAGGAGCTCGGTCTCCTGCTGCCGGAGGCTGATGATCAGGGGCGAGCTGGTGACGTCGGCGATGGAATCGAGGCTCTGGCCGGAGCCGCGCAGATCCCGCACGAGCCGCAGCTTCGCCTGCTTCTCGGCCAGCTCGCCGCGGGCGACGATGAGATCGCGGTTGAGGTCGGACAGTTCCTGCTGGGTCAGGGTCATGCCCTCGCTCTCGCCGACGAGGTTGTGCGAGCGGAACTGGCCCACCTTCTCCTCGGCGTCGCGCAGCTCGACCTCGAGCTCGGTCAGGCGGTCCTGGAGCCAGGCCGACGTCCGGTCGGTGGAGAAGATCTTGTTGTTGAGCTGGTCGTCGACATAGATCTCGGCGATCCGGTTGGCGATGCGCGCCGCCTTCTGGGGATCGGGCGAGTTGAAGCCGATGGTGATGATGTAGGCGACCGGGTCGTTCAGGAACTCGACGCTCTTGCGGAAATTGTCGAGCGCCTTCTCCCGGATCCGATAGGGGGCGTCGCTCTCCGGCGCCGGCTCCTGCGCGGTGCCGCTGGTGATCAGCCATTCGCTCGGCAGCCAGCCGAGCACGGTGTCGAGCGGCTGCTCGAGGAACGTGGCGAGCGCGCTCTTGGGCGGGGCGTCGGGATCCACGATGGCCGTGTTGAAGTCGGGATCGTCGAAGAGGCCGAGATCCTCCATGACCCGGGCCTGGTAGTTGTGCGACTGGAGCAGGCGGATCTGGGTGGCGATGTCATTGAAATCGGCGCTCAGGTCGGCGCTGACCGAGTCGAGCTCGGCGACGCTGCTGTCGCTCGGCTCGACGAGCAGGGTCGCCTGGGCATTGTAGATCGGGGTCAGCGAGCTGCCGAAGAGATAGGCGGCGAGCGTGCCGGTGGTGGTGATCGCGGCGATCAGCCACTTGCGCCGGCGCAGGATGCCGAAAAGACCGGTGATGTCGATCATCTCGCTGTCGGCGAAAAGCCCCTTGGCGGGGTCCTTCGCCTGGTCTCGCGCTGTCTTCGTCTTGCTCATCGACTGTCCGACCTGCCGGTGGTTGCCGGGAACCATCGGGCCGTGGCCGGGCATTCTAGCCCCCTCTCACGGCCGACTGAAGAAATGGTGTCCGGGTAGCGGGTGCCTGCCATGGCAAAATCATGGCCGGGCAGCACCAGCGCCCGGCTCGACATACCTCGATTGCCGGCTCTTCGCCAGCGGCGCAAGGCGCCACATGAGCTTAGATTGCGTTGTTGTGGTTCCGTGTCAATCATCGGGCGGTCGAGGATCGGTCGAAAGTGATCGAGATCAAGGAATTGCCCCGGGTTTCGTGGTCAGGGGGCGACAGGAAGAATGGACAAGCCGCGAGGGGACGGGAATGAGCGGAACCTATCTGGAGCTGGAGAAGCGCTACCAGGCATACAGCAAGGCGCTGCACAAGGATGGCGGCGAGCCCTTGGCGGCGTTTCGGGCGCTGGTCAGGGCGGCGGGCACCGACGGCGCCCTCGACCACAAGGCCAAGGAATTGATCGCCCTCGCCATCTCCGTGACGGTGCGCTGCGAGGGCTGCATCGTCTTCCACACCCGCGCCTGCCTCCGCCTCGGCGTGAGCCGGGCCGAGCTGCTCGACATGCTCGGGGTCGCGGTCGAGATGGGCGGCGGCCCCTCCTCGATCTACGGCGCCCAGGCCCTGGCCTGCTACGACGAGATGGCCCAGGCCGCCTGAGCGCCCGACTCGGTACATCGTTCACAATCGCGCGGGATCGGCATGCAGGCTGAGGGGATACGGGCACGGGGTTATGAGCTGATGCCGGTAGCGGCGCCGGCGAGGGCGTCGAGCACGAGGCTCGGGGTCAGGATCTGCGGCAGGACGACCGGGGAGCCTGCCCGCGGATAGACCACGTAGAGCGGCACGCCGGAACGCTCGAAGCCGGCGAGGAAGCTGGTGATCGCCGGATCCTGGCGGGTCCAGTCGCCGATCAGATAGGCGATGCCGTGACGCTCGAGCGCGGCCTCGAAGGCGGGCCCGCTGAGGGCCGTCTGCTCGTTGACGAGGCAGGTGAGGCACCAGGCGGCGGTCATGTTGACGAAGACCGGCCGCCCCTCCCGGCGCAGCTCGGCCAAGAGCCCGGCGGTGAACGGCTCGGCCGGGCCCGCCTCCGCCTGCGCGCCGCTGGCCGGGTCGGCGGCCGGCAGCCGGCCGGGCAGGGCGGCGAGCAGGAGGGCGAGGGCCAGGGAGGCCATGCCGGTGGCGCGCGCCAGCCGGCCGCTGAAAGGCAGCAGCCAGCAGGCGAGGCCGAGGGCGACGAAGCCCAGGAGCACCAGCAGCAGCGCCCGGTCGCCGGCCTGCTGGGCCAGCACCCAGACGAGCCAGGCGGCGGTGGCGAACATCGGGAAGGCCATGAGCTGGCGAAAGCGCACCATCCAGGCGCCGGGCCGCGGCAGCCGGCGCTGCAGCCAGGGGCTGGCGCTCAGGGCGAGATAGGGCAGGGCCAGGCCGAGCCCGAGGGCGGCGAAGATGGCGAGCGCCGTGGCCGGGCCCTGGGTCAGGGCGAAGCCGATGGCGGCGGCCATGAAGGGTGCCGTGCAGGGGCTGGCGACGAAGACGGCGAGCACCCCGGTGGCGAAGCTGCCGCCGAGGCCGCTGCGCGGCAGGTGGTCCTGGCCGAGCCCCATGACCCGGCCGAGGAGCCCGGCCGGGGCGAGCTCGAAGGCCCCGATCAGCCAGAGCCCGATGGCGAAGACGAGATAGGCGAGCAGGGCCACGACCAGCGGCTGCTGGAGCTGGAAGCCCCAGCCGACGAGGGCCCCGCCGGCCTGAAGGGCGATGAGCAGGCCGGCCAAGGCGAGGAAGGTCAGGAGGACGCCGGCCGTGTAGGCGAGGCCGTGCGCCAGGGCGCGCGGGCCGCCGGCATGCCGGACCAGCGCCAGCGCCTTGATCGACAGCACCGGAAAGACGCAGGGCATGAGGTTGAGCAGCATGCCGCCCAGAAGCGCCAAAAGCGCGGCCCGGGCGAGCCCCAGCCGGCTGCCCCCGAGCGCGCCGCTGTCGAGCGCGATGGTCGGATCGAAGGCGGCCTCGACCAGGAAGGCCTGGCGCAGCGGGCCGTCCGGCAGGTCCTCGGTCAGGACCAGGACGCCGGTCAAGGGGTCGGGGAGGGGCCGGGCCTCGGCCGGCCGGGCGAGGTCGAGGGTCAGGCCATCGGGGCCGCCCTGCCAGACCGGGTCGGCGGTGCTCGAGACGAGGCCGGGCTGGTCCGGAAAGAAGCGGATGCCGCTCACCTGCCCCTTCACCTGGTCGAGGGCGGACCCGGCGTCGACGGCGAGGCGCAGCGTGCCGCCCTCGGCCTTGAAGCCGACCGGCCAGGGGACCTCGCGGGGCAGGGCGGCCCGGGCGGCATCGACGAGCGCGAGGGTCGGCGGATCGGCCGGCACGGGCACGGCGCCGACCGGCAGCTCGAGGGCGAGGCTGCCGCGCTCGGGGATGCAGATCTCGGCGCAGACCAGCCAGTCGGCCTCGAGGCGGATGAGAAGCGGCGTGCCGACCGGCCAGGCGGCGGGAATGTGGAGCTCCTGGAGCAGGACCAGCCGATCCTGGTGGCCGAAGGTCATGAGGCCGAAATAGGGGATCGCCTCGGGCGCCGGCCACTGGATCGGGCCGATGGCGACGCCCGCCGCGAGGTCCTGGGGGGCGAGGTCCCAGGCGAGGGTGGCCGGCGCCCCGGAATCGCCCGGGTTGCGCCAGTAGGTGTGCCAGCCTTCGCGGATGTCCTGGACGAAGGCGAGGGTGACGGTGGAGCCCGGCGTGGCGGCGGCGAGGTCGGCCACGAGGCGGGCCGTCACGTTCTCGGTGCGCGCCTCGCTGGCGATGCCGGTGCCGGTATCGTCGTCCTGCAGCCGGGCGATGGTCGCGAGGAGATCGCCGGCGGGCGAGGGGCTGCCCTGGGCCGCCGCCAGGGAGGGCCCCAGGGCGGCGAGGAGAAAGACGACGATCGTGAGGAGGCGGATCGGCAAGGAGCGGGTCCCGGATGCGCGAAGCTCCCTGCAAGCTAAGGCTTGCGGCGGGATGCTCAAGTCACTTCAGCGGTGCCGCGCGGCCTCGTGAAGGCGGCGCGGGCGGCCTCGATCTCGGGGCGGACGCAGCAGCCCTCGAGATGGTCGTTGACGATGCCGGTCGCCTGCATGAAGGCGTAGATGGTGGTGGGCCCGACGAAGGTCCAGCCGCGGCCCTTGAGCGCCTTGGCGAGGGCCCTGGATTCGGCCGTCTGGGCGAGGGTGGCGAGGGTCGCCCGGTCGAGCTTTCTGGGGCGGCTTTCGGGGGTGGGCTCGAAGCGCCAGAGGAAGGCGGCGAGCGAGCCGGCCTCGGCCTCGAGCTCGAGCGCCCGGGCGGCGTTGTTGATCGCCGAGACGATCTTGCCCCGGTGGCGGACGATGCCGGCGTCAACCAGCAGCCGCTCGATGTCGGCGGCGTCGAAGCGGGCGACCGCCGCCGGGTCGAAGCCTTCGAAGGCCCGGCGGAAGCTCTCGCGCTTCCTGAGGATGGTGAGCCAGGAGAGGCCGGCCTGGAAGCCCTCGAGGCAGAGCTTCTCGAAGAGCCGCCGGTCGTCGGCCTGCGGCCGGCCCCATTCGTTGTCGTGATAGGCGAGGTAGAGCGGGTCGCTGCCATACCACCAGCAGCGGGGCTTGCCGTCCTCGCCGGTGATCAGGCCGTTCGTGTCGGTCATGGCAGTTGGCCGCTCCACATGAGGAGGTCGCGCACGGTGACGATCCTTGTTCCCCGAGGCCGGCCGGGATGCAAGCGGCCGCGTCTGTCGTCGAGGGCCGTGACAGCGGGAGCCGCATCGCGCGTTGATCTCCGCCGTCATCCGCCGCAAGAGACGGAACAGGGCAATGGCGACGAGGAGAGCGGTGATGACCGGACGCGACGGGCTGGCGGCCTGGCAGGCCTTGGCGGCGCATGCGGAGACGCTGCGGGGCGTGCATCTGCGCGAGCTCTTCGCGGCCGATGCCGGGCGGTTCGAGCGGTTCTCGGGCCGGCTCGACGATCTCCTCGTCGACTGGTCGAAGCAGCGGGTGACGGCGGAGACCATGGATCTCCTGGTCGACCTCGCCCGCGCCTGCGGGCTCGAGGCGCGGCGGGACGCCATGCTGCGCGGCGAGAAGATCAACGTGACCGAGGACCGGGCGG
>CAYMTA010000123.1:0-8762 GCA_964393275.1 uncultured Geminicoccaceae bacterium | reverse complement strand
AAGCACATTGGCGTGGCGCTTCGCGATGTCCGCGTTGCCGAGTCCCATCTCCCCATCAGCTCGATCACCGTCAGGTCGAAAAACAGCGACAGCGCCAGCTCGAAGCCGCCGCCGAGCGGGAGGTCGGGGCAGGGCGGGTCGGCCATGGTGCGGCCGGGGAGGTGGAGGGTGAGGTCGGCGCCTTCGACCTTCGCCGGTGCGGTGGTGACGACGGCGGTCCTGGCACCGGCGGCGCGCGCCGTGGCGAGAAGCGCATCGCCGGTCGGCAGCCGGCCCATGGCCAGGGCGGCGACGAAGAGGTCGCCCTGGCCATGGGCCGGTTCGTGCGCCTGGACGAGGTGGCATCCATGGTCGCCTGGCTCGGCAGCGAGGAATGCAGCTTCTCGACCGGCGCCGTCTTCGACCTCTCGGGCGGCCGGGCGACCTATTAGGCGGTGCCCGGGTCCGCTGGACGGCCGGGTGCCGTCGGCATAAATTTGCCGGTCCACAATCGAAGAACGGCGAGACCCCGGCATGGCCGTCCCGTCTTCGAGGAATCGCGAAGCCGGCGGTGCGCTCGAAACGTGCCGGCCGAGCGCCTGAAAGGATGACCACCATGAAGCCGAGATTGAACCCCTACCAGGTCGCACCCGAGGTGATGAAGGCGGTTCTTGCCCTCGAGAGCCAGGTCCAGGCCAGCGGCCTCGAGCCGTCGCTGATCGACCTCGTCAAGACCCGCGCCTCGCAGATCAATGGCTGCGCCTTCTGCATCCACATGCACACCAGGGATGCCCGTGCTCGGGGCGAGACCGAGGAGCGCCTCTATCTGCTCGACGCCTGGCGCGAATCGCCGCTCTACAGCGAGCGCGAGCGGGCGGCGCTGGCCTGGACCGAGGCGGTGACCCTCATCTCCGAGACCCACGTCCCGGACGCGGTCTACGCCGAGGTGCGCCAGCACTTCGCCGAGGACGAGCTGGTCAAGCTGACCCTCGCGGTCGCTGCCATCAACACCTGGAACCGGTTCGCCATCAGCTTTCGCTCGATCCACCCGACCAGGCCCGCCCCGATCGCAGCCTGAGCCTCGCCAGCCACGAGCCTCGCAAGAAGGAGCAAGCCCATGACCGGCTCGCGCACCATCGCCCTGGCCACCCTTCTCGCGGCAGCCATGCCGCTCGCCTCGACCTGCCGCGCGGCCGACGCCGTGCCGGGCGGCGAGGTGCCGGGCGAGCAGGTGCCGGGCGGCGAGGTGGAGGTCGCCTTCTCGGGCACCTTGCCGAACGTGCCGGGCAAGAGCCTGACCGCCGTCGTCGTCAGCTACGCCCCGGGCGGCAAGTCCGCTGCCCACCACCATGCCGGCAGCGTCTTCGCCTATGTGCTCTCGGGCGCCATCCGCTCCGAGAGCTCGGCGACCGGCCCGGCCCGGGTCTACGAGGCCGGCCAGAGCTTCTTCGAGCCGCCGGGCAGCGAGCATCTGGTGAGCGAGAACGCGAGCGCCACCGAGCCCGCCAGCCTGCTCGCCATCTTCGTCGCCGACGACGGCGCCACGCTCACCACCTTCGACGACTGAGCGACATCTGCACCCCCGAGGGACGCCCGACAGCGCGCCGCAACCCGAGTGGCGGGGCGGGTCGATATGGCGCCGTCGTTCGCGCTGCCAGTCCGCCGCATGGCAGACCGATCCGGCTTCGAGCAGTAATCCGAAGCCACCGCCTTTAGGTAGTGGAGAGCTCACATGTCCAGGCACGACTTCACCGCCGCCGAGTTCGCCGATCGGCGAAGGCGCCTGCGCGCGGCCCTGCGCGAGCGGAACATCGACTGGCTGGTCGTCATCCATCCCGTCTCGATCCACTGGTTGACCGGCTCGGATGCCAAGAGCTACCAGGAATTCCAGTGCCTCTTCTTCAGCGCCGAGGAGGCGCCGCTCGTGGTCCTGGCGCGGGCGGGCGAGGTGGCGGAGCTCCGGGACGACGCCCTGGTCGACGAGGTGGTGGGCTGGGGTGGCGGCATCGCCGAGGACCCGATCCCGCACTTCACGGCCGTGGCGAAAAGGCTCGGCCTGATGGATGCCCGGATCGGCCTCGAGGTGCTGGCCTATTACCTGCATCCGCACCACTACCTGGCGCTGCGTGACGTTTTGGGCACCAGCCTCGTGGCCGAGCCCTCGACCCTGGTGCACGATCTGAAGCTGGTGAAGTCGCCGGCGGAGATCGCCTGTATTCGCGAGGCGGCACGGCTCGCCGACGCGGCCATGGCGGTTTTCGCCAGCGCCCTTCGGCCCGGGCGAAGCGAGCTTTCGGTCGCCGGCGAGGTCATGGCGGCATTGATGAAGGCCGGCAGCGGTATTGCGGCAAGCCCCATCAACCTCGTCTCGGGCGAGCGGTCGGGCTTCAGCCACGGCGCCCCGACGCAGCGCCTGCTGCGGGCGGGCGATTTCGGCAGCGTCGAGTACGGCGCCACCTGGAAGCGCTACACCGCCACCATCGGCCGCCAGTTCTCGATGGGCCCGCCCACCGCGCGGATGCTGGGGCTTTACGACATCGTTCGCCGGGCGCAGGACGCCTGCATCGCGGCGATCCGCCCGGGTGTCGGCGCCAGCGCCCCGCACGACGCCGCCCGCGCGGTGATCGCCGAGGCCGGGCTCGACGCTCACCGCGTCCACACGACCGGCTACGGCCTCGCCCCCGGCTTCCCGCCGAGCTGGGGCGAGCCCCTGCACATGCTGAACGACAGCCCCTACACGCTCGAAGCCGGCATGGTCCTCTCGATCGAGCCCCCGGTCTTCATCGCCGCGGAGCGGCTGGGTGCGAGGCTGATCGACAACGTGCTGGTGACGGAAGACGGGGCGGAGATGCTCACCGGGGCGAGCCGGGACTTGATCGTGGTCGACTGAGCGGCTGGCTTCGGTAGTTGAGCGCTGCGCTTTTCTGGTGCAGGCCGTAGCCGGCATTCGTCGTCTGGCTATGGCGTGGCGGGCGCGCCGCCGACGGGTCTCGTCATGGGACGAGCATCCGCGCGGCGGGCGCTCTTGTCACTCGGTGACGATCGGGCGGCGTACCCTCAGGTCGCCGCGATGGCGACGATCTCGACCCGGAGACGCGGATCGGCGAGGCGGGTCTCGAGGCAGGCGCGGGTCGGCGGGTTCGCCTTGTCGACCCAGGCGTCGTAGACGGCGTTCATGGCGGCGAAGTCGGCGATGTTCGAGAGATAGACGGTGACCGCCAGGATCTTGTCGCGGCTGCTGCCGGCCTCCTTCAGGAGCCCGTCGATCTTGGCCAGGACCTCACGTGTCTGCTGCTCGAGGCTCGAATCGAAATCGTCGGCCACCTGGCCCGCCAGATAGACGGTGTCGCCGTGGATGACGGCCTGGCTCATGCGGGGACCGGGCTTCAGGCGCTTGGTCATGGTTCGTATTTCCTTCCTTGGGTGAAAGCTCAAACGGTGCCATCGGGGCCGGCGCCGCAGACGAGGGCGCAGATGTGCTTCGCACCGGCGAGGGAGGGGATGCCCTGGCGGAGTGCTGCGAGCGAGGCGGCGCCGGAGAGGTCGGCGGCGATGCCCTGCTCGAACCAGAGCCAGCGGGCCGCGTCGGCCATGGAGGTATCGCTGACCAGGACGAACTCGTCCACCTTCTCCCGGACGATGTCGTAGATGCGGGGATCGGTGCGGGCGCAGGCCATGGTGGGGACACGGGTGGTGACGGCTGGCAGGGTCACGACCTCGCCGGCATCGACGCAGGCTTTCAGCGTCGGCGAGCCCTCGGGCTCGATGCCGATGATCCGCACGTCGGGCTTCTTGGCACGGATGGCGGTCGACATGCCGGCGATCAGCCCGCCGCCGCCGATGGCGATCAGGATGGCGTCGATATCGGGAAGCTGGTCCAGGATCTCGAGCCCGAGCGTGCCTTGCCCCGCGACCACCAGGGGATCGGCGAAGGGGTGGAAATAGACCGCACCGCTTTTCTCGCTGAGCGCCAGCGCCGCCTCGTTGGAGCGGTCCCAGACGTCGCCCACCACCTCCACCTTCGCGTTCCAGGCGCGCATCTTCGTGACCTTCTCCGGCGACACGCCGGAAGGCACGAAGATGGTGGCCGGCACCCCTGCGGCGTAGGCGGTGCGCGCCACGGCGAGGCCGTGATTGCCGCCCGACGCCGTGACGATGCCGGCCTCGGGAGGGCCGCCCGCCATGCCGAGCAGGCGGTTCATCGCACCTCTCGCCTTGAACGAGCCGGTCACCTGCAGGCATTCGAGCTTGAGCGTGACCCGGGCCCTGGTCGGCGGCGGGTCCTTGAGCTGGCCGAGCGCCATCACGGGCGTGCGGCGCACCCTGTCCTCGATGCGCGCCCTTGCCGCCTCGATGTCGGCGATGTCGATCATGCGATGGGGCCTTCATACTCGGTGGCGATCACGAGGCAGCAATTGCCGGGCCTGACGCGGCCCGGCTGGCGGCGGCCGTAGAGGATGCCGTCGCTCTGGTAGTGGACCGTCTCGGGCTCGCGGGTCGCGTCCCAGGTGCAGTGGATGCGGCCGGCGGGCTGGCCTTCCCGGACTGTCGTGCCATTCGCGTGTAAGGGCTCGAAGATGCCGTCCATGGTGGCGAAGACATAGGCCCTGGTGCCCGGCAGCTCGAGAATCCTGCCATCGCCCCTTGCCGGGCTTTTGTGCTTCTCGTCCAGCACGCCCAGATGGACCAGCACGTTCCTGACCCCCCGGCGGCAGACGTCGAGGGCGTCGAGCGAGACCGTGCCGCCGCCGGCCATCTCGGTGCCGACGGTGACCAGCCCCGCCTGGCAGGCGGCGGCGGTGGCGGTGCGCGATTCGCCGAGATTGCTGATGACCACCGTCATGGGCGCATCGAAGGCCTGGACGGCGGCGATGTTGCGGCGACGGAGATCGGCGTCCTCGGTCGGCTCGATGATCGCCGACGGCAGGATGTCGAGCGACGAGCCGCCGGAATGGAGGTCGAGGAAGGCGTCGGCCACGGGATAGAGATGGTCGCTGATGAAGGCGGTGATCTGCTGGGTGATGGTGCCCCGCGGATCGCCCGGGAAGGTGCGGTTGAAGTTCAGCCCGTCGACCGGCGAGGTGCGCGTGCCGGCGATGACGGCGTGCACGTTGTTGGCGGGCATCAGGATCAGCCGGCCCTGGACCTCGGCCGGATCGAGCTCGCGGATCAGCTCGCCGATGGTGATCGGCCCCTCGTACTCGTCGCCGTGATTGCCGCCTTCCAGGATGACGGTCGGGCCCGCGCCGTTCCTGATCACCGCGATCGGCACGCGCGTCACACCCCAGGCGTCGTCATGCGGCGAGTGCGGGATCATGAGGAAGCCCACCTGCTTGCCGGCCTTGTCGAGGTCGACCGTGAGGAAGGCGGTGGAAGGGCGGACGGTGGCCTTGTGGCCCATGTTGTCGTCTCCGCGAGCCCCGGGCGGCGTGTCCCGCCGCCCGGGAGGCCTGGGTTCAAAGGGTAGGAAGCGGGTCCATCGGGATGCCGAGATAGGTCTCGTGCAGGCGCTCGAGGTCGCCGTTCATCGTGCTGTAGAAGATGAACGAGTTGACCCACTGCAGAAGCTCGAACTCGCCCATGGCGACGCCGATATGCGCCGGGCTCCGGCGGATGACGAACTTGCGGTCGAACTCGGCGTTCGGGTTCTGCTCGGCCAGCGCCTGGGCGACGATGCTGTTGGTGGCGAAGAGATCGGCCTGGCCCGAGAGATAGGCCGCGGCCGCCGTCGCATCGTCCTCGGTGCGCATGATGTCCGCCTTGGGGTTCTGCTCCGAGAGCGTCATCTCCTGGGTGGTGCCCTTGGCGGCCGCCACCTTCAGATCGCCGAACTCGTCCGGGCCCGAGACGTTGGCCGAGGCCGGGCCGTAGACCGCGAGGAAGGTGTTGGCGTAGGGGGCCGAGAACATGATCTGCTTGGCGCGCTCCGGCGACAGGCCCATCACCGCGATGACGAGGTCGACCTTGTCGGTGAGCAGGAACGGGATGCGATTGGCACCGGTGATCTGCTGCAGCTCGACCTCGACGCCGAGGGCCTTGCCGATCATCTGCGCCAGCTCGACGTCGAAGCCCACCGGGTTGCGGTCGGCGTCCTGATAGCCGAAGGGCGGCACGTCCAGCGGCACGCCGATGCGGACGACGCCGGATTCGAGGATCTCCTCGAACGTGTTGGCCGTGGCCGGCGTGGCGGCAAAGAGGCCGATGGCGCCCGCCGTGACGGCGGCGGTGACGGTGGCGAGCAGGGTTCTCATGGTCGTCTCCTCTCCCGTTGGCTCAGTGCAGGACCGCACCGAGGAAGGTTTCGAGCTCGTTGGTCCGGGGCGCCGCCAGGGTCGAGGCGGCCGGCCCCTCCTCCCAGACACGCCCCTCGTGCATGAAGACGAGGCGCGAGCCGAAGCGGCGGGCGAAGCCCATCTCGTGGGTGACCAGGATCATCGTCATGCCGCTTCTCGCCATGTCCTCGAGCACCTTCAAAACCTCGCCGGTCAGCTCCGGGTCGAGCGCCGAGGTGATCTCGTCGAACAGCATGAGCTTGGGCTGCATGGCGAGCGAGCGGGCGATGGCGACGCGCTGCTGCTGGCCGCCCGAGAGCTGGTCCGGGTAGGCGTCGAGCTTCTCCTCGAGGCCGACCCGCTGCAGCACCTGCCTTGCGATCTCGCGCGCTTCGGCCTCGGCGAGGCCCTTGGTCAGGGTCGGCGCCAAGGTGATGTTCCGCTCGACCGAGAGATGAGGAAAGAGGTTGTAGCTCTGAAAGACGATGCCGACCTGCTGGCGGAGCTTCCTGAGGTCGGTGGCCTTGTCGTTGACCCGCATGCCGTCGACGGTGATCCGTCCACCCTGGATCGGCTCGAGGCCGTTGATGCAGCGGAGCATGGTGCTCTTGCCCGAGCCCGAGCGGCCGATCACGGCGATGATCTCGCCGGCTTCGACGTTGAGCGAGACGTCGTCCAGCACCGTGTTGGTGCCGAAGCGCTTGGTGATCCGATCGATCTCAAGCAGGGCCATGGGTTCTCCGCTCGAGGTGCCGGCTCCACTGGGTCAAGGGGAAGCAGGTGCAGAAATAGAGGAAGGCCACCGTCAGGTACACGGCGAAGGGCTGGAAGGTCGAGGCCGTGGTGAGCTGGCCCTCGCGGGTCAGCTCGACGAAGCCGATGGTGGCGGCGAGCGAGGTGTTCTTGATGAGCTGGACGAGGAAGCCCACGGTCGGCGGGATGGCGATGCGGACAGCCTGCGGCACGATGATGTGGCGAAGCTGCTCGCCGAAGCCGAGCCCGAGCGCGGCGCCGGCCTCCCACTGCGTCTTCGGGATGGCGTCGAGCGCACCTCGCCAGATCTCGCCGAGGAAGGCGCCCGCATAGATCGAGAAGGCGAGGGCGGCGGCGATCCAGGGCAGGACCGGCAATCCCACGATCGAGAGCCCGAAGAAGAAGACGAAGAGCAGGACGAGAAGCGGCGTTCCCTGGATGGCCTGGACGTAGAGGACGGCGATCGCCTGGAGCGGCCAGACGCGCGAGACCCGAAGCACCGCCATAAGGAGCCCGATCAGCCCGCCGCCGACGAAGGCGGTGGCGGTCAGCGCCAGCGTCCAGCGCATCGCGAAGACGAGGTAGAGCACGTCGATCCAGCCGAATTCCCGGATCATGGCGGGCTTCCGGTCATCGTCGCGCGAAGACGAGCTGGTAGAGGACGGCGAAGCCGCCCCGGAAGACGAGGGCCAAGAGGAGGTAGAGCACGCCGATCACGGTGTAGACCTCGAAGTCGCGAAACGTGCGCGACTGGATGATCGAGGCGACGTGGAAGAGGTCCTGAACTGCGATCTGCGAGGTGATGCTGGTCGCCAGCATGAGCAGGATGAACTGGCTGGCCAGCGCCGGGTACATCAGCCGAAGCGCCGGGAAGAGGACGATGTGGCGGAACACCTGCAGCCCGGAGAGGCCGAGCGAGTGGCCGGCCTCGACCTGCGCCTTGGGCACTGCTTCCAGCCCGGCGCGGACGATCTCGGTGGCATAGGCGCCGAGATTGATGGTCAGCGTGACGACGGCGGCGGTGGTCGCATCGAAGCGCAGGCCGATGCTCGGCAGGCCGAAGAAGATGATGAAGAGCTGCACCAGGAGCGGCGTGTTCCTGATCGATTCGACATACGAGCCGACGAGTAGACGCACCGGCCCCGGCCCGTAGAGCCGGCCCGCCGCGCAGGCGACCCCGATGACGAGGCCGAGGACCATGGTGACGGCCGAGAGGTAGAGCGTCATCGCCACACCCTGGAGAATGAACTCCCAGGAGGCGAACACGTCACGGAACTGGAACGTGTAGCTCACCCGTCTCGGCCCTCCCCTGCCGCGGCGCCCTTGACGATTTTGCGTGGGACCTTAGGTCCGATCTGTATTTGCGGTCAAGGTTCATATATGAACCATCCAGGATCGGTGGAGGAGCCATATGGCTGGCGAAGGGCCGGCAGGGGCGGGGACGGAGCGGCGGCCGGGCTACGCGGCGCCGGCGCTGGAGAAGGGCCTCGACATCCTCGAGCTGCTCGCTTCCGCCACCTCTCCGCTCGCGACCCGAACGATCGCGGAGCGGCTCGGCCGCTCCAAGGCCGAGATCTTCCGCATGGTCTTCGTCCTGGTCGAGCGGGGCTATCTGGCGCGCGACCCGGACGACCGGCTGCGCCTGACCAACCGGCTCTTCGAGCTCGGCATGCGCACGCCCCGGCCCCGCCAGCTCGCCGAGATCGCCATCCCGGTGATGGAGCGGCTGAGCGAGGAGACCGGCCAGTCGGCGCATCT
>CAYMTA010000122.1:0-8770 GCA_964393275.1 uncultured Geminicoccaceae bacterium | reverse complement strand
TAGAGGACTTCCACCTCCAAGCTGTCGAACATGCTCGGCACACAGATCGGATCGATCGCCTCATGACGATCGATGGAGCTGGCTGCACAAGATCCGCCGCGCCATGGTCCGACCCGATCGCGAGCCGTTGCGGGACCGGGTGGAGGTCGACGAGACGTTCGTGGGCGGCGCCAGGCCCGGCAAGACCGGGCGTGGTGCGGCCGGCAAGACGGTGGTCGCAGGTGCTCTCGAGGCCGAGCCCGGCAAGGGCAGGAAACGCCCGCTCGGCCGGCTGCGGCTGGCGGTGATTCCCGACGCCTCGGCCCGGAGCCTCGAGGGCTTCATCGCCACCGAGACCGAAAAGCCGCTGACCGTCGCCACCGACGGCTGGACCGGCTATCGCGGCCTCCAGGCCAAGGGCTACCAGCACGAGCCGATCAACCTTGCCGCCCCCCTTCGCGGCCTGCTGGCCGCGCCTGCTCCGCAGATCGGATCGATCGCCTGCTGACGATCGATGGGGCGACGCCAGCCTGCGGCTGCCCGCCATCCACCTCGTCTTCAGCCTCGCCAAGCGCTGGCTGCTCGGCACCCACCACGGCGCGGTGCGGCCCAAGCACCTGCAGCGCTACCTCGACGAGTTCGTCTTCCGCTTCAACCGACGCAAGGCCAAGGCCATCAGCCACGGCTTCGCCCGCCTGATCCAGCACGCCGTCCAGACCCCGCCGACCACCTATCGCGGCATCGTCCATGGGGTGGCCGCCTGAGGGTTGTGGAGAGGTAGTTCAGAGAACTTCTCACCACGGAACAGCAACGTTCATCCGGAGTTTTGCAACTGCCTCACTGGTATCGTCTTTCACGGCCTATCGCTCCTTCTTGGAGGTTCTGGCAGGCTTCATCACCCGTCACGATACACCGCCTTCTCAACCTTCATCACTCAAGTTCGGTTATAGCTCTGCAGCCTCGCAGATCGCCTCGGCATCCACCGTATCGTTTTTCTGCCGCTTGACGAATGGCTTGACGTAGGCTGGTGCAATGAGCCGGACCGCGTGGCCCAGCCGGCCAATTTCCCGGCCCCAATAGTGGGCGCTCGCGCAGGCTTCCAGCGCCACCACGCACGCCGGCTGCAAGGCCAGGATATCGACCAGCTTCTCGCGGCGAAGCCTGCGCCGGAACAGCACCGTTCCATCGGCCGCTGCACCATGCAGCTGGAACACGTGCTTGGCCAGATCGATCCCGATCATGCTCACTTTTCCCACCGACGCCTCCTGTGTTGCGGTCACCCAACACCGCCACCTTGGCACATCGATGCCGTCGAGGGGCGTCCACCCCATCGCTTACGCGATCTCGCCGGGCGTCGTCCGTCGGCAGGCGAGATCGCCCGCCGCTGTCGTCCCTACTTGACCCGGAGGAACTGCAGCCCGACCTAGCGAGTCTAACCAAACGGTGGAACATGACCCAGCTCATCGTCTTCGACTGCGACGGCACACTCGTTGACAGCCAGGCGGTCATCGTCGCCTGCGCGCAGGATGCCTTCGCCGCGGTCGGGCTCGTCGTCCCATCGCCCGAGCAAATCCGGCACATAGTTGGGGTCTCGCTAGAGCCCGCCATGCGGATGCTGCTCGGCCGCGATGATCCAGAGTTCGGGCGGCGCATTGCCGAAGCTTACCGGGAAGCCTTCTTTGCCCGACGTGCCTTGCCGGACCACGACGAGCCCCTGTTCGAAGGTGTCGTCGAGACGCTGGACGTCCTCGCCGCGCGTGGTGCCTTGATGGGTGTCGCCACTGGCAAGACCATGCGCGGCCTCGCGCAGATCCTCGAGCGGCACGCGCTGGAGCATTACTTCGCCACTTTGCAAACCGCGGATCTCCATCCATCCAAGCCGCACCCGTCGATGCTGGAGGCGGCTATGCGCGAGACCGGTGCGGCTGCCGACGCCACCTGGATCATCGGCGATACCACCTGGGACATCGAGATGGGCAGGCTTGCCGGCTGCCACGTCATCGGCGTCTCCTACGGCAATCATCCGGCGGATGCGCTCCACGCGGCCGGTGCGACGCATGTCATCGACCGGCTGCGTGACCTGGTCGACCTCGTATGAAACGCTTCTACACCACCGTCACGACCAGCAGCGACCCGGGCGGCCACATCGTGCTGCTGGACGGCCGGCCGATCCGCACACCGGGCCGCCGGCGCCTGGCTCTGCCGACCCCGGCTCTGGCTCTGGCCGTGGCCGCCGAATGGAGAGCGCAGGGTGCGGCCATTTGCCCCGAGAGCATGGGGGTCACCCGGCTCTGCACCACCGTGGCCGACCGGCTGCCCGAGCGCCGCGCGGACGCCATTGCCGAAATCCAAGGTTATGCTGAGGCCGATCTTCTCTGCTACCGCACGGCATCACCTGCCGAGCTCGCCGAACGGCAAGCGATCAACTGGCAGCCCTGGATCGACTGGGCTGCCCAGCGTTTCGATGCTCCGCTCATGGTGACGACAGCCATCGTTCCGCTGCCGCAGCCGAGGACCTCGCTCGAGGCGCTTCGGCAGGCCACGAGCCTCCTCGACGATTGGCGCCTCCTCGGCCTGCATGCGACAACCCGCCTGACCGGCTCGATCGTTCTCGGCCTGGCTCTGCTAAGGGGTGAGCTCGATCCGGCAGTCGCCTTTGATTTGACCTGCCTCGAGGAGCTCTTCGAGATTGAGCATTGGGGTCTTGAGGTCGAGCAGGCGAGGCGGCACGCTGCGCTCCGGGCCGACCTCGCCGCTGCCGATGCCTACTGCCGATCCCTTTCGGGCTAGCCTCGTTCGACCTCCAGCTCGATCCCTGCCGCCGACCAGGCGCCAGGCCAGACCTCGCCGCCGGCCTCGCGGACCGCGCGAACGACGCCGAGCGGCACGTCCACCACATTGAATGGCTCCTCGCCACCCGATCCGTTGGTCGCAGGAGTCTGGAGCAGAATGCCGGTCGCGCCGAGCTCCGGCTCGCAGGGCAGGTAGACCGCGTTGCCCGAGACATTCGTCGGATTCTGGGTGCTGCCCGGTGCCGTGCCGACCACTCCGGTGCAGGCGACCGCGCACATCAGCTCGACGGCTCTTGCCTTGGCGCAGCCGAAGACCCTGGCATGGCCAGAGACCGTCGCGGTCATCGACGGCACCAGCACGAGATCCGGCTGCATCGGCGCCAGCCGGCAGGCGAGGGCCGGCAGCTCCACGTCGAGGCAGACAAGCACGGCACAACGCCAACCATCGAGCGCAAAGAGCCAGAGTCGGTCCCCAGGATGGAGCGACCAGCTCGCCGCGTCGCGCTCGAAGGGTGTCAGGCAGAGCTTGTCCTGGGCGAGGAGTCCCCCGTCGGGACGGATCAGCCAGGCTCGATTGCGGAACGCATCGGCAGTCAGCCACGGCATGGTGCCGGCGAGGAGCGTCGCGCCGCTCTTCTCGGCGATCTTCCGCAGGCCGGGCAAGGCCGCCTCGGCCTGTTGCGCAAGCCACGCGATCTCCTGCTCGGGCGGCAACCCTGCGGGCTTGAAGCCGAGCCAGGATTCGCAGGCATATTCGGGCATCAGCAAGAGCCGTGCCCCAGCCAAAGCGGCGCTTTGGGCCCGTGCCTCGACCTGCGCGAGCCAGTCCTCCAGGCTCGTGAGGTGCCGCCCGAGATTCGTCGCCCAGAGAGCCAGGCGAAAGCTGTCGGTCACAGGGGGCTTCCCGCCAGCAGCGGGACAAAGGCGACACCAATCGTCCGCCGCTCTGTCAGCCGACCCTTCTCATCCTTGTCGATGACCAGGAGCGCCTGTTGCCCAGGGCCACCACCGACCGGAATCACCAGCCGGCCGTTGGGCGCGAGCTGGCGGGTCAGCGCCTCGGGCACGCGCTCGGGGGCGGCCGTCACGATGATGCGATCGAAGGGCGCCGAGGCTTCGAGGCCCAGCCGGCCGTCGCCGTCATGGACGCGGACATTCCGGTAGCCGAGCTCCACCAGCACGGCCCGCGCCTGGGCCGCCAGTTCCGGCACGAGCTCGATCGTGTCGACTTCACGGGCGAGCTCTGCCAGCACCGCCGCCTGATAGCCGCAGCCGGTGCCGATCTCGAGCACCCGATGATCTGGCTGCAGGTCGAGCAGGTCGGTCATGAACGCCACGATGAAGGGTTGCGAGATCGTCTGGCCGTGGCCGATCGGCAGCGGGTGGTCGCCATGAGCGAGATGGCGATCGGCTTCCGGCACGAAACGCGCGCGCGGCACCCGGGCAATCGCCGCCATCACGCGCGGATCGACATGGTCTCGACCGAGCACCGCCTGCACCGTGGCAGCATGGCGGTCGATCGTCCGGAGCATCGCTTGAACAGGGTCTGTTGACATGCGGCGCAGTCTGCCGCCTGACCGCCCGCCAAGTCCAGCCCTTGCGATTTTGGCTTGACCAAAGACGCCCGAAGAGTTCCCCTCCAGCTACAATCAGAGGCCGATCAGGGTAGAGGAGCAATTCGATGACCACGCGTTCGACAACCGGTCGCCTACACCCCAAGGTAGCCGAGGCGCTCGACCTGATGGAGCGGGGCCGCCTCGACCGGCGCTCCTTCGTGCGTGTCGCGGCTCTCCTCGGCGTCGGCGCCTCAACCGCGTACGCCATGGCCGGCCTGCCAAGCCCGGCCATGGCCGCCGATGACATGCCGTTCCCGCCGGACGATCCGGATGCGGTCATGGGAGGTGTGCTTACCGTCGCCATGATGGTGCAGCGCATGGACGACCCGGCGGCCTTCAGCTGGACCGAGATGTCGAACCAGGCCCGCCATATCGTCGAGTACATGGCGATGACCGGGCCGGACAATGTCACCCGGCCGATGCTGGCGCAAAGCTGGGAAGCCGCTGACGACCTCCAGACCTGGACCTTCCACCTGCGCCCCGGCGTGAAGTGGCACAACGGCGACGATTTCGTCGCCGACCACGTCAAGTGGAACATCGAACGCTGGGTCGATCCGGCGGTCGGCTCCTCCAATGTCGGCCTCTCCTCGATCGCGGCGCTGGTCGATGACATCGACACCGGTGAGCTGAACGACGACGGGACGCCGAAAACCTCGAAGCGCTTGCGCGAGGGGGCGATCGAGGTCGTCGACGACCTGACCATCCGGTTCCACACCAAGCAGCCCGTATTGTCTTTCCCCGAGGATCTCTACAACTATCCGGCCGCCATTCTCCACCCATCCTTCACCGCTCCCTTCTCCGACAATCCGATCGGCACCGGTCCGTACAAGCTGGTCGAGCTTGCGGTCGGCGACCGCTGCGCCCTCGATCGGGTCACCGAAATGGCCAATGGCGAGCCCTTCGAGTATTGGGGTGGCAAGGTCTATTTGGACGGGATCCGCTACTTCAACTTCGACCCCGAGAACCAGCTCGTCGCCTTCGCTGGTGGCGATGTCGACGCGATCTATTCGTTCGGCCACGAGCAGCTCGCCTTCGCCGAGGCGCTGGACGGCAAAATTCTGCCGGCCCGCACCGCCCAGACCTTGGCCTGCCGCATGCAGGTCGACGTCGCGCCTTTCGATAACGTGAAGCTGCGTCGAGCCATGCAGCTCTCGCTCGACCGGGCACGTATCCGTGAGCTGGTCTTCGGCGAGTCCGGCGACGTCGGCGACGACTACCACGTTGCCCCGGTCCATCCGGAGTGGTTTCCGCTGCCGCCGCTGGAGCGCGACATCGATGCCGCCAAGACGCTCCTCGTCGACGCTGGCTATCCCGACGGCATCGATCTCACGATCGACGTCGGCAACACGAATGGTGTTTGGCAGCAATCGGTCTGCGAGGCGATGCGCGACCAGATGCAGGATGCCGGCATCCGACTCGGCATCAATGTCATGCCGTCCTCGCGCTACTGGGAGATCTGGACCAAGACGCCCTTCGGCGCCACTGCCTGGACGCATCGCCCGCTTGGCACCATGGTCCTCTCGGTGGGCTACCGGGCCGGCGTTCCCTGGAACGAGAGCCACTACAATAACCCGGAGTTCGAGGCAGCGCTGAACGAGGCCGAGGCGACGCTCGACGTCGAGGCGAGGGAGGTCAAGATGGAGCGCGTCGAGCAGATTATGCGCGACGACGCCGTCGTCCTCCTGCCGGTCTGGCAGCCCGTCTACACCATCGCCAAGACGTCGGTGCACGGCTACCCGCCCCACCCGACCAACTACCACCAGTTCAACAAGGTCTGGATCGGGTAGGGCGCGACCCTCAGCCGGTCACCCAAACGTCCCGGGTTTTCCGAAGGCTCCGATTTGTGAGAAGGAGCCAAGGTTATGGGCAAGACCCGGAACAGGTTCTCGCCTGAGGTTTGCGACCGAGCGGCACGGATCGTGGGCGAGCATTGCGCCGATTGCGGCTGCGGCAACCGACTGTCCCTAAGTTCCGTGTCCCACCCATGCGGTGCACTCCAGGGTCGCGGAGAGGCAGCTGGAACGCTTCAGGGAAATAGTGCTGCCAACACGGTCTCGCCGATGGCGGATGATGCTGTCAGGCCCGGACTTTCTATGCCGAACAGATGAACGAGCCCGGGCACGCCATGCGTCGTGGTGCTCTGGATGACGAAATCTGAAGCCGGCGCATCGGCTGGACCCAGCTTTGGACGGATGCCCGCATAGCCGGGTTCCAGCGCATGGTCCCGAAGGCTTGGCCAGTACTTGCGCACGGCCGCGTAGAAAACCTCAGCCCGTTTCGGATCGACATCGTAGTCGACCAACTCGACCCACTCGGTATCCGGGCCGAACCGACATTGTCCACCCATGTCGATGGTGACGTGAACGCCGAGGCCGGCAGCTTCGGGCACCGGATAAATCAGGCGGTTGAAAGGGCTTTTGCCCTTGAGCATGTAGTAGTTGCCCTTGCAGTAATAGGCGAGGGGCGCGTGGCGGCTATCGTAGCCTTCGATCCGCCGGGCAAGCTGGGGTGCCTCGAGCCCGGCGCTGTTGATCAAGACCGCGCATTCCAGCTCCATCGGCGTCTCGCCGCCGACCTCCAGATGAAAGCCGTGCGATTTTGCGCAAGCGCGCTGCATGGGGGCGTTGAAGGCGATCATGCCGCCCATGTCCTCGATGTCGCCCTGATAGGCCAGCATCAGCGCGTGGCTGTCGACGATACCTGTGGATGGCGACCAAAGCGAGCCCACGCAAGCGAGCTCCGGCTCGAGCTCCTTGGTCCGGGCAGCCCCCCAGAGCTCGAGATCACTGACGCCATTTGCTACAGCCTTTTGCCGGATGCGCTCGAGCTCGGCGAGTTGCGCGTTGTTGGTCGCCACGATCAGCTTGCCGCAATTGCGGTGCGGAATGCCGCGCTCTTCGCAATAGCGATAGAGTTCGTGCTTGCCGGCGACGCAAAGCCGTGCCTTGAGGCTGCCGGTCGGATAGTAGATGCCGGCATGAATGACCTCGCTGTTGCGCGAGCTCGTCTCGCTGCCGATGAGCGCGTGGCGTTCCAGGACGATGACGTCGTGGCCCGCGCGGGACAGCGCCCGGGCGACGGCGAGTCCGACGACGCCGGCACCCACGACCACGCATTCGATCCGCTCGGTCATGCCGGCCTGGCTCCGGCGTTCGATCGAAGAGATGGGCAGGTCATCGGCTTCACCCCTCAGGCGGCATAGGCGGCACGCGTCGCGTCGACGAGGCCGCCATCGACACCGGCCTCGATGGCCGCGGCGAGGATGTCGTCGACGCTCTTCGAATCGAGCGGGATCCCGGCTTTGCCACGGATCGCGCGGTTCTCCTGCTCCGGCTCGCCGGGCAGGCGCACCTTGTCGAAGCCGGGGGCAGGCGGCGAGGCGCGGATCCAGTCCTTGACCGCCTCGACCTCGTCGATGATGGCCGAGGGGTCGCCAAATCGGGCATTGTCGATCACCACGCCGAGCACGCTGTTTAGGATGCCGCCTCGTATCTGGTGTCCTGGCTGGATCGTTTGGCCGCCGGTGAGCGCCGCACCCAGCAGCTCGCAGAGCACCGCGAGGCCGGAGCCCTTGTGCAGGCCGAAGGACATGAGCGCTCCCCGGTGCTCGTCCACGAGCGCCGTCGGATCAGTGGTCGGCCGGCCCACGGCATCGATGACCGAACCCTCCGGCACCGGCACACCCCTGTTGCGGGCAACCCGTGCCTTGCCGAACGCGATCGCACTGGTCGCCATGTCGAGCACGACCGCTGGCCCGGTCCGGCCCGGCATGGCGATCGCGAAGGGATTGGTGCCGAGCCTGGCGCTGCTGCAGGCGAACGGAGCCTGGTAGGGCGTATGATCCGCGACATTGACGAAGTAGATGCCGGTCATGCCGGCGGCCGCACACTGCTCTGCATAGTGCCCGACCCGCCCGATATGCCCGCAATCACGGACACCGACGACGGCCGCACCCTGGCAGCGGGCGCGCTCGATCGCCAACGCGGTCGCCGTTTGCATCATGTGCTGCCCGACGCCGCGACGTGCGTCGAGGAGCAGGAGCGCGCCGAAATCGACCAACGTCCCCATCTCCTGATTGGGCACGATCAGCCCCGTCCTGACGAGCCGCACATAGTCGGGCAGCATGCCCATCCCGTGACTATCGTGGCCGGAGAGGTTGGCGAGGACCAGATGCTCCGCGACGATCCTGGCCTCCTCTGGCGCGCTGCCGAGCGCCCGCATGGTGGCTTGCGCCAACCGCTCCAGCTGTCCAGCCTGCAGAGTGTGCATCTTGTTCCCTCAGAGCCTGTCCGAGAAGTTTATGGGGCATTTCATTGGCTTACGATCGGCGTCGGCGACAAAGCCGGCGCCGATCGTAAGCCAACCGGAGGTGAGCTTGGCAGC
>CAYMTA010000121.1:0-8810 GCA_964393275.1 uncultured Geminicoccaceae bacterium | reverse complement strand
CGGCAGACCACGGGCTCGTGCACGGCCTTCCAGCGCAGGCCGCCGGTGATGCTGGCGACGGCACGGCAGGTGCCGGTGCCGTCGTGGCCGGCGCGCACCAGGAGCGCGTAGGGCAGCCCGTCCGTGGCATCGAGGCAGGGGTAGTAGCAGCGGTCGAAGAAGTCCTTGAGCGCACCGCTCATGTAGCCGAGGTTCTCGGTCGTCAGCAGCACCAGGGCATCGGCTGCCCGAACCTCGTCGGGTCCGGTCTCGAACGGGCCGAGGGCGCTGGCCTCGACGCCCTCGATCTCCGGCGCGCCGGCGCCCTTCAGCAATGCGTCGCGCAACGCCGCCGTGTTCGGCGACGGCGCGTGGGCGATGACGAGAAGCCGCTTCAGCCGACGATCTCGATGTCGCTGAAGAAGAAGCGGATCTCGATCGCCGCGTTCTCGGCGCTGTCCGAGCCGTGCACCGAGTTGGCCTCGATGTCCTCGGCGAAGTCCTTGCGGATGGTGCCGGCATCGGCCTTGGTCGGGTCGGTGGCCCCCATCACCTGTCGGTTGCGCGCCACGGCGTCCGCCCCTTCGAGCACCTGCGCCACCACCGGGCCCGAGGTCATGAAGGCGACGAGGCCGGCGAAGAACGGGCGCTCCTTGTGGACGGCATAGAAGGCCTCGGCCTGGCCCTGGGTGAGCCGCAGCCGCTTCTGGGCGACGATGCGCAGGCCGGCCTCCTCGAGGCGCTGGTTGATGGCGCCCGTCAGGTTGCGGCGGGTGGCGTCGGGCTTGATGATCGAGAGCGTGCGCTCCACGGCCATGGAAGGGCTCCTGCGTTCGGGGGATGCTCGAAAAGGCTCGGCCGGCTTCTAGCAGCAGGCTCGACACTTAGGAAGCCGCCCATCCTCAGGAAGATTAGGCGCGCTGCCAGCGGCCGCGCTCGTCCTGCTGCCAGTAGACGCGCTCCATGCCCTGGCCCTCGGCCCAGCGCCAGCGCGCGCGCGCCCGGGCCACCGCCTCCGCGTCGCGGCCGTCGAAGAGCTCGAGCACCCGCTCGAAGCTCGAGGCATCCGCCGCCTCGGCCCCGTCGATCAGGACCAGCACCGAGGCGGCGTTCGGGGTGTCGGTGCCGGTCGTCAGCCAGATCGGCTGGGCAGCACCGTGGCCGTCATGGCTCGTGCCGTGCGGCAGGAACGAGTCGTTGCGAAACGTCCAGAGCAGCCGGTCGAGCTGGTCCAGCCGCTCCTCGTCGGCGGCGCGCAGCACCACCCGATGGCCGGCGGCGCGGATCTTCTCGAGCAGCCGCGGCAGGGCCTGGTCGAGGCCCGAGCGGGTCAGGTGGTAGAAGCCGAGCTCGGTCAAGCCTTGGTATCGCCCGTCTCGCAGGTGTCGCGCACCAGCTCGTCGAGCAGCCGCACGCCGAAGCCGGTGGCACCCTTGGCCGAGAGCGGCTGCTCGCGGCTGCTCCAGGCGACCCCGGCGATGTCGAGATGCGCCCAGGGCACCTCGCCCACGAACTCCTCGAGGAACACCGCCCCGGCCGTGGCCCCGGCCTCGCGGCCGCGGCCGACATTCTTGATGTCGGCGATCTGCGACCTGATGTGCTTGGTGTAGGCCTTGCCGAGTGGCAGCCGCCAGAGCCCCTCGCCGACCGCCTCGCCAGCCTTGGCGAGATTGCCGGCGAGCTTCTCGTCATTGGCGAAGAGCCCGGCATTCTCGTGGCCGAGGGCGACGACGACGGCGCCGGTCAGCGTCGCGAGGTCGACCATCGCCGCCGGGTCCAGCTTCTCCCTGGCGTAGTGCAGCACGTCGGCGAGGACGAGGCGCCCCTCGGCGTCGGTGTTGATCACCTCGATCGTCTTGCCCGACATCGCCTCGACCACGTCGCCCGGCCGCTGCGCCGTGCCGGAAGGCATGTTCTCGACGAGGCCGATGATGCCGACCACGTGCGCCTTGGCCTTCCGGCCAGCGATGGCGCGCATGGCGCCGACCACGGCCCCGGCCCCGGCCATGTCCCACTTCATCTCCTCCATGCCGGCGGCGGGCTTGATCGAGATGCCACCCGTGTCGAAGCAGACCCCCTTGCCGACCAGCACCAGAGGCTTCGCCTGCTTGGCACCACGCCAGCGCATCACCACGACACGAGGCTGCCGCACGCTGCCCTGCGCCACGCCCAGCAGCGCCCGCATGCCGAGCCGCTCGAGCTCGCTTTGGTCGAGCACCTCGACCGCGACGCCCAGCGGCTCGAGCGCCTTGCACCGCTCGGCGAAGCTCTCGGGGTAGAGCACGTTGGCCGGCTCCGAGACCAGATCGCGGGCCAGGGCGACGCCCGCCGCCTGCGCCTCGACCAGCGCCGGCCGGCCGAGGCTCGGCGCCTCGGCGAGGTTGACGGTCAGCCGCTCGAGCCGCTTGGGCTCGTCCTTCTCCGGCTTTCGGTACTTGCGGAAGGCCCAGGTCGCGAGCTTGGCGCCGAGTGCGATGTCGAATGCGGCCGTGGCGGCGTCGGTGCCGGGCTCGAGCCCGTCCAGGGGCGCCAGCACCGCCGCCTCGACGCCCAGCGCCTCCAGCTTCCGCGCGATCGACGCCCCCAGCTCCTCGCGCTCCAGCCGGGTCAGCCCCTCGGGCTTGCCGATGCCGACCACGAGCAGCCGTGCCAGATCGAGGCCGCGCGGCAGCACCAGCTCCTGGAACTTGCCGTGCTTCAGCCCGCCGGCCTGCTCCAGCGCCTTCTTGATCAGCCCCTTGCTTTTCCGGTCGAGCTCGGTGGCCGCGACCCCCAGACCCGACGGAGCGGCGATGCCGACCACCAGGGTGCCGCCCGCCGGCAACTCGCCTGCGGTGAAGTTCAAGTCGATCAACGGTTTCTCTCCTCATGCCAGCGGCGGTGTGGTAGCAGCCCAAACGAACAGATGGCTTGACAGGGCGGTGAGCACAAGCGTGCGGATCGGGCGCAATGGCTGAACGGCGAGCGATGTGGATCGTGCTCGCCCTGGTCCTCTGGACTCTCGCACGCATCGATCCGGCCCTGGCCGAGCCGGCCAAGCTCGAAACGACGCCGATCGTCCTGAGCGCCGATCTGATCACCTACTCGACCGCGGCCAACGTCGTCACCGCGATGGGCAATGTCGAGCTGGACCAGGAAGGCCGCACGCTGCTCACCGACAAGATCGCCTACGACGTCGAGGCCGGCACGGTCAGGGCCACGGGCAACATCATCCTGATCGACGCAACGGGCGACGCCGTCTTCGCGGACGAGCTGATGCTCGACGACCGTCTCACCGCCGGCTTCGTCGAAGGCATCGGCATGCTTCTGAGGGACGGCTCGCGGATCGCCGCGGTCAAGGGGGTGCGCAGCGAAGGCCGCAAGACGACCCTGGAGCACGCCGTCTACAGCCCGTGCGAGATCTGCGCCGAGAGCGACGAGCCGCTCTGGCAGATCAAGGCGGAGCGCGTCGTCCACGACCAGGCCACCGGAACCATCGCCTACCGCAATGCGAGGCTCGAGGTTCTCGGTGTTCCAGTGCTTTACACGCCCTACTTCTACCACCCTGATCCCTCGGTCGAGCGCCGCACGGGCTTCCTCGTGCCGTCGATCGGCACCGACAGCCAGCTCGGATTCACGCTCGAGACACCGTTCTTCATCAACCTGGCGCCCAACCGGGACGTCACCCTGGCGCCGCTCTTCACCACCGATGCCGGCATCCTCCTGGCCGGCGAGTACCGCGACCTGCAGACCTTCGGCCTGACCGAGCTCGGTGGCGGCATCACCTACACCGATCCCTATCAGCGCCGCAACGCGGACGGCGAAACCAGCTCGGCCGGCAGCGACGAGGTGCGCGGCTTCGTCGAGGGCCGCGGCCGCTACGTGCTGAGCGAGCGGGACCGGGCCGGCTTCGATCTGAACCTCGCGTCCGACAACACGGTCCTCGACCGGTACAACATCTCCAACGCCGACGTGCTGCGCAACAACGCCTATATCGAGCGCTTCGACGGGCGCGACTATCTCGCCCTCAACACCTATGGCTTCCAGACGCTGCGCGAGGGCGACGACCAGGACACGATCCCGATCGTCCTGCCGCTCGCCGAGTCCAAGCTCTACAGCGGCCGGCTGCTCTGGGGCTCGCAGGCCGACTGGACCACCAGCCTCCTCGGCCTGACCCGCGACAAGGGCCTGGACACGCGCCGCTTCTCGAGCGAGCTGGGCTGGGAGCTACCCTGGATCGGGCAGATCGGCGATGTCTGGTCGCTTCGCCTCGCGTCGCGCGCCGATGTCTACAACACCGACGGCGACCCCCAGACGGGCTCGGGCGACGGCGGCGAGAACACCGCGGGCCGGCTCGTGCCCACCGCCAATCTCGACTGGAGCCTGCCGCTCGTGGGCATGACCGGCAGCTGGTCGCACCTGATCGAGCCCCGGGCTTCCTTCACCTACACGCCCAACAACCTGAACGATTCGGACATCCCGAACGAGGACAGCCAGGTCTTCGAGTTCGACGAGACCAACCTCTTCAAGGCCTCGCGCTTCACCGGCATCGACCGGGTCGACAGCGGGACGCGGGTTTCCTACGGGCTGGGCTTCAACTCGCTCGGCCCCGAGGCATGGCGGGTCAGCGGCATCGTCGGGCAGAGCCTGCGCAGCGGCTCCGACGGGCTCTACCCGCAGGGCTCGGGGCTCGAGGATCCGGTCTCCGACTTCGTCGGCCGCTTCGATGTGCGTCCCGCGGAGCTGCTCGATCTCGGCTACCGCTTTCGCGCCGACAAGAGCTCGCTGGCGCTGCGCCGCAGCGACCTCACGCTCGCCTTCGGGCCGCCCCGGCTGCGCTTCGACATCCAGTACCTGCGCCTGACCGAGGAGGTCGAGGACATCGCGTCCGAGGATCTCAACAGCCGCGAGGAGATCGTCGCCGGCATCCGCCTGCAGGTGCTGGACAGCCTCGCGATAGGCGCGCGCACCCGCCGCGATCTCAAGGAGGATCGCACGGTGACGAACCAGTACGGACTGGTCTATACGAACCCGTGCCTCGTGCTGGTCGCCGGACTCGAGCAGAGCTTCACGCAAAAGGGCGAGCTCGATGACGAGGTGTCGTTCGTCCTCAGGATCTCGCTGCGCAGCCTCGGCGATCTCGAGAGCGGCTCGGACATTTTCAATTGATCACCGCGGCGCCCGCAGCCGGCCCGGCGCCTCCCTGGACAGACGCATGCCACGACCCAAGCTGATCGCCCTCCTCGTCGTCGCCCTCCTCGCCCTCGCGGCACCCGCCACCGCCCAGGAGCAGGCGCCGGCCCAGCCGCAGGCGCCGGCCCAGACCGTCCAGCGCATCGCCGCCGTGGTCAATGACGACATCATCTCGACCCAGGACCTCCGCGACCGGCTGGCGCTGACCCTCCTCTTCTCGAACCTGCCGGCCGACCTCGAGACGCAGCGCCGCGTGGCGCCCCAGGTGCTGCGCCGGCTGATCGACGAAAAGCTCCAGCTCCAGGAAGCGCGGCGGCGCAACATCCAGGTGGCGCCGCAGGAGATCGAGGCGGCGCTGCGCAACGCCGCCGCCGCCAACAACATGACGGTCGACCAGCTCCTTGCCTTCCTCGCCGAGCGGGGCATCGATCCACAGGCCCTGCGCGGCCAGATCGAGGCGCAGCTCGTCTGGTTTCGGGTGGTCCGCGAAGCCTTCGCCCAGAACGCGGTGGTGACCGATCAGCAGGTGACCCTGGCGATGGGCGCCAACCAGGCGGATGGCCAGGTCGAGCTCCTGCTCTCCGAGATCGTCCTGCCGGTCTACGACCCGTCGCAGGCCGACGAGGTCCTGGCCCAGGCCGAGGAGCTGCGCGCGGCGATCCGGCAGGGCGGCGATTTCGCCGCGATCGCGCAGCAGGTCTCGGCCTCGGCGAGCAGCGCCGAGGGCGGCGATCTCGGCTGGGTCCGCCTCGAATCGGTGCAGGGCGCGCTCCGCCCGCTGCTCGCGGGCCTCGGTGCCGGGCAGATGTCGGATCCGGTCGCCACCCCGGCCGGGGTGCAGTTCTTCCTGGTGCGCGATCGCCGGGTCACGAGCGGCACCGTGGCCCCCGACACGCGCGAGCTGGCGCAGCTCCTCTTCCCGCTGGCCCCCAACGCATCCGAGACGGCCACGGCCGACGTTCTGGCGCAGGCCCGAGCGGCGGCCCAGCAGATCAGGACCTGCGCCGATATCGAGCGCCTGGCGCGCCAGCTCGCCTTGCCCAACTCCGGCAATATCGGCTGGATGCGCGCCGCCGACCTGCCCGTCGACATGGCGCGAACGATCGCCGAGCTGCCGGTCGGCACGCTCAGCCGGCCGGTGCGCGGCGTCAACGGCATCCACCTCCTGATGGCCTGCAAGGATGGCACGAGCTCGCCCGACGAGGCGAAGCGCGCCCTGGTCCGCCGCAGCCTCGAGGAGGAGCAGGTGCAAAGGCTGGCCGGCCGCTTTCTTCGCGACCTGCGCCAGGAGGCCTTCATCGACGTGCGGGTCGGCAACTGACCGGCCGGGCGGACCCATCCCCGCTTCCGTCTCTGGGCGGACTGCCGCGCCTCGCCGAGGTCATCAAGGGCGCCGGCCTCGTCGCCGACAAGCGCCTCGGCCAGCACTTCCTCCTCGATCCCGCGATCCTGGGCCGCATCGCCGCGGCCCCGGGTGATCTCGACGGCCGGCCGGTGCTCGAGATCGGGCCCGGCCCGGGCGGCCTCAGCCGCGCGCTCCTCGCCCGGGGCTGCAGGCTGTGGGCGATCGAGCGCGACCGCCGCTGCACCGCTGCCCTGGCCCCCCTGGTCGAGGCCGCCGCCGGCCGGCTGGTGCTGATCGAGGCCGACGCGCTCAAGGTGGACATCGGGGAGCTCGCCCGGGACCAGGGGGTGGCCACACCCTGGGCGATCGTCGCCAACCTGCCCTACAACATCGGCACCGAGCTCCTGCTCCGCTGGCTGCACCGCCTGGACGCCGTCGCCAGCCTGCATGTCATGCTGCAGAAGGAGGTGGCGCTTCGCCTCGCAGCCGAGCCCGGCACGGGGGAATGGGGCCGCCTCGCCCTCGTCGCCCAGTCGCTCACTCGCGTCCGGCGCGTCTTCGATATTCCGCCGGGTGCCTTCCACCCGCCGCCCAAGGTCACCTCGAGCCTGGTCGAGCTCATCCCCCGCCCGGCAGCGGAGCGGCCCACCAAGGATCGCCTCCAGGCGCTCGAGCAGGTCGGCCGGGTCGCCTTCGGCCAGCGCCGCAAGATGCTCCGCGCCAGCCTCAAGGGGCTGGTGGCCGAGCCGCAAGCGCTCCTCGAGGCCGCCGGCATCGCCGCCGACCGCCGCCCCGAAACCCTCGATCTCGCCGAGCTCGACCGCCTCGCCGCCACCTGGCAGAGGCTCAGACAGCCTGGAGGCGGAACTGCTTGACGAACTCGCCCACGCCCGGCTGGCGCACCCGGCGGAGACGCTCGGCCGCGACGATCGCCCGCACCGCCCTGACGCTGTTGTCGAAGTCCTGGTTGATCAGGACGTAGTCGTATTCCGGCCAATGGGTCACGTCGTTGGCGATCTGCGTCAGGCGGAACTGCATCTCTGCGTCGCTGTCCTGGGCGCGGGTGCGCAGGCGGGCGGCCAGCTCCTCGGTCGAGGGCGGCAGGATGAAGACCCCCACCATGTCCTCGCCGGCCGCTTCCCGGAGCTGCTGCGCCCCCTGCCAGTCGATGTCGAAGAGCACGTCGCGCCCGGCGGCGAGCGCCTGCAGCACGGGCGCCTTGGGCGTGCCGTAGGAATGACCGTAGACCGTCGCATGCTCGAGCAGCTCGCCGGCCTCGACCATGCCGTCGAATCGTCCGGGCTCGATGAAATGGTAGTCGCGTCCATCCACCTCGGCCGGCCGCCTGGGGCGCGTGGTCACCGAGATCGAGAGATCGAGCTCGCTCTCCTCGCGCAGCACCGCCCGCGAGATCGAGGTCTTGCCGGCGCCGGACGGCGACGACATGACCAGCATGAGACCGCGACGGCGGCCGGGTATCAGACGGTCGAGGGCGATCATCCGGTCGTTCCTGGGAAAGGCTGAGGGCGCTTGATGGCGTGGGACCCGCGACATGTGCTGATCACCGGTGCAAGTAGCGGCATCGGCGCGGCGCTGGCAAGGCGGCTGGCCGCACCCGGCCGCCGGCTCACCCTCTTGGGCCGGGATGCGCCACGCCTCGCGGCGGTCGCCGCCGCCTGCGCCGGCGAGACCGCGACCGAGGCCGTCGCGGTCGAGGACGCTTCGGCCATGGCCAGCGCGATCGAGAGGGCCTTCCTGGCGGCACCCATCGATCTGCTGATCGCCAATGCCGGCATCTCTGGTGGTGATCCCCGCACGGTCATGGCGGTCAACGTCCAGGGCGTCCTCAACACGGTCGAGCCGGTGCTTCCCCTGATGCGGGCGCGGGGTGGTGGCCAGCTCGGCCTGATGAGCTCGCTCGCGGCTTTTCGCGGGATGCCGAACGCACCCGCCTACTGCGCCAGCAAGGCCGCCATCCGCCTCTACGGCGAGGGGCTGCGCGGCCGTCTCGCCCGGGACGGCATCGGCGTCAGCGTCATCTGCCCGGGCTTCGTCAGGACCCCGCTGACCCGGACGAACCCCTTCCCGATGCCGCTCCTGATGGAGCCGGAGATCGCCGCCGAACGCATCGTTCGGGGTCTCGCACGTGGCAGGGCACGGATCGCCTTTCCCCGCCGCCTCTATGCCGGGGCCCTGCTGACCAGCCTTCTGCCGGCGGCCCTGGTCGACGGTCTCTTCGCCCGCTTCGGGCTCAAGGAGTGAGAGCCTGTCCGAGAAGTTTATGGGGCATTTCATGAGCTTGGCAGTGAGCAGA
>CAYMTA010000120.1:0-8923 GCA_964393275.1 uncultured Geminicoccaceae bacterium | reverse complement strand
AGGGCGTGCCCGAGGCGCTGCGCCGGGCGGCGCTGCGGCGCATCTGGACGGCCGATCCGAAGATCAGGGGCTTTCGCGAGGTCGCCGATTACGACTGGGATTTCAATGCGCCCGGCTATGGGGCGCTCGTGCCGGGCGACGATGCCCGAAAAGCGGCCGAGCGGCTGCTGGCCAGGGTCCGGCGGCCGGCAGCGGTGCCGAAGAAGGAGGCGGGCGGCGAGCCCGTGGCGAAGCCAGTCGAGGCCGCGCCGCCGACATCCCGATTGACGGAGGAGGGGGAGCGGCTCGCCGCGCTGCCGGCGGATTCGGAGGCCACCCTGTCCGAACGCGTGCCCGAACCCGAACCGGCGCCCAGGGGGCGGCGGCATGGCGGCGCCACGCCACGTTGAGGGTGCGTGTTTCCGGCTTGCCACTTCGGGGCTTCGGGCTAGACTTCGCAAGTGGAGCGATTCTAGGCTGAATCGTCGGCGAGTGGCCGGCGCAGCGGTCGATAGGGAGGTCGATGGTCGAGCCGGGCGACAGGGCCAACGGGGCGGAGGGCGAGCTGGAGCTGGCGCGCGCGCGGCTCTGGCAGCTGCTCGGCCTGTGCCTGCGCGCGGCGCCCGATGCCGCGACGCTGCGGCTGATCGCCGGCCTGCGGGGCGATGCGTCGCCTCTGGGCGTGGCGCTCGGCGAGCTGGCGGCGCGCGCGCGCACGAGCGATCCGGCTCGGCTGGCGCGCGAGCATCATGACCTCTTCATCGGCCTCGCCCGGGGCGAGCTCGTGCCTTACGCCTCCTATTACCTGACGGGCTTCCTGCACGAGAAGCCGCTGGCCGTCCTGCGCGGCGACATGGCGGCGCTCGGCATCGCCCGCACGCCCGGCCTCGCCGAGCCCGAGGACCACATCGCGTCCCTGGCGGAGAGCATGGCCGGGCTGATCGCCGGCGACTTCACGGTCGACGCGGCCGGGCAGCAGCGCTTCTTCGAGCGCCACATAGCACCCTGGGCCGAGCGGTTCTTCGCCGATCTCGAGGGTGCCGCTGCCGCCGATTTCTATCGGCCGGTCGGAACGCTCGGCCGGCAGCTCATCGGAATCGAGACCACAGCCTACGCGTTGGCGGCTTGATGCCGGACCGGCGCCAGCGAGGGAGACCAGCCATGGCCCAGACGCCAAGTCAGACGGAAGCCCTTGCCTCGCCGGGCAGGCGCGGCTTCTTCAAGGCGGCGGCCGGCGGTGCCGCGGGGGCGGCGCTGGTCGTGCCGGCGATGCTCGCCGGCGGGGCCGTCGCGGCGGAATCGGCCGAGGAGGAGCGGAAGACCCGCTACCAGGAGACCGATCACGTCAAGACCTTCTACGAGACCAACCGCTACTGACGCCGATACGAACGGAAGGACGAGGACTATGCTGCAGAAACGTCGCGCCGGGGTATCGACGAGGTCCGGTCTGGCCGGGGTGCTGGCGGCAGCCGGCGCCGCGACCGTGGATCGCCGCTCGTTCCTGAGGAGGTCGGGGGTCGCTGCCGGCGGTCTCGCGACCCTGGGTGCCGTGCCGCTCGCCACGGTTCGCAAGGCCGAGGCCGGGCCGATGGAGCCCGGCGTGCCGATCGAGATCAGGAAGAACATCTGCACCCACTGCTCGGTCGGCTGCACGGTGACGGCCGAGGTGCAGAACGGGGTCTGGACCGGGCAGGAGCCGACCTTCTCGAGCCCGATCAACCGTGGCTCGCATTGCGCCAAGGGGGCGTCGGTGCGCGAGATCGCGCATGGCGATCGGCGGCTGAAATACCCGATGAAGCTCGCCGGCGGCGAGTGGCAGCGGCTCACCTGGGAGCAGGCGATCGACGAGATCGGCGAAAAGCTTCTGGATTTGCGCGAGAAGTCGGGGCCGGACAGCGTCTTCTGGCTGGGCTCGGCCAAGTTCTCGAACGAGGGCTCCTATCTTTTCCGCAAGCTCGCCGCCCTCTGGGGGACCAACTCGGTCGACCACCAGGCGCGGATCTGCCATTCGACCACGGTCGCGGGTGTCGCCAACACCTGGGGCTACGGGGCGATGACCAATTCCTACAACGACATCGCCAACTCCAAGGCGATCTTGATCATCGGCGGCAACCCGGCCGAGGCCCACCCGGTCTCGCTGCAGCACGTGCTGCGCGGCAAGGAGCTGAACCGGGCGCCGCTCATCGTCTGCGACCCGCGCTTCACCCGGACGGCGGCGCACGCGACGCACTATGTGCGGCAGCGGCCCGGCACCGACATTCCCCTGGTCTGGGGCATGCTCTGGCACATCTTCGAGAACGGCCTCGAGGACAAGGAATACATCGCCCAGCGGGTCCATGGCATGGACCAGATCCGCACCGAGGTGGCGAAGTGGCATCCGGCCGAGGTCGAGCGGGTGACCGGCGTGCCGGGTGCCCAGGTCGAGGAGATCGCCAAGATCATGGCGACGCAGAAGCCGTCGACCCTGATCTGGTGCATGGGTATCACCCAGCACACCGTCGGCACGGCCAATGTGCGGGCCTTGTCGATCCTGCAGCTCGCTCTTGGCAATATCGGCATCGAGGGCGGCGGGGCCAACATCTTCCGCGGCCACTGCAACGTCCAGGGTGCCACCGATCTCGGCCTCGATGTGACATCGCTGCCCGCCTATTACGGGCTCTCGGAGCGGGCCTGGCGGCACTGGTGCCGGGTCTGGGACCTCGATTACGAGTGGGTCCGCGATCGCTTCGGCACGACCGGCATGGCCGTCGAGGACAAGCAGAAGCTGATGGAGGCCAAGGGCATTCCGACCACCCGCTGGTTCGACGCGGCCCTCGCGGATCCGGCCGACGTGGACCAGCCGGACAAGCTCCGGGGCATGGTGGTCTTCGGCCATGGCGGCAACACGGTGCCGCGCATGCCGGAGATGCGGGCGGGGCTCGAGGCGCTCGACCTGCTGGTGGTGGCGGACCCGCACCCGACCACCTTCGCGGTGGTCTCCGAGCGCAAGGACGGCACGTATCTTCTGCCGATCTGCACGCAGTTCGAGTGCTCGGGCTCGCGCACCGCGTCCAACCGCTCCTTGCAGTGGGGCCACCAGATCGTCGAGCCGCTGTTCGAATCGAAGAACGACTACGACGCCATGTACCTGCTCTCGAAGCGGCTCGGCATCGAGGAGCAGATGTTCAAGCATATCCAGGTCGATGGCAACGCGGTCTCGGCCGAGGACATCCTGCGGGAGATCAACCGCGGCTCCTGGTCGATCGGCTATACCGGCCAGTCCCCGGAGCGGCTCAAGCAGCATCTCGAGCACCAGGGCGATTTCGAGATGGTGAGCCTGCGCGGCAAGCCCGGCACACCAGTCGAGGGCGAGGTCTACGGCCTGCCCTGGCCGTGCTTCGGCACGCCCGAGATCAAGCATACGGGCACGCACGTCCTCTACAACACGAACGAGCACGTGATGAAGGGCGGCGGCACGTTCCGCGCCCGCTTCGGCGTCGAGCGCGACGGCGAGACGCTCTTGGCCGAGGGGAGCTGGTCCAAGGGCTCGGAGATCGAGGACGGCTATCCCGAGTTCACCTACGGCATCCTCAAGACGCTCGGCTGGGATGGCGACCTGACGCCGGACGAGCTCGCGACCATCCAGAAGATCGGCGGCGACGATCCGGACAGCGTCTCCTGGTCGATCGATCTCTCGGGCGGCATCCAGCGGGTCTCGATGGCGCATGGCTGCGTGCCCTACGGCAACGCCAAGGCCCGGGCGGTCGCCTGGAACCTGCCGGATCCGGTGCCGGTGCACCGCGAGCCGATCTTCAGCCCGCGGCCCGAGCTGGTCACCGAGTATCAGACCTACGAGGACCATCGCGACTTCCGCCTCATGAACATCGGCCACACGCTGCAGGCGAAGGCGGTGGAGGACAAGGCGGCCGAGGCCTATCCGATCATCCTGACCACGGGCAGGCTGGTCGAGTACGAGGGCGGCGGCGAGGAGACCCGCTCGAACAAGTGGTTGGCCGAGCTGCAGCAGTCGATGTTCGTCGAGGTCAACCGGGCCGATGCCGCAAGGCTCGGCGTCAAGGACGGCGGCATGGTCTGGGTCTACGGCCCGGCCGATGGCAAGGTCCGGGTCAAGGCCCTGGTCACCAACCGGGTCGGCGAGGGGGTGGCCTTCATGCCCTTCCACTTCTCCGGTTACTGGGAGGGCGAAAGCCAGCGGGCCAAGTATCCCGAAGGGGCGGACCCGATCGTGCTCGGCGACAGCGCCAATGCCTGCACGACCTACGGTTATGACCCGGTGACCGCGATGCACGAGGGCAAGGCCACGCTCTGCCGCATCGAGGCGGCCTGAGCGGCGGCGAGAGGGAGACAAGAACCATGGCCCGCATGAAATTCCTCTGCGACGCCGAGCGCTGCATCGAGTGCAATGCCTGCGTCACCGCCTGCAAGAACGAGAACGAGGTGCCCTGGGGCATCAACCGGCGCAGGGTGGTGACGCTCAACGACGGCGAGATCGGCAAGGAGCGCTCGATCTCGATGGCCTGCATGCACTGCACCGACGCGCCCTGCGCCGCGGTCTGCCCGGTGGACTGCTTCTACACCACGGAGGACGCCGTGGTGCTGCATTCCAAGGAGCTCTGCATCGGCTGCGGCTACTGCTTTTACGCCTGCCCGTTCGGAGCACCCCAATACCCGCAGCTCGGCAATTTCGGCGGGCGCGGCAAGATGGACAAATGCACCTTCTGCGCCGGCGGCCCCGAGGCCGACAACACGCCGGAGGAATACCGGCTCTATGGCGCCAACCGGCTGGCCGAGGGCAAGCTGCCGCTCTGCGCCGAGATGTGCTCGACCAAGTCGCTTTTGGCCGGCGACGGCGAGATCATCGCCGCCATCTACAAGGAGCGGGTGGTGACCAGGGGCTTCGGCTCCGGCGCCTGGGGCTGGTCGACGGCCTATCCCGACAGCCCGAATGTCTGAGGTGGCGAGGGAGGACGGTTTCATGAGCATGTTCCGGCGTTTTCTGGCGCCATGCCTTCTGGCCCTGGCGCTCGCCTTGGCCCAGCCGGCCATCGCCCAGGTCCAGGACCAGGGCCGACCGTCGGATGAGGTGCTGCAGCACATGCAGGATTCCGAGGCGCCGCTGGTCGGCCGGGTCAGCATTCCGGACCAGCGCTCCGCGACCCTGGTCCAGCCCGCCGGCAAGGACTGGCGCGATTTCTGGCGCGACACCTCGCCCTGGGTCGGCGGCATCGCGATTGGCGGCATGCTGGCGGTGCTGGTGCTCTTCTTCCTGATCCGCGGCCGGGTGGGGATGGAGGGCGGGCGGTCCGGCGAGACCATCACCCGCTTCAACGGGCTCGACCGCTTCGCCCATTGGCTGACGGCGGTCAGCTTCATCGTGCTCGCGGTGACGGGCCTCAATATCGCCTTCGGCCGCGACCTCCTCCTGCCGCTGATCGGCCCCGAGGCCTTCAGCGCGTTCTCGAAAGGCGGCAAGGTCGCCCACAATTTCCTCGCCTTCCCGTTCACGCTCGGCATCCTCCTGATGCTCGTGCTCTGGGTCAAGGACAACATCCCGAGCCGGATCGACCTCGAATGGCTCGCCGCCGGCGGCGGCATCATCGGCCACCGCCATGCCCATGCCAGGCGGTTCAATGCCGGGCAGAAGGCGCTCTTCTGGCTGGTCGTGCTGGTGGGTGCGGCGATCTCGGTCACCGGCTACTTCTTGATGTTCCCGTTCACGGTGGTTCCCGATGTCGGCGGCATGCAGACCGCGCAGACCGTGCACTCGGTCCTGTCGATGCTGCTCACCGCCATCATCCTGGCGCATATCTATATCGGCACGCTCGGCATGGAGGGGGCGTTCGAGGCCATGGGCTCGGGCCAGGTCGACCTCAACTGGGCCGAGGCGCACCACGATCTCTGGGCCGAGGAGGTTCTTGCCCGGGAGCGGCGCGAGACGGGTGCCGCACCCGGGACGGTCCCGGCCGAGTAGCGCGGGCATTCACTGCTCGTTCAGGGGAGCCGGCGGGGCCGTCGGCTCCCCTTGCTGTGTCCGACCTGCCGCGCTCGCCGGCAAAATTCACAGCCCGCTTGCGCCAATCGTCCAGGCGCCACCATAGTCGCCGCGAGACGCGCCGCACCGCGGGCCAAGTCGGTCGAGAGACGGTGCCTCGCGCCTTCTCGGCAGGGAGGCCACCATGGACGCCATCAATTCGATCATAGGTTTTCTGAATACGATCTTTTGGGGATACGTGCTGATCTACGGCCTGCTGGCCGTGGGCATCTTCTTCACGATCCGCCTCGGCTTCATCCAGTTCGTGCATTTCGGCGAGCTGTTCCGCGTCATCCGCGGCTCGCGGGAGACCGACACGGCCGGCATCACGCCTTTCCAGGCGCTGACCGTCAGCCTCGCGTCCCGGGTGGGCACGGGCAACATCGCCGGAGTCGCCGTCGCCCTCACGCTCGGCGGGCCGGGTGCGATCTTCTGGATGTGGATGGTGGCGCTGGTCGGCATGGCCACCGCCTATTCCGAGAGCACGCTCGCCCAGCTCTTCAAGGTCAAGAACGAGGAGGGCCAGTATCGCGGCGGGCCGGCCTTCTACATCGCCCGCGGCCTCGGGGCACCCTGGGCCGCGGTGATCTTCTCGCTCGCCCTCATCCTCTCCTTCGGCCTCGTCTTCAACGCGGTGCAGGCCAACTCCATCGCCGAGGCGGTCGAGGGCGCGTTCAGCATTCCCAAGCTGGTGACCGGGATCGCCATCGCCGCCTTGACCGGTGTCGTCATCTTCGGCGGCATCCGGCAAATCGCGGCGGTGGCCGAGTTCGTCGTGCCGTTCATGGCGGGCGTCTATCTGCTGCTCGCGGTGGTCGTCCTGATCCTCAATCTCGACGAGGTGCCGGGCATGCTGGGCCATATCCTGGCCAGCGCCTTTGGCCTCCAGGAGGCGGCGGGCGGCGTCACGGGCGGCCTTGCCGCGGCCATGCTCAACGGTGTCAAGCGCGGGCTCTTCTCGAACGAGGCGGGCATGGGCTCGGCCCCCAACATCGCCGCCTGCGCGGTGCCGCAGCCGCATCATCCCTCGAGCCAGGGCTTCGTCCAGGCCCTGGGCGTGTTCATCGACACGCTCCTGGTCTGCACGGCGACGGCGCTCTTGATCCTGCTCTCAGGGGTGCTCGGACCCGAGAACGAGCTGACCGGCACGGCCCTGACCCAGGCGGCGCTGGTCGAGCATATCGGTGGCTTCGGCGGCCCCTTCGTCGCCATCGCCATCTTCTTCTTCGCCTTCACCTCGATCATCGGCAACTACTCCTATGCGGAGAATGCGCTGACATATCTCGGTGTCGGCAACCGGACCGGCATCACCGTCCTTCGGGTGATCGTGCTCCTGATGGTCGTCTGGGGGTCCGTCCAGGCGGTGGCGACCGTTTTCGATGCCGCCGATGCGTCGATGGGCCTGATGGCGACGATCAACCTGATCGCGATCGTGATGCTGTCGGGGACGGTGGTGAAGCTGACCCACGACTATTTCGCGCAGCGCAAGGCCGGCAAGGAGCCGGTCTTCCACCTCGCCGACTATCCCGAGCTCACTGGCGAGATTGATGGCGAGATCTGGCGCCGCTGAAGCCGAAGCCACGAGCGTCCGACTCCGAGAGTCGGACGTTCTGGGTGGCGAAGGCTTCCTGGACCGAGCGCTGGAAGTCGCCGAGGACGTAGTAGGCGCCGATCGCGATGACCGCGATGGCGACCAGGCTCACGAGGAATGCGCGCATCGTTTCTTCTCCCGTCCAGGCCGGCCGGTCCGGCATTCCCTTGGGTCTAGCAACAAACGCCCGCGCTTCATATGCCGGCGAGGTCCGAACGCCGGCCGGGCGCGTCACGAGCGGCGGCCCAGGATGCGGATACGGCTGACGCCGCCGTCGGGGTGGATGTTGAGCTTGACGTGGGTGACGGGGCCGAGCGCGGCGAGGTCGGCACGATCGAAGACGTGGATGGCGTCGGCGCCGAGCGGGCGCTCGCCCATCAGCTCCGGCCAGAACATGGCCTGGGTGACCAGCGAGCGGTCGGTGCCGAAGATGACGTGGGCCGCCTGGAGCGAGCAGCGGTCGGGGTAGTTGCCCTTGTAGTGGGCGGTGTCGATCTCGACGCGCTCGATCACGCCCAGGGCGCCGAGCGCGAGGATCAGCCAGTCGTGGCCCGGCTCGCGGCGCCTTCGGGTCTCCCAGCCGTCGCCCATGTCGCGGCCGCGGCCGGGGCTGAGCAAGGCCCAGACATTGCCGTAATGGGCGTCGTTGTAGGCGATCACCCGGCCGCCGTTCTCGAGCGCCGAAAGCTCGACCAGGTCGTCGCCGGCAGCGCTCCAGTCGGGCGCCGGCTGGCCGAGCACGCGCAGCCGGGCGATGCCGCCATCGGGGTAGATGTTGAGCCGCAGCCAGCGCCAGGGACCGGCATGGGCGATCTCGCGAAAATGCTGGGCCGAGGGGCCGAGGCTGGTGGCCGGCAGGATCTCGGTCCAAAGCGCCGGATCGTCGCCCGGCTCCGCTTCGTCGTCGCTGGCCCAGAGCGAGGCCGCGGGCGGGTAGTTGCCGGTGAAGTGGCTGGTGTCGAGGTCGACGCCCCGGATCAGGCCGCGGGCACCGAGGCGGACGACGCACCAGTCGTGGCCGCCTTGGCGGCGGCGTTTGGTCTCCCAGCCGTCCATGTACTTGCCGAAGTCGTCGTAGCGGGCGGGATCGAAGACGGCGGGGCCGTCCTCGAGCATCCGCTCCATGGCGGCGAAGCTGTCGTCCGAGCAGCTCACGGCACGCGTGCCGAAGCGTGGCGAGGCGAGGTTGACGAGGCCTTCCGCCCAGTCCGGCAGTGCTGCCGGCACGGCGACGATTTCCGCCATGACGTTCCTTCCCAATACGGTCTCGGCCATATGCTAGTGCCGCAAGGCGCCGTCGTCTGCACTGGCGAGTAGGGGCG
>CAYMTA010000119.1:0-9109 GCA_964393275.1 uncultured Geminicoccaceae bacterium | reverse complement strand
TTTCGCTAAAATTTTATCGAAATTCGAATAAAGAAAGAAGCAATTCCGAAACGATACTTTCTCGTTTTGATCACTTGGTGGTTGAGAATGGGGTTTCGTTCTTCTATAAACAGTTTCGTGTTCATGGGTTTCTCCTGTGACACCCGACTTGAGGCGTTTCCTCCCTATATCACTGGGCCGCGGCGCAAGCCGCGGCCCTCTTTTTTTGGTCAGGGGCGAAAATTTCGCTAAAATTTTAGGAAACTTAAGATAAATGGTGAAATAATTTCGAAACGATACTTGGCTCTCCGAGTACGTTATTGGTTGATGGCGGCGATGGGGTCTTCTATAAGCAGTGTTGTGTTCATGGGTTTCTCCTGTGACACCCGACTTGAGGCGTTTCCTCCCTATATCACTGGGCCGCGGTGCAAGCCGCGGCCCTCTTTTTTTGTCCGATCCGGGGGGTCAGCGGGTGAGGGAGAAGATGTCGGCGGGGGTGGCGACGAGGTCGAAGGCCATCTTCAGCGCGACGGCGAGGACGAGCAGGGCCAGGAGGATGCGGAGCTGCTCGCCGCGGAGGAAGGCGCCGGCGCGCGAGCCGAACTGGACGCCGATGACACCGCCGGCGATCAGCAGGAGGGCGAGGACGATGTCGACCGCCTGGTTGGTGTAGGCGTGGAGGAAGCTGGTGAGGGCGGTGACGAAGGCGATCTGGAAGAGCGAGGTGCCGATGACGACGCTGGTCGGCATGCCGATCAGGTAGATCATGGCGGGCACCATGATGAAGCCGCCGCCGACCCCCATGATGGCGACGAGGATGCCGACGCCGGCGCCGACGGTGAGCGGCATGAGCACGCTGATGTAGAGGCGCGACTGCTGGAAGCGCATCTTCATGGGCAGGCCGTGCAGCCAGTGGTGCTGGTGCAGCTTGCGGCCGCGGGCGGTGGGGCCGCTCTTGCGGCCGCGGAGCAGCGAGCGGGCGCTCTCGGTGAACATCAGGCCGCCGATGACGCCGAGGAAGAGGACGTAGCTGAGGGCGATGACGACGTCGATCTGCCCCGTGGCGCGCAGCCAGCGGAAGAGCACGATGCCGAGGCCGGAGCCGATGGTGCCGCCGGCGATCAGCACCCAGCCCATGCGGAAGTCGACGGTGCGTCGGCGGGTGTGGGCGATGGCGCCGGAGGTGGAGGATGCGAGGATCTGCGAGGCGCCGGAGCCGACGGCGACGGCCGGCGGGATGCCGATGAAGATCAGGAGCGGGGTCATGATGAAGCCGCCGCCGACACCGAAGACGCCCGAGAGGAATCCCACCATCCCGCCGAGGCCGAGGATGAGGAAGAGGTTCACCGACATCTCGGCGACGGGGAGGTAGATGTCCATGGAGGCTCGGGGTCCGGTCCGGTTGGGGTGTGAGAGCCCTTTCGCGGCTGGCCTGTCAAGGGCAGGGCGTCGGTTTTCATGAAATGTCGGCGGGAACGGCGGGTGGGGCCACGCGTCGGGGCGTTGGCGACAGCCGGATGGCGCGAGGCGGCGCGGATCGGCTGGGGCCGGGGCGCTGGCGGCGGGGCCGAGGTGGGCCGGCCAGCCGCGCCGGTCAGTCGGGCCGGTCAGTCGGGCCGGTCAGCCACGGTAGCCGAGCTGGCGGGGGAGGAAGAGGACGACCTCGGGGAGGAGGACCATGGCGAGGAGGGCGGCGAGCAGCACGAGGATGAAGGGCCAGATCTCGCGGATCATGGCGCCGAGCGGGATGCCGGTGACGGCGTTGATGACGAAGAGGAGGATGCCGTAGGGCGGGGTGATCAGGCCGATCATGCAGTTGACGACGATGACGACGCCGAAGTGGACGAGGTCGATGCCGAGGGCGCGGCAGGCCGGAATGAAGAGCGGGACGATGACCAGGATGATGGTGGTGGCGTCGAGGATGCAGCCGAGCAGCAGGATGATGGCGTTGACGAGGAGGAGGAAGAGGAGCGGCGAGAGGTCCAGGTCCTGGATCACGGCGGCCAGGGTGGCGGGGACGTTCTCGCTGGCGACGATGTAGTTGAAGATGAGGGCGCCGCCGATGACGAGGCCGACGGCGGCCGAGGACTTGGCGCTGTCGAGCAGGATGGCGTGCAGGCTGGCGAGGCTGAGGGCACGGTAGAAGAGGCCGGCGAGGACCAGGGCGTAGGCGGCGGCCACGGCGGCGGCCTCGGTCGGCGTCGTCACCCCGCCATAGATGCCGTAGAGCAGGATCACCGGCATCAGGAGCGCCGGGAAGGCGTTGGCGGTGATCCTGGGCAGCCGGGCGAGCGGGATCGGCTCCTCGACCGGGAAGCCGCGGCGCCGCGCGATCCAGGCATTGAGCGCCATGAGGACCGCACCCATGAGCAGGCCGGGCAGGATGCCGCCGAGGAAGAGGTAGCCGATCGAGCTGTCGGAGACGAGGGCGTAGAGGACCATCGGGATGGAGGGCGGGATGATCGGGCCGATGGTGGCCGAGGCGGCGGTGATGGCCGCGGCGTAGCCGGGGCTGTAGCGGCCGTGGCGGGTCATCATCGAGATGATGACCTTGCCGATGCCGGCGGCGTCGGCCACGGCCGAGCCGGACATGCCGGAGAAGACGAGGGAGGCCGCGACGTTGACGTGGCCGAGCCCGCCCTTGTAGCGGCCGACGATGGCGGCGCAGAAGCGCAGCAGGCGCTCGCTGATGGTGCCGGCGTTCATGATGTTGGCGGCGACGATGAAGAGCGGCACCGCCAGGATGACGAAGCTGTCGTAGAGGCCCTGGATGATCTGCTCGGCGGCGAGCCCGAGATCCTGGCCCTTGGCGGCGAGATAGACGATGGCCGAGACCAGCATGGCGTAGGCGATGGGGGCGCCGATGCCGGCGAGGGCGAAGAGGGCGAGGAGGCAGGCGGCGAAGGCGATGCTCATGGCTCGCCCGGGCGCGCGTCGATGCCGCGGCCGCGGACGATCCGCCAGGCGCGGAGCGCGTAGGCGACGATCACGGCGACGGCGAAGATGCCGTAGATGCTGAAGACGACGTCGAGGCGGATGCGCAGGGTGGCGCTCCGCTTGATCTTGTAGAAGGTGATGTAGTCGAGGGTGGCCGGCAGGGCCGCGGCGAGGCCGGCGACGATGGCCACGGCCGAGACGAGGGCGAGGATGCGCCGCAGGCGGAGCGAGCCTGCCGCCTGCAGGAGGTCGAAGCGGACGTGGTCACGGTCGTCGAGGACGAAGGCCGCGGTCCAGAAGACCAGCCAGAGCCAGAGCGTCAGGCAGGCCTCGAGCGTCCAGCCCAGCGGCGCGTTGACGACGTAGCGCGAGACGATCTGCAGGACGAAGCTGAGGAACATGAGGGCGAGCAGGCCCGCCGCCACGTTCTCGGCGCGGGCCCTGAGCCAGCGGAGCGTGGCCCGCATGCCGGTCGGACGTCCCGCCCAGTCGATGGCCCTACCCGACGGCCCTACTGGATGGCATTGATCTGCTCGACCATGCCGGCGGGCCAGTCCTTGGCGAAGTCGGAGGCGAGATAGGCCTCCTGAACGTGCTTCCTGAAGGCATCGACATCGGGCGTGTAGACCTCGAGCCCCTGGTCCTTGAAGAAGCCTTCGAGCTCGGTCTCGAGGGCGAGCTGGCGCTCTCGGCCCTGCGCCGCCGCCGCGTCCGCGGCCGCCTGCAGCGTGGCCTGCTGGTCGGGGGTGAGCTGGTCCCAGACCGCCTTGCTGAAGGCGAGGTAGTTGAGGTCGACGAGGTGGCTGGTGAGCACGATCTGCCTGGTCACCTCGTAGAACTTCGAATCCTTGTCGGTCGGCAGGGGGTTGTCCTGGCCGTCGATGGCCCCGGTCTGCAGCGCCGTGTAGACCTCGGTGAAGGCCATCGGCACCGGGTTGGCGCCGAGCGCCTTGCCGAGGAACTGCCAGGCGTCGGTGCCGGGCATGCGCAGCTTGACCCCGGCGAGGTCGGCCGGCGTCATCACCTTCTGGTCGGTGCGCAGGTTCACCTGGCGGCGGCCGAGATACATGACGGTGAGCAGCTTGACGCCGAGCTCGTCCTCGACGCGCTTCTTCATCTCGTCCATGAGGCCGCTCTCGAACACCTTCTTCTGGTGCTCGGCGTCGCGGTGCAGGTAGCCGGCGGTGAAGATCGACCATTCGGGGAAGATGGTCGCGAGCTCCTGCGGCGAGGTGATCGACATCTCGAGATTGCCGCGCGCGATGGCCTCGAGCTCGGTGCCCTGCTTGAAGAGGGTGGCGTTCCAGTGCGGCTCGAAGGTGGCGAAGCCGGCCACGGCCGGGGCGAAGACCTCGGTGAGCGCCACCGCCCGCTGGTCGGTGGCGGTGGCCGGCGTGGAGAGGCGGAGCACGATAGTGTCGGCCAGGGCCGGGCCGCCCGGCCAGGCGACGGCGGTCATGGCGACGATGCCGGCGGCGGTGCCGCCGAGCAGGGCGCGGCGGTCGAGCCCGAATGACATGGCGTGTTCTCCCTGGTCTGGCGCGGTCCGGCGTCGACTGCCGGCTTCGTGCGGCCGGAGGATCGCAGCTTTGCCGGCGCCGTTCAACTCGCCATATCCGGGCCGGCGCTTCACGTTTCTTCACATGCGCCCGGCACGGGCGACATGGTGAAGGCCCAGGGTCTGCTTCAGGGCGGCCGGCCGGGCCGCGTTTTTTGGAGGTGGACCGATGGCGGAAGGACAGGAGACGAAGGTTGCGGGCGGCGGGAGCGGGCGGCGCTGGGGGCGGCGGCTCCTGATCGGCGGCGTCGCGACCCTCGCGGTGGCCGGCATCGGCGTCGGGGTGGTGGCGGCCAAGGGTGGCGGCTGGCATCATGGCGGCATGCACGACTTCGCCCAATGGCGGCTGGAGCGGGCGCTGGATGCGGTGGACGCGACGGCGGAGCAGAAGGCGCGGATCGAGGCGATCGCGGAGGCCACCTTCGACGAGCTGGCGCCGGGGATGGCGACGTGGCGCGACACGCGGGGCGAGCTGGCGGCCCTCCTGGCGGCGCCGGAGATCGATGCCGCGGCGGTCGAGCGGCTGCGGGCGGCACGGGTGGCGGCCATCGATGCGGCCTCGAAGCGGGTGGCGACGTCGCTGGTCGAGGCGGCGGAGGTGCTCGAGCCGGCGCAGCGCGCGGCGCTGGCGAAGCGGCTCGAGAAGCGCGGCGGCTGGCGCGGCCGGGGCCGGGACGACTGATCGGCAGGGAGATCCGATGGCGGGCATGGCGGGCGAGGTGCTGATCGTCGACGACGACCTCAGGCTCGCCGCCATGCTGCGCGACTATCTGGCCGAGGCGGGCTACGCGGTGCGCACGGCCGCGACCGGCTCGGCGGGCCTCGGCGAGGTGGCGCGGCGGGCGCCGGACGTGGTGGTGCTCGACGTGATGCTGCCTGATCTCGACGGCTTCGAGGTCTGCCGCCGGCTGCGGCGGGTCTCTTCCGTGCCGATCCTGATGCTGACCGCACGCGGCGACGAGACGGATCGGATCGTCGGGCTCGAGCTCGGCGCCGACGACTACCTGCCCAAGCCCTTCAACCCGCGCGAGCTCCTGGCCCGGCTCAAGGCGATCCTGCGGCGCGGCAGGGGGGCCCCGGACCAGCCTCTGCGCTTCGGCCGGCTCGAGGTCGATCCGGGCTCGCGCCGGGTGCGGGTCGATGGCGAGGAGCGGCCGCTCACCAGCTACCAGCTCGATCTGCTTTTGGCGCTGGCCCGGCATCCGGGCCGGGTGCTGAGCCGCGACCAGCTCATGGAGCTGGTCAAGGGGGTCGACGGCGAGGCTTTCGACCGGTCGATCGATGTCCATGTCTCGCGCATCCGGGCGGCCATCGAGGACGACCCGAAGCGGCCCAGGCGCATCCTGACGGTGCGCGGCGCCGGCTATGTCTTCGCGAGAGTGCAGGACGACGAGGCTTGAGGGCGTTCCTCCGTGGGCTCGGGCAGCGGTTCCGCTTCAGCCTTTTCTGGAAGGTCTACCTCACGCTGGTCGCCTGCCTCGCCCTGGTGGCGCTGGTCATGGGTGCGCTGGTGCATTTCGCCGGCGGCGACGATTTCGAGGGGTGGCCGGAGCGCGGCGCGCGCTTCTTCTCGACCATGCTGCCGCCGTCGAGCGGTGAGGCGGAGGTCGAGCGCCTCGCCGACGCCCTCGGCGCCGAGCTGGCGCTCCGCGATGCCGGCGGCGGGCTCTTGGCCGGCTCGCCCGATCTGCGCGCCGGGCGGCGGCCGCGCGTCCTGGATTTCACGCTCGACGATGGCCGGACCGTGCTGGCGCGGCTCGACGGCCCCTGGCGGCGGCGCGGCGGTGGGCCGCTCATTGCCCTCCTCGTGGTGGCCTCGACCCTGGCCGTGGCCGCCTATCCCGTGGTGCGGCATCTGACGCGGCGGCTCGAGCGGCTCCGGCTCGGGGTCGAGGCCTGGGGCGAGGGGGCGCTTTCGACGCGGGTTGGCCTCGCCGGACGGGACGAGGTGGCGGCGGTGGCGCGGAGCTTCGACCGGGCGGCCGCGACGGTCGAGCGGCTGGTCGAGGCGCACAAGGCGCTGCTCGCCAATGCCAGCCACGAGCTGCGCTCGCCTTTGACCCGGCTTCGCCTCGCGATCGACATGGGTGGCGGTGGTCCCCATCCCGGGGCGCGGGCGGAGATCGTCTCGAGCCTCGCCGAGCTCGAGGCGCTGGTCGAGGAGATCCTGCTCACCAGCCGGCTCGACCACGCGGCCGAGCCCGGGCGGATCGAGCCGGTCGATCTGCTGGCGCTGGCGGCCGAGGAGGGGGCCCGGGTCGAGGCGGTGGTCGAGGGGACCCCGGTCACCATCCAGGGCGAGGAGCGGCTGCTGCGCCGGCTGGTGCGCAACCTGATGCAGAACGCCGCCCGCCATGGCGCCCCGCCGATCGAGGCCAGGGTCCAGCCCACGGCCGACGGCGGGGCCCGGCTGGCGGTTCGCGACCACGGCCCCGGCGTGCCGGCGGGCGAGGCGGGGCGGGTCTTCGAGCCGTTCTACCGGCCGAAGGGCCACGGCGAGGATGCCGGCGGCTGGGGCCTCGGCCTCGCCCTGGTCCGCCAGATCGCCCGCCGTCACGGCGGCGAGGTCCGCCACGAGGCGCACGAGGGGGGCGGTGCTGCCTTCGTGGTCGAGCTGCCGGGGGGGGCGGGCAAGGTGTGACGTTTGCTCTGTCCCCACTCCGCGCACCGGGTCGGCGGATGACGGGTCTTGTCGGGCGAGTTGCCTCGACCGTGCCGGCTCCGCGGTGTACGCTTTGCCCCCAGTCGACGGTCTCGTCGCAAGCAGCAACCCCGTTCGGAAGTGACGTGCCGACGTGATCCGCTCGATCGAGGTTCTCAACTATCGGGCGCTTCGCTACGTCCGCATCGACGTCACCAATTTTCAGGTGCTCGTCGGCCCCAATGCCAGCGGCAAGAGCACGCTGTTCGATGTCGTGAGCTTCGTTCGCGACATTCTTCAGGCCGGGCTGGAGCGGGCGTTCTTGGGCGATGCGCGGCTGGGAATCGCGCCGCGCTGCTTCAACCCCAGGGACCTGACCTGGTGCGGCCAGGGCGGCGATATCGAGATCGTCCTGGAGATCGAGCTGCCGGAGGAGGTTCGGGCCGCGGTCCGATTTCCTGTCGCCCGATACGAGCTGGCAATCGCCACCGACGGCGAGCTCGGCTTCAAGAGCGAGACCCTATGGCTGCGTCCCTTCGAGCCGAACGGTCAGCTCAAGGCCAAGCGGCAACCGTCCTTGTTCTTCCCGGACCCGGAGCCGCTGCCCGCGAGCGGCACCATCGTTCGTCAGCCGAACCAGAGGACACCGCCCTCGTGGCGCAAGGTCGTCTCGAAGATCAGCAAGACCGGAAACGACTATTTCAAGGCGGAGGTTTCCGACTGGAACAACCAGTTCCGACTCGGGCCGTCGCGCTCGGCGCTCTCCAACCTGCCCGAGGACGAGCAGAAGTTCCGTGCCTCCATCTGGGTCAAGCGATTCCTGATGGAGGCGGTGTTTCGACTGATCCTCAACGCCGAGGCCATCCGTCTGCCGTCAGCGGCGGGCATTCAGACGGTTTTCTCGCAGGATGGATCCAACCTGCCATGGGTCGTCCACGATCTGCAGGAAAAGGATCCGGAGCGCTTCGTGCAATGGGTCGAGCACGTGCAGACCGCCCTGCCGGACCTGGTCGGCATTTCGACCGAGCAACGGCCGGAAGACCTCGCACGCTATGTCAAGGTGACCTATCGCAACGGCTTCTCGGCACCGGCCTGGCTGCTCTCCGACGGCACGCTTCGCCTTCTGGCCTTGACGCTCCTGGCCTATGCGCGCCCGCCCGCGTCCGTGCTCCTGATCGAGGAGCCGGAGAACGGGATCCACCCAACGGCCATCGACACGGTGCTCCAGGCTCTGCAGAGCTACTATGGCGGCCAGATTTTCTGCGCGACCCATTCGCCCGTGGTTCTGGCTCAGGTGGAGCCGCGCGATCTCCTGTGCTTCACGCGGGCCCATGATGGCTCGATCGCCGTGGTGCGTGGCCCGGACCATCCGCGCTTGAAGGAGTGGCGTGACAGCCTGGATCTTCCGACCCTGTTCGCAGGCGGAATTCTCGGGTGAGGGACTGCTGCTTTCTGCTCGCCGACAAGGATATGAGATTTGCGCTCAAGGGGCTTCTCGAGCGGCCGGAGGTCAATCGCTCGATCCGCTGCGCGCCTTTCGAGTTCGACGTGGCGGCCGACTGCCTCGTCGCCGGCAACCATGATCCGGATGTCTTTCGCAAGTCGGCAGGCTATGCACGGCCGCTGCAAAGGAGCCATCGCCACCTCGTGGTGATGCTCGACAGCCAGTGGGGTGGCTCGCCCGGCGCGGGTGCCATCGAGGAGCGGATCAGGACGGATTTGAGCCGCAGCGGCTGGGTTGAGGACCGTTTTGCCGTCATCGTCATCGAGCCGGAGCTCGAAGCCTGGCTCTGGCAGGAGGGTCCGATTGTCGATGAGGTTCTGGGGTTCAGCGCGGGCCGGTTCGGCTCGGCCAGCCTGCGCGACTGGCTGATCGAGCGCGAGCTTTGGCTGCCCGGCGAGGCGAAGCCGCGGCAACCGAAGAAGGCCTTTACCGATACGCTGGCACGCGCCTTGCGGCCCCGCAGCTCCACGATCTTCGAGAAGATCGCGAG
>CAYMTA010000118.1:0-9139 GCA_964393275.1 uncultured Geminicoccaceae bacterium | reverse complement strand
GGCCACCAGTTCCGCCTGCTGCGCGCCGTGAAGAACCGCTTCGGCCCGGCCAACGAGATCGGTGTCTTCGAGATGCGCGAGAGCGGGCTCGAGCCGGTCGCCAATCCCTCAGCACTGTTCCTGGCCGGGCGGGACGCCGAGGTCAGCGGTGCCGCGGTCTTCGCCGGCATGGAGGGCAGCCGACCCGTTCTGGTCGAGATCCAGGCCCTGGTGGCGGCGAGCACGCTCGCCACCCCGCGCCGGGCGGTGGTCGGCTGGGACGCCGGCAGGCTGGCGATGCTGCTCGCCGTGCTCGAGGCCCGCTGTGGCCTTGTGATGGGCACCCGCGACGTCTATCTGAATGTCGCCGGCGGCCTGCGGATCACCGAGCCCGCGGCGGATCTGGCGGTTGCCGCGGCGCTGGTCTCCTCGCTTGCCGATCGCGCCGTTCCCCCGATGACCGTCTTTTTCGGCGAGGTCGGTCTCGGCGGGGAAGTCCGGGCCGTCGCCCACAGCGAGGCACGCATGAAGGAAGCCGCCAAGCTCGGCTTCGAGCGGGCGATCGCCCCCCGCGGCCGACGGGGCGATGCCGGCGACGGCCTCGCCATCGACGAGCTTTCGAGGCTCGATGAGCTTTTGACGCTTCTGGGCTTTTTTCCGCCGGAGTCGGGCGCCGCATGAACGACCTGCCCATCACGCTCTTCGATGTCGTAGTCGCCGGCGTCGTGCTGCTGTCGACCCTGCTCGCGCTGAGCCGAGGAGCCGTGCGCGAGGTTCTGGGCCTGCTGAGCTGGATCGGCGCCATTGTCGTCGCGGTCTACGCCTTCGCGCCGGTCAGGCCCATGGTCACCGAAGCCATCGGCAACGAGCTTCTGGCCGACGCGGTGACCGTCGCCATCGTCTTCTTCGTTCCCTTCCTGGCCTTGAAGATCGTCACCGGGCTGATCGGCCGGGCGGTCTCCGGCGGCCTTCTCGGGCCGGTCGACAAGCTGCTCGGCATGGCCTTCGGTGCCGCGCGCGGCGCGCTCATCGTCTGCGGCGCCTATCTCGTGGGCATGGCCATCGTCGCCGATGAGCAGCATCCCGCCTGGGTCAAGAACGCCATGCTTCAGCCGCCGGTGGCCGAAGGTGCCGAATGGCTGGCGCAATTCCTGCCGCCGGGCATTCTCGACGGATCGAAGGCCGCCGCTGCCGAGGCGGCGCAAAGGGCGACCGAGGAGGCGCGGCGGATGCGCGACGGGCGCAATGGCGACGGCGGCGACGCCGGCGGGCCCGGCTACGGCGCCATCGTCCGGGAAGGCATGGATGCCCTGATCCAGAGGAAGACCGAATGACCGCCCCGAGGTGCCGCACCCTTGCCGACGACGACGATCGCTGGCGCGAGGAATGCGGCGTCTACGCCATCTATGGCCATCCCGACGCGGCGGCGCACGCCATCCTCGGCCTGCATGCCCTGCAGCACCGGGGGCAGGAGGCGGCCGGCATCGTCAGCTTCGGCAACGGCCATTTCAACACCTACCGCGCCACCGGGCTGGTCGGCGACAGCTTCAGCGACCCGCGCGTGGTCGAGGGCCTGCCCGGCCATGCCGCGATCGGCCACAACCGCTACGCCACGACCGGCGCCTCGATGCTGCGCAACGTCCAGCCGTTCTTCGGCGATTTCGCGTTCGGCGGCCTCGCGATCGCCCATAACGGCAATCTGACCAACGCGCTGGGGTTGCGCCGGCGTCTGGTCGACTCCGGCTGCCTTTTCCAGTCGACCAGCGACACCGAGGTGCTCGTGCATCTGATCGCCCGCTCGGGCCAGCGGAGCCTCGTCGAGCGGCTGATCGACGCCCTGCATCAGGTCGAGGGCGCCTATTCGCTGGTCGGGGTCTACGACGACGGCATCATGGGTGTGCGCGATCCGCTCGGCGTGCGCCCCCTGGTCCTGGGCCGGCTCGGCGACGCGCTGATCCTCGCTTCCGAATCGTGCGCGCTCGACATCATCGGCGCCGAGCTGGTGCGCGACGTGCTGCCGGGCGAGGTGGTCCTGATCGACCGGCAGGGCCTGCATTCGCTCTTTCCGTTCGCCAGGAAGCCGCGGCGCTTCTGCATCTTCGAGTATGTCTATTTCGCCCGTCCGGACAGCCTGGTCGAAGGCCGGGGCGTCTACGATGTCCGTAAGCTGATCGGCGAGGAGCTCGCCCGGGAGGCGCCGGCCGATGCGGACGTCGTCGTCCCGGTGCCGGACAGCGGTGTTCCGGCGGCGATCGGCTACGCGCAGGCGGCCGGCCTGCCGTTCGAGCTCGGCATCATCAGGAACCACTATGTCGGCCGCACCTTCATCGAGCCCACGGACAACATCCGCCATCTCGGCGTGCGGCTGAAGCACAATGCCAACCGCTCGACCCTCGCCGGCAAGTCGGTGGTGCTGGTCGATGACAGCATCGTGCGCGGGACGACCTCGACCAAGATCGTCAACATGGTGCGCGCGGCCGGCGCCACCGCCATCCACATGCGCATCGCCAGCCCGCCGACGATGAACAGCTGCTATTACGGCGTGGACACCCCGGAGCGCAGCAAGCTGCTCGCCGCCCAGCACACGCTGGACGAGATGGCGCGCCTGATCGGGGTGGACAGCCTGGCGTTTTTGTCGATCGACGGCCTCTATCGCGCGGTCGGCGAGGCTGGCCGCGACGCCTCCCGGCCCCAATATTGCGATGCCTGCTTCACCGGCGATTATCCGACCCGGCTCGCCGACGCCGACGACGGTGGGCGCGACCAGCAGCTGACGTTTCTCCAGCATGAGCGTTGATGCGATGGATGGCCGGATCGCCCTGGTGACCGGTGCCGGGAGCGGGCTCGGCCGTGCCGTGGCGCTCGTTCTGGCGGCCTCGGGGGCGCAGGTGATCGCCACCGGGCGGCGCCGGGCGGCGCTGGAGGAGCTGGACGATGCCATTCAGGCGGCGACCGGGCGTTCGGCGACGCTGCTGCCGATCGATCTGGCCGACACGGAGAAGCTGGCGCCGGTCGGACCCTCGATCTATCAGCGTTTCGGGCGCCTCGACGTGCTGGTCCACTGTGCTGCGATCATCGGCCCGCTGACGCCGACGGCGCAGATCGATGCGGCGAGCCTGCGCAGGGCCGTTGCCGTCAACCTCCTGGCGACCCAGGCGCTGATCGCGACCCTCGAGCCTTTGCTGGTCGCCGCACCCCAGGGCCGTGCCCTCTTCCTGACGGATCGGCTCGCCGGCCGCGGCCGGCCCTTTCTCGCCACCTACGCGGCGACCAAGCAGGCGATGGAGGCTTTGGTCCTGGCCTTTGCCGCCGAGGTCCGAAAGACCCGCCTCGAGGTCCGGCTGGTGGCGCCGCCGCCGATGCGGACCGCGCTTCGCGCGGCGGCTTTCCCCGGCGAAGCCAGGGAGAAGCAGGTGCCGCCCGAGGTGGTCGCCGAGCGAATTCTCGGCCTCTTGGCCGGCGATCGGCTGCCCGATGGGGATGTCCTCGATCTTTGATCCCGTCCGGCGGCACCGGACCGAAGGCAGGCCGGCCTTGTGGTTGTAACCCCGAGGAAAGGCGTCTAGCGTCCGGCCTCGATCGACGATGGTCGACAGAAACGAGCGACAGGGGGGGCCGCAACATCATGATCCATTCACGTGCTTTCTTGGCGATGGCGCTGCCATGGCTGGCTCTGGGTGCCCTGGCGCCGGCCGGCACGGCCCTGGCCCAGGACGGGCGGGAGATCACGGTCGTGCTCTCCGAGGAGCCCGACATCATCGACCCCTGCGAAGCCAGCCGCTCCAATGTCGGCCGGGTGGTCAAGCAGAACATCACCGAGACGCTGACCGAGATCGATCCCGATGACGGCAGCATCACCCCTAGGCTCGCGACCGAGTGGGAGCGGATCGACGATCTGACCTGGCGCTTCAAGCTGCGCGAAGGTGTGAAGTTTCACGATGGCGAGCCGTTCAACGCCGAGACGCTCGCCTACTCGATCAACCGGACCCTCGACCCGAGCATCGATTGCGAGATCCGGATCAAGTATTTCGGCGGCATGGAGGTGACACCGGAGCCGGTCGACGACTACACGATCGACATCAAGACGGCCGAGCCGGCGCCGATCCTGCCGACGATGATGGGCACCATGACCGTGGTCTCGCCCAACACGCCGATGGGCGAGCGGACCCGCGATCCGATCGGCACCGGGCCCTACAAGTTCGACAGCTGGACCGTCGGCCAGAACATCGTGCTGACCCGGAACGACGACTACTGGGGAGAGGAGCCCGAGGTGGAGCGCGCCACCTACGTGTTCCGCAGCGAATCCGCCGTGCGTGCCGCCATGGTCGCGACCGGCGAGGCCGATATCGCCCCCAACATCGCGGTGCAGGACGCGACCGACCCGACCATGGACTTCAGCTACCCCAACTCCGAGACCTCGCGGCTGCGGATCGACATGGAGATCCCGCCGCTCGACGACATCCGGGTCAGGAAGGCGCTCAACCTCGCCGTCGACCGGGATGCCTTTATCGGCAGCATCTTCCCGGCCGATGTCGTGAAGGCGACAGCGCTCGTCGTGCCCAGCATCAATGGCCACAATCCGAACCTCGTGCCCTATCCCTATGATCCGGAGGAGGCGAAGAGGCTTCTGGAAGAGGCCCGCGCCGATGGTGTGCCGGTGGATACGCCGATCCGGATCGTCGGCCGCGCCAACCTCTACCCCAACGCCACCGAGGCGGCCGAGGCGCTGATGGCGATGTTCGAGGCGGTCGGCTTCAAGATCGACCTGCAGATGGTCGACGTCGCCACCTGGGTCGACATCTTCACCAAGCCCTACGCCGAGGACCGCCCGCCGTCCCTGCATCTGGCGCAGCACGACAACAACAACGGCGATGCGGTCTTCACCGTCTTCTTCAAGTACCACTGCGACGGTGGCCAATCGACGACCTGCAGCAAGGACCTCGACGCGCTGATCGACAAGGCCACGGTCTCGACCGGCGACGAGCGCCGCGAGGCCTGGCAGGAGGCCTTCCGGATGATCCACGAGGACCTCGTGGTCGACGTGATGATGTTCCACATGGTCGGCTACACGCGGGTCGGCTCGCGGATCAGCTACACGCCGTCGATCTCGACCAACAGCGAGCTGCAGATCGCGGACATCACGTTCAAGTAGCGCGGCAAGCAACACGGCAGGCAAGGCGGCAAGCGGGCCGGCGGCAGCGCCGGCCCGACCGGCGCCGAAGCCCTTGGAGCGGAGCCCCGATTGGGCGATTTCCTCACCCGGCGCACGCTCTACAGCCTCGTCTCGCTCGTCGGGCTGGTTGTCCTGGTCTTTTTCCTGGCGAGGCTCACCGGCGATCCGACCAACCTCTATCTGCCGCTCGACGCATCGCTGGAGCAGCGCGTCGAGTTTCGCGAGCGGCACGGCTTCAACGACAGCCTCGTCGTGCAATTCGAGCGCTTCCTGGGTGACCTGGCGCGGTTCGATCTCGGCATGTCGATCCGCAAGGCGCGGCCGGCGCTCGAGGTCGTGCTTGAGGCGCTGCCGACGACGCTGACGCTCGCCGCCTGGACCATGAGCCTGGCCGTCGTCCTGGCCATCGTCGTGGGCTCGCTGGCGGCGGTGCGGCCGGGGGGCGTCTTCGATCGGACGGCGAGCGTGCTGTCGCTCGCCGGCGCCAGCGCGCCCGATTTCTGGATCGCGATCACCGGCATCCTGGTCTTCGCGGTCAGCCTCGGCTGGCTGCCGACCTCCGGCACCGGCTCCCTGGCGCACTGGATCATGCCGCTCGCCGTCCTCCTGGTCCGTCCGTTCGGGCTCCTGGTGCAGGTCGTCCGTGGCGCCATGCTCACCGCCCTCTCGTCGGCCTATGTCAAGACGGCGCGGGCCAAGGGCGTCCCGGGCCGCCGTGTCGTCTTCCTGCACGCGCTTCGCAACTCCATGCTGCCGGTGATCACCGTCGCCGGCGACCAGGCGGCGGGCATCATCAACGGGGCCGTGATCGTCGAGACGGTCTTCGGCTTTCCGGGTGTCGGCAAGCTCATGATCGATGCGATCACCCAGCGCGATTTCGCGGTCATCCAGGCGGCGGTGCTGGCGACGGCCGTCCTCATCTTCGCCATGAACATCCTGATCGATCTCGCCTACGCCATGCTCGACCCCCGCGTCCGGTATCGCTGAGATGGCCGAGGCCCCGCCGCTCGCGGAAGCCCCGGATGGGAAGGGGTTGCGGCCGGTCCTGCGCATGCTGTGGCAGGACAAGCTCGCGTTCGCGGCGGCCCTCTTCCTCCTGCTCATGGTCCTTTGCGCGCTCCTCGGCCCGGCTCTGCTCGGCGACGTGGCGACCGCCGTCAATCTCAGGATGCGCAATGCGCCGCCCTTCACCCCTGACAATGGCTGGCTCTTTCTCCTGGGTGCCGATGCGCTCGGCCGCAGCATCCTCGCCCGCCTCGTCGTGGCGGCCCAGAACACGCTCGCCATCGCCGCCGCCGCCGTCCTCGTCTCGTTCTGCGTCGGCGGTGCCATCGGCATCGTCGCGGGCTATGTCGGCCGCTGGGTCGACACGCTGGTCATGCGCCTCGCCGACATATTGATGAGCTTTCCCTCGCTGCTCATGGCGGTCGTGGTGCTCTATGTCCTCGAGCCGCGGGTCGCCAATCTGGTCCTCGTGCTCGCCATCACCCGGCTGCCCATCTACATCCGCACGGCCAGGGCCGAGGTCCTGGAGATCCGCGAGCGGCTGTTCGTCAGCGCCGCCAGGGCCATGGGCTCGGGCGGCCTGCGCATCCTCTGGCGCCACGTCGCCCCGGTCGCCCTGCCGACGCTGATCACCATCGGCACGATCGACTTCGCCTTCGTCATGCTCGCCGAATCGGCGCTCTCCTTCCTCGGCATCGGCATCCAGCCGCCGGAGGTGACCTGGGGGCTGATGGTGGCGCAGGGCCGCAACTACCTGAACGTCGCCTGGTGGCTGGCCTTCTTCCCGGGCCTCGCCATCATGGCGACGACGCTCTCGCTCAACCTGCTTTCGGGCTGGCTGCGCGTCGCCACCGACCCGACCCAGCGCTGGCGGCTGGAGATCGGCGGCAGGCGGCGATGAGCGGGACGGCACCGCATCTCCTGGAGGTCCAGGGCCTCGGCGTCGAGTTCCACACGGCCCACGGCATCGTGGAAGCCGTCGCCGGCATCGATTTCCACCTCGACGCCGGCGAGACCCTCGCGATCCTCGGCGAGAGCGGCTCCGGCAAGAGCGTTTCCGCCTCGGCCATCATGGACATCATCGACAGCCCGCCGGGCTTCATCACCGGCGGCCGCATCCTCTTCGAGGGCCGGGACCTTCTGGCGATGCGCCGGGCCGAGCGCCGTGCCATCAACGGTCGCCGCATCGCCATGATCTTCCAGGACACGCTCGCCCATCTCAACCCGGTCTACTCGGTCGGCTGGCAGATCGCCGAGGGGTTCAAGGCGCACGGGCAGGCCAGGGGCGACCTGCGCCGCGCCAGCGTCGATCTCCTGGACCGCGTCGGCATCCCCGATGCCGCGCGCCGGGTCGACGACTACCCGCACCAGTTCTCGGGCGGCCAGCGGCAGCGCGTGATGATCGCCATGGCCCTGGCGCTGAAGCCTTCGCTGCTCATCGCCGACGAGCCGACCACGGCTCTCGACGTCACCGTCCAGGCGCAGATCCTGGCGCTTTTGAAGGAGCTCAAGGACGAGACCGGCATGGGCCTCCTCTTGATCACCCACGACCTCGGCGTGGTCGCCGACACGGCCGACCGGGTGGTGGTCATGCACCAGGGCCGGATCGTCGACCGGGGGCCCGTGCGCGAGATCTTCAAGGATCCGAGGGACGCCTACACGCGGCGCCTGATGGCCGCCATTCCGGGCACCGGCGCCATCGTCGAGCGGCCACGGGAAGCGCAGCCGCCGCTGCTCGAGGTGCGCCAGCTCGCCCGGCACTACGAGGTGACCAAGGGCCTGCTGCGCCGGCGCACCGGCGAGGTGGTGCGCGCCCTCGACGGGGTCAGCTTCACGCTCGAGCCGGGCGAGACGCTCGGCATCGTCGGCGAATCGGGCTCGGGCAAGTCGACCCTGGCCCGCACCCTCCTGCGGCTGGACCAGCCCACCAGCGGCACCGCCCTCTATGCCGGCCAGGACATCTACGCGCTCGAGGGACGCGATCTCCTGCGGTTTCGCAAAAAGCTGCAGGTGGTGTTCCAGGATCCCTACGCCTCGCTTAACCCGCGCATGTCGGTCCTGGACCTGATCGCCGAGCCCTGGACCATCCACCCCGACGTCCTGCCGCGGGCCCGATGGCGGGACCGGGCGGCGGCCCTGCTCGAGCAGGTCGGCATGGCAGCCGACCACATGAAGCGCTACCCGCATCAGTTCTCGGGCGGCCAGCGGCAGCGCATCGCCATCGCCCGGGCACTGGCGCTCGAGCCCGAGGTCATCATCTGCGACGAGGCGGTCTCCGCCCTCGACGTCTCGATCCAGGCCCAGGTCACGGACCTCCTCAAGGCGCTGCGCGACCGGCTGGGCCTCGCCTACCTCTTCATCGCCCACGACCTGCCGGTGGTGCACGACATCGCCGACCGGGTCATCGTCATGCACCAGGGAAAAATCGTCGAGGCCGGCCCCACCAGCGACATCTTCGACCACCCCCGCCACGCCTACACCCGGGCCCTCCTCGCCGCGAGCCCGGTTCCCGACCCGGACCGCCAGGCCGCCCGGCGCGAGGCCCGCGAGCGGGCGATGGCGGCGGGCAAGTAGGAAAGAGGTGGGAAGGCACGGCCTTCCCACGCCCATCCGGTTTTTGGCTTCGTTAGGAATAATAGCCTTTGGCGCGAAAGATGTCAAGGTGGGCGGGGTCGTTCGGCAAAGGGGGGGTGGGAGAAGGGTGGGGTTTTTTGGCGAGGTTGGAAGTATCGGCTAAGATATTGCAGGCAAACGAAAATGTGTTGCGGAGGTGGCTCGGGTTCGTTTCCGGGAGGGCCGGGTTCGTTCGCGGTTTTCTGGGTTCGTTCCGGGGATTCCTGGGTTCGTTCGTGGGTTCGAACCGCGGAATTGATGCATCGGATGCATCATCACCGTTCGTTATGGTGCATCCCATGCATCAATTGTCATCCTGATTACGCATAAACCTCAGCCAGCTTCAACAGCCGATACGGCATCGGCGGG
>CAYMTA010000117.1:0-9192 GCA_964393275.1 uncultured Geminicoccaceae bacterium | reverse complement strand
AGATCCGGTTTGCTTGATGGCCTCGCTTATGCGCTTGAAGCGGGAATCCACCGCATCGCCAACGAGCACGGCATCGCTCATTAGTGCGCCCTCCGCTCTGGAAGGCTTGCGCTGGACGGACGCTCAGTGGCCCGTGGCGGGGTGCGACCTCGCCAGGGCAGCCTTCTGCTCGGGCGTCGCCGCCGTCTGGTGCCGCGCCTTCCACTCGTCGTAGGGCATGCCGTAGACGACCTCGCGGGCCGCCTCGTAGCTCAACTCCAGCCCGCGTTCCTCGGCCGCCGCCGCGTACCACTTGGAGAGGCAGTTGCGGCAGAATCCGGCGAGGTTCATCACGTCGATGTTCTGCACGTCGGGCCGGTCGCGGAAGTGCTGGACGAGCCGGCGGAAGGCCGCGGCCTCGAGCTCGGTGCGGGTCTGGGCGTCGATCTCGGTCATGGCGTCACCTCTCCTTTGACTGTCCGGTTCAGCCCTGAAATGGCGTGCCAGGGCCCGAGCCTCAAGCCGGCCTCGAGCCGGCCTCAAGCCGGAATGTCCTCGAGCGAGGCCGAGATCAGCCAGTCGACCACCGCGCGTCTGGCTTCGGCCGCGTCGGCGCCGGCGGCGATCGCCGCCTGATGGATGCGGAGCTGATGGTCGGCGCTGGTGCCGGCCCGGGCGATCTCGGGCGCGCGCTCGAGCTCCGCCTCGCAGCCGAGTTCCCTGGCCTCGTCGCGCAGGAGGTCGACCAGCTCCGCCATGAGGTCGCCGAACGGCACCAGGGCCCGGCGGCCGAGATCGGCGAGCGTGCCGCTCGTGCCGTAGCGCTGGGCCCGCCACTTGTTCTCCTCGAGCAGCACCAGGGGATAGCGCCGCCAGGTCTGGTTGCTGCAGCGCAGCCGGTAGAGAAAGGCCAGCAGCGACTGGTAGATGGCGGTGATGGTGATGGCGTCCTCGAGCCGCGTGCAGACGTCGCAGATCCGCATCTCGAGGGTCGGGTGCCTGGCGCTCGGGCGGATGTCCCACCAGAGCTTGGTCGGATCGTCGCAGATGCCGGTCTCGGCCATGACGGCGAGCAGCCGCTGGTAGTCGGCGTAGCTCTCGAAGGGCTCGGGGATGCCGGAGCGCGGCAGGTCGCCGAAGATGGTCGGGCGAAACGCCTTGAGGCCCGTGTCCTGGCCCTCCCAGAAGGGCGAGGAGGTGCTGAGCGCCAGAAGATGCGGCAGGAAATAGGCCGCCTGATTCATCAGGTCGATGCGCAGGTCGTCATCCGCGACACCGGCATGGATGTGCATGCCGCAGACCACCAGCCGCCGGGCCAGGGCCTGGAAGTCCTCGGTCAGGAGGCGGTAGCGGTCGAGATCGACGCTGCGCTGCTCGCGCCAGCTCGCCGATGGATGGGTCGAGACCGCGAGCAGCGCCAGGTCGAACTCGGCGGCGCAGTCGGCGATCGTCCTTCGCAGGCCCGAGAGCTCGCGGCGCACGGCCGCCACGTTGGGGCAGACGGAGGTGCCGATCTCGACCTGCGCCTGCAGCAGCTCGTGCGTCACCTGTGGCCCGAGCGCCTCCTGGCAGGCCGCCATGAAGCCGTCCGGCGGGCTGATCGCGAGCGCCCCGGTCGCCCGCTCGACCAGGAGATACTCCTCCTCTACCCCAAGGGTGAGATGTGGCCGGCGTGGCGCCATGCGCGGATTCCCCCGGAGGCTGGCAGGTTGTCGCCGTCGAAGATGCTGTAAAGGGCGGGATCGGCCAGCGCCGGCTCGAGGCAGTCACCGATCAGCGTGGCATAGGCGGCCGCGCCACTGGCATCGGCGATCTGGTCCTGGCGGATCTCGAGCATGGTGTGCGGCAGGCGGGTGCGCTGGGCGTGGAACGTGATGGTGAAGCCGAACTCGCGCTGGCCCGAATAAGGCTGGTTGTCGCCGACCAGGAGGCCCGGCCGGCGGCGCAGCGCCTCGAGCACGGGTCCCGCCAGGCGCCGGTCGCCGCGCCAGAGCACGCCGATCGGCCAAGGCCGGTCCTCGCCGCTCATGCGCGGGGTGAAGCTGTGCACCGCGATCAGGACCGGAATCCGCCCACCGCGGCGAATGCGCGCGATGCCGTGGGCGATGGCGCGATGGTAGGGGAGAAAATAGCAGCGGATGCGGCGGTCGACCTCGGTCGCGTCGAGATTCTCGTTGCCGGGGATGACGCAGCCGTCGCTCACCGCCGGGATCGAGGTGGGCGTGCGCGGCCTTCGGTTGACGTCGATCACCAGCCTGGAGACGTGGTTGAGCAGGGCCGTGGCGCCCAGCCGGCTGGCGAGCCTGCGGGTCACGGCGGCGGCGCCGATGTCCCAGCCGATGTGCCGGGCGAGGTTGGCCTCGCTGATGCCGAGATCGCCGACCGCCGCCGGCACCTCGTGGCCGGCGTGGTCGCACAGCAGGAGGATGGGCCGATCACCGCCATTGACGGTCTCGACGGGGCCGCTATCGCAGGGGTCGATTCGCTCGTTCATACCGTCCTCTAGCGTGTCCGAGGCGCTTGCGCCAAGTCATGCCGGCGACGCTGGGCAGGCGGCGGCGGTGGACATGAACGAAAGGGACGATGGTGGCAGCGGGTTCGGGACGGGCGTGGCTGGTCTGGTCGATCGCGGCCGGCTTCTACGCCTACGGCTTCTTCCAGCGGGTCGCACCCTCGGTCATCGTCGACGACCTGATGGCCACGTTCGCGCTCGACGCGACCCTGCTCGGCACCCTCTCCGCTGCCTACTTCTACACCTACGCGGCCCTGCAGATCCCGCTCGGCGTGCTGATCGACCGCTTCGGCCCGAGGCGCCTCCTGACGCTTGGGGCGCTTTTCGCAGCGCTCGGCGGCGTCCTCTTCGCGCTCGCCGGTGGGCTCGCCGCCGCCATCGTCGCCCGCGCCCTGATCGGCGCCGGGGTGGGAGTTGCCTACATCGCGACGCTCAAGCTGGTCGGCGACTGGTTTCCCCTCGAGCGCTTCGGCTTCGTCGCCGGGCTGACGCTCGCCGCCGGCACGGCCGGGGCGGTCGGCGCCCAGTTGCCGCTGGCGCTCGCGGTCGACGCCTTCGGCTGGCGGCCCGTGCTGCTCGTCACCGGCGTCGCTGCCCTGGTGCTGGCTGGGCTGATCCTGGCCATCGTCCGCGATCGGCCGCCGGGGATCGAGCCGGTGGCCGGCGCACCCGCCCCGCCGCCGGCTCACGCTCTGGGTCTCCTCGGCATCCTGGCCCGGCGGGAGACCTGGCTCCTCTCCCTCGTCACGGGGCTCACCGGGGCACCGATCCTCGCCTTTGCCGGGCTTTGGGGGGTGCCCTATTTCGTCCAGGTGCACGGTCTCGAGCGCACGGCGGCGGCGAGCGTCACCTCGGTGATGCTGGTGAGCTGGGCGATCGGCGGGCCGGCCCTCGGGGCCCTGGCCGACCGGCTCGGCCGCCGGGGGCCGCTGATCCTCGCGATCGCCGCCAGCAACTGCGTGCTCTGGCTCTCCTTCTTCCTGATCCCCGATCCGCCGCTCGCCCTGGCAGTGCCGGTCATCGCCGTGCTGGGCTTCGGCGGCGGGGCCATGGTGGTTGCCTTCGCCGTGGTGCGCGGCGTCTTCGGGGTGACATCGGCCGGGCGCGCCTTCGGCATCGTCAACAGCGCGGTGCTGCTCTTCGGCGCCGGCATGCAGACGGCCTTCGGCGCCATGCTCGATGCGCGCTGGAACGGCGCCATCCTTGGCGGTGCCCGGCTCTACGATGCCGCCGCGTTCGGCGCCGGCTTCGTCCTCTGCGCCGCCGCCAGTGCCGTGGTTGTGCTCGCGGCCCTGGCGCTCCGCGCCGCCGAGCGGCAACACGATGCCGTCATCGCGCCTTGAGGCGATGCGAAATTGATGAATTGTCAACCTTGACGTGGTAGACGACTTTCGCGTGAGGCGTGCATGGCGCCGGTGCTCGGATGGTGGGCGGTGCGGTCGGTTTTGAGCGGGTCGAGCGATGCGACGGCGTGATCTCGTGGGTGGTCTGGTGCTTGCCGGTTGCGGGCTCGGCGTTGGGCATGCGTGGGCGGCGACGCCGGCCGGGCGACCCTTTCGCGGCCGCGTCGAGCTGCTTCGCGTGGTCAAGCACGAGCGCCGGCTCTACGGCTATGCGGACGGTCGCGTGGTCTTGACCATGAACGTGGCGCTCGGCCGCCAGCCGCGCGGTCCCAAGGTCAAAGAAGGCGACGGCCGCACGCCGGAAGGCCGCTACGCCATCATCGCCGCTCGGCCCGACAGCGACTATCACCGCGCCCTCTTGATCTCCTACCCGAACGCCGAGGACCGCGCCCGGGCCAAGGCGGCCGGTGTCCGGCCGGGCGGCCAGATCATGCTGCACGGCCTCGATCCCGCGATCGGCGCCGCCTGGCGGGATCGCCACTGGATGTTCAACTGGACCAATGGATGTGTCGCGGTGACGAATGCCGAGATGGACGTGCTTTGGGAGAGTGTTGCGCTGGGCACACCGATCGAGATCCTCGCATGAAACCAGTGGATGTCCTTCAACCGGTTGGACAAATGCCTATAGTGCAACCGCTTCCCAGCGGAAGCTCGTCCAAAAACGGGTAATGTCGGCCGCAGCACGGATCGCCAGCACCACATGCCCCAGCATTCCCTGACCCTATCGAGGAGAACCTAGAGATGACCCATCGCTTCATGATGATCGGCGCTTCCGTCGGCCTGCTGCTGGCCCTCGGCGCCTGCAGCGACTCGAAGGAGATGGATGCCATGAAGGCGCAGATCTCCAGCGCCCAGGCGACCGCCAACGCGGCCGACCAGAAGGCCACCCAGGCGCTGGCCGAGGCGCAGGCCGCGTCCGCCGCCGCCGACCTCGCCGCCGCCGATGCCGCCGAGGCGAGCCGCAAGGCCGACGAGATCTTCCGCGCCGGCCTGCGCAAGTAACCACGAGACGACGGAGCCGCACGGCATGAGTGGACGAACCCCGAACGACGCGGGCGGCGCCCGGGCGGCCGGACGTTCGTCCACTGCCGTGCTCTCGCGCCGCCGGCTCCTGGCCGGGGTCGCCGGCAGCGTCGCGCTGACGGCGGCCTTGCCTGGCAGGGCCGCCCTGCCGGCGATCGCGGCGCCAGCCGCGGGCAGCGATCTCGTCGGCCGGCTCAGCTACCTGGTGACCGATGGTCAGAAAACGCTGATCGACATCGCGGTCGAGCGCGATCTCGGCATCCTCAGCATCTCGGCGCTCAACCAGGGCGTCGACGTCTGGGTCCCGGGGCCGGAGCGGCTGGTCACCCTGCCGACCGCCCATGTCCTGCCGGAGTTCGAGCGCCGCGGCATCATCGTCAACCTCGCCGAGTTTCGCCTCTACTACTTCCCGACGCTGAACGCCCCGCCCGTCGTCCACACGATCGGCATCGGCCGCGACGGCTTCTCGACGCCGATCGGACCCACCACCATCGTCCGCAAGCAGGCGAACCCGTCCTGGTACCCGACCGAATCGACCCGCGCCGACAGGCCCGACCTGCCCTCCGTGGTGCCGTCCGGCCCCGACAACCCGCTCGGCCTCTTCGCCCTCTACCTGGGCTTCCCAACCTACCTGATCCACGGCACCAACAAGCCCTATGGCGTGGGCCGCAGGGTCAGCCGCGGCTGCATCCGCATGTATCCCTCGGGCGTCGCCTCGCTCTTCGCCCAGGTGCCGGTCGGCACGCCGGCGCGGATCATGAACGACCCGATCAAGCTCGGCTGGTCCGAGGGCGAGCTCTATCTCGAGGTTCATCCGGACACCGAGCAGTTCGACCAGCTCGAGGTCGACTACCGCTTCACCAGGAAGCCGCCGCCGCCCGACGCCGCCGCCCGGATCACCGCCAAGGCCGGCGTCGAGGCCACGCGGCTCGCCTGGGACGTGATCGAGCGCGAGCTGGTCAATCGCCAGGGCATCCCGGTGCAGATCACGCGCCCGGTCATGGCGAATGCCGAGAGCCGTTCCAGATCCAGCATCCCGAGCGGCTTCACCGGCCTCTACTGAGCCGCGCCGCGGACTCCTCTTACTCGAAGGACCGATCGACCGGCACGCGGTAGCCCTGGGCAAGCCGGTTGGTCTCGTTGGCCATGCCCACCACCGCCATGAGCTCGCCGAACATCGAGGGCGTCATGCCCTTCCCTTCGGCCGCCCGCCGGTGGCTGGCGATGCAGTATTCGCAGCCGTTCGAGGCGCTGACCGCCAGATAGAGAAGCTCCTTGGTCAGCGGGTCGAGCGCGCCGGGCGCCATGACCTCCTTCAGGCTCTCCCAGGTGCGCCGGAGCGTCGCCGGATCGTGCGCCAGGGCCTTCCAGAAGTTGTTGACATCGGCGACACCGCGCACGGCCTTGATGTCGTCGAGGACCGCCCGGGCTTCGGGCGAGGCATCCGCGTAGTCAACCAGCTTCGACATCGACAGCTCTCCTAGGCGGCACCGATGATGATCCCGGCCGCCAGCACCAGCGCACCGCCGAGCACCACCTGAAAGGTGGCGCGGGCGAAGGGGGTTTCCATGTAGCGGTTCTGGATCCAGACGATGGCCCAGAGCTCGAGGAAGACGACGACGAGGGCGATGGTGGTGGCGGTCCAAAAATCGGGGATCAGGTAGGGCAGGGCATGGCCGAGGCCGCCGAGCGTGGTCATGATGCCGGAGGCGAGGCCGCGCTTGAGCGGCGAGCCGCGGCCCGAGAGCTTGCCGTCGTCGTGGGCCGCCTCGGTGAAGCCCATCGAGATGCCGGCGCCGATCGAGGCGGAAAGCCCGACCAGGAACGTGGTCCAGGTGTTCTGCGTCGCAAAGGCGGTGGCGAAGATCGGGGCCAGCGTCGAGACCGAGCCGTCCATCAGCCCGGCGAGGCCCGGCTGGACCCAGGTCAGGATGAACTGGCGCCGGGCGGCGCTGTCCTCGGCGTCGCGCGCCCCGTCGTCGAGGTGGTGCGCCTCGAGGGCGCCGGCCTTGCGCACGTGACCGGCCTCGGCGGCGGCGAGGTCGCCGAGCAGCTTCCTGGTCTCGGCATCGGCGGTCCGGCCGGCGGCGGCGACGTAGAAGTCGTGCGCCTGGCGCTCCATCGCCTGCGCCTCCTCGCGGATCCGCTCGAGGCCGAGATTCTCCACCAGCCAGACCGGCCGGCGGCTGTAGAAATCGGCCACGTGCTCGCGGCGAATCGGCAGGATCAGCTCGCCGAAGCGTTTCCTGTAGAGCTCGATCAACCGGCGGCGATGGCCGTGCTCCTCCTCGGCCATGCCGATGAAGACGGCGGCCGAGGCCGGGTAGTCGGCCTGCAGCTTCTGGGCGTAAAGGGCGTAGATGCGCCCGTCCTCCTCCTCGGCCGAGATGGCGAGGGCCAAAATCTCCTGCTCGCTGAGCTGGTCGAACCGGCGCTTGCCGCCGAAGCGGGGCAGGGGAAAGAGGCTGATCATCGGCGCTCCGGGCTTAGAATACTTCTAATCTAAGCGGCGCCGCGCTGCTGGCAAGAAATTCGATGCCGCGGCCGGCTCACTTCCGCTTCCGGCCCCGGGGATCGAGCTTGAAGATGCCGGGCGATGTGCGGATCAGGCCGACGAAGCCCTCGCGCGGGGTGTCCGGCAGCGAGGGCCGGCGGCCGATGCGATAAAAGGTGAAGAGGAGGAAGAAGGCGTGCACGCCGGAGGTGTACCAAAAGAGCGCCGGCGGGCCGAGCAGGGCCACCGCACCGGCGCCGAGGAGCGGGCCGAGCACGGCGCCGATGCCGTAGACGAAGAAGAGCCCGGCCGCCACCTCGACGAACTCGTCGGGCTCGGCGAGGTCGTTGGCGTGCGCCACGGAGAGCGAGTAGATCGGGATGGCGAAGCCGCCGAAGAGAAAGCCCGTGGCGATGATCGTCTGCGGCGTGAGGCCGGTGGCGACGGACATGGCGAAGCTCGCCGCGATCGCCCCCACGGTGGTCGCCACGAGGACGGTGCGGCGGCTGAGCCGGTCGGAGAGGGCGCCGATCGGAAACTGCATGACCGCGCCGCCGGCGATGAAGGCGCTCATCAGCCAGGCGATCTGGGCCACGGTCAGGCCCTGGTCCAGAAGCGCCACCGGCGCCACGGTGCGAAACGTGCTGTTGACGAGGCCGACCGAGAAGACGCCCATGGTGCCGAGCGGCGAGAGCGCGATCAGCCTGCCGAGACGGAGCCGGGGCGTCTGCAGCGGGGCCGGCTGGCTGGAGCGGGTCATGGCCAGCGGCACGAGGCAGCAGCAGAAGAGGATGGCGACGAGCGAGAAGAGCTCGAAGCCGCGCGGGTCGGCGAGTGCGAGGACGAGCTGGCCGAGGGTGACGCAGGCGAGGTCGACGAGACGATAGACGCTGAGCACGCGGCCGCGGTCGCTGTTGGGCGTGCGCTCGTTGAGCCAGCTCTCGAGCGCCAGCGTCAGCCCGGCGAAGCAGAAGCCGCCCAGGGCGCGCAGCACGATCCAGAGCCAGGGCTCGACCAGCATCGCGTGCAGGAGGGCGGCCACGGCGTAGACGGCGCCGGCGGCGGCGAAGGTGCGGATATGGCCGGCCCGGATGATCAGCCGGGGGACGAGGAGCGAGCCCAAGACGAAGCCGACATAGAAGACCGAGCCGAGGAGGCCGATGGTCGTCGCCGAGAACGTCTCGAGATTGGCCCGGACGGCGATCAGCGTGCCGAACAGCCCGTTGCCGGCGAGCAGGAGGCCGGCCGAGACGAAGAGGGCGGTGAAGGAGGCGAGGCTGACCATCGGCTCAGCCGTCCCGTTCCGGCTCGCGCACCGTGAAGAGCAGGAGCAGGCCGCCCGCGAGCAGGAGCAGGACGACCACCGCCATGCCGGCCCGCTGGGTGGCGAAGAAGGTGGTGGCGAGGCCGAAGAGGAAGGGGCCGAGAAAGGCCGTGAGCTTGCCCGAGAGCGCATAGAGCCCGAACATCTCGTTGCGCCGGCCCTCGGGCGAGAGCCGCGCCATCAGCGTGCGGCTGGCCGACTGGGCGGGGCCGACGAAGATCCCGACCATGACGCCGACCACCCAGAAGGTCGCCTTGTCCGGGGCCAGAAGGGCGGCTGTGCCGAAGACGACGAGGCCGGCGAGGGCAAGGAGGATGGTCCGCCTCGAGCCCAGCCGGTCGTCGAGAAAGCCGAAGGCGAAGGAGCCGATGCCGGCGGTGAGGTTGAGGGCGATGGCGAAGAGGATGATCTCGTCCGTGGCCATGCCGAATGTGCCGGCGGCATAGATGCCGCCGAA
>CAYMTA010000116.1:0-9257 GCA_964393275.1 uncultured Geminicoccaceae bacterium | reverse complement strand
TCACCCGCCACCACAACTGGATCATGTGCTGGCTCTACACCGGCACGTTCGGCTCGTTCATCGGCTACTCGGCGGGCTTCCCGCTTCTGATGAAGACCCAGTTCCCGGCGGTCGATGCCCTCCAGTTCGCGTTTCTCGGCCCGCTCGTCGGCGCCGTGTCGCGCGCCATGACCGGCTGGATCAGCGACAAGTACGGCGGTGGGCGGGTCACCTTCTGGACCTTCATCGGCATGATCGCGGCCGTGCTCGGCGTGCTCTTCTTCCTCGGCATCAAGGACCAGCCGTTCGCCTTCTACGGCTTCTTCTTGATGTTCATGCTGCTCTTCCTCGGCACCGGGATCGGCAATGCCTCGACCTTCCAGATGATCCCGCCGACCATGCGCAAGGAGATGGACCGGCTGATGCCCGAGGCCGATGCCGTGGCACGCCAGCGCCAGGCCGAGAAGGAGTCGGCGGCGATCATCGGCTTCACCTCGGCGATCGCGGCCTACGGCGCCTTCTTCATCCCGAAGAGCTACGGCACCTCGATCGCCATGTCCGGCGGGCCGGAGCTCGCCCTTTGGGGCTTCCTCGTCTTCTACGTGACCTGCGTGATCGTCACCTGGTTCTTCTACACCCGACCGGGCGGCCACCTCCACGACATCGAGCGCGAGCGGCGGGCGACCCCCACCGCCGTGCCCGCCAGCTGAATCGGAGAGACCGATGAGTCAATTCCTCGATCGCCTGACCTTCCTGGACAAGAAGGTGGACACCTTCGCCGACGGCCACGGCATGACGACATCGGAGGACCGGAGCTGGGAGGAGTCCTATCGCAAGCGCTGGCAGCACGACAAGATCGTGCGCTCGACGCACGGCGTGAACTGCACCGGCGGCTGCTCCTGGAAGATCTACGTCAAGGGCGGGATCGTCACCTGGGAGACGCAGCAGACCGACTACCCGCGAACCCGCCCCGACCTGCCCAACCACGAGCCCCGGGGCTGCTCGAGGGGGGCCAGCTACTCCTGGTACCTGTATTCCGGCGCCAGGCTCAAATACCCCCTGATCCGCTCGCGCCTGCTGAAGAAATGGCGGGCGGCGCGCCAGACGATGGCGCCGGTCGCGGCCTGGACGTCGATCGTCGAGGATCCGGCCAAGCGCGCCGACTACATCAAGGTGCGCGGGCATGGCGGCATGGTCCGCATCGGCTGGGACGAGGCGACCGAGATCATCGCCGCGGCCAACGCCCACACCATCAAGAAGCACGGCCCCGACCGGGTCGCCGGCTTCTCGCCGATCCCGGCCATGTCGATGATCTCCTACGCCTCCGGCGCCCGCTATCTGTCGCTGCTCGGCGGGGTCTCCCTGTCGTTCTACGACTGGTACTGCGATTTGCCGCCGTCGAGCCCGCAGACCTGGGGCGAGCAGACCGACGTGCCGGAGAGCGCCGACTGGTACAATGCCGGCTTCCTGATGCTCTGGGGCTCGAACGTGCCGCAGACCCGGACCCCCGACGCCCATTTCTACACCGAGGTGCGCTACAAGGGGACCAAGTCGGTCGTCGTCTCGCCCGACTACGCCGAGGCAACCAAGTTCGCCGACCTCTGGCTGGCGCCCAAGCAGGGCACCGACGCGGCGCTGGCCATGGCCATCGGCCACGTCATCCTGCGCGAGTACCATCTCGACCGGCAGGTTCCGTACTTCGAGGACTACACGCGCAAGTACTCGGACATGCCGATGCTGGTGCGCCTGGTCGAGCAGGACGGCCGGCTGGTGCCGGAGCGCCAGCTTCGGGCGGCCGATTTCGCCGATGCCCTGGGCGAGACCAGCAATCCCGAATGGAAGACGGTGGCGATCGACGAGACCAGCGGCGAGATCGTCGTGCCGCACGGCTCGATCGGCCATCGCTGGGGCGAGCAGGGCAAGTGGAACCTCGAGGAGAAGGACGGCCAGGGCCGGGCGACGCGGCTCAGGCTGACGCAGATCAGCGACCCCGAGGAGGTCGTGCCGGTGGCCTTCCCCTATTTCGGCGGCCGGGCCAGCGAGCATTTCGTCTCCACCGATCACGGCGAGGTGCTGGTCCGCAACGTGCCGGCGAAACGCGTGCAGCTGGCCGACGGCGAGGCGCTCGTCGCCACCGTCTTCGACCTCTTCTGCGCCAATTACGGGCTCGATCGCGGGCTCGGCGGCGACCACGTCGCGACCAGCTACGACGACGACGCGCCCTTCACCCCGGCCTGGGCCGAGAAGATCACCGGCGTCAGCCGCGACAAGATCATCACGACGGCACGCGAGTTCGCGACCAACGCCGAGAAGACCAACGGCCGCTCGATGGTCATCCTGGGTGCCGGGATCAACCACTGGTACCACATGGACATGACCTATCGCGGCATCATCAACATGCTGGTGATGTGCGGCTGCGTCGGCCAGTCGGGTGGCGGCTGGTCGCACTATGTGGGCCAGGAGAAGCTCAGGCCGCAGACCGGCTGGCTGCCGCTCACCTTCGCGCTCGACTGGAGCCGGCCGCCCCGCCAGCAGAACGGGACCTCCTACTTCTACGCCCATTCCGACCAGTGGCGCTACGAGACGATCACCGCCGACGAGATCCTCTCGCCCTTGGCCCCCGCGGGCGACTGGCAGGCCTCGATGATCGACTTCAACGTCCGCGCCGAGCGGATGGGCTGGTTGCCCTCGGCACCCCAGCTCAAGCAGAACCCGCTCACCATCGCCGCGCGTGCCAAGGAGGCCGGGCTCGAGGCCAAGGACTATGTCGCCAAGGCCCTGAAGGACGGCACGCTCGAGCTCTCCTGCCACGATCCGGACGATCCGGCGAACTGGCCGCGCAACCTCTTCGTTTGGCGCTCCAACGTTCTCGGCTCGTCGGGCAAGGGCCACGAATATTTCCGCAAGCACCTGCTCGGCACATCGAACAGCATCATGGGCAAGGATCTGGACGCGGAAGGCGGGGTCAGGCCGAAGGACGTGAAATGGCACGACAAGGCGCCGGAGGGTAAGCTCGATCTGCTCGTCACCCTCGATTTCCGCATGTCGACGACCTGCGCCTACTCCGACATCGTCCTGCCGGTGGCCACCTGGTACGAGAAGAACGACCTCAACACCACCGACATGCACCCGTTCATCCATCCCCTGTCGGCCGCGACCGATCCGGCCTGGGAGTGCAAGAGCGACTGGGAGGTCTACAAGCTCATTGCCAGGCAGTTCTCGGCCGTCGCGCCCGAGGTGCTGGGCGTGGAGCAGGACGTGGTGCTGACGGCGATCCAGCACGACAGCCCGGGCGAGCTGGCCCAGCCCTATGGCGTCAAGGACTGGAAGAAGGGCGAGGTCGAGCCGATCCCCGGCAAGACCATGCCGGCCGTCACCGTGGTCGAGCGCGACTACCCGAGCACCTACCAGCGCTTCACGGCGCTCGGGCCGCTGATGGAGAAGATCGGCAATGGCGGCAAGGGCATCGCCTGGAACACGGAGCACGAGGTCGACCTCCTGCGGGCCCTCAACGGGACGGTGACCGAGGACGGCCCGACCCAGGGCATGGCCCGGATCGAGAGCGATATCGATGCCACGGAGGTGGTCCTGATGCTCGCCCCCGAGACCAATGGCGAGGTCGCGGTCAAGGCCTGGGAGGCGCTCTCGAGGATCACCGGCCGCGAGCACGCCCACCTGGCGCTGCCCAAGGAGGACGAGAAGATCCGCTTTCGCGACATCGTCGCCCAGCCGCGCAAGATCATCTCCTCGCCGACCTGGTCGGGACTGGAGAGCGAGAAGGTCTGCTACAATGCCGGCTACACCAATGTCCACGAGCTGATCCCCTGGCGCACGCTCAGCGGGCGGCAGCAGCTCTATCAGGACCACGACTGGATGCGGGCCTTCGGCGAGGCCTTCGCCACCTGGAAGCCGCCGATCGACCTGAAAGCCGTGGCGCGGCTCCACGGCACGAAGTCGAACGGCAACACCGAGATCGTGCTGAACTTCATCACGCCGCACCAGAAGTGGGGCATCCACTCGACCTACACCGACAACCTCCTGATGCTGACGCTCAGCCGGGGCGGGCCGATCGTCTGGCTCAGCGAGACCGACGCCAAGGAGGCGGGGATCGTCGACAACGACTGGGTCGAGGTCTTCAACGTCAATGGCGCGCTCGCCGTCCGGGCGGTGGTCTCGCAGCGAATCAACCCCGGCATGATGCTGATGTACCATGCCCAGGAGAAGATGGTGAACACGCCGGGTGCCGAGATCACCAAGAAGCGCGGCGGCATCCACAACTCCGTGACCCGGACGGTCCTCAAGCCGACCCACATGATCGGCGGCTACGCCCAGCTCGCCTATGGGTTCAACTATTACGGCACGGTGGGATCCAATCGCGACTCCTTCGTCATCGTCCGCAAGATGAACAATGTCGACTGGCTCGACCGGCCGCTGAATCGCCCCGCCTACGAGGAATCATCGCCAACCGCCGGTGTGGAGGCCGCAGAATGAAGATCCGCGCACAGATCGCGATGGTGCTCAACCTCGACAAGTGCATCGGCTGCCACACCTGCTCGGTGACCTGCAAGCAGGTGTGGACCAACCGCGAAGGCATGGAATACGCCTGGTTCAACAATGTCGAGACCAAGCCCGGCATCGGCTATCCCAAGGAATGGGAGAACCAGAAGAAGTGGAACGGCGGCTGGGTCAGGAAGGCGAACGGCAAGATCGTGCCCCGGATCGGCGGCAAGTGGCGGGTTCTGGCGAACATTTTCGCCAATCCCGACCTGCCGGAGATCGACGACTACTACGAGCCGTTCACCTTCGACTACGAGCATCTGCAGAATGCGCCGGAGCTCGAGTCGACACCGACGGCCCGACCCCGCTCGCTGATCACCGGCGAGCGGATGGAGAAGATCGAGTGGGGGCCGAACTGGGAGGAGATCCTGGGCGGCGAGTTCGCCAAGCGATCGAAGGACATCAATTTCGACGGTGTGCAGAAGGAGATCTACGGCGCCTTCGAGAACACCTTCATGATGTATCTGCCGCGGCTCTGCGAGCACTGCCTCAACCCGACCTGTGTCGCGGCCTGCCCGTCGGGCGCCATCTACAAGCGCGAGGAGGACGGCATCGTCCTGATCGACCAGGAGCGCTGCCGCGGCTGGCGGATGTGCGTGTCGGGCTGTCCCTACAAGAAGGTCTACTACAACTGGGCGTCGGGCAAATCCGAGAAGTGCATCTTCTGCTATCCGCGCATCGAGGTCGGCCAGCCGACCGTGTGCTCCGAGACCTGCGTCGGCCGGATCCGCTATCTCGGCGTCGTGCTCTATGACGCCGACGGGATCGAGGCGGCGGCGGCCACGGCCAACGAGCAGGACCTCTACGAGGCGCAGCTCCAGCTCTTCAAGGACCCGAGCGACCCCGAGGTGATCGCCCAGGCGCGGGCCGACGGCGTGCCCGAGGCTTGGCTCGAGGCGGCTCGCCGCTCGCCGATCTGGAAGATGGCGATGGACTGGAGGATCGCCTTCCCGCTCCATCCCGAGTACCGGACCATGCCGATGGTCTGGTACGTGCCGCCGCTCTCGCCGATCCAGGCGGCCGCCGAGGCCGGGCAGATGGGCGTCGACGGCGACATGCCGGACGTGCGCTCGCTGCGCATCCCCTTGAAGTATCTCGCCAACCTGCTCACCGCCGGCAAGGAGGAGCCCGTAGCGCTCTGCCTCGAGCGGATGCTGGCGATGCGCGCCTACATGCGGGCGAAGACCGTGGACGGCGTGATCGACGAGGCGATCGCCGAGCGCGTCGGCCTGAAGGGCCTCGATATCGAGGAGATGTACCAACTGATGGCGATCGCCAATTACGAGGACCGCTTCGTCATTCCGACCGCTCATCGCGAGGTCGGGCTCGATCCCTACGAGCTGCGCGGCTCCTGCGGCTTCACCTTCGGCAATTCCTGCTCGGGCGGGAGCAGCGACGCGACCCTCTTCTTCGGCACGTCCAGCAAGGACAAGAAGGCGCCGAAGACGCCGATGGAGGTCTCGTGATGGTCAGAATCGAAGCCCGCTCCTACAAGGCGCTCTCGGCGCTCCTCACCTATCCGACGGCCGAGCTGCAGGACGCCTGCGGCGAGATCCAGGCCGTCCTCCATCAGGAGCGTCTGGTGCCGGCGCACGCGCTGCCGGCGCTCGACCGGCTGATCGCCGAGCTCGCCTCGCTCGATCTCTACGAGCTGCAGGAGCGCTACGGCGTGCTCTTCGACCGGTCGCGCTCGTTGTCGCTCCACCTCTTCGAGCATGTCCACGGCGAGAGCCGCGACCGTGGCCAGGCGATGGTCGACCTCGCCGCCCATTACGAGAGCCACGGCTACTGGATTCGGGCGAACGAGCTGCCGGACTTCCTGCCGCTCTTTCTCGAGTTCCTCGCCGTCCTGCCGCGCTCCGAGGCGCACGCACTGCTGCAGCAGCCCTTGCCGATCCTGGAGGCGCTCGAGGAGCGGCTGCGGCGCCGCGGCTCGGCCTATGTCGCGGTCTTCGTGGCGCTTTTGGCGATTGCCGGCAGCAAGGCTGCCTCGGTGCCCCTGGCGACCGCCCAGGACGACGACCCGGACGACCTCGAGGCGCTCGACGCCGCCTGGGAGGAGGCGGCCGTCACCTTTGGCCCGGGCGGCTTCGGCGACGCCGACGACGCCTGCGGCAAGGGCCGCCTCGCCACCCGCATTCGCGCTGCCATCCGCAGCGTCCATGACCGCAGCGCCTGAGGAGGGGTCCCATGGCGATCTGGTACAACACGTTCTTCTTCGGCATCTATCCCTATATCGCCCTCGCGGTGATGTTCGTGGGCTCGATCATCCGCTACGACCGGGAGCCCTATTCCTGGCGCTCGGGCTCGAGCCAGATGCTGCGCAAGAGGCAGCTCTTCTGGGGCTCCAACCTCTTCCATTTCGGCATCCTGTTCCTCTTCTTCGGCCACTTTGTCGGGCTCTTGACGCCGCATTGGGCCTACATCTGGCTCATCAGCGCCCACGACAAGCAGATCCTGGCGGTGGTCTCCGGCGGCATCGCCGGCTTGATCTGCTTTGTCGGCCTCACGATGCTCCTGCATCGCCGGCTCACCGATGCGCGCATCCGCATGACCAGCACGACCATGGATATCACCATCCTCGCCATCCTCTGGGTGCAGCTCGCCCTGGGTCTCTTCACCCTGCCCTACTCGATCATCCACAGCGACGGCGGGACGATGATGGCTCTGGCCGAATGGGCGCAGCGCATCCTCACCTTCCGCGGCGACGCGGCGATCCTGGTGGCGGGCGTCAACTGGCCCTACCAGCTCCACATCATCCTGGGCCTCACCATCTTCCTGCTCTTCCCGTTCAGCCGCCTCGTCCACATCTGGTCGGCGCCGATCCGCTATGTGTGGCGGCCGGGCTACCAGATCGTCCGGACCGCCCGTGCCAGCCGGCCCGCGATCGCGACGGGCGCCAAGCCGATGGAGCCGGCGGAATGAGCGGGATGCGGATCTTCGATCTGGAGAACCGCCCGAGGCTCCAGCCGCCGCCGGCGGTCACCGTCAACGGCACGGTGATCGAGCAGGCCGCCATCGCCCGCGAGGCGCAGCACCATCCGGCCGGCTCGGCGCGCGAGGCCGGCGAGGCGGCGGCGCGGGCCCTGGTGATCCGCCATCTCCTGCTCGAGGAGGCGGAGCGGCTCGGCATCGAGGGCGTGCCGGAGACCGACGGCGAGGGCCGGCGCGAGACGCCGGAGGAGGCGCTGATCTCGACCCTGCTCCGCCAGGAGGTGCAGGTGCCCGAGGCCGACCGCGAGGCGGCGAGGCGGTTCTACACGCAGAACCAGACGCGCTTCACCAGCGAGGACGTGTTCGAGGCGGCGCATATCCTGTTCTCGGCCGATCGCGGGGATCCGGTCGCCTATGGACAGGCCCGCGAGCAGGCGCTGGCCGCGCTCGCCGTGCTGGCCGAGGCGCCGGAGCGGTTCGCGGCCCTGGCCCGCGAGGTCTCGGCCTGCCCGTCCGCCGCCTCCGGCGGCAATCTCGGCCAGGTCACCGGCGATTCGGTGACACCGGCGTTCGCCGAGGCGTTGCGCCGGGCCGAGCCCGGCCGGGTCCATGGCGAGCCGGTCGAGACGCCCTATGGCGTGCATGTGCTCCGGCTCGAGCGGCGGATCGCCGGCCGGGTACTGCCGTTCGAGATGGTCGAGGAGCAGATCAAGGAGTGGCTTGCCGCCCGGGTCTGGCGGACCGCCGTGCGCCAGTACGTGACGATCCTGGTCGGCCGGGCCGAGATCGGCGGCATCGAGCTCGGTGGCGCCAGCTCGCCACTCGTGCAGTAGCGGAAGCGGCGGATGCTGGGTGAGCTGGTCGGACGTCTGGCCGAGCCCGGTGTCGCCGAGGCGGCGCTGGTCGAGGCCAGTGAGCTCGGCCTCTTGGCCCGGCTGAACGAGGCCGCGGTCATGCTCGGCGCCGAGGTCGGCGACTTCGCGTCGCATATCGTCAGGACCTGGCTCGCCCAGGCCGATGACGAGGCCTGGGTCCAGCTCATCGGCGTCGTCAACCGGAGCGATACGCCGGGCCTGGCAGCGCTGGTCCTGATGCTCGAGCAGGCGCTGGCCGAGCTCGACGCGCCGGCCCACTGAGAGGCGCCATGCCGGAAGGGCGGCCGCGCGAGACGCTCGACCCCCTGCCGGCAGCTCTCCTGCGCCGGCCGCTCGACTACCTGATGGCGGACCACCATCGACAGCGCGTGCTCTGCCGGCTGGCGGACGAGCTGGCGGCGATGGCGCGGCCCGATGCCGAGCTGATGGAGACCGTCGGCGCCTTCGTCTCCCGCGACATGGCGATCCATGTGATCGACGAGGAGCAGGACCTGTTCCCGCTGCTCCGCCGCCGGGCGGTGCCGGAGGATGCGATCGACGCCATCCTCGGCCGGCTCGCCGCCGAGCATGCGAGCGGCGGCATCCTGGCGGCGAGGCTGGGCCAGGCGCTGGGCGAGGCGGCGCTGACCGGCCGGCTGCTCGACCGCTCGACCCGGCTCGATCTGAAGGAGCTCGCCCGCAGCGAGCGGGAGCATCTGGCGCTCGAGAACGCCATCGTCATGCCGCTCGCGCGGTTGCGTTTGACGGCCGGCGATCTGCGTGCTCTGTCCTTGCGCATGGCCGCGCGCCGCGGCCTGCTCATCGACGACCCGGGTCCCGACGCCGCATGATCGATCACCTTTTCCGCAGCAACCGTGCCTGGTCGATCGCGCGGCAGGAGCGCGATCCGGATTTCTTCCCGCGCCTCGCCCG
>CAYMTA010000115.1:0-9264 GCA_964393275.1 uncultured Geminicoccaceae bacterium | reverse complement strand
CTGCGCGACACCTGGTTCATCGGCGACAGCGTCATCGACATCGGCATCGCCTACAATGCCGGGCTGAAGCGGGCCGAGGACTGGGCCGAGCGCTACGGCGACATCGACGATCCGCTCTTGCGCATCGAGAGCATTCCGATCCCCGAGACCCGGCTCTACGTCAAGAAGCTGCTCGGCAACCTCTGGGCCTATCGCGTGCGGCTCGACCAGCCGGCACCGGAGCTCGAGGCCTTGGCGGCCGGCGGCTGGCCCCAATATGTCGGGCTGGAGTCGAGCGGCGGGGAGACGCGCCATGCAGAAGCGGGCCATGTCGGGGCGAATTGACGAGAGCCTCGCGTTCCGGCCATTGCGGGTCGCCGTGCTGACCGTCTCGGACAGCCGCGGCCTCGACGAGGACAAGTCAGGGGCGGTCTTGCTCGAGCGGCTGGCCGCTGCCGGCCACCACGTCGTCGACCGGCGCATCCTGCGTGACGACCAGGGTGCGATCGAGGCGCAGTTTCGTGCCTGGATCGCCGATCCCGGGGTCGAGGTGGTGATCACCACCGGCGGCACCGGGGTGACCGGCCGCGACATCACCCCCGAGGCGCTGCATGCGGTGATCGAGAAGCACGTGCCGGGCTTCGGCGAGCTCTTCCGGGCACAGTCCTATGAGAAGATCGGCACCTCCAGCCTGCAGTCCAGGGCCGATGCCGGCGTCGCCAACGGCACCTATCTCTTCGTCGTGCCGGGCTCGCCCGGCGCCTGCCGGGACGCCTGGGACGGCATTCTCGTGCACCAGCTCGATATCCGCCACCGGCCCTGCAACTTCGCCGAGCTCCTGCCGCGGCTGAGGGAGCACGAGCCCGGCTGAGCGGCAGGCTCGCCTCCCGGCAATGGCGCTCTTCTTCACCGCCGATCACCATTTCGGCCATGGCGGTGCGCGCGGCCTGTTCCGCCGCCGCTTCCCCTCGACCGCCGCCATGGACGAGGCGCTGATCGAGCGCTGGAACGCCGTCGTGGAGCCGGGCGACACGGTCTGGCATCTGGGCGATTTCGCTGTCCGCCAGACGGCGGCGCGCATGGCGGCGGTCCTGGACCGGCTGAAGGGCACGAAGCACCTGGTCGCCGGCAACAACGACACGGATGCGACCCGCTCGCTTTCCGGCTGGGCCACCGTGCACGATCTGGTCGAGATCGAGGCGGCGGGCCGCCTTCTGGTGCTCTGCCACTATCCCTTGCGGAGCTGGAACGGCATGGGGAAGGGTGCCCTGCAAGTGCACGGCCACAGCCACGGGCGGCTGAAGCCCCTGGCCAGGCAGCACGACGTCGGCGTGGACGTGCGGAATTTCGCTCCGGTGGCGTTGACGGACCTTTTGCCGGCTCAGAAGCGGTAGACGAGCGAGAGCGTCACGATGTCGATCTGGCTCTCGTAGCTGGCGTCGAGATTGCCGCGAAGGGCGCTGCCGGTGTCGGTGCCGCGCTGGCGGACATCGGCATCGTCGAAGAAGATGTGGGTGTAGCCGAGGTCGAGCGAGAGGTTGTCCAGGACCCGCCAGCCGAGGCCGGCGGCGAGCCAGTAGCGGTCGGAATCGGGCACGCGCGGCGAGCGGTAGCGGTTGCGCACCGGCGACTGGTCGAAGGCGGCGCCGAGGCGCAGCTTCAACCGGTCGGTCGCGGCCCAGGTGCCGCCGAGGGCGAAGAACCAGGCATCGTTCCACTGGTACTCGCTGACATTGTCGGGCTGGGCGGGGTTGTCGAACTTGATGATCAGCTCGTCGAGCGTGCTCCACCCGGTCCACTGGGCTTCGGCCATCAGGGCGAAATCCTTGCCGATCTCCTGATGCACGCCGATGCCGGCCATGGGCGGGAACTCGAACTTGGTCTCCGCGCCCGTATTGGCGAAAGCGCCCGTCGCCGCCTTCAGCGTGGCGCCGATGCCGGCATCGTCGAGGCGAAAGCGGCCGTTGCCCTCGAACGTCGTGTCGATCTTGGAGCGGTAGGAGAGCCCGATCCGCGTGCCCTCCAGAGGCTCGACCAGGAGACCGAGATTGTAGCCATAGGCCCAGCCGTCGCCCTTGACCCGCGCCTGGCCGTCCTGCTGGGTCGGCACCGAGCCCGGCACGGCGTTGAGGGCGCCCAGCGTGCCGAAGTCGACGGCATTGCTGAGCTCCGCCTCGGCATACTGGATCTGCGCGCCGGCGGCGAGGGTGAGCCAATCCGTGGTCTTGAAGGCGACCACGGGGTTGATGTTGACGGTCTCGAAGGTGGATTCGATCGCCTGGTAGCGGCCGACCCAGCCGTCATTGTACTCCGTGCCGAGGCCGAAGGGCACGTTGACGCCGATGCCGAGCCTCAGTCTCTCCGAGGGCGCCGTCATCGCGTAGAAGGCGGGCACCGCGATGTCCTTCGCCACGTCGTTGTCGCTGTCGCTGCCGGTGATCGGCGTGCCGAAGGTGGTCGAGGCGTTGGAATCCTTCAGCTCCAGCCTGGTCACGATGCCGCTGACCGCGACCTGCGCCTGGCTGCCGTCGAACCGGCCGAGCGCTGCCGGATTGAAGAACATGTAGCTCAGGTCCTCGGCACCGGCGGTGGCGCCGGCGAAGGCGTTGCCGAGGGCGCTCGCGGACTGCTCCTTGATCGCGAAGCCTGCGCCATTGGCCGGGTCGGCGGCCAGCAGGGTCACAAGCGCGGCCGTCGCCGAAGCCCCGAGCACCCCACGCATGCCGCCCCCCCGAGCTGATCCTGCTTGCTTGTCTCCGGGAAGAAGCAACCAGAAGGCAAACATTCGGACAAGGGACTATCGTCAGAGTTCGAAGAGCGACGTCGTTCGGCCCGGGACTGTGACTTCGGGGCGACGTTCAGCGGTCGTCCCGCAGCACGGTCTCGAGGCTCGCCGGGTCGACCCTGGCCGTGAGGAACGCATCGCCGACGCCGCGCCAGAGAACGAAGCGCACCGTCCCGGCCTCGGCCTTCTTGTCGCGGCCCATGGCGAGGAGGAGGGCGTCCACGGCGAAGCCCTCGTTCCTTATGCGGCGCGGCGAGGTGGCGATGCCGAGCTCGGCCAGATGGGCCTTGAGCCGATCCGCCGCCTCGGCCGGGGCATGGCCGAGCAGGGTCGAGAGGCGGGCCGCCTTGACCATGCCGAGCGCCACGGCCTCGCCGTGCAAGAGGCGGTCGCCATAGCCCGCCAGCGCCTCGTAGGCATGGCCGAAGGTGTGGCCGAAATTCAGGAGCGCCCGCTCGCCCGAGGTCTCGCGCTCGTCCTTTGCGACCACGCCGGCCTTGATCTCGACCGAGCGGCGGATCGCCTCGATCCGGAGCGCCTGGTCGCCGGCGAGCATGGCGGCGGCGTGGCGCTCGAGCCAGGCGAAATAGGCGGCGTCGGCGATCGCCCCGTGCTTGATGATCTCGGCATAGCCGGACCTGAGCTCGCGCTCGGGCAGGTCGTTCAGCGTGTCGACGTCGATCAGGACGGCCAAGGGCTGGTGGAAAGAGCCGACCAGGTTCTTGCCGTGGGCGGTGTTGATGCCGGTCTTGCCGCCGACGCTGCTGTCGACCTGGGCGAGCAGGCTGGTCGGCACCTGGACGAAAGGCAGGCCGCGCAGCGTGATCGCGGCGGCAAATCCGCCGAGATCGCCGATCACCCCGCCGCCCAGGGCGATCAGCGCCGTCTTGCGGTCGACACCCTGGGTCAGGATTTGCCCGACCAGCCATTCGAGCCGCTCGAAGCTCTTGCTGCCCTCGCCGGGCACGACGACGATGCGCTGCACCGCGAGGCCGGCCGCACGAAGCGAGCGCTCGATCCGCTCCGGGTGGGCGGTGGCGGCGACATGGCTGTCGGTGACCAGCACGGCCCGGGGAGCCGGCAAGAGCGGGCCGAGCAGATCGCCGGCCCGGTCGAGCACCCTGCCGCCGATGTGGATCGGATACGCGCGGTCGCCCAAAGCGACGTTCAGGCTCTCGGTCGAGCTTTCAGGCGACATCGCGAATGAGACCCTCTCGTCGGAGCAGCGCGGTCAGGCGATCCACCACCTCGTCGAGCGGCTGGTCGCCGGTGAGCACGGTGAAGTCGGCCTCGGCGTAGAGCGGATAGCGGCGCTCCATCAGCCCGGCCAGGATGGCGCGCGGCTCGCCCTGCATGAGCAGCGGGCGGACGGCGCGCTTCCTGGTGACCCGGGCGACGAGTGTCTCGAGCTCCGCCTTGAGCCAGACCGAGATGCCGCGTTCGGCGACGGCGGCCCGGGTCAGGGGGTCGACGAAGGCGCCGCCGCCGAGAGCCAGGACCCCCTTGGCCTCGTCGAGCAGGCGGATGACGACACGCCGCTCGAGATCACGGAACTCGGCCTCGCCATAGACCTCGAAGATGTCCGGGATGCTCATCCCGGCGGCCTCGATGATCGCCTCGTCGGCATCGGCGAAAGCGACGCCGAGGGCGGCCGCGAGACGTCGCCCGACAGCGGTCTTGCCGGCGCCCATCAGGCCGACCAGCACGACCGGCCGCAGCAGCCGGCCGGGCGGTGCCGGATCGGCGACGACCCGCGGATGAGGATGGCTGTCCGTGACCATGGTCCCGCCGTTGAAACCCGGAGTTGCAAAGGTTATAGAGACTTGCCCAGGAAGCTAGGCCCCCCGAAGCTAGGCGACCAGATCGTCCGCCGGCAAGAGCGCAATGGCCAGGGCGGGCTCTTCGCTCCGCTCGCCCGGTTGCGCCGGCCGCCCACCACCGAAAGGCACATGCCCGCTGATGTCGACCGTCCGTCGCTCCCTGCTCCTGATCCTGCTCGTCGTCATCCTCGGCTCGGTCATTTTCCTCGCCACCTGGGACCGGCCGCCGCCGGTCCGCCAGATCGAGCTGGTGATTCCGGACGAGCAGCTGCCGCGCTGAGCCGGGGCATGCTCGAGCAATTCCTCGAGATGCTCGCGGTCGAGCGCGGCGCCAGCCGGCACACGCTCGGCGCCTACCGGCGTGATCTCGACGACGCCCTGGCTTTCCTTGGGCGCCGGGAGGTCGTGCTCGAGCGGGCGGCGAGCGACGATCTTCGGGCCTTTCTGGCCCGGCTCGACGCGCTCGGGCTCAAGAGCTCGACCATCGCCCGCAAGCTCTCGGCACTGCGCCAGTATTTCCGCTTTCTCTATCTGGAGCGGGTCCGCCCCGACGAGCCGACCCAGCATCTCGACCGGCCGAAGCTGGCGCGCAGCCTGCCCCGCCATCTCAGTGTCGCCGAGGTGACCATCCTGCTCGACACCGCGGCCCGGCGCGAGGGCGAGGACGGTGTGCGCCTCGTGGCCCTGCTGGAGCTGCTCTACGCCACCGGCCTGCGGGTGAGCGAGCTCGTCGGCCTGCCGCTCGCGGCCCTGGCGCACGACCGGCGCAGCCTGCGGGTGCGCGGCAAGGGCGACAAGGAGCGCATGGTGCCGATCGGCGGCGCCGCGCGGGCCGCCCTCGAACGCTGGCTCGTGCTGCGGCGGGGTCAGGAGCTGACGCCGCACCAGCTGCCCTGGCTCTTCCCGTCGCGCAGCCGGCAGGGGCACATGACCCGCCAGCGGCTGGCGCAACTTCTGGCCGAGGTGGCGCTCGAAGCCGACATCGATCCCACCCGGCTGTCGCCGCATGTGCTAAGACATGCCTTCGCCAGCCATCTGCTCGCCGGTGGCGCCGATCTGCGAACCGTCCAGGCGATGCTCGGCCACGCCGATATCGCGACCACCGAGATCTACACGCATCTGCAGCCCGAGCGGCTGCAGCAGGTCGTGGCGACCCACCATCCACTTGCCGTGCGCGGACGAAACGTCCAAACCAACCATCTGCAGGGCAGCCAGGGCACGGCTGCCGCTCCATCGAAACGCCGAAAGAAGGAACCATCATGAGCTTCACCATCATCGACGAGGCAAAAGCCCGATTGAATCGCTCGGAGCTGGCGGTGCCCGGATCGAGCCCGCAGCTCTTCGAGAAGGCGGCGGCGAGCGCCGCCGACGTGATCTTTCTCGACCTCGAGGACGCGGTGGCGCCGGACCAGAAGGCGCAGGCCAGGAAGAACGTCATCCAGGCGCTGAACGACATCGACTGGGGGACGAAGACGCTCTCGGTCCGGATCAACGGGCTCGACACCCAGTACATGTACAAGGACGTGGTCGACCTCATCGAGCAGGGCGGCGAGCGGCTCGATCTCTTCATGCTGCCGAAGGTCGGCGTGGCCGCCGACATCTACGCGGTCGACATGCTGGTCAGCCAGGTCGAGGCGGCGGTCGGGCGCAAGAAGCGCATCGGCTTCGAGCTGATCATCGAGACCGCCCTCGGCATGGCCAATGTCGATGCCATCGCCGCGGCCAGCAAGCGCAACGAATCGCTGCATTTCGGCGTGGCCGACTATGCCGCCTCGACCCGTGCGCGGACCACCATGATCGGCGGCCCGAACCCGGGCTACGGCGTCCTGACCGGCGGCGCCGACGACACCGACCGCCAGTTTCACTGGGGCGACATGTGGCACTACGCCATCGCCCGGATGGTGGTCGCCGCCCGCGCCTTCGGGCTCCGGCCGATCGACGGGCCGTTCGGCGATTTCTCGGATGCCGAGGGCTTCAAGGCGCAGGCGAGCCGGGCGGCCGTCCTCGGCTGCGAGGGCAAGTGGGCGATCCACCCGAAGCAGATCGAGCTCGCCAACGAGGCGATGGGACCGTCCGAAGCCGACATCGACAAGGCCAAGCGCATCCTCGAGGCGATGGCGCAGGCCACCAAGGAGGGCAAGGGCGCCGTCTCGCTCGACGGCCGGCTGATCGACATCGCCTCGATCAAGCAGGCCGAGACGCTGGTCAAGAAGGCCGAGCAGATCGCCGCCGCCGCGTGAGCGACGACGGGACGGGGTGCCGCTCCCAGGGGCGGCACCCGCCTGCGGATCGGGCTTCGGGAACCAGCACGAGATGAGCAGCCTGCTCGAATTCGAGAAGCCGATCGCCGAGCTCGAGGGCAAGGTCAAGGAGCTGCGGCACCTCGCCGACGGCAGCGATCTCGACCTCGAGGACGAGATCGCCCGGCTCGAGGGCCGGGCCGCCAAGCTCCTGTCGACCACCTACGGCAAGCTCACGCCCTGGCAGAAGACGCAGGTGGCGCGGCATCCCGACCGGCCGCATTTCTCCGACTACGCCGCGGCCCTGGTCGACGAGTTCACGCCGCTCGCCGGCGATCGCTGCTTCGGTGACGATCCCGCGATCATCGGCGGGCTCGGCCGGCTGAAGGGCCGCCCCGTCCTGGTGATCGGCCACGAGAAGGGGCGCGAGACGGAGGACCGGGTGCGCCACAATTTCGGCATGGCGCGGCCGGAAGGCTACCGCAAGGCGGTCCGGCTGATGCGCCTGGCCGAGCGGTTCGGGCTGCCGGTGGTGACGCTGGTCGACACGCCGGGCGCCCATCCGGGCATCCGCGCCGAGGAGCGCGGCCAGGCGGAGGCGATCGCCCGCTCGATCCAGACCTGTCTCGGCCTCCAGGTGCCGATCGTCACGGTGATCGTGGGCGAGGGCGGCTCGGGCGGGGCGATAGCGCTCGCCACGGCCGATCGCGTCCTGATGCTCGAGCACAGCATCTACTCGGTCATCTCGCCCGAGGGCTGCGCCGCGATCCTCTGGCGCAATTCCGATCAGGCCGAGGCGGCGGCCGAGGCCCTGAAGCTCACCGCCCAGGATCTCCTCGGCCTCGGGCTGATCGACGAGATCATCGCCGAGCCGCTCGGCGGTGCCCATCGCGGGCGCGGCACGACCATCCAGACGGTCGGCCATGCCATCAACCGCCACCTCGCGGCGCTCGACGGCATTCCGCCGCATGAGATCCGCCGCCGGCGGCGCGACAAGTACCTGCACATGGGCCGCGAGCTGGAATAGTCAGGAGCGCTCCTGGCGACGCGCCTTCAGGCGCTTGTAGGCGACCGGCAGCAGCGCCAGGGCGGCGAGGCCGAGGAGCGGAATCAGGATCGAGGGCTCGAGGATCAGACCCATGTCCGGCTCGTCGCCCTTGGCGATGACGCTGTCGAGACCGCTGCCGACGCTGGCGAAGACCAGCGCACCCGGAATGATGCCGACCACGGTGGCGAGCGCATAGGTGCGCAGCTTCACGCCCAAGAGCGCCGGCACGATGTTGACGACCCAGAACGGAAAGAGCGGGACGATGCGCAGCACGAAGAGGTAGCTCAGCGCATTCTCGTTGAAGCCCTGGCGCATCCGCTCGAGCCAGGGGGCCGCGGTCGAGCGCAGGCTCAGGCCGATCGAGGTCCGGGCAACCAGGAAGACGGCGATGGCGCCGATCGAGGCGCCGGTGACGGCGAGCGCGGCACCCGGCACGGTGCCGAAGAGGAAGCCGCCGGCGATGGTGAAGAAGACGGCCCCCGGGATCGAGACCGCGGTGGCGATGGCGTAGGCGAGCGCGAAGGCGACGGCGCTCAGGACGGGCCGGCCGGTGACCAGCTCGTCGAGGTCCTGGGCGTGCCGCTCGAGCGTCTCGAAGCTCGCGTAGCGGTAGAGGCCGGAGCCGTAGACGACGAGGCCGATCAGGAGGAGCACCCCGAGCGGCAGCAGCCGGCGCCAGAGCGGCGGCTTCTTTCCGTCGGTCTGGCTCGCGCCGGCCCCGTCCTCCCCGCCCTGCGCCTCCGACCTGCTCATCCGAACCACCTGAGAAAAGCGACCAGCTTCCTGGTGCGCCCGCTGAACAGGCGCTTGCTGAAGAAGCTGCCGGCGGCGCGCTTGCCCGCCTCGCCGAGCGTCGGGTAGGGCACGACCAGCTCCGCCATGGTCGAGAGCTTCAGGCGCTGCCCCGTGGCCAGCACCCAGGGCAGGATCAGCTCGCCGGCCCCGGCACCGGCGATGCCGGCACCCAGCACCCGGCCCCTCCTGCTCGCCACCACCTTGATCAGGCCCTCCGTGATCCGGGCGGTGCGCGCCCGGTCGTTCTCCCTGAAAGGCCAGCTAACGACCTCATGCGCGATACCCTGCGCCTCGGCCGTCGCCGCGTCGAGGCCGACCTGGGCGAGCTCGGGGTCGGTGTAGGTGACGCGCGGGATCGCCCGGTCGCTGGCCTTGACCGGCAGGCGGAAGAGGGCGCTTTTGATCACGAGTCCGGCATGGTAGCCCGCGACATGGGTGAACTGCAGGCCGCCCGCCACGTCGCCGATGGCGTAGACGCGGCGGTTGGTGGTGCGCAGCCCCGAATCCACGGTGATGCCGTGGTGGTCGTGGGCGATGCCGGCGTCATCCAGGCCGAGGTCCTGGACGACCGGCTGGCGGCCGGTGGCGACCAGGAGA
>CAYMTA010000114.1:4410-9342 GCA_964393275.1 uncultured Geminicoccaceae bacterium | reverse complement strand
CCCCAAGCCGGAAACTACGCCAGCTCAAATTCCAACCAAACCCGAGACAGCACCTCTACCGCGAGGCCAACATTCAAACGCAGCGAGCGGAAAGCCAGGCCCTTCTGGCTCAAACCCAAACACGCGAGGCGCAGACCAAGGAGTCGTTGCTGCTCGCGCAACTCGCGCAGGGCCAGATCGAAGCGGGCGATGCCGTGACCGGGATGCTGTTGGCCCTACGTGCTGTGCCGCAGCAGGAGCCGTCCGAGAGACCATTGGTCTGGGAGGCACGGGATGCTCTGGTCAAGGGAAGTTGGCGTCAACGGGAACGGCTCGATCTTCATGGCCACGAGGGCTGGGTCGAATCCGTCGCGTATTCCCTGGACGGCCTGCGGATCGTCTCTGGTAGCCTGGATGGCACGCTGCGGCTCTGGGCCGCGGCCACAGGCGCGCCCATCGGCGAGCCGCTCACCGGCCACGGCGGCCGAGTCTATTCCGTCGCGTTTTCCCTGGACGGACGGCGCCTCGTCTCGGGCGGCCAAGACGGCACGCTGCGGCTTTGGGATGTGGCCACAGGCGCGCCTATCGGCGAGCCGCTCATCGGCCACGAGGGCCGAGTCTATTCCGTCGCGTTTTCCCCAGATGGGCGGCGCCTCGTCTCGGGCGGCTATGACCTCATGCTCCGGCTCTGGGATGCGGCCACAGGCGCGCCCCTTGGGGAGCCGCTGGCCGGCCACGAGGGCCGGATCTTGTCCGTCGCCTATTCTCCGGACGGCCGGCGGATCGTCTCGGGCGGCAACGACCGCACGCTGCGGCTCTGGGATGCGACCACAGGCGCGCCCATCGGCGAGCCGTTCACAGGCCACGCGGACTTTGTCCGCTCCGTCGCGTTTTCCCCGGACAGCCATTGGATTGTTTCGGGCAGCCAGGATGGCACGCTGCGGCTCTGGGAGACGGAAACGGGGGCGCACATCGGCGAGCCGCTCACGGACGACAGGGGCTGGGTCACATCGGTCGCGTTTTCCCCGGACGGCAGGAGCCTCGTTTCGGGCAGTGATGACGGCACGGTGCGGCTCTGGGACGTGGTAACGGGGGCGCCCATCGGCGAACCGCTCAGCGGCCACGAGGATGTGGTCTGGTCCGTCGCGTTTTCCCCGGACGGTCGGCACCTGGTCTCGGGCGGCGGTGATCGCACGCTGCGGCTCTGGGACGCGGCAACGGGAGTGCCCATCGGCGAGCCACTGGCCGGACGCAGGGATAAAGTCCTGTCCATCGCGTATTCCCCGGACGGCCGGCGCTTGGTCTCGGGCAGCGATGACGGCACGCTGCGGCTCTGGGACTCGGCCACAGGCGCGCCCATCGGCGAGCCGCTCACGGGCCACGGGGGCTGGGTCACATCGGTCGCGTATTCTCCGGACGGTCGGCACCTCGTCTCTGGCGGCGAGGATAGCACCTTGCGGCTCTGGGAGGTGGCCACAGGGGCGCCCATCGGCGAGCCACTCACGAGCCACGGGGGCTGGGTCACATCGGTCGCGTATTCTCCGGACGGCCGACGCTTGGTCTCGGGTGGCGAAGACGGCACGCTGCGGCTTTGGAATGCGGCAACTATGGCGCCCGTCGGCGAGCCGCTCGCCGGCCACAAGGCCTACGTCACATCAGTTGCATTTTCCCCGGACGGCCGGCGTCTCGTCTCGGGCAGCGGTGATCGCAAGCTGCGGCTATGGGAGGCGGCTACGGGGGCGCCCATCGGTGGACCGATCAGCGGCCACGAGGGCGACGTCTTGTCTGTCGCGTTTTCTCCGGACGGAAAGCGCCTCGTTTCGGGCGGTGATGACGGCACGGTGCGGCTCTGGGACGGGCGCGACCTCGCGACCCTGATCGCCGACGCCAAGGCCGCCCTGCCGCGCTGCCTGACGCTCGACCAGGAGCGGGCGTTCTTTCTGCGCGCGGCCGACGAAGACACGCCAGTCGATTCGGAGGGCTGCAAGAAGTAAACGCTGATGCTTGGGAGGGCTGTCGATGCCGAGCTGCTTCGTGATCATGGGCTATGGGATGAAGACCGATTTTCGCCAGAGCAAGACCTTCGACCTCGACAAGAGCTATCGCTACATCATCAAGCCGGCGATGACCGAGGCCGGCTTCGATTGCGTGCGGGCGGACGAGGTGCAGCACGCGGGCGTGATCGACGTGCCGATGTACCAGCGGCTGCTCGAGGCCGACGTGGTGATCGCCGATCTCTCGACCAGCAACGTGAACGCCTTCTACGAGCTGGGCGTGCGCCATGCGCTGCGGCCGCGGACGACGATCGTGATCGTCGAGGAGGGTTTTCTCAACCCGTTTGACACCAACCATCTGGTCATGCGCCGCTACCGCCATCTCGGCGACGGCATCGATTTCGGCGAGGTCGAGCGGATGCGCGCCGAGCTCGTGGCGGCGAGTCGCGCGATCGTGGCGGCCGGTGCCGCCGACAGCCCGGTCTATACCTTCCTCAACTGCCTTGAGCCGCCCACTATACGTGAAGATTGTGAACCTTCGGCGGAAGAAGAACCTCTCGAAGCGCGCAACCGATATGCATTCGAGGCGGCGCCAGATTCGTATTTGGCACAGGCCCTGAGCCAACCAATGGCCACACTGATGCAGGTCGCCATGGCGGCGCGCGCGGCCGAGGATTTCGCCCAAATGCGCGACATTCTGGCAGGAGTGCGGGCCGTCCAGCGCGACAATCCCGACCGGTTCGTCGTCCAGCAGCTGGCGCTCGCCACCTACAAGGCCAAGGACCGCGATCCGCACGCCCGCCTCCTGGAGGCACGCGAGGTGCTGCGGTTTCTCAACCCCGAGCGATCGACGGACCCGGAGACCCTGGGGCTCTGGGGAGCGGTGCACAAGCGGCTCAGCGAGCTGCCGGCGGCGAGCGAATGCGAGCGCCGCGAGGCGCTGGAAGCCGCGATTCGCGCCTATGGCCGCGGCTTCCTTCTTCGCGACGACCACTATAACGGCATCAACTACGCCTTTCTCCTCGACGTGCGCGCCGGGCTCAGTGTCGGCGACGAGGCGATTGCCGATCGGGTCCAAGCCCGCCGCGTGCGCGAGCGCGTGATAGTAGTGGCCGATGCTCTTCTGGCCGCAGACATCCAAGCCGAAGACGCAATGCACAGGAAAGAGCAGCACTACTGGATCGCGGCATCACGGATAGAGGCCCTTTTCGGCATCGGCCAGCGGGCTGCCTCACGCGGCGAACTAATGGCGCTGGTCGAGGCGCTGCAGCCGGCGGGCTGGATGATCCAGACTACGAATGAACAGCTCGACAAGCTCGCCCGGCTGCTGCCCAAGCCACGGAAACAGAAAACCAATGAGTCATGAGCCTCCTCGACCGACTTCTCGCACCCGGCCCCAAGCGGCCCCTCGCGCTCGATGGCGGCGTCATCCGGGGCATGCTGTCGCTGGGCTTCCTTGCCGAAACCGAGGCGATCCTGCGGGAGCGCCACGACCAGCCAGACCTCGTGCTCGCCGACTACTTCGACCTGATCGGCGGCGCCAGCACCGGTGCGATCATCGCCGCCGGACTTGCCATCGGCATGAGCGTCGACGACCTGCGCCAGCTCTACACCGAGGCCGGCGGCAAGGCCTTCGGCACCAACCTGGCACTACTCGGACGGCTGCGGGCGACCTTCGATTCGGGCCCGCTCGAGACCATCCTCAAGGAACGGCTCGGCGACATCACGATGGGCGACGAGCGCCTGCGGACCGGTCTTTGCATCATCGCCAAACGGGCCGATACCAACAGCATTTGGCCCCTGCACAACCATCCGCGCGGCAGCTATTTCGAGGCCAATCGGCGCATTCCCCTGTGGCGGGCGGTGCGCGCCAGCACGGCGGCACCGACCTATTTCGTGCCGGAGCTGATGCAGATCCCCGACCGTGCCGGCGCGCTGCACGATGCGGCCTTCGTCGATGGCGGCGTCAGCATGTGTGTCAACCCCGCCCTCCAGCTCTTCATGCTCGCCACCTTGCAGAGCTGCGGCTTTTGCTGGCCGACCGGGCCCGATGACCTCCTCCTGGTCTCGGTCGGCACCGGCACCTGGCAGAGCACCGCCGAACCCAAGAAAGTCGCCTCCGGCAAGCTCTGGAACTGGGCGCAGATGGTGCCCAGCATGCTGATGGACGATTCGAGCTGGCAAGCCCAGCTGCTGCTGCAGTGGTGGTCGGCGTCGCCCACGCCCTGGCTGATCGACCGCGAGATCGGGGATCTCCGGGGCGACGTGCTCGGCGACCGGCCGCTCCTCAGCTATCTCCGCTACGACGTCCGCCTGGAGCCCGATTGCCTCACCCGCCTCGGCGAGCCAAAGCTCGCCAGGCAGGCCGCAGCGCTCCGCAAGATGGACAACGCCGATCTCCGCGACGCGCTCGAGCGGATCGGCCGGCAGGCGGCGGCCAGGACCCTGGTCGACCAGCGCGGCCGCGAGATCCAGTACGCCGTGCTGCCGGCACACTTCGGGTCGCAGTTCGATCTGCCGGCGGTCTGAGGCGAGGTGTTGGGAGCGTAGACGAGACTCCAGCGGTACGCTTTGTCACGGCACGCTCTCGCCACACGCCCTGCGCTGGGCGTCGGTCCGGGCCGGCTCCGCCGCGCCGGCATAAAGCGGGTCGAGCAGGTGGTGCTCGCGCAACTCCGACTCACTCAGAGGGCAAAGGCTCTCGGCCCGCTCAGCCAACTCGGCGAGTGACGCCGAGAGGTACAGCGCGTCCCAGAGCCGCAGCGTGCGGTCATCGCCGCCCGAGACCAGCCGCCGGCCGTCCGGGGAAAACGCGACGGAGCGGACATAGTCCGTGTGGCCGGCGAGCGGCTCGCCGATGGGCGCCCCCGTTGCTGCGTCCCAGAGCCGCAGCGTGCCGTCAGCGCCGCCCGAGACCAGCCGCCGGCCGTCCGGGGAAAACGCGACGGACAGGACATAG
>CAYMTA010000114.1:0-4310 GCA_964393275.1 uncultured Geminicoccaceae bacterium | reverse complement strand
AGCCGCCGGCCGTCCGGGGAAAACGCGACGGACAGGACATAGTCCGTGTGGCCGGTGAGCGGCTCGCCGATGGGCGCCCCCGTTGCTGCGTCCCAGAGCCGCAGCGTGCGGTCCTGGCCGCCCGAGACCAGCCGCCGGCCGTCCGGGGAAAACGCGACGGACAGGACATAGTCCGTGTGGCCGGCGAGCGGCTCGCCGATGGGCGCCCCCGTTGCTGCGTCCCAGAGCCGCAGCGTGCCGTCGTCGCTGCCCGAGACCAGCCGCCGGCCGTCCGGGGAAAACGCGACGGACAGGACATAGTCCGTGTGGCCGGTGAGCGGCTCGCCGATGGGCGCACCCGTGGCCGCGTCCCAGAGCCGCAGCGTGCCGTCAGCGCCACCCGAGACCAGGCGCCGGCCGTCCGGGGAAAACGCGACGGACAAGACCCAGCCGTGGTTGGCAAGTATGCGCCTTTCTTCAAAGGGTCGGCTCAGAGCGTCTGCGATTGTCACGTCGACCTCGGGCAGATATCGCTCGTCGTCGGTCAGCCGGCTCTCGGGCAGCACGGGCAGGGCCACGAGCACCGCCGTTCGGCTGTCGCCGCGAGCGGTGAACCCTTGGGCATAGCCGGCAGCGGCGAGCGCGCCGGCGCGAGCGAAGCGCAGCGATTCGTCGGCAGTGCGTTCCGCATCGCTCCATTTGAGCCACGCAAAAGTGCCGAGCGCCAAAAAAACGATCGTGAATGCCATGAGGAACGACAGCATCAGGCCGCCGGCCGTCCTGAGGCTGGTGCGGCGAAAACGCTGAACCACATCCCAGCCATTGCCGTAGCGCATAGCCCAGACCGGGCCGAATCGCTTGTTCTCCAGCCAATTCTTCGACCGGAGCCAGTCTTGCGGCCAGAGCAGGCGCTGGCCTTGGGCCCGGCGCAGCAGCTGACGCCACTCCTCGCCGTCCTGGTATTCCTCACGCAGCCAGCCGGACTTGAAGCCCCGGTTCTCGCCGGCGAGGCGTCGCCAGCCGCGGATCAGCGCCTCGTGGCCGATGTCGACCTCGGGATCGGCGCCCTCGCCGAGGGCGAGGAAGCTCACCGCCTCGGCGCTCAGCGCCTGCAGCACTCGATCGAGCGAGGCTGCGGCGTCGGATTTCGTGGCCGCACCCTCCTCGACCAAGCCGAGCAGCGCCGAGCGACGCTGCGGCCGGCGGGTGGCGCGATCGTGATGGTCGAGCTGGGTCAGCGCCTTCATGACCCGCTCCATTGTGTCCTTGTCGACAGGATGGGCTTCGGCGATCTGTGTGGTGACACGCTCCGCCGCCCGGTCGATCGAGCCGTCGAGCTTGCCGACGGTCACGTAGTTTTCTTCGGACAGCCGCCGCGGCTCGCCGGAAGCCGTTTCCCACAAGCGTCTGAGAGTGTGCTGCAGAGTTGGCAGCTGGTCGGTCGCTTCCTCGACGTCGATCAGAAGCCGCTGGACCAGCGAGTCGTCGATTGCCGCCCCGACGGCCGCGACAGGTTCGCGGATCGCTGCCTCGAGCTGATCGCGACGCGGCAACGGCACGAGGAACTGCGCCCGACTGACGGCCTCGGCGAGGCCCGCGTAGGCCGAGCAATCGCCGAAGAAATCGGAGCGCATGGTGATCACGATGTGCAGCCGCCCCTCGTGCGCGGCAACGGCGTTGAGGAGGAGCTCGACATAGGCCCGGCTTTCCTCGCGCATCGCGGCACGAGCGGTGCCGCTGGCCTCCTCGCCGAAACGAAAGAGCTCCTCGAATTGGTCGATGAGGAGGACGAGCTGGGGTGCCGTGGGCTCGATGCTCCGCTCGATCTCGGCGAGGCCAAAGGCCGAGGCGCGCAGACCAGAGTCGAATCGGTAGGCCCGGGCCATCACCATCCGCTCGCCGAGCTGATCATCGGTGGTGGCGAGCGCATGCGCCAGGCGTTCGATCGGCGCGGCACCCGGTTTGGTGACGATGGCGCGCCAGCCTTTCGCGGCGAGCAGGGGCAGGACGCCGGCGCGGACCAGCGACGACTTGCCGGTTCCCGACCCACCCACCACGGCCGTGAAGTGACTCGTGCGGATCAGGCGCGTAAGGGTTGCCGCCTCCTTTTCGCGACCGCGAAACCAGCGCCGGTCGCGCTGGTCGAATGAGCGCAGCCCGACGAAGGGGCTTTCGGCAGCGGCGCTCATGGCGCCGCTTCCTCGACATCGACGAGCTCCAGGTCGGCGAGCAAGGCCTTGGCGTCGGCGCGCTTGTCCGGCAGATTCGGCAGGTGTCGCGCCACCACGCCCTTGAGAAAGAATCGGCGCTTGGCCTGCACATCGCCGCCCGGAAGGATCAGGCAGATGGCTTCGGTTCCGGCCGGCAGTGAGTCGAGCAGGTTCTTCACGGCCGCGCCATCGGCATCGCCCCAGGCTACCAGGCAGGCAGAGGATTCTGCTTCGGGCAGAGCGTTGTCGGCGAAGACGGCCTCGACCGTGGGCCCGATCCCCTGCAGTAGGCCTGCGAAAGCGGCAACGTAATGGTCGTCTGCCGTTGTCGCGCTGGCGACGATGATCGTTTCTGCGCTCCGGGTCGCTGCCTCGGGCGCAGGAGTTGCCAACCGTTGACGGATCCACTGCGACAGGTCGGTCGGCTCTTTGCCGAAGACCTCCTCGCCGCCTAGCGGTCCACCGAACCGCCCGGCCACCTCGACCGGGTCGCGCGGGTCGCCCTTGCTGTCGGGCAGCCAGCGTGGCGCCCAGAGGATGCGCGGCAGCCCAGGCTGGCCTTCGCGGGCGCAACGGAGCTGGAGATCGACCACGTGCTCGCGGCCACCTTCGGGAATGACGCCGTGGCCTTCGCCGAGGAAGTGCACCGCAAGGTCAGCTGCCGCCAGCGCTGTATCGATCGCGGCCGTAAAGGCCTCGACCCGATCGGGCAGGTCGTCGGTCTCGGGCACGACCTTGATGCCGGCCTTTGCCAAGTCGTTCTTGAGCCGCTGGCGGGCATCGCGCAGCTCGGTTGTCGCCGTGGCGAGGAACACCGTAAATCGGGACGCCGGGGTCACAGGCGCTCGGTCAACTCTCGCCTGCGTCGGGTCGAAGTCCTCCGGCCGAAGACGATCCTTTATCGAGGTGACCACAGCAAGCAGCGTCTGGAAGTACCGGTCCTCGTCGCGCAGCCTGCGCCAATAGAACTCGTGCAGCCTGCCCCGTGGGTCCCTCTCGAAGAAGCGGTGCCCCTCCCGGGCGGCCTCACCCTGTATCAGGGTTGGCAGATTCTCACGCGCCACATCGCCCTTGAAGACTGGTACGACCCGCTTGTCGGCATCCGAATGGCTCGCGCCGAAATGGTCGACCTCGCGGCGGCACCATTCGCTCTGCGTCCAGTTCTCCGAGAATACCGGAACGATCACGCTGGCTTTCTCGACCGCTCCCCTGATCTTCGGTGTGAAGGCCTCGGCTGGATCGATTTGGTAGCGGTCGAGCCAGAGCGGCGCCCGCTTGGCGCCACGGTCAGTCAACTCGAAACGTAGCTGGTCCCAGAAGAAACTGACCCAGCCGACGGCTGCATCATCGTGTGGCGGCCGCTGATCGTCGGCGCGCGCGTAACTGATGAACACTGTCCCGTCGGATCCAGTCTGTGCCGCAGGGGTAGGCTCAGGCATTACCGCTCCAAGCGAAAAATTCTCTGTACCCCTCTACCGTGGAAGTTGAGCACCACCGCACGATCGGGTCAAGGTCGAGCCATTGCTACGGACAACTCGGCGAAAGGCGATTGGGCGGAGGCCAGTTGGCGCTGCGCCCGCCTCCAATGCCTTCATGCCAGCAGGCGGCATACCGACCTCCCCGGGCTTCGCCGCGCCCCGCCGTTTGCAATGAACATCAGATGCTTTTCCGCTTCGGTCGATGAAGCCGATTGAAGACAAGACCGCGACGATGACCCAATGACCTGCCAAGGAGTATGGTGGGCACCGACGGTTCGTCTTTGTGGTCGAACGATGCCGACGGCGAACATTGATGCCGCATAGACTGGCGCATCGTCGCAAGCTGTTGTTCGCCGGCGTCATGAGCCTGCGTTGATCTCGTCTCGATAGGCCGGCGCGAGTCCCCAGGCGTAGCTCGGCCCGGCCGTGGTGCCGGTCTGCATGGTGCGCTCGAGGAAGCCGAGCAGCCTGAGCTGCTCCAGGCGATAGAAGACGCCGCCCAAAAGGTTCGCGAAGGCGGCTTCCACGTCTTCCTGGGCGATTGTCCCGCCGCGTTTCGTTTTCTTGGTCAGGTGTTGGAGAATGCTGCGCTGCTTATCGCCGATGCGCGCCCACTTGGCGGTGAAGCTGGCGTTCAGCTCCG
>CAYMTA010000113.1:0-9673 GCA_964393275.1 uncultured Geminicoccaceae bacterium | reverse complement strand
CGCATAGCTCAGTTGGTAGAGCAGCTGACTCTTAATCAGCGGGTCCAAGGTTCGAGTCCTTGTGCGCCCACCAAATCAATGACTTAGCCTAGGAATAAATAGGCGTTTCCGACTTTTGGCCGAATGTTTCCGACTTTTCGGCCGGAGCGGGCGCCGGCGAGCCGGGCGCTAGGGGCGTTGTCCTGAAAAAAAACCGGGATGGCGCCGCTCGGGGCCGAGCGGCGGCGGTGCGGTCAGTCGCGCGGCCGGTGCGCGTCGAGCTTGATGATGGCCGAATGGGCGAGCAGCCGCGTCGCCGGCAGGTAGACGTCGACGATCCGCTGGCAGGTCTCGATCTTGTGCCCGCTGACGCTCACGATCTCGGGCACCGTGCAGCCGGCCTCCGCCATGCGGACGATCGCCGTCCGCCGCAAATCCTGAAAGCGCAGCCCGGCGAGGCCGGCGCGATCCATCGCCGCCTTGAAGGCGTGGCGCAGATGATCGGCCTTCCACGGCCGGCCGGTTACCGTGGTGCAGATGATCGGCGAAACCTTGGGCGTCGACTCCAACAGCCGGATCAGGCGAGCCGCCGCCGGCACCTCGACCGGTTGGCCGGTCTTGGCCTGCCGCAACCTGATGACCCGACCGTCATAGGCGGACCAGGGCAGCGCCAGCACGTCCGCCTGGCGCTGCGCCGTGTTGACCGCGACCAGGTAGACCAGCGCCAGCTCGGGGCCGCACACGGCGAGAAAGCGCCGCTCGTCGATATCGCTCCACACCTGTTGCCGCGGCCGCTCGCGATTCTGGCGGAAGTGCGAGACCGGGTTGTGCTGCACCATGCCCTCGCGGCGGGCGAAGGACATCAAGAGGCGCAGCACACGCAGCACATGGTTCGCCTGCACCGGCGTCGGCGCGAAGGCGCGCTTCAAGGCCTGGGCGATCGCCGGGGTCACCTGCTTGACCGCCACGTCGCCCATCTTCATGCGGATCAGGTCGAGGCAGCGGGCGTATTCCCGCCGGGTCTTGGGCGCCAACAGCAGATAGTCGTCGTGGCTCTTGTAGTGCGCCACCAGGGCGCGGATCGAGCCGGCCGGGGCATCGGCGAACACGCCGCGCGCCGCCTTGTGGCGGTACTCGTCGGCCTCCCGGTTGTAGGCCTCGCACTCGACCAGGGCACGGGCCAGCTCGTCCGAGAGCCGCCGCTCGCCGAAGCCGAGCGAGCGCAGCTTCGGGCTCGGCTGCCAGTAATAGAGGGGCTTACCGCCGGGCCTTCCCTTGGCGCGGAAGTGGCGCGGTGTCTCCACGGTCGAGCCTCTCGATGATCTTCTTCTCCTCGATCGCCACAGTCAGCTCGTCACCGTCCGGCCGCAACAGCGGGGCAAGGGACGTTTCCGACCAGCGCGGGCCGCCGGGCGTGTGAAAACTTTCCCTGGGCACGAAGCCCGCCTTCCGCGCCTTCTGGAAGTCGCGCCAGGATTCGAAGTTCAGAAGATAGGCGACCTCGATCTCGTTGAAGGCACGGCCGACGCTCATGGCTCCTCGCCCCGCTCGATCGCCTCGCGGCCACGCCGCACGTCGTCCGCCGTCCATCGCGGGTCGAACAGCGTCATCGGGTCGTCCGTCGCCAGAAGCTCGTCGATCCGCTCCAGGAGCCGTCGATCGTCGTAGGCATGGAGCACGAGGCGAAAGCCGCCGTGCCCGTCGGGCATCGTGCGGCCGGCGACGCGCCGGCAGACCACGGCCTCCCGGCGGCCGAAGAGGCCGCGCCGGACATAGAAGGACCAGTCGGGCGCCTTCGGCAGGGCGAGCAGCTCTGTCACAATCCGTTGCACGGCGTTTCATCCGGCGGCCGCGGGCGTTTCATGGGCGGCGCTTCTGGCGGATCAGGCGCTCGAGGAAATCGAGCACGGCAGGACCGGCCCGGGGATGCGCCATCAAGGCGACGCGCTCGGCCTCGGTGAGGGCGCGCAGACCCGGATCGCAGAACATCAGGAGCTCGCCACAGACGCCACAGACGCCGATGGTGCCGGCATCCGCCGGGCCGTCGTCGGTGAGCTCGCTCAAATTGGCGTTCAGCACGGCGCTACAGCTGGGGCAGTGGTCGCGCTCGTCGCTCACCGGTGGCGCCCCGGGTGATTGTTGGTCGGGTCCATGCTGGCGGCGGCGCGGCGGTGGTAGCCCTGGCGCTGCCGGACCAGCCGGCGGGCGTGGCGCATGGCGTCGATCGCGCCCTGCACCTCCTCCGGGGTGAGGCAGGCGGCGCCGGCGAGCTCGAACTCGCCGCTCGGGCCGGGCCGGCCGATCTCGATCAGCACCGATCGGTCGAGCGGCCGGACGATCAGCGTGTCGGGCGCGCCGACGATCCGGAAATACGGCGGCTCGCCTCTCACGATCGCGGCTCCTCGGCGGGGGCGGCAGGGTCGAGCGGCACATGCGGGTCGTCATGCCGCCACTCCTCCGGGTCGATCGAGAGCAGCGGGATCGCGGCCGAGAGCACATAGAGGTCGAAGGCGATGCCGTGGCGCTCGGCCATGGCCAGAAGCTCGTCGCGGGCCTGGATGGCGCGGCCGAGGTCGGCGAACACGAAGCGGGCGGAAAGGTCGGCCAGAGCGAGGACGGGCGTCGCACCCTCGCGGTTGCGGATGAGCCAGGCATAGAGCGGGGCGGCTATCGCGGTCACGTCGGCCGCCGGGGTCGCATTCGGTCGAAGTCGCGCCACGCCGCGCGGGCAATCTCCATGCTCCTTCGGCTGTTGGCGCTGGCCGTGATGAAGGCGCAGCATCGGTCGGCGAGCCGGTCGGCGCGAAAGCGGGCGCCGTCCATCGTCGCGGCCTTCGCCGATTCGACCACGATGATATCGGCGAGCAGGACGGCCAGGGCGGCCGTCGCGATGCCGGGGGGTGTGTTGCGCCTGGTCAGAAACTCGCGAACAAGCTCGCCCGTCCTGGTGACCTCGCCCGGCCAGTCCGGCCCGTGGTGCTCGTCGAGGGCGGCGATCATGTCGGCGATGGTTGGGTCGTCTCTCACAGCCGGCCCGGCGCCTCGCCGGCGCGGATCAGGTTCACGAAGAGATAGGGCCGGCTTGCGCGGCGGCTGCCGGCGAACCGGTTGCGCCAGTCGCGGGCCTCCTCGAGGTCGTCGAAGGTGGTGCACTGGCCTTCGATGATGACGGAATATCGCGTGCGGCCGTCGCGGGTCGGCCTGGCGTAGATGTTGACGGCGACCGTCTCGGCGAAGGGTGCGGCGGCGCGGCGCTCGGCGGCGGCGCGGCGCTCGGCGGCGGCGGCGGCCTGCCGGTTGCGCTCGATCGCGGCCAGCCGGCGGCGCTCCTTCGCGGCGGCCTCGGCCTGCCTCGCCCGCGCCTCGGCCTGCTCGCGGCGCTCCCTGGCGCCGCGCTGTGCCTGTCGCTGCCGTTCCTTCTCCCGCTCGAGGGCGGCGAGGGCGAGGGGGGTCATGGCGGCGGCGCCGGCATGTGCTGGCCGGCGGCGACCAGCCGCTCGGCGAGCTCGGCCGTGGCCTCCATCGCGATCCGGACCGCTCGCCCGGCGATCTCCGGGGCGAGCTCGCTCGCCTCGTGGTCGAGCGCCATGCGCGCATAGAAGCCGGCGAGGCACCTTTGCAGGGCCAGGCCGAGCACCATCCGGCCGAAAGGGTCGTCGGCCGTCGCCTCGTCGGTGGTCGCCATGACCAGCTCGGCGAGGCGCATGGCGCGGCGCAGCACGGCGTCGAGCTCGGCCGGATCGGCCGGCGGCTCGAGGCTGTCCACCATGGCGAGGGCGATCATCGAAGGCGCCGCTGCTCGAGGGCGGCGCGGCGCTCGGCCCGGATGGCGACGCGCACCCGCACGGCGGCGCGGGTGCCGAGCTCGGTCATCAGGCGCTCCATCCGCACCGGGTCCGTCCCGTGCAGCCGGGCGAGGTCGAGGGCGGCCTCCTCGAGGGCGTCGAAGAGGTCGGCCAGCACATCCTCGGTCGGGCGGCTCGGTGCATCGTTCACGGCTGGCGCCTCTTGAACGGCCACGGGCGGCGGCCCTTGGCGGATCGGGGGGGCGTCGGCGGGTCGAGCCGGTCGAGCCGGGCGGGATAGGCCGGCCAGTGGCCACGCTCGAGCCCGGCGCGCCATGCGGCGGCGGCGTTCTCGTAGCCGGTGAGCGCGCGTTTGAGGAGCCGGTCGCCGGGCTCGATCAGGATCACGGCGAAGGGCGGGCGAACCTCCTGCACCACATAGGCGAAGCGATGCCGCCGGCCGGTGAGGGCGAGGGCGGCCTTGCGGTAGTGGATGGGCTGGATGGCGGCCACCGGGTCGCGGGCGGCGTTGGCGCGCCAGCGGCCGAGCGGCAGGGCCGTCGTCTTGTAGTCCCATACCGTCGCGGTCCTTCGGTCGAGCCAGTCGAACCGGGCGCGGCGCCAGATCCCGCCCTCCTGCCAGAAGCCGGAAAGCTCGGCCTCGCCGGCGCCGGCCTCGAACACGTCGGCAAGCCGGGCCTGCGCCAGAAAGCGGCGAAGCTCGGCCAGCATCCGCGCCATCGCCGGCCAGTCGGCCGCCAGCACGGGGATGCGGCCGGCCGCGCGGGCCTCGGCGCGGGCGGCCTGCGCTGCCCTGGTGCGCCAGTCGGCGGCGTCGATCGTCTGGATTCGGCTCTCGCCACCGAGCAGGAGCTCGTGCATCGCCGCGCCGCGGTCGATCGCCTTCGATTCCGGGCCGATGGGGTCGAGGGTGAGCCGGGGATGGGCCTCCTTCGCGTGGGCCGGGCTGTGGCCGACGATCAGCCGGGCGAGGCTCGAGGAGAGCGACGGCGCCGGGGCCGGGTCGGCATGGTAGGCGGTCGAGGCCATGCGGTAGAGGCCGGGGGCGGCGATGGGCTGCATCAGAGGTCGCCTCCGTCGCTGGAAGCCGGCGTCGGGCCGGGGATCGCGTTGACCCCCGGCCCCTCCGTTCCTCTCTTGGAGAGTGTCACCAACCCAAGAGAGGAAACCTCGTAATGACGGACCGCCCGATCACCACGCCCGAGCTTCTCGGCCGATGCCTGGCGCTCGAGGCGATCGTCGCCGAGCTGTTGCGCGCGCATGTCAGGGCCGCTCCCGATCCGGTGCGCCGGGCCCGCGAGCTGCATCGGGACTTCGTGGCGGGCCAGCTCGAGCTGACCGGCGCATTGCTGCTCGATCAGCGCACGGCAGGCGATCTCGAAGCCACGCGAGCATTCGGCGATGTGCTCCACGCCATGAGCTCGGCCGCCATGGAGGCGGCGTCGGGGTAGCCGCCGGCCGGGCGAGAAGGGCGTCGATGCCGCGCGGCGGCTGGCGCCCGGCCGCCACCCAGCGGCGATAGTCGGAGACGCGCATGAAGCCCAGAGAATAGGCCTCCTTGACCTCCGCGGCCGTCAGCCGGCCGGCGCTCACCGGCCGGGCTCCGGCAGCGTATCGGAGTGCTCGTCGAGGTCGATTTCTGTCGGGCTGGCGTCGCCCTCGGTGCCGAAATAGGCGTCGAGCTCGGCGTCGATCTCGGCGAGGTCGAAGGGGGCGAGCTCGCGCAGATACTCGCGGTAAGTGCAGAGCGAGCCACCGACCGGCCAGGGCGCCAGCTCCTCGGCGCGGTCCAGGTCGGGGGTGATGGGCGTGTCGGTCATGGCGGCGGCTCCCGGTGCTTGTCGATATTGATCCGTCAATTTGACGGATATGTCAACACGGGAGCCGTCGATTCGTCGAACTCACGAAATTGCGGGACTACGGAGTACGTCAGACCGGGCAGCGACTATCGAGCCAGCCTCAAGAGAGGACGACTTAGGCGGCGTGGTTTTCCAGCAACCGATAAGTCTGGACGGAGAGCCCGCGCGGGTTTCCAAAGAGGAGATAGTCGGAAGTCAAATCGAGGCTGGCGCATATGCGATTGAGAACGGGAAGCTCGGGAATGCGTTTGCCTAGTTCATAGTTGCCATAGGTCTTTTCATCGACGGCCAGGGCGGCGGCATATTCTCGTGCCGTCTCGTAGCCGGCAAGAATTCGGGCGCGGCGCAGGCGGCGACCGAAGTGCATTCTCATGGCGGAGGCGCTTTCCATTTCGTCATTTTGACCGGTGCAGCGCGAAGTCGCACCAGTCGGCTCGACGGATCAGAGGGCTTGAAAGCTCCGTCAAATCGACGAATACTGACGAAATGAACCCCGTGGCTCAACTCGTGAAGGCGGCTGGCGGACCCGAAGCGTTTGCCCGGGCGGTGACGCGCACACACCGCTTTGCCGTGGTCTCCCGCGATGACGTGTACAACTGGCGCCGGCGGGGAAGGATACCCGGCCAGTACCTTCTCGCGGTCGATGAGGTCGCCACGGATCTCCGGCTGCATGAGCTCATGCCGCAGATAGAGCGCGCCGCGGTGCGCGCGAATCGCCAGCCGGAGCCGGTCGCGTGAGGATCTCACCCGAGTCGTCGGGCCAGCTCGGCCAGCCTCGCCGCCCTCTCGGCCGCATCGCGGGCGCGCTTGGCTTCGAGCCGTGCGGCGGCGTCGCGCCTCGCGCGACCTTCGATCAGTTGGTCGACGGCGAAGGCTGCCAACAGGAGCACGAAGACGGCCGTCGCGCCGGAAAGCAGCCATGCAGCGTAGTCGATGAGCACGCCGAACGGACGCCGGGCTCGTTGAAGCTCGCCGAGCAGATAGGGCAGGCTCACCACGGCGCCGAAGGCGGTGCAGATGCCGGTAGCCCAGAGGCTTGTTCTCACCGGTCGCGGAGGATCGACAATCCAGCCGGAGATCCTATCGAGCATCGCTCTGCCCTCGCATGGTGGTCGGAGCAGGAAACCGCATCGCGGGGCGGCGCGGGGCGCCGATCGGCGCCGGGCATAGCCGGCGGGGCCGGGGCGTTAACCATGACGGGGCGGGTCTGATGGGCGCGGGCGATCCGTTCCTCGACGAGCTGCTGCGGCGCGTGATGGCGCTGGAAGCGTGGCGGGCGGATACGGAGCGGGCGGCGGCGCTCCGGGCGGAGCGGGTGGGCGTGCTCAGCCGGGCCGGGATCGGCCCCGGGCGCGAGCCACCAGAAGATGGGCGTCCTGCGCGACCCGTCGGACCGTCTCCCGCGCCCGCTCCAGCAGCAGATCCTCGGCAGGGCTAGGCGGATGGCCATCCAGGAATCGCGGCTGGTCGGCGGTGCGATCGTAGAAGGCGGCGGCCTCGGCCGCGGGGTCGGGGAAGCTCTCGAACCGCGCGGCCAGAAGCTCGGTGACGAGGAAGCGCAGCGCCGCCACGTCGGCGGCAATCTGAATCACGTCGTCGTCGTTGATGGGCATCGGCGCTCCCTCTTCGATAGGTTCTGTGCAGTTCCTGTCGTAGGCCGCGGCGGCGCCGGCGTCAGGGCCGGCGCCGCCCGTGCGGCCGGGCCGGAGCGGCGGTCGTGACGGTGCTCGAGGGCTTCGCCCTGGCGCTCGGGGTCTATGCCGTCCTCATGCTGGCGATCTGGGTGCCGCGGCTTCGGGCCGTTATCCACGCCTTCCGGCGCCGGACCTGAGCCGGTGGCGACAATCAGAAAAGCGGGCGCCAAGCGCCTAGAGGAAGCGCCGGCGCGCGCCGGCTTCGGATCACGCTCGGACCAAAGAAGAAGCGACGCCCCGGGGAGGAGCGCCGCTTCGTGTAGTCCGATCGTTCCAATCCACGGCCGTAGGTGCGGCCGGCTGCGTCTCGTGCTCTGTTCAACGTGGCATGTTCAACCGAAACAACGACGACATGCGTAGAATCGGCCGTGGCTGGCCGAATCTCAAGCCCTCCTTTGCGATAATCGCCTGCGACCGCGCCCCACCGCTGGGTGAACGGGGATGAGGCGGCGGCGCGAGCCGGACCCGCCGGCGCTGCCGCCGAAGCTGTGGGGGCGGTGGATGCTGCTCGGCCTGCGCTGGCAGCGGGCGCTCAAGCGGCTCTGGGACTACGCGGGAACCCATCGCGGCGACTTCTTCTGGATCGACTTGGCGGCGGTGCAGGAGGTGGCGGGGATCGGCGCGGCCGACTGGCCGGCCTTCGCGGCGATGCTCGACGCCTATCTCGTCCGGGGCAAGGACGGCCGGGTGATCTTCAAGGGCATGGTGTGGGCCTCGCGCAAGCTCCGGCTGGCGGTCTGGATGGGCTCGGTGGGCGGCAACCGGCGCGTGCTCAACGAGTTCCTGCGCGAGCAGGGCGGGCCGGCCGGGCCGGACGTGGCCGCGGAGCGGCTCGCCGCGCTCGACTGGCGCATCGCCCTGCTCAACGAGGCCGACCGGGAAGCCACCCGGGCAGAGAGCGAGCTGCGCGGCGAGCAGCCGCGGAAGCCCGAGAAGTACCGGCACGAGCACGCGCCCATGAACCGGGTCAGCCGGCGGCTGAAGGGCGTCATGGGCTGGCTCGGCCTCGCCGGTCTGGCGGAGCCGCCGCGGCGCGCGATGGTGATCCTCGCGGCGCTGGAACGGCGCGGCCGGCTGGAGCTGGACGGGCTGCTCGAGGCGCTGCTGCTGCCGGCCGATCTCTTCATTGCCCGCTGGACGAACCGCGGGCCGCCGGGGCGGCCCGCCGCCGCATAGATCGACCCTCCGGGCCGGCTGGCAGCGTCGCCGGCCCATCGGGGAAGCTCGGGCCGGTGCCATGCGCCGGCCCTTTTTTCGTGCCGGTGATGCGTCGCGGGCGCCGTGCCGGCGGCTGCGGGCCGGCCAGGACGGCCGGGCGGCGGCCAAGCCGGGCCGGGCGGCCGCCGGCCTGTGCATAAACGGTTGAGCAGCACTTTCGGTGTTCGTCGGGTGGTTGCCGATCGGGTGGCCGCTTCTTCTGTTTTTCAATCACTTGCCGGAAGGGTCCGTCGAGGGTGGCTCAAGCTCACTTGGAATCTAGAATCAAGAATCAGAATCTCTTACCTGTAGGGGCGCGGTTCTTTGTGGATAGTTGCCGGGGTGCTAACGCCCAAGGTGAGCGCCGGGATTTACCATGAACGGATTACGGAATCGTGGCGTTCCCGCCGGGGCTCTATCCTGACGGCATGGACGAAAGGAAACCGCCGGGCGCGAAGAAGCTGGCGAGCAAGGTGGTCGAAGCCTGGCTCGCGGGCCGACGTTTCGAGGTGCCGTTGAGCCAAGCGCCGAAATGGGCGCGAGACGTGCTGCGCGAGTGGGATGCGGAGTTCCTCGCCATGTCGGCCGCCAAGCGGCGCAAGGCCGCGCGCTCCGGCAATCGCTACACTTCGATAAGGGACTGGCAGGCAGCGGTGGCAAGGATTGACGGGCTGCCTCGCCGTCAGGTGCGCCTGTTCTTCGCCGCGGTCGCCGGCGTGTTGATCCGCCGCCTCGAACTCGATCGGGCCGACACCCTGATGGTCATTCATCACTGCGCTACCGCCGTCGACGAAATCTGCGACGGGCGGCCGGCGGCCGAAACCGTCGCCATCGCGGCCGCCACAGCGGCCGATTCCGAGGCGGGACGGGTGATCGCACCCGGCGAGCCGAACGGCGCCTGACGGGGCTCCCGGGCGCCCTGGCGGCGGGTTCGCCTGGTGATCGTCATTGGCGCCGGGCGCGTGCGATCGGGGGTTTCGGGCGGGCGGCGGTCGTGCTCTATCGGCCGGGCAGGTGGGCCTCGCGGCCCTGCCTTGTTTCCTCGCCCCGGCACGGCGCCGGCCGGGACCGCCGGCGCCGTCGCGGGGCGGTCGGCTCGCCTGAGAGCAGGGGTCGATCAGGGGCGACCGCGCACATA
>CAYMTA010000112.1:0-9799 GCA_964393275.1 uncultured Geminicoccaceae bacterium | reverse complement strand
CGACGCATGATGCCTCTCAGAAGGTCAGGGTGATGTTGACGATGTCGACATAGGCGCCACCGGGCACCGCCTGGCCGCCGGGAATCCGGCCGTAGACGCTGACCTCGCCGCTCTGCGGCTGGAGAAGCTGGAGCTGCAGCGCGTTCTGGCCCTGCCCCCAGACGGCGTTGCGCACCGAGTTGCGATAGATCTGGTAGGTCAGGCTGTTGCCGCTGGCGCGCATGGCGCGGGCGTTGACGGTGCCGCTCTGGCCGCCATCCAGCTCGAAGGTCAAAAGGCCGGAGCAGTTGGCGAAGCCGATGCGGCCGTTGGCATCGAGATTGCCGGCCTGCCCCGACACGTAGTTGCCGAAGTCGAGCGTGCCGCCGGTCAGCGTGCAGCCGGACTGGACCGTCGCCGTGACGGTGAGCTGGTCGGTCGCCGTGGCGGCGCTTGCCACACCTGGGGCTGTGGCGAGCGCCAGTGCCGCCATGAGCCGCGGGCCCGCATGGCGCCACCAGTGCTCGCGCGTGGCCATGGGATCGTCTCCGGGTCGGGGTGCCTGACGGTTATCAACCATAGCGCGATTATATGTGTCAAAATTCTCTTATCAAGCGATGAAATGAGAGTCTCTGCACGCGAGGGTTGATCAGGCCCGATGGCTCATCAATACTCAGGCGTATCGGCAGCCGGTGCGCCGACCCGCGCAGCAGGAGAAGCGGCATGGACAAGCCCTTGCGGATCACCTTCGACAACCTGCAGCCGAGCGAGGCGGTCGAGGCGGACGTCCGCAGCCGGATGGCCCGGCTCGACGCGATCTGCGACCGCATGACCGGTGCCCGGGTGGTGATCGGCAGCCCGCATCGCGGCCCGACCCGGGCCAAGACCTACGCGGTGCGGATCGAGCTGGCGCTGCCCGGCCACGACCTCGTGGTCAGCCGCGAGCCGGTGGGCGATCTGCAGGGGGCGATGACGGCCGCCTTCGAGGTGGCGCGACGCCGCCTGCGCGGCATCGTCGAGCGCAGCCGCGGCGCCTGAAGCCCGGGGGTCGGCCCCGGCACCGGTCAGGCCGGCGCCGGGCGGGCCAGGCGCTCGACCGTGGCGAGCAGGGTGGCGCGATCGATCGGCTTGGTGACGTAGCCGTTCATCCCGGCGGCGAAGCAGTCGTCGTCGTCGCCGCGCATGGCGTTGGCGGTGATCGCGATGATCGGCAGGCCGGCCATCCCGGCATCGGGCAACGCCCGGATGCGGCGGGTCGCCTCGAGCCCGCCCATGACCGGCATCTGGACGTCCATCAGGACGGCGTCGAACGGGATCTCGGTGACCGCCTCGACCGCCTCCTGGCCGTTGGTCACGATCTGCACCTCGTGGCCGGCCTTGGAAAGCATGATCGCCGCGAGCTTGCAGTTGACCGGGTTGTCGTCGGCGATCAGCAGCCGCAGCTTCTGGCTGCGCGCCTCGCCGAGCGCGTGGACGGTGAGCAGCTCCCCATGGCCGGCGTTGCCATGCAGCTGCTGCAGGCAGTCGAGCAGCGTGCTGGCGGTGACGGGCTTCTGCAGATAGGCGTCGAAGCCGAGCGCCTGGACCCGGGCCGCGTCGCCGCGCACACCGGCCGAGACGAGCAGGATGAGCTTGAGCCCGGCCTGCTTCGGTGCGGCGCGGAGCACGGCGCCGAGCGCGTCTCCCCGACGGTCGGGCAGGGTGCGGTCGAGCACGGCGAAGTCGAAGGGAGCGCCCCGATCGGCGCTCTCCTCGAGGACCGTCAGCGCCTCGGCGGCGCTCCTGGTGACCCTGACCTCGAGGCCCCAGAGCCGCGCCAGCTCGGCCATGATCCGGGCGGTGCGCGGCTGCGCGTCGGCGATCAGGAGACGGGCCCCGGCGATCGCGGCGCGATCCCGGCGCTGGGCGGTGGCGAGGGGTGCTTCGAGCTCGAGATGGATCTCGAACACCGTGCCGCGGCCGGCCGGGGGCGCTATGGCGATCCGGCCGTGCATCGCCGTGGCCAGCCTCTGGGCGATCATCAGGCCCAGGCCGCTGCCGCCGAACAGGCGCGCGGTCTCCGCGTCGGCCTGGGCGAAGGGGGTGAAGAAGTCGGCGCGACGGCTTTCGGGAATGCCGATCCCGGTGTCGCTGATGGCGATGTCGAGGCCGATGCGCCCGTCCGCCCCGGCAGCCCTGGCCACGGCGAGCCGCACCTCGCCTTCGCTCGTGAACTTGATGCCGTTGGTCACGATGTTGGTGACGAGCTGGCGGAGCCGGCCCGGATCGCCGCGCACCACCTCGGGCAGGTCCGAAGCGAGCTGCATGGCGAAGGCCAGGCCCTTCTGCTCGGCGCGCTGGCGGAAGACCAGGGCCAGACGCTCGAGGAACGGCCGGAGCGCGAAGTCGACCAGGGTGAAGGTCGAGCGGCCGGCATCAATCCGGGCGAGATCGAGGATGTCGTTGACCAGCGTGATCAGCGCCTCGGCCGAGCCGATCACCGCCTCGACATAGCCGCCCTGCTCGGCGTCGAGCGCCGTGTCGCGCAACAGCCGGGCCATGCCGAGCACGCCGTTCATCGGCTCGCGCAGCTCGTGGCTCATGATGGCGAGAAAGAGGCCGCGCTCCTCGAGCCGGTGCCGTGCCGCGGCCAGCTCGGCGCGGAGCCGCTGGTTCTCGGCAACGAGGGTCGGCTCGCCGGCGAGGTCCGGCTGGGTCGGGGGGGCGGGGCTGATCGCGGCCATGGAGCCTCCGTTGGGATCTCCATGTCTCTACCTAGGGTTGAATAGTGCCGCAAGTCACTTGTATATAGGAACTTATTCCGCTAGGGTGCGCGTTCGGGCACCGTTTGGGGCTGCTGACGGCCGGATCTGGAGCGGAACATGGCGATCGACTGGGCTGAAGCGGCGCGACTTGCGGCAGCCGGCCTGCCAAGTCGCGAGATCGTCGACCGGGTGGGCTGCTCGCGCACCCAGCTCTACCGGCGGCGGACGGGCTGCGGCCTGTTCCAGGCGCTGGTGGCGGCCTACGAGGCTGCCGGCTCGGCCACCCTGCCCGAGGCCGAGGCCGAGGCCGCCTCGATCGAGACGAAGGTGCGCCAGAAGGTCGAGACCGAGGTCGCGGACGGCAACCTGAAGGTCGCCCTCTGGCTCGCCGAGCGGCTGCGACTGTTCACGCCCGATGCCGAGGAAAGCGCCGACGACACGATTCAGCGCCTGATGGAATCGATGACGCCGCTCGAGCGGGCCGCCTTCTCGCGGGCGGAGTGACGGATCTTCATGCGGGCGCGTTGTCCAGGATCACCAAATGCAGCGAGTCCTGGTAGTAGAGGCGCGTGCCGTCATCGAAGGCGACGAAGCGAAAGCCGGTGACGTCGTCGCCGGCAGCGGTCACGTGCTGGCCGACCGCCCCCGTGTCGACGGGCTGGCTCTCGGTCCTGACCGCAAGCGCCGGCAGGTGCGAATCGTTGAAGAGCACGACCTCGCCGTTCGCGTCCTGCAAAAGGTCGTTCAACTCCAGGGTCGGCACATCGCTTTCCGGCGATGTCTGGTCCGGCGCGGGCGCGGCCTCGGGGCCGCGCGCCGCGGTTGCTGTCTTGCTCATTTTTTCTAGCCGTTGTTGCGATCCGTACGGCCGATCGCGGCTCGTTGGCTGCGATCACACGAACGAGCATTAACCATGTCGATGGACCGCAACAAGACTGATCACCTAGCGGGCGAATGCACCGGAGTACCCGTTAGGGCAAAGGAGCGCGCGGGGCCGGCTATTCGCCCCGGGCGGCGCGCTCGATCCAGACCGGATGGGCGAAAGCGGCGACGTGCACGTCGGGCGTGTAGTAGCGAAGCCCTGCCGGAATGGGCCGGGCACGGAGCGTGTCGCTGCGCACCCGGCGCCGGGTCGCGTCGTCCGAGCCCCAGCCCAGCGCCATGAATCCGCCGACATAGGTCGGCACCACGGTGAGCAGGAAATCGACATCGCCGAAGCCGGCCGCCCGCTTGCGCGCCATGACCTGGGCGAGCTCCTTGCCGGCCAGCGCCGGATTGCCGGCCTGGGTCACGAGGATGCCGCCCTCGTTCAGCCTTCGTCGGCAGTCGCGATAGAAGCTCTCGGTGAAGAGCGCCGCGCCGGGGCCGATCGGGTCGGTCGAATCGACCAGGATCACGTCGAAGCTCTCGCCGTCCTTGGCCATGAACGCGGCGGCGTCGCCGAAGGCGAGCTCGAGCCTGGGGTCGTCGAAAGCGCCGGCGCTCAGGCCGGGCAGGTACTTCGTGCAGAGCTCGATGACCCCCGGATCGAGCTCGGCCTGGACGACGCGCTCGATGGTGGCGTGCTTCATGACCTCGCGCGCCGTGCCGCCGTCGCCGCCGCCGACGATGCACAGGCTGCGCACCCGGCCATGCGCCAGGACCGCCGGATGGACCAGCATCTCGTGATAGGCGAACTCGTCGCCGGTCGTGGTCTGCACGATGCCGTCGAGGGCGAGCACCCGCCCCCAGCGGCCGCTCTCGAACACGATCAGGTCCTGGTGCTCGGTCTGGTCGTGATAGAGGACCTTGTCGATCTTCATCCGCTGCTGCCAGTCACTGTGCAGCGTCTCGGCGAACCATTCCATCACCAGCCCCTCATGGCGGTTGTCGAGCGCCCCCACCGGACACCTGCATCACGCACGGCCCGTCACCTCAGAGGTCGGCGTAGCAGTGCCGCTCGGCCGCACCTCCGGGATGGGTGACGGCACCCTTCTCGGCCGAGCCCACGGTCTGGGCGTATTTCCACAAGGCGCCCGCGCCGTAGATCGACTGCCGCGGCTGCCACTTCTGGCGGCGGCTTTCGAGCGTCGCCTCGTCCAGCTCGACGTCGAGCGTGCCGGCCTCGGCGTCGATCACGATGATGTCGCCGTCCTCGAGCAGCCCGATCGGCCCGCCGACCGCGGCCTCGGGGCCGACATGGCCGATGCAGAAGCCGCGCGTGGCGCCCGAAAACCGGCCATCGGTGATCAGCGCCACCTTGTCGCCCATGCCCTGGCCGTAGATCGCCGAGGTGACGCCCAGCATCTCGCGCATGCCGGGGCCGCCCCTGGGCCCCTCGTAGCGGATGACGATGACGTCGCCGGCCACGTACCTGCCGGCCTGGACGGCGGCCATGGCGTCCTCCTCGCAGTCGAAGACGCGGGCCGGCCCGCGGAACTTCAGGCTCGGCAGGCCGGCCACCTTGACCATGGCCCCCTCGCTGGCGAGCGAGCCCCGAAGGCCGACCACACCGCCCCAGGTGGTGATCGGGTCGCTGGTCGGCCGGACGACGACCTGCTTCCTGTCGAAGGTCACGTCGGCGAGGTTCTCGGCGATGGTCTTGCCGGTCACGGTGATGCAGTCGCCGTGCAGGTAGCCGCCGTCGAGCAGCGCCTTCATCAGGAGCGGCACGCCGCCGGCCTCGGCCAGGTCCTTCATCACGTATCTGCCGGCCGGCTTGAGGTCGGCGATGTAGGGCGTGTCGCGGAAAATGGCGGCAACGGCATGCAGGTCGAAGTCGATCCCGGCCTCGTGCGCGATCGCCGGCAGGTGCAGGGCACCGTTGGTCGACCCGCCCGAGGCGGCGACGACACGGGCCGCGTTCTCCAGGCTCTCGATGGTGACGATGTCGCGCGGCCGGATATTGTCCTTGAGCAGCCGCATGACCGCCTCGCCCGAGGCCTCGGCCCAGCGGTCGCGGGCCTCCATCGGCGCCGGCGTGCCGGCCGAGCCGGGCAAAGCGAGGCCGATGGCCTCGGAGACGCAGGCCATGGTGTTGGCGGTGAACTGGCCGCCGCAGGAGCCGGCCGACGGACAGGCGACCTGCTCGAGCTCCAGCAGGTCGGCGTCGCTCATCTTGCCGACGGCGTGCTGGCCGACCGCCTCGAACACGTCCTGGATGGTCACGTCCTGGCCGCGAAACCGGCCGGGCAGGATCGAGCCGCCATACATGAAGACGGCCGGCACGTTGAGCCGGACCATGGCCATCATCAGCCCGGGCAGCGACTTGTCGCAGCCCGCGAGGCCGACAATGGCGTCATAGGCGTGGCCGCGCATGGTGAGCTCGGTCGAATCGGCGATCACCTCGCGGCTGACCAGCGAGGACTTCATGCCCTGGTGGCCCATCGCGATGCCGTCGGTGACGGTGATCGTCGTGAACTCGCGTGGCGTGCCGCCGGCCCGGGCGACGCCCTGCTTGACCACCTGCGCCTGGCGGCCGAGGGCGATGTTGCAGGGCGCCGCCTCGTTCCAGGTGGTGACCACGCCGACGAAGGGTCGCGCCATGTCCTCGGCCGAGAGGCCCATGGCGTAGTAGTAGGAACGGTGCGGCGCCCGGTCGGGACCAACGGTGGCGTGCCGGCTCGGCAGCCTGCTCTTGTCGTGGATCGTGACAGTGGTCATCCGCTTCCTCTCCGGCAGCATCGGGCCGCCTCGGGGGCGGCGCAGGCGTTTGATCGCCGACCATAGTCAGGGGCGGTGGACCTGACTAGATAGGAGGCAAGGGCCGAGGCGGCCCTTCCAGCCCGGTGCCGTTGCGGCATGGGGTCAGCCAGGAGACGGCCAGACGCATGGCGGGCGGCGGCGACATCGCGAGGCGGCGCGTTCGGCGCGGGCGCAATCATCGCGTGCTGCTCACGCCGATCCAGCCCTTTGCCACGACCGGCCTCGAGGAGCCGACCTCGCCGGTGCGCACCCGCCGGCTGCGGCCGCCCGACCTCGGCTGGGTGCGCCGCATCCTCAGGCCCGCGTTCGGGCACTTCGTCCACGACCAGGGCTTCGTCCTGGCCGGCTACATCGCCTTCACCGGCATCTTCGCCTTCTTTCCGTTCCTGATCGTCATGCTGTCGATCGCCGGCTGGATCGGCCAGGGCGAGGCGGCGAGCCAGTTCATCACGCTCACCCTGGAGCTCATGCCCAAGGAGGTGGCGAGCGTGCTGCAGCCGGCGATCAACGAGATCCGCTCGGCACCGCACGGCACCATCATCACCATCGCCATTCCGATCACGCTCTGGTTCGCCTCCTCCGGCCTCGAGAGCCTGCGCCACGCGCTGAACATGGCGCACAACGTGGCCGACCCGCCGAGCTTCTGGTGGAACCGCCTCGCCAGCATGGGCCTCACCGTGGCCTCGGCGTCGGTCATCCTGGCGGCGATGGTCCTGATGGTCGGCCTGCCCCTGGCCGAGAACATCATGGACTGGCTCGCGAAGCATCGGGTCTTCGAGGAGCGGATGGGGCTGATCGTGCGCTACGGGACCGGCATGGCGCTCCTCCTCCTGCTCACCTTCAGCCTCTATCTGCTCCTGCCGAACCGCCACCTGACGATGCTCGACGTGCTGCCCGGAACCCTGGTCTCGGTCACCTTCTGGCTGGGCGCCACCAAGCTCTACTCGAGCTATCTCTCGAGCTTCGGCCGCTACAGCCTGATCTACGGCAGCCTCGGCGGCGTCATCCTCACCCTCTTCTTCTTCTACGTCATGGCCTGCATCTTCATCTTCGGCGCCCAGCTCAACGCGGCGATCATGCGCGAGCGGGCCCTGCAGCGCGAGCGGCGGGCGGCTTGAGGGGCTCGGGCGTGACGCTCGGCGGCACCCGCGCCGAGGCGGCGGTGCTTCGCCATTCCCTCTGGCTCACCGTGGCGATCGCGTTCGTCGGCGTCGGCTTCGGCATCGTCAGCGGCTCGCTCGCCATCATCTTCGACGGGGTGGCGTCGTCGATCAACGCGGCCATGACCTTCCTGTCCCTGGCGGTCGCCCGACTCCTGGCGCGCGAGGGCAGCCGCCGCTTCCAGTTCGGCTACTGGCATTTCGAGCCGATGGTTCTGGCGCTCAACGGCGCCCTCCTGGTGATGTTCTGCTTTTACGGCTTCGTCACCGGCCTGGGCGACCTGCTCGCCGGCGGCCGCGATCTCGCCTTCGGCTGGGCCATGGCCTATGCGGCGCTCTCCACGGTCGCGAGCCTCGCCACCTGGGTCTACGAGCGGTGGCGCAACCGCTCGATCCGTTCCGAGCTGATCGGGCTCGACATGCAGAGCTGGCTGATGGCGACGGCGGTCTCCGCGGCGCTGCTCGTCGCCTTCGGCTACGCGCTGCTGGTCGAGGGCACCGCGCTCGCCTGGACCGCCGCCCTCGCCGATCCCGCCGTCCTGGCGCTGGTCAGCCTCGGCCTCGCCTTCATGCCGATCGCGACCCTGCGCCGGGCCTGGCAGGATATCTTCCAGATGGCGCCCGGCCCGCTGGATGCGGCCGTCGAGGCTGCCGCGCGAGGGTCGGTGGAACGGCATGGCCTCGAAACCTTCACGAGCTACGTGGCCCGTGCCGGACGGGCGACCTTCATCGAGATCCATCTGGTCGTGCCGGCCGACTTTTCGCTCGGCAAGGTCGCCACGCTCGACCGGATCCGCCGCGAGATCGCCGAGGAGCTCGGCCCCCCGCGCCCCGAGCGTTGGCTGACGGTCGCCTTCACCGGCGACGCGACGCTGATCTGAGCAGCGGCGAGCCAGCTGAGGTGCACCTCGACTCTAGAGCCTGCCGGTCGGCTCGAGCGTGCTCCTTTCCGGCAGGGGCTCGGGCACGCGGGGCAGCACGCTGATCGTGCCATCGGTCTCCAGCACCACGGCGCCGACCTCGGCCATGTCCGCGATCCCCTGCGAGCGCACCGCCGCCATCAGCTCGTCCAGCGTGACCCGCTGCGCCCGCAAAGCCGCGTCCAGGGGCGCTCCCCGCAGCATCAAGAGCGTCGGCTCGCTCTTGACCAGCCTCCTGAACAGCGGCCAGCGCACCGAGAGCCATGTTATGAGGAACTGGAGACCGACCAGCAGCGCCAGCGCCGTCACCCCTTCGACCAGAGGCACGCTGCGCGAGAGCAGCACGGTCGCCAGGGTCGATCCCAGGGACACGGTCACGACGAGATCGAAGGCGTTGAGCTTGGTCAGGGTGCGTTTGCCGGAGATGCGAAGGACGAGCACCAGCGCGACATAGGCGAGCGTGCCGACCAGCAGCACCCGGCCGACGCCGGCCCATGAATCGAAAAACATCGCTCGAGCCTCTCCTGCGACCGGTCACGCGCTTTGGGTGACAACCTGTCGTCGCAGAACGTCCGGGCGGTCCCGGGGTTCGCTCTTTCCCTTTCGCCCCGACGCACGACGCTCTAAGTTCCTGCCCATTCATTCAACCGCAGCATCGAGGAGCGCTTGGCCATGACCACCGGTGCACCGTTCATGGCCGGCAAGCGCGGCCTGATCATGGGGATCGCCAATGAGCGCTCGCTCGCCTGGGGCATCGCCCGGGCGGTGGCCGGGCAGGGGGCGGAGCTCGCCGTCACCTATCAGGGCGAGGCCTTGAGGAAGCGGGTGACGCCGCTCGCGGCCGAGCTCGGCTGCGACTTCGTCGAGCCCGCCGACGTCACCGATCCGGCCAGCATGGACCAGCTCTTCGCCACCATAGAGGAGCGCTGGGGCGGGCTCGATTTCGCCGTCCATGCCATCGCCTTCTCCGACAAGGAGGAGCTCAAGGGCCGCTATGTCGAGACCAGCGCCGACAACTTCCAGCGCACCATGCTGATCTCCTGCTACTCGTTCACCGACCTCGCCCGGCGCGCGACCGCCATGATGCAGCCGGGCGGCAGCCTGCTCACCCTCACCTATTTCGGGGCGGAGAAGGTGGTCCCTCACTACAATGTGATGGGCGTGGCCAAGGCGGCGCTCGAGGCGAGCGTGCGCTACCTGGCGGCCGATCTGGGCGGCCAGGGGATCCGGGTCAACGCCATCTCGGCGGGCCCGGTGAAGACGCTGGCCGCCTCCGGCATCGGCGATTTCCGCTACATCCTGAAATGGAACG
>CAYMTA010000111.1:0-9808 GCA_964393275.1 uncultured Geminicoccaceae bacterium | reverse complement strand
CGGGCAGGAAGTGCATCTCGATCTTGATGACGCCGTCGCCCTGGCAGGCCTCGCACCTGCCGCCCTTGACGTTGAACGAGAAGCGGCCGGGCTTGTAGCCCCTGGCCTTGGCCTCGGGCAGCCCGGCGAACCAGTCGCGGATCGGGCCGAAGGCGCCGGTGTAGGTCGCCGGGTTGGAGCGCGGCGTGCGGCCGATCGGCGACTGGTCGATCTCGACCACCTTGTCGACCAGCTCGAGACCGCCCAGTGCGCGATGCGGACCCGGAATCTGCCTGGCCCCGGTCAGCCGCTTGGCGAGGGCGGGGTAGAGCGTGTCGACCACGAGGCTCGACTTGCCCGAGCCCGAGACGCCGGTGATGCAGACGAAGCAGCCGAGCGGAAAGCGCGCGTCGACGTCCTGCAGATTGTTCGCCGTGGCACCCTCGAGCTCCAGCCAGCGGCCGGCCCTGGGCTTGCGGCGGCGGGCGGGAAGGGGGATCTGGCGGTGGCCGGCGAGGTACTGGCCGGTCAGGCTGGCGGACGATGCGATCACCTCGGCGGGCGTGCCCTCCGCCACCACGATGCCGCCATGCACGCCAGCACCCGGTCCCATGTCGATCAGGTGGTCGGCGCTGCGGATCGCGTCCTCGTCGTGCTCGACGACGATGACGGTGTTGCCGAGATCGCGCAGCCGGGTCAGCGTGGCGAGCAGGCGGTCGTTGTCGCGCTGGTGCAGGCCGATCGACGGCTCGTCGAGCACGTAGAGAACGCCGGTCAGGCCCGAGCCGATCTGCGAGGCGAGGCGGATGCGCTGGCTCTCGCCACCGGAGAGCGTGCCCGAATCGCGGTTGAGCGTGAGGTAGGAGAGGCCGACATTGACGAGGAAGCCGAGGCGCTCGCGGATCTCCTTGAGGATGCGCTCGGCGATGGTCGCCTGCTTGGCGTCGAGCCGGCCGGCGAGGTCGTCGAACCAGAGGGCGGCGTCCTGGATCGAAAGCTCGGCCACCGCCGCGATGTGCCGGCCGCCGACCCGGACCGAGAGCGCCTCGGGCTTCAGCCTCTTTCCTTCGCAGGTGGCGCAGGGTGCGGACGACATGTAGCGCTGGATCTCCTCGCGCATCCAGGCACTGTCCGTCTCCCGCCAGCGGCGCTGGAGGTTCGGGATGACACCCTCGAAGGGCTTGTTGGTCTTCATGACCCGAAGCCCGTCCTCGAAGGACATGGGCACGGGCTCCTTGCCGGAGCCGAAGAGGATGGTCTGCCGGGTCTCCTCCTTGAGATCCTCCCAGGGCGTGTGCAGGCTCTCGTCGAAATGCCGGAGCACGGCCGCGAGCGCCTGCGGGTAGTAGTGCATGGTCTGCGACGCCCAGGGCTCGACCGCACCCCGATGGACGGACTTGGTCGCATCCGGAACGACCAGATCCGGGTCGACCAGCAGGCGGCGCCCGAGGCCGTCGCAGGACGGGCAGGCGCCATAGGGGTTGTTGAACGAGAAGAGCCGGGGCTCGATCTCCGGCAGGGTGAAGCCCGAGACCGGGCAGGCGAACTTGGCGGAATGCGTCGTCCGCTCGCCATTGTCGGCATCCTCGACGACGAGCAGGCCGTCGGAGAGGCCGAGGGCGGTCTCGATCGAGTCGGCGAGCCGCTGGGCCAGATCGGGGGCGGTCACGAGGCGGTCGACCACTACCTCGATCTCGTGCTTGAGCTTCCGGTCGAGGGCCGGCGCCTCGTCGATCTCGTGGAAGGTGCCGTCGATCTTGACCCGCTGGAAGCCCTGGCGCTGCAGCTCCCGGAGCTCCTTCCGGTACTCGCCCTTGCGGCCGCGGACGACCGGGGCGAGCAGATAGAGGCGGCTGCCCTCCGGCATGGCGAGGACGCGGTCGACCATCTGCGAGACCGTCTGCGCCTCGATCGGCAGGCCGGTGGCGGGCGAGTAGGGGACACCGACGCGCGCCCAGAGGAGGCGCATGTAGTCGTAGATCTCCGTCACCGTGGCGACGGTCGAGCGCGGGTTCTTCGAGGTCGTCTTCTGCTCGATCGAGATCGCCGGCGAGAGGCCCTCGATCAGGTCGACGTCCGGCTTCTGCATCAGCTCCAGGAACTGCCGCGCATAGGCCGAGAGGCTCTCGACATAGCGCCTCTGGCCCTCGGCGTAGATCGTGTCGAAGGCGAGCGACGACTTGCCGGAGCCGGAGAGGCCGGTGATCACCACCAGCTTGAAGCGCGGGATGTCGACGTCCACCGACTTCAGGTTGTGCTCGCGGGCACCGCGAATGCGTATGACGTCGTTCATGGGCACCGTTCGAAGGCAGGATGGCGGCCGGGCGCGTGAGGTCCGTTCATGTAGTTGCGCGGCGATCGCCGCTTGGCAAGGGAGGGTGACCGCATGACACCCGGGCGGCGATGCGTGTATAGGACGGCCGACGATCGAGCAGTCCCAAGAGGCAGGAGGAAAGCGTCATGGCCGGCAGCGTCAACAAGGTGATCCTGGTCGGCAATCTCGGCCGCGATCCGGAGATCCGTCACACCCAGAGCAACCAGAAGATCGTCCATCTCTCGATCGCCACCTCCGAGCGCTGGAAGGACCGCCAGACGGGCGAGCAGCGCGAGCGGACGGAATGGCACCGCGTGGTCATCTTCAACGAGAACCTGGCCGACGTCGCCGAGCGCTACCTGCAGAAGGGCCGCTCCGTCTACCTCGAGGGGCAGTTGCAGACGCGCAAATGGACCGACCAGTCGGGCCAGGAGAAATACACGACGGAGATCGTGCTGACGCGGTTTCGGGGCGAGCTCGTGCTGCTCGGCGGGGGCCGGGACGACATGGGGTCATCCGATCGCGGCATGGTCGGCGGACCCGACGACGACTATGGCGGCGGGTCGGCGCCGGCCCGCGGCGGACGGCCGAGCGGTGGCGGTGGCCGGCCTTCGCCCGCCGACGATCTCGACGACGACATTCCGTTCTGAGCGGGGTCTAGGACGAGCCCGCGACGCGGCCGGTGAGGTAGACGAGGAACACTCGCTCGCCGGCGGCGTGCTCATTGGCGAGGTTCACGCTCGCCCCTTGAAAGTGGTCGCGAATGGCGGCGGCGAATGCGTTCGGGTCGGGCGCTTCGGACAGCGGGAACTGGACCGCGATCACCGGCCGGTCGCCGGCACCGTGGCGGCCGAAATCGATGCGCTCCGGCAGCACGCCGCTGGGCGCGCAGGCGGCGGCCAGCCGGCCGATGCAGGCGCCGAAGGTGAGCTCGCCGGCATAGGCCTCGAGGCGGGTCCACTCGTCGATCGGCAGCCGGCGCCGCCTTCTGCCGATCCTGGCCGAGCGCGTCAGCTCGGTGCGTTGCCGGACGGCGCCGTCATGCCCGACGAGCAGGCGCTCGAGCCGGTCGAGCGCCGCCTGCCGCTCGGTCGCGGGCGTGCCGTCGTGCACGATCAGGGCGCGCAGCTTGTCGAGCAGGCAGGGACTGGCGGCCATCGGCATCCGGATGCAGCGCCGCGACGGTCGCGGCGCCGATCCTGATAACCCGGAAGTCTTGCCAAAGGGTGAAGGTCAGTGAATGTCCGCGGCCGTCGCGAAGGCGGCCTTCAGCACCTCGATGTCGAAGTTGCTGCCGCGGGCGGCCTCGAGGACCGGGCGCTCGCGGCGGATGCAGAGGTCGATGGCTTCGGGCAAGGACACCGCGTCGCCGTGCGGGATGACGACGGCGCCGTGGCGGTCGGCGTGGATCAGGTCGCCATGCGCCACCTTCATGCCGAAGATCTCGACCGGCACCTCGATCGCCTCGACATGCACATCGGCATGGCTCGGGCCGACCTTGCCGGCGAGGAGCTGGAAGCGCGGATCGATCGCGTCGAGATCGCGGATCGACCCGTTGGTGACGCAGCCGAGCACGCCGAGCCCGCGATGCACGGCGGTGTTGACCTCGCCCCAGAAGGCGCCGAAGCCGGGCTCGGGATCGAGGTCCTGGATGACCGTGATGACCGGCTGCGCGCCCTTGACCAGGTACTCGTAATAGCCGACGCGCAGCGCCTTGGCCTCGGCCGGCGGCAGGGGCGAGGGTGTCGCGGCCTTGATGGTGGCGGTCCGGGCGAAGCCGACGATCGGCTTCATGTCCGGAAAGGCGCAGACCATGTGGCCGCTGGTGAAGCCGACGATCAGGCGCCGGCCCTGAATGACCTCCAGCGCGTTGCAGATGGTCGGGGTGTCGAAGGCCGCCAGATGGTCGAGCAGCTCCTGGTCGATCGTCACGAATCGTTTTCCTTTTCTTGTGCCCGGGGCGACCCCGCGTCGGCCGCCCGCATAGCACCGGCGCGGGTCGACTGGCCAGCGTCCCGATCCGATCACGCACAGGCGCGTCGACAGCGGCGCGCTGCCTCGGCATGATCGCGGCCGCCGCTGCACGGCCAGTCCGACAGGAGCCCCGATGACCATCAAGGTCGCCCTCAACCATCAGACCCGCTACGGCTACGATCGCCGGATCAATCTCGGGCCGCATGTCGTGCGGCTGCGTCCGGCCGCCCACAGCCGCACGCGCATCCTGTCCTACAGCCTGAAGGTCAGCCCGAGCGATCATTTCATCAACTGGCAGCAGGACCCGCACGGCAACTGGCTCGCCCGCCTGCTGTTCAACGGCACGACCGACCATCTCTCGGTCGAGGTCGATCTCGTGGCCGAGATGGCCGTTCTCAACCCGTTCGATTTCTTCGTCGAGAGCGCCGCCGATATCTGGCCCTTCGCCTACACGGCGAGCCTGAGGAAGGAGCTCCTGCCGTTCCTCGAGACCGAGAGTCCGGGGCCGCTCATGGCCGAGCTGATCGCCTCGGTCCCGCGCGAGCCGGTCGCGACGATCGATTTCATCGTCGGCCTGAACCAGCGGATGCAGGAGCTGGTCGGCTACGTGATCCGCATGGAGCCGGGCATCCAGTCCTGCGAGGAGACGCTGGGCCAGCGCTCGGGCTCGTGCCGCGACACCGCCTGGCTGCTCGTCCAGCTGCTTCGCCAGCTCGGCCTCGCGGCGCGCTTCGTCTCGGGCTATCTCATCCAGCTGAAGGCCGACCAGAAGGCCCTGGACGGGCCGTCGGGCACCGATGTCGATTTCACCGACCTGCATGCCTGGGCGGAGGTCTTCCTGCCGGGGGCGGGGTGGATCGGCCTCGATCCGACCTCGGGCCTGCTCGCCGGCGAGGGCCATATTCCGCTCGCCGCCACGCCCGACCCCGGCAATGCGGCACCGATCACCGGCACGCTCGATCAGGCCGAGGTGTCGTTCGACTACACGATGACGGTCGAGCGGATCCAGGAGGGGCCCAGGGTCACGCTGCCCTACAGCGAGGCCGAATGGGCCACGATCGATGCGCTGGGCCACGCCATCGACGAGGAGCTGCAGGCCCGGGATGTCCGGCTGACCGTCGGCGGCGAGCCGACCTTCGTCGGGCTCGACGACCGCGACGCCGACGAATGGAACACGGCGGCGGTCGGGCCGACCAAGCGGCAGCTCGCCGACGAGCTGATCCGCCGGCTGACCGACCGCTTCGCGCCGGGCGGCCTCCTGCAGCACGGCCAGGGCAAATGGTACCCGGGCGAGCCTCTGCCGCGCTGGGCCTTCGCCGTCTATTGGCGGACCGACGGCGAGCCGCTCTGGGGCGATCGCTCATTGATCGCGGCCGAGGCGCCGGCCGCCACGCCGCCGCACGCGGCGCTGGTCGAGATCGCCGAGCGGTTCACCGCCCAGCTCGCCGCCAACCTCGAGCTCGACCCGGCGCATGTCCACGCCGCCTACGAGGACACGGCGCTGCTCGTGCTTCAGGAGCAGCGGCTGCCGGCCAATGTCGACCCGCTCGACAGCAAGCTCGAGGACGCCGAGGAGCGGGCACGGCTCGCCCGCGTGCTCGGCCGGGGCCTGACCACGCCCACCTCGTTCGTGCTGCCGCTGCAGCCGTGGCAGGCGAGGGCGGCTTCCCGGCCAACCAGTTCGGGCGGGCCAGCCAGTCCCGGCCGGCGCCGGTTCCGCTGGATGAGCGAGCGCTGGACCACCCGTCGGGGCGGGCTTTTCCTTCTGCCCGGCGACAGCCCGGCCGGCTACCGCCTGCCGCTCGGAGCACTCGACCATCTGGCCCCCGACGCCTATCCCGGCGTCGTGCCGCTCGATCCGTTCGCGGCGCACGCGGCCTTGCCGGCGCGCGAGCCGATCCTGCAGGCGCGGCGGGCGGAGGGCCATGCGCCGGCGCCATCCGATGACGGCGGCGAGCCGGTGCGCACGGCGCTGACGGTCGAGCCGCGCGACGGCCATCTTTACGTTTTCCTGCCGCCGGTGCCCTCGGCGGACGAGTATGTCGATCTGATCGCCGCGATCGAGGAGACGGCGCTGGCGCTGGCGCAGCCGATCCGCCTCGAGGGCTATCCGCCGCCGGCCGATCCGCGCCTCTGCAACATCAAGGTGACACCCGATCCGGGCGTGATCGAGGTCAACGTCCAGCCGGCGGCGAGCTGGGCCGAGCAGGTTTCGATCACCGAGGCGGTCTACGAGGAGGCCCGCCAGACCCGGCTCGACACGGCGAAGTTCATGCTGGACGGGCGGCCCACGGGCACCGGCGGCGGCAACCATATCGTGGTGGGCGGCCCGACCGCGGCGGACAGCCCCTTCCTCCGCCGGCCCGATCTCCTGGGCTCGCTGATCCGCTACTGGCAGAATCACCCGTCGCTCTCCTATCTCTTCTCCGGCCTGTTCATCGGCCCGACCAGCCAGGCGCCCCGGCTCGACGAGGCGCGCCAGGACCAGCTCTACGAGCTCGAGATAGCCCTCGCCCGCGTGCCCGATCCGACCAACGGCAACGACCTCGAATGCCCGCCCTGGCTGGTCGACCGGCTGTTTCGCCATCTGCTCGTCGATCTCACCGGCAACACCCATCGGGCCGAGATCTGCATCGACAAGCTCTACAGCCCGGACGGCCCGACCGGCCGGCTCGGGCTGGTCGAGTTCCGCGCCTTCGAGATGCCGCCGCATCCGCGCATGAGCCTGGTGCAGAACCTGCTCCTGCGCGCCCTGATCGCCTGGTTCTGGCGGCGGCCCTTCACCGGCCGGCTGATCCGCCACGGCACGGATCTGCATGACCGGTTCATGCTGCCGCATTACGTCTGGGCGGATTTCCGCGGCGTCCTGGCCGACCTCGAGGCGGCCGGCATGGGCTTCGATCCGGCCTGGTTCCTGGCGCACCAGGAATTCCGCTTCCCGCTCTACGGCCAAGTCACGGTGGCCGATGTCCAGGTCGAGCTGCGCGCCGCCCTCGAGCCCTGGCACGTGCTCGGCGAGGAGGCGACGGGTGGCGGCACCGCGCGCTATGTCGACAGCTCGCTCGAGCGGGTCCAGGTTCGGGTCACCGGCGACCGGCAGGGTCGCTACGTCGTCACCTGCAACGGCTACACGCTGCCGCTCGAGCCGACCGGCGACGGGCACGAGGTGGCGGGGGTGCGGTTCCGCGCCTGGCAGCCGCCCTCCTGCCTGCATCCGACCATCCCGGTCCACAGCCCGCTCGTCTTCGACGTGGTCGATGGCGTGCAGGGGCGCTCGCTCGGCGGCTGCACCTATCACGTGATGCATCCGGGTGGGCGCGCCTACGACACGGCACCGGTCAACGATTTCGAGGCGCAGGGGAGAAGGCTTGCGCGGTTTCAACCCATGGGGCATACGCCGGGACCCATGCGACCGATCGCCGTGCCCCGCAACCCGAGCTTCCCCCACACGCTGGATCTTCGCCGTGTCGGCATCTGAGCCTGGTGGTGCCGCTTGGCCCTGACCCTGTCGGCCCGAGCCGACACGACGGACGGGCTGGTCCTGGGCTATCGACCGCCCGACACCGGCCGGGACGAGCTTCTCACGCCTTCTGGCGAGGTGCGGCGGGCCTGGAAGGCGTTCCTCGAGCGCTTCGATGCGATGGGCGCCGACGGGCGCGAGGCAATGGCTCGCACCACGGCGCAGAAGCTGCAGGAAAGCGGCATCGCGTTCAACGTGCATGCCGATCCCGACGACCGCAAGGCGGCCTGGCGGCTCGATCTCCTGCCGGTCATTCTCGCGACCGACGACTGGCAGGTGCTCGAGCGGGGGCTGATCCAGCGCGCCCGGCTGATTGAGGCCGTGCTCGCCGATCTCTATGGCGGACAACGTCTCCTGCGCTCGGGCGTGCTCCCGCCGGCGCTGGTGTTCGGCAACCCGGAGTATCTTCACGGCTGCGCCGGCTGGAGGCGGCCGCCCCGCCGGTTCCTCTTCCATTTCGCCTGCGATGTCGCCCGCGATCCGGATGGCGGCTGGCGGGTGCTGGCCGACCAGGTCGACGCCCCCACCGGCAATGGCTGGCTCCTGGCCAGCCGGATGGCCCTGAGCCAGGGCATGGGCGAGCTCTATCTGGAGAGCGGGGTTCGCCGGGTCGCCGGCTACTACGCCCGGATGCAGGCCGCCCTGCAGGCGGCGGCACCGGCCGGCGAGGGGCGGATCGTCACGCTCTCGCCCGGCGCCGCTGATCCGGGCTTCTTCAGCCACGCCTATCTCGCCCGCTATCTGGGCCTGGCGCTGGCCGAGGCGGGCGATCTCACCGAGCGCGACGGCTTGCTCTACCTCAAGACGCTGGAGGGTCTGCAGCGGGTCGACGTCGTGCTGCGCAAGATCGCCGGCCGCTTCGCCGATCCCCTGAACCTTGCGACCCGGAGCGACGGCGGCACGCCCGGGCTGGCGCAGGCGGCCCGGCACGGCCGCGCCTGCTTCGCCAACGCGCTCGGCAGCGGTGTCCTGCAGAACCGCGTTCTCGCCGGGTTCTCGACGGCGCTGGCGGAGGCGCTGCTCGGCGAGGCGCCCCTGCTGCGCGAGGCGCCGGCGCTCTGGCTCGGCGACAAGATGGCGCGCGAGCAGGTGCTCGGGGAGCCGGGCTGGGTGACCAGCCGGCTGGCGGGGCGCCACGATCCGGGCAGCGGCGGCGATCGCCGCGACCCGCTGCCGGCCCTCGCCGACGACGAGGCACGCCGCCGCTTCCTGGCACGCGAGGGGCATGGCTGGATCGCGGAGCGGCCGAGCCCCCTGCCGACCACGCCGGGCATCGCGGACGGCCGCCTCGCACCGGTGCATTGGGCGATGCGCGCCTTCGTCTGCGTCGACGGGGAGGGCTGTCACGTGCTTCCCGGCGGCCTGGTGCGGCAGTCGCCGACGCCTTCGACCATCGGGCTGCCCAACGGCTTCGGCTCCAAGGATCTCTGGGTGCTGCGCGAGCCGGGCGAGGTGCCGCCACCCAGCCTGTTCACCCGCCGGTTCGCCGAGGTGCATCTCCGGCGCACCGGCCGCGACCTGCTCAGCCGCACGGCGGAAGCGCTCTTCTGGCTCGGGCGCCATGTCGAGCGGGCGGAATCGGTCATGCGCACGCTGCGCGCGGTCATCACGCGGCTGATCGACGACGGCGGGCCCGGCCGACAGCCCGAGCTTCTGGAGATCCTGCTCGCCATCCATCTGGCCGAGGACCGTCCCCTGGAGGGGTCGGCGCCCATCCGCATCGCCGCCGGCCTCGAGCTGCTGCTGCACGATCCGGAGCCGCTTTTGGGCCTGCGCCGCTCCATGGCCGGGATCCGGCACAACGCGACCAAGGCCAGGGCGGTGCTCAGCCAGGACGGCTGGCGCGTCCTCAATGCGCTGCATGCCGACCGGCGCTGGCGGTCGACCGGGCGGAGCATGCTGACCGCGCCGCCGATCGACATGGTCAATGACGGCATTCGCCAGCTCGTCGCCTTCGCCGGCACGGCGGCCGAGAACATGACGCGCAACTATTCCTGGCGGTTTCTCGACATGGGCCGGCG
>CAYMTA010000110.1:0-10076 GCA_964393275.1 uncultured Geminicoccaceae bacterium | reverse complement strand
CCCGAATCTCGGCCACGCTGTAGCCGCTCGCCTCGATGGGCGAGGGCGGCGTGCGATGTTCGACGAGCGGCTGCATGGCATGTTCCTTTTGTCCATGCATAGGGCAAAAGGCACCAATTGTCCACCACGCGCTCGCGGGCTCGCTGGGGCCGCGGGCGCGCTCACGCCCGGCATCGCCGGTCGGGCCGCGACGGCCAGCGGTCGCCCTTCAATGGACGTGGCCCGTGCAACTCAGGAACGGCAAGCGGCTGCCCGATCCCGACACGCGGGGACGCTCGCTCAGGCGGCGTTGCTCAGCCAGGAACGCGGCGCCAAGTCGTGATTGACCAATTGTGTGCGCACGACGTACTCGCTGACCCCGAAATATGCGGCAGCGTCGGCGAGCCTCTCGTCACTGTTGTCATCCGCAAGATGAGCATTCAGCTCTGAAATTGGACACAGCAGTTCCGCTGCAAAGGCTCTCTGTGCCTTCTGACGTGCCGTGTAGGCTGACGTGGCCGGCTCAAGATTCTCATCGCTGGTCACAAGCAAACGGTCACCAAGCAAGCGCGCCAAGTCGAACCGTCTTCCCTCACGATAGGTCGAACGAAGCACGATGCGTTCCCCCGCATTCGTCTCACGCAATATGAAAGCCAAATTCGATCGAACATTAGTCTTTAGGAGTCCTTTGCCGACCCCGGCCATCTCCGCCAATTTTGCGTCATCAATGGCCGCCATAGTCCAGCCGGATTGTTCTCGTACCGCGGTGGCCGCCGCCTTTCCTACACGCCAAGGCAAGTCATTCCTCGGCAGTTGGTCGAGGCGTTCCGGATCGAGCTGAATTACGTCGGCTGATCGCAGATCCTGTCCATTTCTTGACGCTATTTCGTTGAGTTGACCAGCGGACAAGGGATTGGTGTCGGCGGCCGCGAGTTCTTCGACTGCATGCTCACCCAGATCTTCTGCATCGGCCCGAAGGCGCTCAACCAACTCTGGCGCAGCCTCATCGGGATCGAGGCCCAGCAATGCTTCGAGCTTGCGCCAGCGTGCGGCATCGGGATGTTGGCGTTCGGCTAGAACCTCGGCCCAGACCGTCTGAAGGTTAGATTTGCCAATTCCTTCGGAATCGAGCCTTCCACAAACCATGTTAATGAACTCGTCAACAGAGTTCTCGAATGACCCGGCAGTCACCTGCACGATCCAATCGGTCAAATAACGCAACGGTTCTGCTGGGTGCGGCCTAGTCGGCTCCGCAATAAGTTCGACATACTGGCCATCGGACACAATTGCGATATTCGGCCACACATAGCCGCCGCCAATGGCAGAGAGTCGGTGTGCCATCTCCCAATCGGCACCCCGTTTTCGCGGCTCCCAACGCAGTCGCCACCAATTCAGTGCCAGCCACTCCGCCATCCTGTATGCAGAGAGGTGCACTTTAAACCGATTGGTCTTAAGGAATCGATCTTCTGCCTCGGTTAGCCAGTTATTACCACTGCGAATACCGATAGCGGCAAAGGTAGCCATTTCTTCCCGCGTACCGCGATCCAGTCGCTCCCAGTCCACCTCGACCTGGAGATTGTCAGGCACGGCGATGCCATTCTTCCAGGACGATGGCGCGAAAGGGATCCTCTATCGGCATCGGATATCCGTGATAGATGCCACGCTCGCGGTTTTCGAGCTGCGCCTCGAACGCATCTCCATTCTCATCGATCGCCCAAACGTTCTGTGGCCAATTGCCTTCCAGACGTTCGCTGACCATCAGTCGCTCGAACCCTGCCCGCAGGAGCGATTCCGCTACATGCTTCGGAACCTCGCGATCGGCGTCGCACAGCGTCTTGCCAGGCCGCGGACTGGCGACAGGTGTGAGGTCGTAATCGTTTCGTCGCCTTTTGTGCTCCGGATTGCCGCCGTAGGAGCATGCTTGCCAGTCCGGCAATTGGGCGGCAACGTCAACTTTCGCCGCCAGCTTCCGTTTCGTATTGAAGCCACGTCGCTTTTTCACAAGCCCAGACCCACCTATCTGAAGTGTCTGGACATTAGTTCACCCTTCTCCTGACAGCAACGCCGGTGACGAGAACGGAGAGTCTCCATCACTGGACGAATCGCGCCCACTGAAATGAAGCGTCGGCCTTGCCCCGGTTGCCCTCCGCCTCCTCCGCCTTCATACCCTCCTCGGAGCAGCAGCCACGAGGAGACCAGCCATGTCCGACCATCCAGCGATCGCTTCGGGCCGGGTCGCCGTCGTCACCGGGGCGGCGAGCGGGATCGGGCTGGCGGCGGCGGGGCGGTTCGCCGACCGGGGCATGAAGCTCGTGCTGGCCGACATCGACGGTGGCGCCTTGACCGCCGCGGCCGAGGGCCTGCGGGAGCGGACCGGGCGGCCGGGCGACATCCTCGCCGTGCCGACCGATGTCGGCGACCGGGCGGCCGTCGAGGCGCTGAAGGACCGCGCCTTTGGCGCCTTCGGCGAGGTGGCGGTGCTCATGAACAATGCGGGCCGCGAGGGCGGCGGGGAGCTTCTCGGCGATCCGGCGCGCTGGCAGGCGATCCTTCAAACGAACCTCTGGGGGGTGATCAACGGCATCCAGATCTTCGCCCCGGCCATGATCACGCAGGGCACCGCCGGCGCCATCGTCTCGACCGGCTCCAAGCAGGGCATCACCTGCCCGCCCGGCGACACGGCCTACAATATCAGCAAGGCCGGCATCAAGGTCGCGACCGAGGCTTTGGCGCACGAGCTGCGCGGCATCGAGGGCTGCCGGGTCACGGCACACCTCCTGGTCCCGGGCTTCACCTTCACCGGCTTCACGCGGGTCCGCCACAAGGAGAAGCCGGCCGGCGCCTGGCTGCCGGCGCAGGTGATCGACGAGCTTCTGGCCGGCATGGGGCGGGGCGACTTCTACATCATCTGCCCGGACAACGACGTCAGCCGCGCGCTCGACAGAAAGCGCATCCTCTGGGCGGCCCATGACATCACGGAGAACCGCCCGCCCTTGTCGCGCTGGCATCCCGACTACAAGGAGGCGTTCGAGCGCTTTCTCGAGGAATGACCCTCAGATGCCGGCCTCGCGGCCATCGAGGGTGAGCAGCGGCAGATAGAGGTCCGGCCGGCGGTCGCGAAAGAGGCCCCAGGCGGCGCGCGTGCGGGCCAGCTCGTCGAGATCGAAGGTGGCGGTGACGAGGCCCGGCTCCTGGCCGAGCTCGGCGGTGATCGCGCCTGTGCCGTCGGTGATGAACGAGCCGCCATAGAAGGTGACGGCGCAGTTCTCGCCGACCTCGCGGCCGATCCGGTTCGAGGCGATGACCGGCATGCAGTTGCTCGCCGCGTGGCCCTGCATCGCCCGGCGCCAGTGCTCGCGGCTGTCGAGCCTGGGATCCTGCGGCTCGCTGCCGATCGCGGTCGGATAGAGCAGCAGCTCCGCCCCCATCACCGCCATCGCCCGCGCCGCCTCCGGGAACCACTGGTCCCAGCAGATGCCGACGCCGATGCAGCCGACCTTCGTCTGCCAGGTGCGAAAGCCCGTGTCGCCGGGCGAGAAGTAGAACTTCTCCTGGTAGCCCGGCCCGTCCGGGATGTGGCTCTTGCGGTAGACGCCCATCACCCTGCCGTCGGCGTCGATCATCGCCAGCGAGTTGAAGTAGGCGGCATTGGCCCGCTCGAAGAAGCTGACCGGCAGCACCACGCGGAGCTCGGCGGCGAGCCGGCTCATGCGGGCGATCAGGGGATGGCCCTCGAACGAGTAGGCCAGGGCGAAATGTCCCGGCGACTGGTCCTTGCAGAAATAGACCGATTCGAACAGCTCCTGCAGCAGCACGATCCCGGCCCCCGCGGCGGCCGCCCGGCGCACCAGGCTTTCCGCGCTCGCGAGATTGGTCGCCCGATCCGGACCACAGGCCATCTGGGTGGCGGCGACGGTCACCTGGCGCATGCTCTCTCCTCATCGACAGCCGCGGACTATGCCTATTCGGCTCCGGCTTGGCAAAGCGGAAAAGCCCGGGTCCCGGGCCTCCCACAGGGGCCGCTGGCCTCAGGCCACCGCCCGGCCCCGATAGTGCCAGGTGAAAAGCCGCGGCCCTTCCAGCAGATCGCCGGTCTCGATGTCACCCAGGGTGAAGCCGGCGGCGGCGAGCAGGGCGTCGGGGCGGCGATCGAGCCGGCAGCCACCGGCGCAATGCCGCCAGAGCGGCGTCAGCCGGGACTGCCAGCGCGCGATGCCCGGGTCCGCCGCCAGCCCGTGCTCGATGAAGTGCAGCCGGCCGCCGGGCTTCAGCACCCGGCGCAGCTCGGTCAGCGCCGCCACGGGGTCCGGGATCGAGCAGAGCGCCCAGCTCACCACGCCGCAGTCGAACGTGCCATCGTCGAACGGCAGGTGCTCGGCGCTCTGCCGCAGGAGGCGGAGGCGAAAGCCGAGCCAGGGGCCCTGCCGCCCCGCCCGCTCGAGCAGGGCCGCCGACGGATCGACGCCGATCACCTCCTCGACCGCGCGGCCGTAGAAGGGCAGGTTGAGCCCGGAGCCGATGCCGATCTCGATCACCCGGCCGAACGTGCCGGCGACCAGCGCCTCGCGCAGCGGCCGGAAGCGCTCGCCCGACATGCCCCGATGGATCAGCGCGGGCAGGATCAGCCGGTCGTAGAAATGGAGCAGGGCCTTGGCCTTTCCTGCCGTTCACGCGGCGGCCGGCCGAGCCGGGGGCGGCTTGACCGACAGTCGCAATGCCCTATCTGCGGCCCGATGAAAAGACGCCAGCTCCTCCCGGGACTCGGAAAGGCCCTCGGGCTCGCCGCCCTGCCGGGCCTCCTGACCGCCTGCGCCACGAGCGGCCCGGGCGGCAATCCCTACTACCGGGGGCCGGTCAGCGATCATTTCGACGGCCGGAGCTTCTTCAACCCGGACGGCATCACGCCCAAGGGTCTCGGCGATTTCCTCAAATGGCAGCTCGGCCGCGACAAGTCCGCGTGGCCGAAGCACTACCCGAGCCCGCATCCGGCCGCCCTGCCGGAAAGGCGCCTGCCGCCCGAAGCGTTCAGGCTGACCATGGTCGGCCATGCGACGCTCCTGATCCAGACCGGCGGGCTCAACATCCTGACCGACCCGGTCTGGTCCGAGCGCGCCAGCCCCTGGCACTTCATCGGCCCGAAGCGGGTCAACGCACCCGGCATCGCCTTCGACCGCCTGCCGCCGATCGACGTGGTGCTGGTCACCCACAACCACTACGACCACCTCGACGTCGCCACCCTGGCGCTGCTCCGGGCGGCGCACGATCCCCTGGTGCTGACCCCGCTCGGCAACGACACCATCATCAAGGATGCGGTGCCCGCGATGCGCGTCGCCGCCCGGGACTGGGGCCAGAGTCTCGCCCATCGGGGTGTCACCTTCCACCTCGAGCCCTGCCACCACTGGTCGGCGCGCGGCCTCGGCGACCGCCGCATGGCGCTCTGGGCCGCCTTCGTCGTCGAGGGCCCGGCCGGCCGGCTCTACCATGTGGGCGACACCGGCTTCGATGCCGGCCGCAACTATCGGACCGCGCGCAAGCGCCACGGGCTCTTCCGGGCGGCCATCCTGCCGGTCGGCGCCTACGAGCCGCGCTGGTTCATGGCGTCGCAGCACCAGAACCCCGAGGAGGCCGTGGCCGGCTTCCTCGCCTCGGATGCCGGCCACGCCGCCGGCATCCACTGGGGCACCTTCCAGCTCACCGACGAAGCCATCGAGGCTCCGCTCCGCGCCCTCGAGGCCGCCCGCGCGGCCCGGGGCCTGGCACCCGAGCGCTTCCGGCCGCTGCGCCCGGGCGAGGTCTGGGACGTGCCGCAAGCGGCCTGACCGGCAACGGTTTCTTCATCCTTTTTCCCTATGCTGCGGCCTCCCTTGCGATGGCGGAGCCGGACATTTGGCAGCGGCGAGGAAGGCAAGCGGCGAGCTGCGTCTCGCCCTGGTGGTGATGCTGGGCGCCATGCTGGCCGGCGGGCTCGTCGGCTGGCTGGCCGTCCCGGCCGGGCCGCTTCCCGCAGGGCTCGAGGAATCGGCGATCCGATCGACGCTGGCGAGGCGGCTGCGCTGGCCGGACGACCCGGGGCTCGCCATGCTGCTCGGCGCCGTGCCGCTGGCCCTCTGGGCGGTGGTCGACCGGCTGGAGAAAAGGCACTTTCGGCGAGGACGGCCCGACCCCGCCCCGGCGCCGCTGGTCGTCCATCGCGTCGGGCCGCTCTCGTCGGCGCTGCTGCCGGTCGCCTCCGGTGTCCTCGCCGCCGCCATCGCCAGCTTTCTGGTCCCTGCCCTGCTGCCCCCGCTTGGCGCGCTCGGGCCGCCGGTGATCGGTCTCGCCGTGGCCCTCCTGGTTCTCGCCCGCCACCGCCCTGGCCTGCGGCTCGAGCTCGCCGCCACGGCCCTGCGGCTCGTCGGCCGGCGACCGGTCACGATCCCGTGGCCGGCGATCGGCGCCGCCCGGCTGGTCTGGCGACGGTCGAAGAGCGGCACCCACTTCTACCTGGCGCTGGCCATCGACCACCCCGAGCGCTTCGGCCTCGGCCGCCTGTCCTGGCTCGGCCGCCTCGTCACCTCCGGCGAGCGGCCCGGCGACGTCCTGCTCACCCCCCTCGACCGCTTCCTCGCCCACCCGACCCGCATCGTCGAGGACGTGCAGGAATTCATGGCTCGACAGGCCGAGCAGCGATCCGGCCCGCCTCAATGAAAATTCCGCCCCTTCGGCATGGCGTCGCCGGGGTCGGGGGTGGCGCGCTCGAGCTCGTCGGCGGGGCTCAGAGTGCCGTCGAGGGATTGGGTGAAGCCCCTGGGGTCGGTGCTGCCGTCGCGCAGGAAGTGGAGCTCGGGCGTGAGGTCGGCCAGGGTCTCGGCGATCAGGTGCATGACCCGGCCCTCGCGCTGCAGCCGGCCTCTGGCCTCGAGCAGGCGGGCGCGCATGACGATCGGCCGGTAGCGCTCGAAGACCTTCGGCCAGACGATGATGTTGGCGAAGCCGGTCTCGTCCTCGAGCGTGGCGAAGATGACGCCTTTCGCACTGCCCGGGCGCTGGCGGACGATGACGAGGCCGGCGATGGCGACGCGGCGGCCGGGCGGGATCGACCAGAGCTCGCGGGCGGTCGCCAGCCGGCGGGGCCGGAGATGGTCGCGCAGGAGCGCCAGGGGGTGCGCCTTCAAGGACAGGCGGAGGCTGGTGTAGTCCTCGATGACGTGCTCGCCCTGGCCCATCGGCGGCAGCTCGGCCCAGGGCTCGTCGGCGCTTTCGATGGGTGGCAGGTTGGAGCCCTGCCCGCCGGCCTCGGCCGCGGCGAAGAGCGGCAGCTCGTCCTCGGGCAGGGCCTCGACCGCCCAGAGCGCCTGGCGGCGGTCCATGGCCATGGAGCGAAAGGCGTCGGCCTCGGCGAGGCGAGCCAGGGTGGCACGGTCGAGCCCGGCCCGGCGCTTGAGCTCGGCCGGGCTGCCGTAGGGCCGAAGACGAGCCGTGGCGATGCGGGTCGCCGCCTTCTCGCCGAGCCCCTTGATCTGGCGAAAGCCCAGGCGGACCGCGGCCTTCAGCGGTCCGCGGCGGCGGGCGAGCGGCTCGAGCGTGGCGTCCCAGAAGCTCCAGTTGACGTCGGGAGGGCGGACCTCGACGCCATGATCGACGGCATCCTGGACCAGTTGCGCCGGGGCGTAGAAGCCCATGGGCTGGCTGTTGAGGATGGCAGCACAGAAGACGTCCGGGTAGTGGCACTTCAGCCAGGCCGAGACGTAGACGAGAAGGGCGAAGCTCGCGGCATGGCTCTCGGGGAAGCCGTAATAGCCGAAGCCCTCGATCTGCAGAAAGCAGCGCTCGGCAAAGGCGGCATCGTAGCCCCGGGCCGTCATGCCTTCCACCAGCATGGTGTGGTAGCGGTCGAGCTGGCCGCGCTGCTTGAAGGTCGCCATGGCGCGCCTGAGCCCGTCGGCCTGGGCAGGTGTGAAGCCGGCGGCGACGATGGCGATCCGCATCGCCTGCTCCTGGAAGAGCGGCACGCCCAGGGTCTTGCCGAGCACCGCCTCGAGCTCGGCCGAAGGGAACTCGATCGCCTCCCTGCCCTCGCGCCGGCGCAAATACGGGTGGACCATGTCGCCCTGGATGGGGCCCGGCCGGACGATCGCCACCTCGATCACGAGATCGTAGAAGGTGCGCGGCCTGAGCCTCGGCAGCATCGACATCTGGGCCCGGGATTCGACCTGGAAGACGCCGATCGAATCGGCCGCCTGCAGCATCTCGTAGACGGCCGGGTCCTCGGGCGGCACGGAAGCGAGGTCGATCCTGACGCCGTAGGCCTGGCGCAGGAGGTCGAAGGCCCTTTTGATGCAGGTCAGCATGCCGAGGGCGAGCACGTCGATCTTGAGCATGCCGAGCGCGTCGATGTCGTCCTTGTCCCACTCGATCACGGTGCGGTTGGCCATGGCGGCATTCTCGATCGGCACCAGATCGTGGAGCGGGCTTCTCGCGATGACGAAGCCGCCGACATGCTGCGAGAGGTGGCGGGGCGTGTCGATCAGCTCGCGGGCGAGGCGCATGGTCCGCAGGATCAGGGGGTCCCTCGGATCGAGCCCGGCCTCGCGCGCATGGTCGAGCCGGAGCCCGTCCCGGCCATGCCCCCAGACCGACTTGGAGAGGGCGTCCAGGGCGTCGGCCGAGAGCCCCATCACCTTGCCGACCTCGCGCATGGCACTCCTCGTCCGGTAGCGGATCACGGTGGCGGTGAGCGCTGCATGATCGCGGCCGTAGCGCTCGTAGATGTGCTGGATCACCTCCTCGCGGCGCTCGTGCTCGAAATCGACGTCGATGTCGGGCGGCTCGTTGCGCTCGGCCGAGATGAAGCGCTCGAAGAGCAGGTCGATCCTGGCCGGGTCGACGGCGGTGATGCCGAGGACGAAGCAGACGGCCGAGTTGGCCGCCGAGCCCCGGCCCTGGCAGAGGATGGAACGCGAGCGGGCGAAGCGGACGATCTCGTGGACGGTGAGGAAATAGGGTGCGTACTCGAGCTCGGCGATCAGCGCCAGCTCGTGAGCCAGCGTCCGCCGCACCTTCTCCGGCACGGGCTCGCCGTAGCGTTCCAGGGCACCCTGCCAGGTCAGGCGCTCGAGCTCCTGCTGCGGCGTGCGGCCATCGCAGCTCGCCTCGACCGGGTAGTCGTAGGCCAGCTCGTCCATGGAGAAGCGGCAGCGATCGATGATCTCGAGGCCGCTCGCCAGCGCCTCGGGCCAGTCGGCGAAGAGCCGCGCCATCTCGACCGCGGGCTTGAGGTGGCGCTCGGCATTGGCGAAGAGCCGGCCGCCGGCCCCGGCGATGGTGCAATGCTCGCGAATGCAGGTGACGACGTCCTGCAACGGCCGCCGTTCCGGCACGTGATAGTGCACGTCATTGGTGGCGAGCAGTCGCACGCCGGCCCGCCGCGCCCGCCCGGCCAGCCGGGCGAGGCGCTCCCGGTCGTCGCCGCCGAGGCGGTGGCTGGCCACGAGGTGGAGCCGGTCGCGCCAGCGGGCGGCGAGGCTCTCGAGCGTGGCGTCGTCCGGCTCGATGACGGCAAAAATCTGGCCCTCGTCATGCGCCAGGACGTCGGCGAGATGGAGGATGCAGCTGCCCTTGGCGGCGCGCCGCTTGCCGAGCGTCAGGAGGCGCGAGAGGCGGCTGTAGGCCGGCTTGTCCATGGGCCAGGCGAGCAGCGACGGGCCCTGCGCGAGGTCGAGCCGCACGCCCGGCAGGAAGCGCAGGCCCAGCTCCCTCGCCTTGACATGCGCCCGCACCAGCCCGGCGAAGCTGTTCCGGTCGGTGACGGCGATGGCGGCGAGCCCCAGCTCGTGGGCGCGCAGCACCAGCTCCTCCGGGTGCGAGGCGCCCCGCAGGAAGCAGAAGTTCGTGGTCACCTGGAGCTCGGCGTAGGCGGTCAAGGGCTCAGCGCCCGGCAGCCAGGCGGTCGGCCAGCCGGTCGGGCAGCAGCGCCATCGGCCGCCGTGCGGCGGTGTGCAACGGCTCGTCGATCAGCCCTTCGATCGCGATGGACACATCGAGGACGATGGGCGCCGTCACCGTTCGTCACGCGACTCGCGCAGGAGATCGACGCTGTCCGTCTGCGCCACCCCAGG
>CAYMTA010000109.1:0-10096 GCA_964393275.1 uncultured Geminicoccaceae bacterium | reverse complement strand
ACAGACTTCGCACCCTGATCGCTCGACGCTCGATTCATTTCCAGCCTCTCAGTGCATCCACCAGCCGCCGTCGACCGTGAGGTTCTGCCCGGTGATGAAGCGCGCCTTGTCCGACACCAGGAACATGATCGCCTCGGCAATGTCCTCGGGGCTGCCCCGGTACTTGAGCGCCTGGTGGTCGAGCAGGAACTGCACGTAGGTCTCGAGCTGGTCGGCCCAGACCTCCTTCTCGAGCGCTGTCGGAATGGCCCCCGGGCTCACCGCGTTGGCACGGATGCCGAACTTGCCGAGCTCGCGCGCCAGCGACCGCGTCAGGCCCAGGAGCGTGCCCTTCGACGAGACATAGGAGGTGAAGTCCGACCAGCCGCCGTTCAGCGTCACCGAGCAGATCTGGATGATCTGCCCCCAGCCCTTCCGCTTCATCGACGGCACCACCGCCTGCGCCAGGGCGACGGCCGAGGTCGCGTTCACGTCCTGCACCCGGCGCCACTCGGCGAGGTCGTAGCCGTCGACCGGCTTCAGGGGATTGATCGCCGCATTGTTGATCAGGATGTCGATGCCGCCGACCTCGCCGTCGAGCCGCCGCGCCAGATCCTGCGCCCCTTCGGGGTCGGCCAGGTCGCACTCGACGAAGCGCACCGCCCCGGCCCCCTTCGGCAGCTCGGCGCCGAGCGCGTCCGCCACCTCCCGCCCCTTGATGTCGAGCATCAGCACATCGGCGCCGGCCTCTGCCAGCGCCCTGCTCTCGGCGACGCCGAGCCCGCCCGTCGCCCCCGTCACCAGCGCCGTCCTGCCCTCGTGCTCCATCGCCCCGTCTCCCGTTGCCAAGCCTAGACGATCAGATCGGTCAGCTCGTCGATCGTCGTGTCGCGCTTCTCGATGTCGGCGATCTTCCGGCCGCGCGCCATGGCGACGATGCGGTCGGAGATCGGAAAGATGTGGTGCAGGTTGTGGCTGATGAAGATCGAGCCGATGCCCTGCTCCTTCAGCGAGCTGACATAGTCCAGCACCTTGTTGGTCTCCTTGACCGACAGGTGGTTGGTCGGCTCGTCCAGGATGAGCAGCTTCGACTTGAAGTACATCGCCCGGGCGATGGCGACCGCCTGGCGCTGGCCGCCCGAGAGCTCCTCGACCGTGGTGTCGGGCGAGCGCTCGGTGAGGTCGATATTGGTCAGGGAGCGCGTCGCGTGCTCGACCATGGTGCGCCGGTCCATGAGGCCGATGCCGCCGATGGCGAAGCGGGTCAAAGGCTCGCGGCCGATGAACATGTTGCGCGCGATCGACATCGCCGGAACCATCGCCGTGTACTGGTAGATGGTCTCGATGCCGAGCCCCATCGCCGCCTTGGGCGTGTCGAGCCGGACCTCCCGGCCCTCGAAGAAGATCCGCCCGCCATCGGCCGGATGGGCGCCCGAAAGGATCTTGATGAGCGTCGACTTGCCGGCCCCGTTGTCGCCGACGAGGCCGACGATCTCGCCCGGCTCCGCATGGAAATCGACCTCGGCCAGGGCATGCACGCTGCCGTACCACTTCTCCAGCCCCTCGCAGCGCACCAGCGCCCGCGCCGTCGGCTGGACGAAGGAGTCCCGCGCCTGGAAATGCTCCTCGAGGCGTGGCGTCATCGGCTGCTCCTCATTTCATCCGCCTGGCGCGCGCCCGCACCCAGGTGTTGAGGATCACGGCGACGATGGTGAGAGCACCGATCGCGAAGCGGAACCAGTTCGCGTCGATGCGCGCCATGACGAGGCCGTTGTCGATCACCCGGATCAGCGTCGTGCCGACCAGCATGCCGATGAGCGAGCCGATGCCGCCGGTAAGCGCCGCCCCGCCGATCACCGCGGCCGCGATCGCCTGCAATTCCAGCCCCTCGCCCAGGGACGGCAGAGCCGAGCGCAGCCGAAGCGTCGTGATCATCCCGGCGAAGCCGGCGAGGAAGCTGCAGAGCATGAAGCAGAAGAGCTTCACCCGCCTGGTGTCGATGCCCATGTCGGCCGCCGCCTGGCTCTGCCCGCCGGTCGCGAAGATCCAGTTGCCGAGGTTGGAGAGGTGCAGGACGATGCCGAGGATCAGCGCGAACCCGGCGAACCAGACCATCGAGCTCCGAAAGAGGCCGAGATCGGCGACGAAGAGCTCGGTCGGCAGGTTCGAGGGAAAGGGCGGCGGGAACCCGCCCGAGAGCACCGTCGCGAGCGAGCGCGCCATGAACAGCATGCCGAGCGTCGTGACGAAGCTCGGAATGTTGAAGGTCAGCGTGATCCAGCCATTGACGTAGCCCACGACCAGCGCCAGCGCGAAGCCCATGGCCATGGCGACGAGCGGCGGCATCCCCCAGCGCCCCATGGCGACGACCATGAGCATGGGCACCAGCGCGAAGACCGAGCCGACCGAGAGGTCGAACTCGCCGGCGATCATCAAAATGCCGACGCCGAGCACGACGATGCCGAGCTCCGGCAGCGAGAAGAGCAGGACGCGCGTGTTGCCATAAGAGGCGAACTGCGGCGCGTAGAAGCCGAAGGCGGCCACCACCACCACCAGCATGACGAGCGCGCTGATCTCGGGCCGCGACAGAAGGGTTTTGACGATCGGCTGCATCGGCGGGCCCAGGCAGGCGTCCGGGCCGCCGCACGGGCGGCCCGGGAGAGACGGATCAGACAGCGACGGTCAGCGGATGCCCTGTGCCGAGAGCTCGAGCAGCGTGTCGACCTGGTCCGGCGTGACCAGCGCCTTGCCGGTGTTCACGTCGTAGGCGCCGAGCTTGTACTTGTTCATCGTATGAAGCTGATGGATCGGCACATAGCCCTGCAGGAAGGGCTGCTGGTCGATGGTCATCTGGATATAGCCCGTCTTCATCTCCTCGAGCACCACCGGCACAAGGTCGAAGCAGGCGAGCAGCACCTCCCCCGGCGCCTTGCCGAGATCGCGCAGCGAGACCGCCGCCCCGGCCGCCCAGTAGCCGACGTCGAAATAGGCCGTGGTCGGCGTGGTCTGCACGTAGGCCGCGACCCGCTGGCCGGTGATCGCGAGGTCGAGACCGCTGTCGATCTTCTCATACGTGATCTCGCGGTCCGGGTGCTCGGCGATGTAGTCGTCCATGAAGCGGGCGATGCCCGCCCCCCGGCTCTCGGCCCAGACCTGGCCCGGCCCGGAGATGCCGATCAGGACGTGGATCGGCCCCTCCTCCGGGAACTGCGGGGCGAGGCCGGCCGCGAGGTCGTAGCCCGCCTGCTCGAGGTCCTGGCCGGTGAACGACAGGCGGTGCGTCTTGTCCGGATGGTCGACATTGGAGGCCAGGACCGGAATGCCCTGGTCCATGGCGCGCTCGATCGCCTCGTCGAAGATGTGGCCGCCGGCGAAGGTCATGATGATGCCGTCCGGGTCCTGTGCTATCGCCGCCTCGAGGTTGTTGAGCTGCTCCTGGAAATTGCCGTCCTGCTGCAGGAAGACCATCTGGCAGTCGGCCCCGATCTGCCCGCAGGCCTCGTCCATGCCCTTCTTGACCGCCTGCCAGAAGACATTGGTCGGCGTCGCGTGGTGCAGATAGGTGTAGCGTTCCTGCGCCTGCGACGTTCCGCCCAAGACCAGGAGCGCCGCCGCGGCCACGCCGCCGACAAGAGCCGATTTCACCGCCATTTTCAGCATTCTTGGCCTCCCCCTGTGATGACCCTCGAACGGGCTGGCCCGGAGCCTAGAGAGCGCGCGTTCGGGCAGCAAGACCGGATTGGCGCCACTTCGCTTGCACCCGCGCCCGAGGCCGCGCCCCCCGGCGTTGCCTCGGTGCCCGTACGCCGCCATAGTCCCGGCGGGAGCGGCGGGGAGGAGCTGGAGATGCGGATCGAGATCGCGCTGGATGCCGAAAACGGCGTCGGCGAAGGCCCCTTCTGGGACGATATCGAGAACGCGCTGCTCTGGGTCGACATCTCGAAGAAGCGCGTCCACCGCTGGCACCTCGCGAGCGATGAGCGCCGCCAGTGGCAGCTCGACGATTTCCCCTCGGCCGTCGTCCGGCGCGAGAAGAAGCCCGGCCTCCTCCTCGCCATGCGCGACGGCGTCTACGTCATGGACGAGGCGACGGGTGCCCTCGAGCTCTTCGTCGCCCACGAGCCCGACCGGCCAGAGAACCGCGCCAACGAGGCCAAGTGCGCCCCCGACGGCAGCTTCTGGGTCGGCACCATGCAGAACAACCTGCACCCCGACGGCAGCCCAAAGGCCATGACCGGATCGACCGGCGCCCTCTACCGCATCCGCCATGACGGCGGCGTCAGCCGCGAGGTCGACCATGTCGGCCTTTCCAACACGCTGGCCTGGACCGACGAGGGCCACACCCTCCTCTTCGCCGACACCCTGACCGGCGTCATCAAGGCCTTCGAGGTCCAGGACGACGGCAGCCTCGGGGCGTCCCGCGTCTTCAGCGACGAGAAGCTGCCTGGCCACTGCGACGGCTCGGCCATCGATGCCGAGGGCCATTTGTGGAACTGCCGCTTCGCCGGCTCCTCGCTCGTCCGCTTCGCCCCCGATGGCAAGGTCGAGCGCGTCATCGAGCTGCCCGTCAGCCAGCCCACCTCCTGCTGCTTCGCCGGCCCCGACCTCGAAACCCTCTATGTCACCTCCGCCCGCCACGGCCTCGACGCCGCGGCCCTGGAGAGGAACCCCAACGAAGGTGCCCTGCTCGCCATCGACACCGGCATCCGGGGCACCCCCTCCGTCCGCTTCGCCGGCTAGCAAAAGCCACCGGCCACTCAAGGAACGATCAAGTCATGCATGTGAAGCACATCGAGCGCCGCCATTTCCTGAAAACGGCCGGCGCATCGCTTCTGGCCTGCGGCTGCGCCTCGGCCTTCGTCCTGCCGTCCCGCCTGGCGCTCGCCGCCCAGACCTGCGCCGTCCAGACCGAGGCGAGCCAGGCGGCCATGACACCGGAAATGGCGCTGCAAATGCTGAAGGACGGCAATGCGCGCTTCGTCGAGGGCACGATGCTCAACTGCAACCTCGCCGAGCAGGTGGCCGCCACCGGCGCCGGCCAGCACCCGTTCGCCGCCATCGTCGGCTGCATCGATTCCCGCGAATCGGCGACAACCACCTTCGACCAGGGCATCGGCGACGTGTTCGCCGCCCGGGTCGCCGGCAACTTCGTCAACGACGACATGCTGGGCAGCCTGGAATTCGCCTGCGCCGCGGCGGGTGCGAAGCTGGTCCTGGTCGTCGGCCACAGCGAATGCGGGGCCATCAAGGGTGCGTGCGACGACGTGGTCCTGGGCAACCTCACCCAGACCCTCGCCAACATCAAGCCGGCGGTCGCCGCGGTCGAAGGCTTCGCCGAGGACCGCTCCTCGAAGAATGCCGCCTTCGTCCAGGCCGTGGCCGAGAAGAACGTCGAGCTGACCCTCGAGCGCATCCGCCGGCGCAGCCCGATCCTCGAGGGCATGGAAAAGGCGGGCGAGATCGCCATCGCCGGCGCCATGTACGACGTGCACACCGGCATCGTCACCTTCGCCTGAACGAGCCGCCACCCCGCCGACCACCTGGAAGAGTGCCGATGCCGAGCCACCACGAGCTGCCCGCCACCCCGGAGAACATCGCCTGGGGCTATATCGACGCGGCGCGGCCCGCGGTGCTCAGGGTCGCCTCGGGCGACACCGTCCAGCTTGCGAGCTGGGCGGCCGCCCGCGAGGCGGACCTGCCGCCGGACCGCTCGCTCGTTCAAGAAGGCCACCTCGAGGCCATGCGCCGCTGCCCGCCCGGCCCGACCAGCCACATGATCACCGGACCCGTGCATGTCGAGGGAGCAGAGCCCGGCGACGTGCTGCAGATCGACATCCTCGAGGTGACGCCGATCGACAGCTGGGGTTGGACCGCCATCAAGCCCCTCATGGGCACCTTGCCCCTGGAGTTCGACAGCCTCTCGATCATCCATCCCTCGATCGACCGCGAGCGCGGCACCGCCCTTTTGCCCTGGGGCAAGGAGCTGCCGCTCGACCCCTTTTTCGGCGTGATCACCGTGGCCCCGCCGCCGCACTGGGGCCGCTGCTCCTCGATGCAGCCGCGCAAGTTCGGCGGCAATCTCGACAACAAGGAGCTGCGCGCCGGCGCCAGCCTCTATTTGCCCGTCTTCAACGAGGGTGCCCTCTTCTCGGCCGGTGACGGCCACGGCATGCAGGGCGACGGCGAGGTCAGCGTCACCGCGCTCGAGACCGGCCTCGAGGGCCGCTTCCGCCTGACCGTCAGGAAGGATCTCGACTACGCCTACCCCTTCGCCGAGACCGCCACCCATCTGATCTCGATGGGCCTCCATGCCGAGCTCGACGAGGCCGCCCGGATCGCCGTCCGGGAAATGATCGCCCATGTCTGCCGCCGCACCAGCCTCGGCCGCGAGGAGGCCTACATGCTCTGCTCGCTCGCCGCCGATCTGCGCATCACCCAAAGCGTCGACGGCGAGAAGGGCTGCCACATGATGCTGGCGAAGGCCCACCTCTAGCGGACGACGCCGCGACGTCGCCGAGAAAGCCCGCATCGTGCTCGACCAGGGCGAGCAGAAGGGCGGCGAGCGCGGGATAGAGGTCGAAGCGTGGTGACGCTCGCTGGCTGCGCGCGGCGAAGCTCGGCAGCCAGGGCAGCAGGGCATCGCGCAGGAAGGCGGCCTGGTCGCGGGCCGCGTCGGCGACATCCGCCGCGCCCGCCTGCTCCAGGGCGATCCGCGCCATCAAGGCGAGATGGACCGCGAGGTGATCGGCCGGCTCCTTGAAGTCGTCCTGGATGGCGAGCGATGCGTGAGCGAGAAAGGCGCGCATGCGCGCTTCCGCGGGGCCGTACAAGCGCGCCTCGCCGGTGTCATGGGCCGAAGCGTAGGGCAAGGCGCCGGCGTGGGCGTCGAGCAGGAACAGCTGCGCGAAATCCGCCGCCAGCTCGAGATGCGCGTCCTGCACCTCGCGCAGCGCATCGATGGCCGCCTGCAGGCGCCGGGCCTCGGCACCGAACCCCATGATCGAGAAGCCCTCGAGGAGGGGTGCTGCCTCGCCCGCGAGATAGGCGGCGAGCCGCGCTCGCGGAATCTCGGCGGCGTAGAGCGTGGAGAGCCAGCCGTAGACGAGCGCCCGCTGCTCGCTGACCTTCGCCCATTCGCCGGGGCTCAAGGATGCCTCGGCGTCATCGGACCGGCTCTCAGGCATCGCCCTTGATCGGATTGCCATCGGGATCGACCTCGATCGGCCCGCCGAAGGCGGTCACCGCCGGTGCCGTGCCGACGAGCTTCTCCATCTCGACATTGCAGGTGTTGGCGCTCGGCGCCTGCGCCAGGCTGGAGGTGCCGATGTCGAGGGTCAGCGTGTTCGGATCGCCATAGGTGTCGAGGGCACCGATCTCGGGGCCGGTCGGGCCGTACCAGGCGCCTTCCTGGATGCGCACCACGCCGGATGGAAAATTGTCGGACACATGGGCGCCGGCGAGCAGTTGGCCGCGATCGTTGAACACGCGCACGATGTCCCCGTGCGCGATGCCCCGGGCGGCCGCGTCCTCGGGGCTCATGAAGATGGGCTCGCGCCCCTGGATCGCATAGGTCTCGCGCAGCGGCTCGGACTCGCACAATTGCGAGTGCAGGCGGTTGTCCGGATGGACCGACTGCAGCCACAGCGGGAAGCGGTCGGAGCCGGGGCCGCCGTGCGAGCGCTCGGTCTTCTCCATCCAGATCGGGTGGCCCTTGCAGTCGGCGTAGCCGTAGCCCTCGATCTTGCGGCTGAAGATCTCGATGAAGCCCGAGGGCGTGCCCAGCGCGTTGACCTCGGGGTCGTCGCGAAAGCTCGCGTGGCGCACCCAGGGCTCGCCCTCGGGGAAGAGGTGGTAGCCCTTCTCCCAGAACTCGGCGAAGGGCGGCATCGGCATGTCCTTGAGCATGTTCTCGGCGACGCACTCGTTGTAGAGGTGCTTGATCCACTGCATCTCGTTCATGCCGCGCGTGTACTCGTTCTCGCGGTTGAAGCGCCGGCAGAGCGCGCTGAAGATGGCGAAGTCGGGGCGGGAATTGAACAACGGGTCGACGAGCTTGTGCATCGCCAGCACGCCCCGGTTGCTGTACGAGCCGTAGGCATCGAGGTCGTTGCGCTCGAAGGGCGTGCAGGCCGGCAGCACGATGTCGGCGAAGCGGCAGGTGGCGGTCCAGTTGTAGTCGATCGCGACCACCGTCTCGAGCCTGTGGTAGGCCTCCTTCATGCGGTTTCGCTGCTGCTGCCGGTGCCATTGGTTGTGGCCGATGAAGACGCCCATCTTGTAGGGCGGCAGCTTGACCTTCGCCCCGTTGAAATCGATTTCCTTGCCGGGCTCGAGCAGCGCGTCGATCGCCCGCGAGATCGGGATCACCGCGCTGTAGCCCTGGTAGTCGGTGTTGTCGTACTTGGGGGTGCGACCCGGATCGAGGTTGAGCGGGAAGGCGCCCGGCATCGCCGCACCCGAGGAGGACACGCCGACCGAGCTGTAGTGGTGCGAGAAGCTGATGCCGCCGCCCGGCAGGCCGATCTGGCCGAGCAGCGTCGCCAGCACCGCCCCCATCCAGTACGGCTGCTCGCCGTGCTGCTGGCGCTGCACCGCCCAGCCGAAGATGAGCTGGGTGCGGTTGCCGGCCAGAAGCCGGGTGAGCTCGCGGATGCGCTCCGCCGGCACGCCGCAGATGGCCTCGGCCCATTCCGGCGTCTTCTCGACCATGTCCTCGGTCTTGCCCTGGAGGTAGGGCACGAAGCGGTCGAAGCCCAGCGCATAGGTCTCGAGGAACTCGGCATCGTAGAGCTCCTCCTCGACCAGGGTGTGCGCCATCGCCAGCATCAACGGCACGTCGGTCAACGGATTGACGTACTGGTGCTCGCACTCCAGGTAGTTCTGCGTCTTGCTGCGCACCGGGTCGATGGAGATCACCCGGATCTCGCCCCTGGCGATCTTGTCCTTCAATTGCGCGTAGTAGGCGTAGGCCTCGTGGGTTTCGGTGTTCCAGCCGACCTGCAGGTTCTTGATCGGATCGTTGGCCCAGAAGACGATGACCTGGCTCTGCTCGAGGATGACCTCCCACGAGGTGCCCTGCGAGTAGACCTCGGTGGAGCCGAGGATGTAGGGCAGGATGACCTGCCCCGCCCCCGTCGAGTAGTCGCCGATCGTGCCGACGCTGCGCCCGTGCATGGCGATCGCGCGCACCATGTGGTTGCCGCAGCTGTGCATCTGGCCGACCGAGCGCCAGCCGACGCCGGCGGTGTGCAGCGCCCAGGGCCCGTGCTCCTGCTGCACCCGCTCGAGCTCGGCGTAGAAGAGGTCGATGGCCTCGTCCCAGCCGACCCGCACGAAGCGGTTGTCGCCGCGCCGCGCCGTGTCGCTCTTGTGCCCGTTCTTGTACCAGTCGAGGCGCACCATCGGGTAGCGGATGCGCGACGGGCTGTAGATCAGCCCGATGATCCCCTTGATCATCTCGGTCGGGTGCTGGTCCAGCTCGAGCGGCTGCACCTCCAGCACCCGGTCGTTGACCACCTTGGCGCGAATGGCGCCGAAGTGCGAGCCGGTGATCTTCCAGGTGGTGATGTCGTCGGTCACCTCCACGGCGGCCTGCGCCTCGGCCGGGCTCAGGGTGAGCAGGCTGGGCGCCACCAGGCCCGTGCCCGACATGGCCGCCATGCCCTTGAGGAAATCGCGCCTCGGGAAGCTCATGGGCTCATCCTCGTCAGGGCCGCGCGGTCTGCACGACGCCCAGGGTCGGGTCGGCGCCGTTCGCCATGCCGCGAAAATCGGCCGAATGGGTCTGCAGGTACTTGAGCACCACCTTGGCGGTGTCGCCGTCCAGGCTGGTGAAGCCGACCATGCCGGCGAACAGGCCGGGCCAGGCGTTGGCGTCGAAATGCGCCTCGTCGGGCTGGCGATGGCAGGTGCTGCAGCTTTCGTTGTAGCTCGAGCGGGCGATCGTCCAGATCTCCTCCGGGCTGTCGAGCAGGCTCTCGGCCGCGATCCATACCTGGGCCTTGACATGCTGCCATTCGAGCCCGGTCAGCGGGTCTTCCTTGGCCTCCAGCACGGTCACGAGATCCTCGTCCCGCGAGACCTTCTTGTTGAGGATGGCGCTGACGATGTTCAGCCC
>CAYMTA010000108.1:0-10309 GCA_964393275.1 uncultured Geminicoccaceae bacterium | reverse complement strand
GGTTGTTGCATGGGATGCATCAATTCCTCTTGGGTTGTTGCATCCGGTGCAACATGGCCCGCCGGGTTGTTGCGTCCGATGCAACATGGCGTTTTGGGCTGTTGCATCTGGTGCAACATTTTCGGTCGCATGATGCATCGGATGCAACAGGCGGCGACGATCGAACCCGCCGATTCGACGAACGAACCCAGGGAATCGACGAGCGAACCCGGCGATTCGACGAACGAACCGGAGCGCCGACGAACGAACCCGACGCCCGTCAACGCCTTGAACGACAAGGGCAATCGGCCGGAATCCCGGCTCTTCTGCCCGGTCGAGCGAACCCGCCGGCCCGGATTGCCGAAGGAACCCATCGGCGCTTGATTCGCTGCTTCGAATAGGGTATAAATCCTAGGACGCGGCGATCTCGATCCGCCTGCCCTCGTCGGGCGAGCGCAGCAGGGCGCCGATCAGCCGGTGGACGTGGAGGGCGTCTTTGGCCGTGACGCGGGGTGGGGGGTTCCGGTCGAAGCTGTGGATCACCGGGGGCGCGGCGCGGCTTTCTGTGGCGAGGGCAGGTTCTCAGCCGGGCGGGCCGCCTTCGGGCCATGTGCCCTGCTCGAGGAGGTGCTGGACGGCGTCCTCGTAGGGGCGGAGGTCGAAGCCCTGGGCCTCGATCCAGGCGTCGTCGTAGTAGGTGTTGGCGTAGCGTTCGCCGGAGTCGCAGATCAGGCTGACGATCGAGCCTGCCTCGCCCCGGGCCGCCATTTCCGCGGCGATCAGGCACACGCCCCAGAAGTTGGTGCCGGTCGAGCCGCCGACCCGGCGGCCGAGATGGCGTGAGAGGGCGCGCATGGTGGCGAGCGAGGCGGCGTCGGGCACGCATGCGATCCGGTCCACGACCTCGGGGATGAAGGAGGGCTCGAAGCGCGGCCGGCCGATGCCCTCGATGCGCGAGCCCTTCTTGATGGTGAGGTCGCGACGGTTCTGGGCGATGCAGGCGTGGAAGACCGAGTTCTCGACATCGACGCAGAAGAGCTGCGTGTCGCAGCGGATGTAGCGCAGATAGCGGCCGATGGTCGCCGTGGTGCCGCCGGTGCCGGCGCTCATCACGATCCAGCGCGGCAAAGGGTGCGGCTCGCGCTCGAGCTGGCTGAAGATCGACTGGGCGATGTTGTTGTTGCCGCGCCAGTCGGTGGCGCGCTCGGCGTAGGTGAACTGGTCCATGAAGTGGCCGCCGGTCCGCTCGGCGAGCTTGTGGGCCTCGTCGTAGATGGCACCCGGCTCGTCGATGAAGTGGCAGTGGCCGCCGTAGAACTCGATCGCCTCGATCTTCTCCCTGGACGTCGTCCGGGGCATGACCGCGTAGAACTCGACGCCGATCATGCGCGCGAAATAGGCCTCCGAGACCGCCGTCGAGCCGGATGACGCCTCGATCACCGGCATGCCCTCGCGGATCCAGCCGTTGCAGAGGGCGAGGAGGAAGAGCGAGCGTGCGAGGCGGTGCTTCAGGCTGCCGGTCGGATGGGTGCTCTCGTCCTTGAGGTAGATGTCGATCCCGGCGAGGGCCGGCACGCGCACCCGATGGAGATGGGTGTCCGCCGAACGCTGGAAGTCCGCCTCGATCTGGCCGACCGCCTCCGCCGTCCAGGCATGGCCTTCTCCGGCGAGGGCGTTCTTTTTCGAGAGCAAGAGGTTCTCCAACTTTGGGGCGCACGGCACGGATGCCGGCCTGGTCGGCGCTGACGATGACGGTCAGCGAGCCGCCTCGAGCGCGGCCACGCCTCCTTGCTGGATGCGCCCGATCCGGCCACGTGTCACGCGCGCAAGCCGGCCTTCTTCAATCGCCTTGCCTGGGCCTGGGCCTGGAGGGCGAGGCGGGTGACGCGGACGGCGTGGCCTACGGGCATGGCGGTGGCGGTGCGGTCCCTGACGTCGTCGAGGAAGCGGCGGAAATAGGTCAGGGGCTCGGTGCCGGCGTCGATGTGGCGCGTGCCTTCGGCATTGACGAGGAGGAGGTGGTCGGTGCCGGGACGGCCGGCGATGTCGATGTATTTGCGCAGCTCGAGGTAGCCCTCGGTGCCGAGCAGGAAGAGGCGGCCGTCGCCCCAGGTGGCGAGGCCGTCCGGGGTGAACCAGTCGACGCGGATGAAGCCCGAGGCCTTCTCGGAGCGGAGCAGGATCTCGCCGTAATCCTCGAACCCCCTGATGCCGTGGTCGCCGAAGCTGCCGACGGCGCTCGCGGCGATCTCGACATGCTCGCTGCCGGTGAAGAACAGGAACTGATCGATCTGGTGCGAGCCGATGTCGGCCAGGATGCCGCCATGGGCCGCCTGCTCGAAGAACCAGGCGGGACGGATGGCCTGGTTGAGGCGATGCGGCCCGAGGCCGGTCGTCTGGATCACCCGGCCGATGGCACCCTCGGCGACCAGCCGGCCGGCCAGCTCGCAGGCAGGGACGACGAAGCGCTCGGAGAAGCAGATCGAGAAGATCCGGCCGGTCTCCCGGGCAGCGCGCTCGACCCGGTCGAGGTCGGCGAGCGTCGTTGCCCCGGGCTTGTCGACCATCACGTCCTTGCCCGCCCGCATCGCCCGGATGGCGAGACCGGCCCGGTCGCGGGGCACGGCGGCGGTGCAGATGATGTCGATGGTCGGATCGTCGAGCAGGCGCTCGCGATCGATGGCGGGGAGGGCGGGGAAGCGCTCCCTGAAGCCCTCGAGCACGCGCGGGTCGGTGGTCATGGGGCAATAGCCGGCGCAGCTTGCGCCGGCGGCGATGAGCTCGCCAACCAGATGATAGATGTGGCGGTGGTCGAGGCCGATGGCGGCGAAGGTGGGGGTGTCGCTCATCCGGGAATTCCTCGCACGGCCTCCCACGGACCGCGCAGCCGGACGGGGCCGATGGGCGGGGCCGGCACGAAGACGAGTAGCATCAGAACCGCGAGCAGGGCCAGGAAGAAGGGTACCCGAGTGCCGTGGAGCCGTGCCGCCGGTTTTCGCGAACGCCGCGCCGTCCTGGGGCGAGCGGCGGCGAGCGGCGCCGAGCTCAGCTGCCGCGGGCCTTGGACTTCCGCCCCGGGGGGGAGAGCTGCCACGCCTCCAGCCAGAACCGGCTGGTCTGGTCCATCAGCTGGCGCGCGAGCGCGTTCTGCTGGCGGTGCATCTCGGCGGTCCAGTAGCCACGGGCGGCGCCCGTCCAGCTATTGGCGGCGCTGAGCCACATGCTCAAGAAGGGATTGGTCATGGAAATTTCACTTTACGGTTGGCGCCCTGCGACGCGGCGGGTGGGTCGATGACGGGAAGCCGCCCTGAGGACGTACCATACAACGCGAGGTGGACGATCGGGTTCCCTTTATGGGCGACCCGGCGGCCACGCGCTCAGTCGCGGCACCCCTGGCCTTCCTGGATCTTGCTTCGGGCTTCCGCGCGGTCGTCGCCCTCGGCTGCGGGCGCTTCCTTGCAGGACCTCGCCTTCGGCTCGAGGCGGAGCTCGACCAAAACCGGGAAGTGGTCCGAGCCATAGTAGGGCAGCCGCCTCATCTCGGCGAGGGTGAAGCTGTCGGTGTGGAAGACATGGTCGAGCGGCCACCGCAGGAAGGGATACCTGGCGTGGAAGGTGCTGAACCGACCCCGGCCGATGCGCGGGTCGAGAGCGCCACTGATGCGCCGGAAGAGCCGGGTGGTGTGCGACCAGGCGACGTCATTGAGATCGCCGGCGACGATCGTCGGTCTGCCGCTCCGCCGCATCTCCCTGCCGACGATCAGGATCTCCGCGTCGCGCTGCTCGGTGTCCTGGCTCGGCCGCGGCGGGCGAGGATGCAGGCCGATGAAGTCGATCCACTGGCCGGAGCGGAGCCGCACGCCGGTGCGCACCGAGGGCACGTTGTCCTCGACCAAGAAGCGGATCTCGGGCGATTGCAGCTCGAGCCTGGAGAACAGCAGCAGGCCGTAGGTGTTGTCCAGCGGGTGTGCCAGGCCGAACGGGTAGTCCTTCTCGAGCACCCGGAGCTGCTCGCTCCACCAGTGATCCGTCTCGACGGTGAGGATCAGGTCGGGATCGGCGCGCCTTAGCAGGGCGAGGAAATCCTCGGCCCGGCGGTTGCCCATCAGCACGTTGGCGATCAGCAGGCGGATCCGCGAGGCGGGCTCGCCGTCGCCGCTTCTCGCGACCTCGGGTGTCGCGAGCGGGGTGTAGGGAAGGATGCGCCAGGCGAGGTAGGCGAGGGCGGCGGCGAGCGCCAGCAGAAAGATTGTGTCGGACAGGTGCCGCGGGTCGAAGACGAAGAAGGCCGCGACGAGCAGGCCGGCCAGGGAAAAAGCGATCTGGAGGCGGGGGAAGTCGAGGACGCGGATCCACCACCGATTGCTGCGGATCAGCGGTGCCACGCTCGCCAGGACCAGCAGGACGCCGATGGCCAGGATCGCGATCTTCATCATCTGGAGCCTCGGCGGGTCAAGTCGGCGCGTCCACCTAGGGGCCGAAGAGCCAGAGGGGACCGAGGCTCAGGGCCGGCACGAAGGTGACGAGCAGGAGGACCACGAGGAGGGCCAGGATGAAGGGCATGACGGCGCGAAAGACGGCGCTGACATCGGCCTGGCCGACCCTTGCCGTGATGAAGACCAGCATGCCGAGGGGCGGGGTCAAAGCACCGATGACGAGGTTGAGGACGAGGACGATGCCGAACTGGATCGGATCGTAGCCGGCGGCCTTCACCATGGGCACCAGAATGGGCACCAGGATGACGAGGGCCGCGATCATCTCGATGAAGAGGCCGACGAAGAGGAGGAAGAGGTTGATCAGGAGGAGCAGGACGACGAGGCCGGCGTCGAGCGAGCCCAGGGCGGCGGCGAGGCGCTGCGGCACCTGCTCGGCGGCGAGCACCCAGGCGAAGGGGGCGGCGGCGGCGATGATGACGGCGACGGCGACCGTGTCGAACATCGATTCGCGGATCGACGAGACGAAGCTGGCGACGGTCAGGCGGCGGTAGATCAGCCCGCCGCAGAGGATGGCGAAGACGACGGCGATGGCTCCGGCCTCGGTCGCGGTGAAGACGCCGAAGCGGACGCCGCCGACGATGGCGAGCGGCAGGATCAAGGCCGGGATGGCGTTGCGGAGGGCGATCAGCCGCTGGTGGCCGGTCGAGCGGGGGATGTCGGCGCCGTAGCCGCGGCTCTTGGAGACGAGATAGACGACGACGGCGAGGGCCAGGGCGGCCATGAGGCCCGGGACGATGGTGGCGACGAAGAGGGCGCCGACCGAGACCGAGGCCAGGGCGGCGTAGATGATCAGGCCGAGGCCCGGCGGGATCAGGTTGGCCAGGGTCGAGGCGGCGCTGGTCAAGGCACAGCTGAAGGCGCGGCCATAGCCCCGCTTCTCCATCTCGGGCACGAGCAGCTTGGTGATCGCCGAGGCGTCGGCGGAGGACGAGCCGGAGACGCCGCCGAGCAGCGTGTTGGTCACGACGTTGGCCTGGCCGAGGCCGCCCTGGAGGTGGCCCACGAGGTGGGTGGCGAGGTCGACCAGCCGCGTCGTGATGCCGCCCGCGTTCATGAGGGCCGCCGCCATGATGAAGAACGGGATGGCGAGGAGGGTGAAGGAGTTGAGCGATGACGACATGCTCTGGGTCACGACGACCAGCATCATGTTGCCGAGCGGAGCGAAGGCGGCGAAGGCGCCGAAGGCGAGGGCGAAGGCGATCGGCACCTCGAGCATGATCAGCGCGAGGCCGACGATCATGAGGACGGTAGCACTGCTCGCCTCGCCGTAGACGAGGCCGGCGCCGAAGCGGACGGCGAGGTAGACCAGGGCGCCCAGGACGATCGCGGCGAGGCCGGTCCAGGCGGGGCTGCCGGCGGGCGGGCGGGCGAGATAGCAGAGGTTGAGAAAGCCGCCGACCGGCACGGCGAGGAAGAGGTACTTCAAGGGCCATTGCATGGCCGGCGAGACCTGCATCGCCCGGCTCAGGAAGTCGATGCCGTGGACGATCAGCATGACGCTGGCGGCCGCGATCATCGTGGTCACGAGGAAGCGGTGCGCCGGCCGCCAGGATGCCGGCAGGAGACGGGACGCGAGGTCGATGGCGATGTGGCCGCCCCGGCCGAGGGCGACCGCCATGCCGATGAAGACGGCCCAGCCGAAGGCCCAGAGCGCCACCTCCTCGGGCCAGGCGAGCGAGGCGTTGAGGACGTAGCGATAGAAGACCTGCAGGCAGGCGATGCCGGCGGCGCCGAGCATCAGGACGGCGGCGACGGTCTCGAGGCCGAGGTCGACGACGCGCCAGAGGCGGGCCGCCGCGCCCGAAGGTGCGGCAATCTCCGAGTGCGCCAGGGCCGTGCCGCTCACCCGAGCGCGCGGATCTTGTCGATCATCGCCTGGGTCTCGGGGCTCTTCGAGCCGAACTCGTCGAAGAGCGGCTCGGTGAGCTCGGCCCATCTGGCCCGCTCGGCATCGTCGATCCGGTAGACGGTGACGCCGACGGCCTCGAGGTCGGTGAGCGCCTGGTCGGCCTTGGCGCGGTTCTCCGCACGCTGGGCGGCGAAGGCCTCCTTGGCCGAGCTCCGGACCAGCTCCTGCAGGTCCGGCGGCAGGGAATCCAGCCAGGCGGCGTTGACGCGGACGGCCTTGGGCAAAAACCAGTGATAGGTGAGGGTGAGGTTGGTCGCCTGCTCGTGCCACTTGAAGCCTATGATCGAGAAGAAGTCGGAATCCAGCCCGTCGATGATGCCGGTCGAGAGCGCGGCATACTGCTCGGAATAGGGCAGCGGCGTCGGGTTGGCGCCGAGCCTGGTCCAGAAATCGACCCAGATGCGCAGCTCCGGCACGCGCAGCTTGACCCCGCTCAGCGTATCGAGCGAGGTGACCGGGCTCTTCGCGAGGACGTGGCGAAAGCCGGTCTCGCCGTAGGCCACGAACTCGACCCCGGTCTTGGCCCGGGCGATGTCCGAGACCTCCTGGCCGAGCGGGCCCTGCAGGACGCGGTCGACATGCGCCTCGTTCTTGTAGATGAAGCCGGGTGCGCCGCCAAAGGCGGCGATCTCGGGGGCGATAGCCTCCTCGCTGTCGGGGCCGGCGGTGGTCACCTGGATGGTGCCGATGCGGCTCGCCTCGAGGAGCTGGGCGAGGCCGCCGAGCTGGCTCGCCGGGAAATGCTGGGCCTCGATGCGCCCGCCACTCTCGACGTTGAGCGTGTCCTTCCAGGCCTCGAAGGCGTTGGTCAAGGGCGAGCCGATCGCCTCGGAATGGGCGATCCGGCAGGTGAACTCGGCGGCCCGAGCCGGCCGGACGATGGCCGGCATCGCCAGCACGGTGCCGCCGAGCGCGGCGCCGGTGGCGACGAAGCGCCGGCGACGAAGTGTCGTTCGGGTCGTCCTTCCCGCTGTCATCTCATCGTGCTCCCTGGTCTCTCGTTTGGGTCGAGATGGATGTCGTCCTCGACCCGCATCGCTTCGTGCGGTGCATGGGGCCGGACGGTATGCCGCAATCGCGCGCCGGGCAAGCGAGCGCCCGAGCCATTTTTTCGTTGGTCCAAAGGTGGTCCGGGGTGCAGGATGGGAGTGAGCGACAAACCGAGGCTTGGCCGGGCAGGCGGCGGCCCAAGCATGAGGTATGGACGATGAGGCTCGAATCGCGGTCGATCGGCGGCCGGTTGGCCATGGCTGCTGTCGCCCTGGGGCTGCTCCTTTGGACTGATGCGGCCCTGGCCCAGTCGGCACCCTTGAAGATACCCTTTGTCGACGAGTGGTCGGCATCCCCGCATGCCCGGCTATCGGCGGAAGCGTTCAACCACTGGAACGCCGAGGGCGAGATTCCAGTGCCCTGCGCGCGCTGCCATTCGACGCCCGGCTTCCTCGACCATATCGGCGCCGACGGCACGCCGCCCGGCCTCGACGGGCCGGCCCCGGTCGGCACCGTCATCAGTTGCGTCGCCTGCCACAACAACGTGACGGTCCGCATGGACAGCGTCACCTTTCCCTCGGGCGCCGTGGTCGACAAGGTCGGCGACGATGCCCGCTGCATGACCTGCCACCAGGGCCGCGAATCCACGGTCAGCGTCGATGCGCAGCTCGCCGGCGCCGAGCCCGACACCGTTTCCGACAAGCTTCGCTTCATCAACGTCCACTACCGCGCCGCGGGTGCGACCCGCTACGGCACCGTGGCGAAGGGTGCCTACGAATATCCAGGCCTGACCTATGTCGGCTACTTCGTGCACGACCCGGACGCCCAACGCTGCGCCGACTGCCACCAGCAGCATACGGTCAGGGTGATGGTCCAGGCGTGCGCCGGCTGCCACGAGAAGGTGGCAATCACGGGCCTCGCCGATCTCAAGAAGATCCGCGGGGAGTCGAAGCTCGATTTCGATGGCGACGGCAATGTCGACGAAGGAGCAGCCGAGGAAATAGCGACGCTCCACGCGGCGCTCTACCAGGCGATCCAGGCATACGCCAAGGCGATCGGCGGCCAAGCGATCGTCTACGCGCCCGGCATCTATCCCTACTTCTTCAACGACAAGGACAGCAACGGCAAGGTCGACCCGGGCGAGGCCGTGTTCCCCAACGCCTTCAAGGCCTGGACGCCGCGGCTTTTGAAAGCGGCCTACAACTACCAGTACGTGGTCGAGGACCCCGGCGCCTACACCCACAATCCGCTCTACATCATCCAGACGCTGCACGACAGCCTGAGTGATCTCGGCACCAAGGTGGAGGTCGACATGGCGGGGATGGTCAGGCCCGGCACCGAGTAGGAGCCGGGTCACCTGCTTGTCGGCGGTGGAGGAGCGGGCTATCGATCGGCCATGGCCGATTTCGACCTCGCCTCGGACAGCCTCGCCTTGCCGCCCGGGGCGTGGGCGAGGACGCACCGGCGCCGGCTGCGGCATGGCGGACGGACCGTGCTGGCGCTGACGCAGGGCGCGCATCGGCCCTACGTCTTTCCACTGATGACCCCGGCCGGCTATCCGGTGACCGCCGAGGCGCCGGCCGACCATCCGCACCACGCCTCGCTCTGGATCGGCGCCGACCACGTGCATGCGCTGGAGCCGACGGCGGCCGGGGTGGTCGAGGAATGCACCTATAATTTCTACACCGACGAGACCTTCCAGGGCAGGGCGCCGGGGCGGCTGGTCGAGCGGCGCTGCGACGGTGCGCCGGACGGTGCCGGGAGGTTCTGCTTCACGCAGGCAATCGACTGGCTGGGACCGGCGGAATGGGCCGCGGCGGCGGGCCGGCTGGTGGTGCTGGAGGAGCGGGTGACGCGGGTCGCCGTGGGCGAGGGGCACTACCGGCTGGACGTGGCCTCGACGATCACCGCCGGCGAGCGGGCGGTCCGGCTCGGGCCGACGCGGCATGCCTTCTTCAACGTGCGGGTCGCCGACGGGCTCATGGTCGCCAATGGCGGCACCGTCCTGGACGATCGGGGCCGCGTCGGCGGGGCCGCGATCAGCGGCGAGGGTGCCCGCTGGGTCGATTTCTCGGGTCCGGTCGGGGGCGGGCATGTGGCGGGGGTGACGGTGATCGCCGGCCCGCTCGAGGGTCGCGAGCCCTTCTGGTTCGTCGCCGACTGGGGGGTGGTGACGGTCGGCCCCTTTCGCGAGCAGCCGCTGGAGCTCGAGCCGGGCCGGAGCTTCACCGCGCATCATGCTGTCATTGTCCACGATGGGGACGCGGATGCAGCCGGGATCGAGCGGCTCGCCAGCAACCGAGAGCAAGTCAGGAGATGAGATGGTCACGCACATCGCCCGCTATGCGCACGAGGGCGAGGTCCGCTACGGCATTCTGTAGGAGGACGGGCTGCATCGGCTCGAGGGCAGTCCCTATGTCGGGCTCGAGCGGAGCGGCTTTGTCGACGCGGTGCAGGCGTCCCGGCTGCTCTGTCCCGTCGAGACACCCAGGCTCTTCGGCATCGGCCTCAATTACGTCGAGCATATCGAGGAGTCGGGCAGCAGGACGCCGGAGATCCCGCTGGTCTTCATGAAGCCTTCGACCAGCGCCATCGGCCCGGGCGAGCCGATCGTGTACCCGCGCCAGGGCCGGGAGGTGCATTTCGAGGCCGAGCTCGCCGTCGTCATCGGCCGGCGGGGGCGGCGCATCGAGAGGGACCGGGCGCTCGATCACGTGCTCGGCTACACCTGCGCCAACGATGTGAGCGAGCGGGTGATCCAGAAGGCCGAGATGGCGCAGGGGGCACTCGTGCTCTCCAAGGGCTTCGACAGCTTCTGCCCACTCGGTCCGACCATCGCCACCGGCCTCGATCCGACGAACCTTCGCATCGGCGCCAGGATCAACGGCGAGGTCCGGCAGTCGAGCTCGACCTCGGACCTGCTCTTCTCGGTCGC
>CAYMTA010000107.1:0-10361 GCA_964393275.1 uncultured Geminicoccaceae bacterium | reverse complement strand
ACCAGCCTCCTCGACCCGCCACATCTTCCCAGCTTCGGCCAAAACGGCCAAAAGAATCACAGGCTCTGAGGGCTTCTGCTCGTGGCTCTTCCATTGATCTCACTTCAGAACGTTCATCCTATTTAGGATTATTTGCCTATGTATGGACGGACGTCAAGAAATTTGCTCGTATTTGGGTGAGCCGTGGCGTGAAAAAAAACTCGAGGATGGGCTGGAACTCCGAAGCAAGCCGCAGCCAGTCGCGGGAACAAATGTGGGTTCGCCTTGGTAAAAAAGCGTAATCGATTGTTAAATAGCGCTAATTCAGAGTATCTTGGCGGAGGGACAGGGATTCGAACCCTGGGTACGCTTGCGCGCACAACGGTTTTCGAGACCGCCCCGTTCAACCACTCCGGCATCCCTCCGCGAGGCACGCCTACTTAGGGAAACGGTCGCCAGGATGCAAGGTCCGGGAGAGCAAGGCAATCGCATTAGGCAGCGGCGAGAAGCTTGAGTAGGAACGCATCGTCCCAAGCGGCGCGCTTGATCTTGCCTCGCGTGGAGCCCTTGTCCTGGTTGGCGCGGAGGATGTTGAGCGCGAAGCGGCGCAAACGTGCGAGGTTCTCGGGCGCGTGGTCCTTGCGGGCACGGGCCTGGTCCTCGTCCATGACGACGTCGAGGACCCAGTGCAGACGGTTCTCGACGTGCCAGTGGGCGCGGACGACGTCGAGGAAGCGGTCGGCCGGGAGCGGCTTGGAGAGGATGTAGTAGCGGCTGGCGGTGGTCGCCCTGCCGTCGATCTCGCGGGTGGCCTCGACCTTGCCCATGGCGGCGAGCCCGGGCCCACGGCGGCGAGCCCGGGCCCACGGCGGCGAGCCCGGCAAAGCCGTGCTGCGCGGCGAGCCAGGCGACGTCGTGGAGGACCGCGGCGCGGCGGGTCTCGATGCGGCCGTGATCGCCGTCGACCGTCTGCGCCGTCTCGTCGGGCACGGCATCGGGCTCGTCGAGCAGCAGGCGGATGTCCGCGAGGAGCGTCTTCTGGTTGCCCTTGACGGCCAGCACGTAGTCGCCGCCGCGCGCCAGGATCGCTTCTGCCGTGGCTTTTTGACAGTGCATCGCATCGGCCGTGACGTCGTGCGGGGCCGCGGGGACCCCGCACCCCGCGGCATGCAGCCATCAAGCATCAAGAGCGCCAGAAGCTCGGGCAAGGCGGTGATCTCGTTCGACTTGCCGTCGACCTTGCGCTGCCCGAGCGCCAGCCGCGTGTCGCAGGCGAAGGCGCTGATCAGATGCAGCGGGCCCTGGCCCTTCCGCCGATCGAAAGAGCGGCGCATGGTCTTGCCGTCGACCGCGACCACCCCCTCTATCCGCTCGGCCAACGCCGCCACATAGCGCGCGAAGCACGCCTCGAGGGCCAGGGGATCGAGCAGCCGAAACACTCGCGAGAAGGTGTCGTGGCTCGGGATGCCACCCGGCAGCCGCAGAAACCGCCGCAGCAGCGCCTCCTTCGAGCGGCCGAACAGCGCCATGTCGACACAGGTCTCGGCGCCACTGACCATCGCCAAAAGCGCCACCATCACGACCTCGTCGAGCTCGTGCCGCTGCGCATTGCCTCGCCGCGGGTCAACCAGATCCGCGAAACACGCCCGAAAACCCTCCATGCCGCCCTCCTCCACAAGCCGCAAGGCAACAGCCAAGCATCATTCAACTTAAAAAGATTCTACAACTTGCTTGTGCGGTTCCCATGCCCGGCAGCGCGATGGCGCTTGACAGGGCATTCGCCGGCCGGGACTGTCCGCGCCTGTGACATTGCTGCCTTGATCGGAGCCCGCCATGCGTTGCCGCACCCCGGCCGTGTCGTTCGCTGCCCTCGCGCTCTTGCTGACCTCCTCGCCGTTGGCGGTTGCCGACGAGATTCGCGAGCAGCTCGATCTCGCCATCCAGCTCTACGAGGAAGGCGACCTGGCCGGCACCATCACCGAGCTGCAGTTCGCCATCGGCGAGATTCAGGGCCAGCTCGGCAGTGCCTATGCCCTGACCTTTCCCCCGGCACCCGAGGGGTGGACGGCCGAGGCGGCGAGCCAGGAGGCCTCGCCGGCCTTTCTCGGCGGCGGCACGATCATCAGCCGCGCCTATCGCCAGGGCAATGGCGACGGCACGATGGACGCGCAGCTGATGATCGACAACCCGATGGTGCAGGGCTTCGCGGCCCTCTTCAACAATCCGGCCATGATCTCGGCCAACCCGAACATGAAGCGCGTCCGGCTCGGGCGCGAGAACGCGCTTCTGGATTTCGACCAGGCGGCCGGCAGCGGCGAGATCACGTTCATGATGGGCGGGGGCCGGGCGATGCTCAAGATCGAGGGCTCCGGCCTCGCCTCGGGCGATCTCCTCGTCGCGACCCTGGAGGCCTGGGACAGGAAGGGGCTCGAGGAGGCGGCCGGCCTCTGACCGCCGGCGATGATCGACCATTGGACCTTCTACCTCGCCGCCATTCCGGCGGTCCTCATCTTCGGCATCTCCAAGGGCGGCTTCGGCGGCGGCCTCGGCATCGCCGCGGTGCCGCTGATGGCCATCGTCGTCGCCCCTTCGGACGCCGCGGGCATCCTTTTGCCGCTGCTCGTGCTCATGGACCTGATCGGGCTCTACGCCTATCGCCGGCGCTGGGACCGGCGGGTCGTCGCGGTCATGCTGCCGGGGGCGCTCGCCGGCATCCTCCTCGGCAGCCTCGCCTTCGGCTATCTGAACGACGACGTCGTCCGGGTCGTCCTCGGCCTCATCGCCGTCGGCTTCACGGCCGACTATTTCCTGCGCGACAAGAGCCGGATCGAGGCCCGGCCGCAACGGCCGGTCGCCGGCGCCATCTGGGGCAGCCTCGCCGGCTTCACCAGCACCATCGCCCATGCCGGCGGCCCACCGGCGAACATCTACCTCCTGCCGCTCAAGCTCGACAAATCGATCTTCGTCGGCACCATGGTCGTGCTCTTCGCCGCCATCAATGCGGCGAAGGTGCTGCCCTACGCGGTGCTCGGGCTGCTCGACTGGACCAACCTCGCGACCTCGCTCACCCTCGCCCCGGTCGCCGCCCTCGGCATGCTCGCCGGCCTCTGGCTGCACGACAAGGTCGACCAGCTTCTCTTCTATCGGCTCTGCTACGTGTTCGTCCTGCTGACCGGCCTGAAGCTGGTCTATGACGGCCTGATCTGATCACGATCATAGGTTTTATAGCCTATGATGAATTGGAACGCAAGCCCACGGTCGGGGTCGTTCGGCAATCTCCGGTGCATCGGCTCCCGGCACGGCCGGGGACGCGGCAGAAGAACCGAATAATCGTTGTGGCGCAAGAGGTTGCTGCCTTCTGGGTTCGTTTGCCAGGGTTCGGGTTCGATCGTCGAATCGGTGGGTTCGTCCGTCCGATTCCCGGGTTCGTTCGTCGGTTTGGCGGGTTCGTTCGCTGCTTGATGTTGCATCCCATGCAACAATCCCGGGCGATTGATGCATCCCATGCAACATCACGAATCGTTATGATGCATCCTATGCAACATCCCGGCGGTCACGGTTGCATCCGATGCAACATCCCGAGCCCGCCTGTTGCATCGGATGCACCAACCCGAGCGGTTGCCGGGCGTCACCCGGCCGCGAAGGCCGCCAGACGAAGCGCTGGCGCGGCTTGCCCGTGGAGAGGCATAAGCGTTGGTGATGTTCTGGCGCTCGCCGTCCGGAGCCGGGCGGCGGCGGGATCGGACGGGGCGGCATTCGGCGCCATGCGGGGACAACGGGGATCCCTGCCGATCGCTGGCGATCACCGGCGACGCGCCAGCGCGCAGGGCGCCTGTTCGGTGGCAGACGGTGACGTGCGCGGGGCGGCGGGTGAAAAGGATAGAGGTCCTAATTTGTCCTGACCCCGTTTCGCTTCGGCGAGATCAGCAGATGCAGCGTCCGAAAGCCGCTGGCGGGATAGGCCGCCGGCGTCGCGGGCCGGTCGGGAGCGATCGCCGACGTCCTGGCCAGCAGCTCCTCAAGAACCACGCGCAGCTCCATGCGGGCGAGCTCTGCTCCGGGACAGACGTGGATGCCGGCGCCATAGAGGAGGTTGTGGCTCGGGTCGCGATCCAGGCGGAAGACGTCGGGATCGTCGAAGACCCGGGGATCGCGATTGGCCGCGACCCAGTTGACGGTCACGCGAGCACCGGCCGGGAGGCGGCGGCCGCCGATCTCCACGGGACAGGTGGTGATGCGCCGGTTGGTGACGAGCGGTCCGTGCAGGCGCAGGATCTCGTCGGCGGCCGGTCCGGCCAGCGAAGGGTCGGCACGCAGCCGGTCCTGCAGGCCGGCATCGCTGGCGAGGTATTCGGCCAGGATTCCCACCGACGCGGCGATGGTGCCGATCTCGCCCACCGTCCAGTTGCGCAGGATGCTGGTGACCTCGTCCTCGCTCAGGCGCCGGCCGTGGATCGTCTCCTGCGTGAGCGCCACCGCGACGTCGGTCTCGGGCGTCGCACCGGCGGCGATGCGTGCGGCGATGGTGTCGTGGATCAGGGCCTGGAACTCGCCGGCGATGCGGGTCATGGCACCGTGGTCGCGCGCGAGCGTCGCTTCGTGGTTGCGCGCGACCCAGCGGCGCAACGGCTCCGCGAGCTCGTCCGGCCAGCCGAGGAAGGCGCACTGCACGCGCACCGCGAACGGATGGGCGATGGCCCCCATCAACTCGATGGGGCCCGTCGCGGCGGCAACCAGCGCCGCGGCGATGCCGCGGCAGACGGGCTCGAAGGCGTCGACGCGGCCTTTCGTAAAATACTTCTCGACGATGGGGCGCCAGGCAGTGTGCTCGGGCGGATCCATGCCGTTCGGGACGGTGAGGCGGTTGGAGACGGCATTGCTGAAGGTCGCGTGGTCCAGCACCGCGCGGATGACGTCCGCGTGGCGGAAGAGCGACCATTGCATGTAGTCGCTCCAGGCGACGGGGCAGGTCTCGCGCATGGTGTCATACGCGGCGCGCTGATCCGACTGGACATGATGCGCGCGCGGGTCCCAGTCGGCGCCTGGCGTGTCGTTCATGGCCCTTGGTCCTCCGATGCCGTCGCCTCCGCCCAGTCTGCTACAATCCCCTGTCCGCTCAAAGCCGTATCGCGATCAGGCGGGATGGCGCCTGTCTCGAGGGAGGCGGGGACACGAGATTCATCCGATGCCCCGACGGGGGATCAGGAAATCCCACCTCTTCTACAAGGGCCCGCTGCTCTTGCAAGGGCAGCTATCCTTAGGCGTCGGCGCTGGCGATCGATGAAGCGGGCGGGGCAGAGGTCGGCAGGGTGACCGTCGCCTCGAACCCGGACGATCTGCCCGGGCGTGGCGAGCTCAGGACGAGCCGGCTGCCGATGCGGTCGGCGATCGCGGCGGCGATGGCGAGGCCGAGGCCGCTGCCGGGGGTTCCCTGGCTGGCGCGCTCGAAGCGGGTGGTCAGGCGGCTCAGCGTCCCGGTTGGCACGACGGGCCCCTCGTTGGCGACGGTCAGCACGCCGCCTTGGCTCAACGTCACCTCGACCGGAGACGTCTGGGCGCCGTGCCGCAACGCGTTGTCGACGAGATTGCGGCAGAGAATGCCGAAGGCGTCGGGATCGAGATCCGACATGACCGGCCGATCCGCAAGCTTCAGACTGACCTGGCCGCGGGTCGCCGTCCGGCCGATGTCGTCCACGACAACGCGCGCCGCGAGCCGCAGGTCCGAGCTGCGATCCAGCCGCAGCCGGCCGCCTTCGGCACGGGCGAGCTGCATGAGGCGCTCGGCCAGGCGGGTGAGCCGCTTGAGCGTCGCCTCGATCTCGCCGGCCCGTCGTTCCGCCTGCGGGTCTTCGGTTTCCGACCGCAGGCGCTGGGCCTGGGCGATGGCGCCGGCGAGCGGCGTCCGAAGCTCGTGGGCGGCATTGGCGGCGAAGCTGCGCTCGGCATCGAAGGCGGCTCTCACACGGTCCAGCAGGCCGTTCAGCGTGGCCGCGATCGGGGCGACCTCCGCCGGCAGGTCCCGGGCCGGAACGGGCGACAGATCGCGTGCATGGCGCGCCTCGAGGCTTTCCTGGAAGCGCCTGAGTGGTGTCAGATTCGCCCGCACCGCGAGGACGATCGCCATGAGCGCCACCGGGATCATGACGAGCAGCGGCAGGCCGAGGCCCATCTGGATGTCGCGCGCGACGGCGGCGCGGTGCTCCAGGGGCTCGGCCACGGTGATCCGGACGGTGCCCCGCAGCGCCTCCTCGCTGTAGAATCGATGGGTGGCGGTCTGGGCGAAGCCGGGGCCCTCATAGGCGGGAAAGATTCCGGGATCGGCGGTGTGGGACTGGAGCAGGATTTGCCCGAGGGCGTCCCGCACGACATAGGTGAAGAGCTCGTCGTGCTCGCGGATCTGGGCGAGCCGCTGGGCATCGTCGTCCGCCTCGCGGTCGACGATATCGAGGACGGCAAGCGGCAGGAGGCGTTGCGCCGTTTCCTGCAGGGTCGAGTCGAAGACCTCCTGCATCTCGTGCCGCAGCACGATCGCCGTCACCGAGGCGGCGGCGATCCAGAGCAGCGTCAGGAGAGCGCCGATCGAGATTCCGAGCCGTGCCTGGAGGCTGCGCGGCAGCCTCATGGCGTGCCCAGCCGGTAGCCCAGGCCGCGCTCGGTCTCGATCACCCCGGTCCCGAGCTTCTTGCGCAGCCGGCTGACATGCACCTCGATCGTGTTGCTTTCGACCTCGGCGTCGAAGGCGTAGAGTTTCTCCTCGAGCTGCGCCTTGGACAAGAGCTGGCCGGGCCGCGTCAGGAACGTCTCGAACAGCGCCCATTCGCGCGCGGTCAGCTGGACCGGCTTGCCGGCCTGGCGGATGGTGCGCGCGGCGAGGTCGATGTCGAGCGCGCCGTGGGTGATGATCGGGTTCGGGTTGCCGGTGTAGCGCCGTGCCACCGAGCCGATCCGTGCCGAGAGCTCGGCGAGGTCGAAGGGCTTGACGAGGTAGTCGTCGGCGCCGGCGTTCAGGCCTTCGATCCGGTCGGAAACCTGATCGAGCGCGGTCAGGATGATGACCGGCGTCACGTCGCCCCGGACGCGCAGCGCCTTGAGAAAGCCGATTCCCCGGCCGTCCGGCAGCATGAGGTCGAGCAGGATCAGATCGTAGGCGGCGCTGGCCAGCGCATCGCCCGCCGCATCCAGCCGAGTGACCCAGTCGACGGATTGGCCGTCCCCGGCGATCTGGTCGCGCACGGCGGATCCGAGGACCGTGTCGTCCTCGATCAGCAGAAGGCGCATGGCTCTCGGCTCCAATTGTTCCGTGTGCCTTCTTATACCTTTCCGGCCTGACGCGAGGCTGACGCTCGAGGGGCCGACGCTTCAGGCTGCCGTCAGCTTCACGGCGCATGCTCCGCGCGAGATGGCCGCAACATGGAGCCCCGCGCATGAGGAAGACCCTGGCAATTCTGGCCTGCCTCGCCGTCCCGCCGGCCGGGGTGGCGCTGGCCGACGACGACTGCACGGTGCCGATGGCCGAGTGGCAGCCACGCGATGCGGTTCAGCAGATGGCGGACGCGCAGGGGTGGTCCGTGCGGCGCATCAAGATCGATGACGGTTGCTACGAGATCAAGGGCCGCGATGCGGCCGGCCGCGCCATCAAGGTCAAGATCGATCCAGCGACGCTGGCGATCGTCGAGCTCGAGCTCGACGACTGAGGTGGTGAAATGTCTTCCCCGCCTTCCTGACGTCGAGCTGAAGCGAAAACAGCACCGCTGTCAGCAAGCCTTCAGGTGGCGGCTCCACATTGATCGCATCGGCTCGAAGGAGACCCGGACCATGAGAAGAAATCGAGGATCACGCACGCTTCAATCAAGGGAGAAGATCATGCGCACGCCGTTCATCATCGCCGCTGTCGTGTCCGCGTTCGTCGCGACGGCATCGGCCGCCCCCTTCACGACCCCGTACGTGCTGAGCGCGGTCCATGCGGACTTCCTCACGCAGCTCGAGAAGGTCGCCGAGACACCGGGCGAGATCGGCACCGCCGCCCGCACCGCAGCCGACCTCCTGGCGGCGCACAACGAGGCCGAGGAAAGGGTGGCCCTGCCGCTCCTCGGGCTCACCGAGGAAGTCGCCGAGGGCAAGGCCGTGGACGATCCCGAGGCCACGCTGGCGAGCCTGGAGAGCCTGCAGGCGGAGCTGCCGCTCCTGGTCGAGGGCCAGGCGGAGGCCATCGGTGCCCTGGTCAAGCTGTTCGCCGCGGCCGAAGCGGAAGGCGAGGCGGATGTCTCGCGTCTGGCCGAGCGGATCATCTGGCACGAGCTGACCGACGCCGAGATTCTCTATTCAGCCGCGGCCCTCGTCGGCGCCACCGTCCAGGCGGGCATGGCCGAGCCGGACGCGGGCTAGAGCTGGCGCGATCGGCGGCCGTTCTCCGACCGTGACCCGATCTTGATGTCGAGCGCAGGCAGGCCGCGCAGGTGCGGCTCGCCCGCCCGCGAAGCAGCGGCGCTCGTGCCGCGGATTTTTTGGGAAGGCCGGCTGCCGCAGCCGGCCTTCCGCGGTTGTGGCGGGCTTCAGGCATCGGGCACGGACCGCGATATCTGAAGGTGAGCGCCGAGGCCGCCGCCGAACGGACCGTTCACCGACATCGACCAGGGCGCGACGCTCCACTAAATTTGTCCTGACCCCTTTTCTTCCTCAGCCTTGTCATCGATACACCCCGCGCCGGTGTCCGACCTCGACGACGAGCACGGTCAGGACCTCATTCTGCAATTCGCAAAGAAGGCGATAGTCGCCGACGCGATAGCGCCAGAGGTCGCCGAGCTTCGAGCCTTTCAGCGCCTTGCCAAGCTGGCGTGGATCGTCGGCCTCGGCGACCCCGGGCTCGCAGGAAGTTGCTGATCCGCGCCGCTTGCGGCTGGCCGAGGCGCTTGATCTGCCTTGCGGCGGCGGGCGTGACCTCAATCTTCCAGCCCAAGCGCCGCGTCCAGATCATCGAGGCTCAAGGCGGGCTCGCCCGAGCGGCGGTGAGCGATCAGCGCCGCTTCGGCGGCGTAGCGGTCCTCGAGATCCTCGAGGTGCTCTTCCACCGCCTCGCGAATGTAAAAGCTTGCCGTGCGCCCGGTCTTTTCGGCGAGTGCCTGGAGGCGCTGATAAATGTCATCCGGGACGCGGATCGCGGTCTGTCGGCTCATGACGGTGACTCGTTGGGATGCACGCATACCAGATAGCACGGTCACCGCGGCACGTCATCCCGCGGACCCCGCCACCCGCCGCCTCCGGATCAGGCCGAGGCGGGCGCGGGCCTGGACCGGGTCGGGGGGGAGGACGGCGGCGAGGAGGCTTCTCGTGTAGGGGTGGCAGGGCGAGGCGAGGATCTGGCCACGGGGGCCTTCCTCGACCACCTTTCCGGCCTGCATGACGGCGATACGGTCGGCGAGGTGGGCGACGACGGCGAGGTCGTGGCTGATGAAGAGGAGGGCGAGGCCGTGGCGGGTGCGCAGCTCGGCCAGGAGGTTGAGGACCTGGGCCTGGACCGAGACGTCGAGGGCGGAGACGGGCTCGTCGGCGACCAGAAGGGCCGGGCGGGTGATCAGGGCGCGGGCGATGGCGATGCGCTGCCGCTGGCCGCCCGAGAACTCGTGCGGGTAGCGGTCGAGCGCCTCGGCGCCGATGCCGACCTCGGCCAGGGCCTCGACCGTGCGGGCCGCCGCCTCGGCCCGGCCGAGGTGGAGCAGGCCCAGCGGCTCGGCCACGATCCGGGCCACGGTCTGGCGCGGGTCGAGCGAGCCGAACGGGTCCTGGAACACCATCTGGGCATCGCGGAGGAGCCGCCGCCTGCCCGGGCCCACGGCCGCCCAGCGGTCCTCGCCCTTGAACCGCACCGTGCCGCTGTCCGGCCGCTCGAGGCCGACGGCGAGGCGGCCGAGCGTCGATTTGCCGGAGCCGGATTCGCCGACGACGCCCAGGGTCTCGCCGGCCCGGAGGTGAAGCGTGACGCCGGCCAGCGCGACGCGGCGTGGCGCTGGCCCGAGCAGGCGCTGGCGGGGCAGGCGGTAGGATCGGGCGACCTCGATCAGCTCGAGCAGATGGCCGGGGCCGGAATCAGCCATCGTCCGGTCTCGGGGCCAGGGGATAAAAGCAGGCCGCGCGATGCTCTGGCGCCGACAGGGGCTCCAGCGGCGGCCGGCGCTGTCGGCAGAGCGTATCGGCGAAGGGGCAGCGCGGCGCGAAGCTGCAGGCATGGCTCCATTCGGTGGGCCCGGGCACCCGTCCTGCGATCGCCCGAAGCGGGGTGCCGGGCAGGCCCGGGTCGATCAGGTTGGTCGGCAGGGCGTCGAACAGGCCACGCAGATAGGGGTGGGCGAGCTCGTCGAAGACCAGGTCGGTCGGGCCGGTCTCGA
>CAYMTA010000106.1:7885-10586 GCA_964393275.1 uncultured Geminicoccaceae bacterium | reverse complement strand
TGCTCACTGCCAAGCTCATGAAATGCCCCATAAACTTCTCGGACAGGCTCTAAGCAAGGGTGAACTGGAGGGCGCCGGCGAGTCGGCTGCGCGCACCTGGCCTGTCGAGTCCGGCGCTTATCAAGTTCGTCCCGATCTCGGCAAGCCTGTCCCGTCCATCGCCTCGAGACGGTCGAGCGCGCGTAGCGAGAGCGCCACGAGCTCGTCCTGCAGCAGCGGCGGGGCCGCGATCAGCCCAGCATGCCGTGGCGCCGGGCGGTTCAGCCGCAAGGGAGAGCCAGCGCGGTCGGAGAGCCGTCCGCCGGCCTCCTCGAGCACCAGCATGGCCGCCGCGATGTCCCAGTCATGGCTGCGCCGCCACGAGAAATAGGCGTCGAAGCGACCGGCCGCCACGAGCGCCATCTTGTAGGCAAGGGAGCCGATCGTGCTGAGCTCGGCGGTGGGCAACATGCTGTGGAAATCGCGTGTTCGCCGCTCGCCGGCACTCAAGACGATGCGGGGGGACTGGGCGGCTGCCGGCTCACGAACGGCGAGCCTTTGGCCGTTCAGCGTGGCGCCACGACCGACAAGTGCTTCGAAATGCTCGCCGGTGGCCGGATTGAGCAGGCTGGCGAGGATCGGCCGATCCCCCGCGACCAGTGCCACGCTGATGGTGAACTCCGGTTTCCTGTTGGCGAAGCTGCGGGTCCCGTCGATCGGATCGACCACCCAGACGCAGCGCGCTTCGAGGCGATGACCGTCATCGACGCTTTCCTCCGAGAGCCACGCCGCTTTGGGCAGAAGCTCGCCCAAGGCACGATGCAGGTAGCGGTCGATGGCGAGGTCGGCTTCGGTGACGATTTGCCCGGGCGCTTTCTCCCACGCGCGGCCAGGTCGGCCGAAGGCGGCCATGGCGATCTCGCCGGCCCTCCGCACCAATTGGCGCACCCTTGGCTGCAGTGCCTCGTGGTCGGCATGCTCCCTGGCCTCCGTCATCACCAGATCGATCGGCCGCTGCCCGGGAGGCCGTAGCGTTCCCATTTTCTCGAGACCTTCTCGACGATCTCCTCGGCCATGCGGATCCTGCTGCCCCATTCGCGCCGCGTCTCTGGCGGCCACTTGTTGGTGGCATCGATGCCGAGCTTGCCGCCGAGGCCGGTTTCCGGCGAGGCGAAATCGAGGTAGTCGATGGGGGTGCCGTCGACGACCGTCAGGTCACGCCCGGGATCGACCCTGGTGGAGATCGCCCAGATCACGTCGTCCCACGAGCGGGCGTCGATGTCGTCGTCGACCACGATCACGAACTTCGTGTACATGAACTGGCGAAGATACGACCAGACGCCCATCATGATGCGCTTGGCGTGGCCCGGATAGGCTTTCTTGATGGCGACCACCGCCACCCGATAGGAGCAGCCCTCGGGCGGCAGCCAGAAGTCGACGATCTCGGGAAACTGCTGCCGCAGCAGCGGCACGAAGACGTCGTTCAGCGCCTCGCCGAGGACGGACGGCTCGTCCGGTGGCCGGCCGGTGAAGGTCGAGAGGTAGATCGGATCCCGGCGCATGGTGATGGCGGTGACGCGGAAGACGGGGAAGGGCTCGACCGAGTTGTAGTAGCCGGTGTGGTCGCCGTAGGGTCCCTCGTCCGCCGTCTCGTCGAGGCTGACCTCGCCCTCGATCACGATCTCGGCGGCAGCCGGCACCTTCAGCGGCTGGCTGACGCAGTCGACCAGCTCGACCCGCCGGCCGCGCAGCAGGCCCGCGAACTGGTATTCCGACATGGTGTCGGGCACCGGCGTCACCGCCGCGATCGTGGTGCCGGGATCGGCACCGATGACGGCCGCCGCCGGCAGCGGCGCCTGCTTCTCCCGCTTCCAGCGGCGATGCTGCTGGGCGCCGCCACGGTGCTTCAGCCAGCGCATGATCGTCCGGTCGCGCTCCAGCACCTGCATCCGGTAGATGCCGAGATTGAAGCCGTCCTCGGGGCCGGCGCCTGGCCCCTTGGTGACCACCAGGGGCCAGGTGATCAGGGGCGCCGGCTCGCCCGGCCAGCAGGTCTGGACCGGCAGGCGGCCGAGATCGATCTCGGCACCGCGCCAGACGACCTCCTGGCAGCTGCCGCGGGCGACGTGCTTCGGCCGCATGGCCAGCGCCGCCTTCATGAGCGGCGCCATCTCGAGCGCCTCCTTGAAGCTGTCGGGCGGTTGCGGCTGGCGGAAGAACGCGAGCATCTCGCCGACCGCCTGCAGCTCCGATGGCTCGCGCCCGATGCCCCAGGCCACTCGCTCGACGGTGCCGAAAAGATTCACCAGCACCGGCATGTCGGTGCCCTCGACCCTGGTGAACAGCGCCGCGGGACCCTGCTCGGCGAGGAGACGGGTCTGGATTTCGGTCATCTCGAGCACCGGCGAGACCGGCTCCCCGACACGGACCAGCCGGCCGCGGGATTCGAGATGCGCCATGAAGGCCCGAAGGTCCGCGAACGCCATCGGCTCAGCCGGTCCGCCGATCGATCACGCCCGGCCTCGCAGACGCGCCGCGGGCGGGGATCGGCCTCGGACCGACGGGCTTGGCGGTTGACGGCATCATCGCTTCTCACGGCAAGAGCGAAGACCGGGTGCCGGTCTTCAGGTGCTGGCGAGTCTGGCGGCAATCGGCCATCGACACAATGCCCGCTTCGGCGCCCGCTTCGGCGCCCGCTTCGGCACCTGCTGCGGCACCCGCC
>CAYMTA010000106.1:0-7785 GCA_964393275.1 uncultured Geminicoccaceae bacterium | reverse complement strand
GCCCGCTTCGGCGCCCGCTTCGGCGCCCGCTTCGGCACCTGCTGCGGCACCCGCCTGCCATCATGCCACCGCCAACACCTAGCCCGCGCCGGGCTGCCCCGATGGCGGCTAGGCCAGGGTCAGCCGGCTTGCGCGGGCGGTCAGCTCGGCGAGCAGCGGCTCGATCAGGGCGAGCGGCGGATCGTCACGCTCGGCGGCGGCCTCAAGCGAGGCGGCCGCCTCGGCCAGCGCCGCGAAGCCGAAGGTGCCGGCGGAGCCGGCGAGCTGATGCGCCTGTCGCCGCAGGTCGTCCAGTGGTCCGCTCGCCCTTCCGGCCCGCCATCCGGCGACGAGCGCTTGCATGGCCGCGACCCGTTCTCGCGTTCGGGCGGCAAAGCGTGCCCGGAGCTCAGCCAGCGGGTCGTCGTGACGGGTGGTCGAGGGTGGCATGGAGCTGCCTCAGTTGTTTTGCCAGGGTGAGCGGGTCGAAGGGCTTGGCGATGACGCCCAGGGCCCCTCGTTCGAGATAGTCGGCTCTATGATGCGGCTGGACCCGGGCTGTCATGAAGACCACGGGGACATGGCGAATGCGCGAATCGAGGCGCAGTCGGGTCAGCGTCTCGAGGCCATCCATCCCCGGCATCATGACGTCGAGCAGCACGAGATCCGGGCCGATCTCCGGCACGGCCTCGAGCGCCGAGGGGCCACTCTCGCAGCAGGTGACGGCGAGGTCGCCGACATGGCCGAGCGCCAGCTCGACCACGGCGCGGATGTCGGGATCATCCTCCACCGCGACCACCCGCGCCAGCGTTGGCACCCGGCCCGCGCCGGTGACCGTGGCCGGCGAGGGTTGATTGCCCGCCATCTCCCGCATCGCTCAGGCGGCCAGCTTCAGGCCGATGCGCAGGTGCCCGCCGCCCACCTGGTCGGGTGCCAGCTCGACGATGCCACCTTGCCCGTCGACCAGTCGCTTGACGATGGCGAGGCCGAGACCGTTGCCGCGGCCGTGCCGGGCGTTTGAGCCGTCGGCCTGGACGAAACGCTGGAAGGCGTCGCTGCCGAGCCCGGCATCGAATCCCGGCCCGCTGTCGACGATCTCGATCCAGGCGCGATCGGCGATCGTTCGAACGCCAACCTCGACCGAGCCGCCGGCCGGCGAGAACTTGATCGCATTGGCGATCAGACAATCGATGGCGCGGCGCAGCTTCGCCGCGTCGCAAAGGCAGTCGAGACCTGCCGTCGATGTCTGAACCCGCATCGTCACGCCGGCCGCACGGGCCGCTTCATGGTGGGCGAGGACGGTCTCCCGGATGAACGGATCGAGGGCCACGCGGGTCGGCGCGAACGGCACGACGCCACGCTCCAAGCGATCCAGGTCGAGCAGATCGTCGACGATCCGAGCGAGGCGGTCGGCGCTGCGCTCCGCGCTCTGGAAGAGCCGCATCGCCGCCAGGGAGAGGGGGCTGTCGAGCAGGCCGGGCAAGAGGCCGAGAGCACCCCGAATGGCGGTGAGCGGGGTGCGCAGCTCGTGGCCGAGCACGGCGACGATCTCGTCCTTCAGGCGCTCCAGCCTGCCATGCTCGGTCTCGTCGCGCAGAATGCCGAAGACCGCCTCGATCCGGCCTTTGGCGTCGCGGCGTGCACGGGCTTCGAAGATCAGGTCGACAAGCGGCTCGCCGGGCCGCACGGCCTCGTTCTCGAGCAGGCGGCAGGCCGTGCTGTCCCGACCTTCCCCGAGGGCGCGCCAACAGTGCCGCAGCCTGAAGCGCGCCGAGCTCGGCAGGCCGCGCAGGAGCCGGCGCAGCGGCCAGCGTCCCGCCGCCGACGCCTGGCCGAGCAGCCGGGCCGCTTCCTTCGAGAGCTCGACCGTCGATCGATCGGCCCGCCAGCTCCAGTGGCCGAGCCGGGCCAGCGCCTGGGCCTCCTCGAGCTGCTGCTCGCGTTCCTGCAGGGCCAGGGCCAGACGTTGCCGCTCCACCGCGGTGGTCAGCATCCGGGCCAGAAGATGCGGGGTGAGCCCGTCCTTCGGCAGAAAATCCTCCGCACCCTTGATGATCGCCGCACGGGCGAAGAGCCGGTCGTCGGCCTGCTGGCCGCTGAGCACGATGATCGCGGCACCCCGCGCCGGGTCGCGCAGCGTGGCCAGGAGATCGGTGCCGCGCGCGTCGGGCAGCAGGAGGTCCAGGAGCACGGCATCGAAGCGGTGCTCGGCCAAGGCCTCGAGCGCCGCGCCCAGGCTTTGCACCCAGGTCACGGCGACGTCGGCGCAATCCCGGAGCTGCTCGCGCACGAGGCGGGCATCCGCTGCGTTGTCCTCGATCAAGAGGACGCTGATCCGGTCGTCGCCATACGGCTCTTGCATCGGGGCTCGCGCGGGAGTTGACAGGGGGCCGGCTGCTGTGGTCGGCCCTTGCCGCAACCTGCCATGCCCGGCTTAAGGCCCGGTTAATGGCCGGGAAGCCCTGATGCGGCGGCAAGCGGCTGGAGATGCGGACATGGCGAATGGACGAAGCGGGCCACTGGCGGACTATCTCGTCTGGGACGCGCATGCCTGCCTGCCGTTGCACGAGGCGGCCGACCTTCGGGTGCTCGAGCGGCATCGCCGCGCCGGCTGCAGCTTCGTCTCGATCAATATCGGCATGGACATGAACCCGCTGCCGCAGATCCTGAAAGTGATTGCGAGCTTTCGTCGACAACTTGCTGGATCGGCGGACATCTTCGTGCCAGTGCGCCGTGTGGCGGATGTCGAGGCCGCGCAGGCGAGCGGCCGCCTCGCCGTCGCCTTCGATCTCGAGGGGGGCATGCCGCTTTTGGACCGGCCGGACATGGTCGACCTCTTCGCGACACTCGGCGTCCGGCAGATGCACCTCGCCTACAACCGCAACAATGCGCTCGGCGGTGGCTGCTACGACGTGGACATCCCGCTCTCGCCGCTCGGCCGGGACGTGGTGGCGGCGATCAACGGGGCCGGCGTCCTGATGGATTGCTCGCATACCGGGCATCGGACCAGCCTCGACATCATGGCGGCCTCCATGGCGCCGGTGATCTTCAGCCACGCCAACCCGAAAGCGCTCCACGACGACGGCCGCAACATCACCGATGAGCAGATCCGCGCCTGCATCGCCACGGGCGGCGTCGTCTGCGTCAACGGGGTCGGCCGCTTTCTCGGTGATCACGCAGCCGGAACCCCGGCGATCCTGGCCCATATCGATCATATGGTGCAGACCTACGGCGATCGGCATGTCGGCCTCGGCATCGACTACAGCTACCCGGCGGGCGGCCTCGACGATGATCCGCCGGGTCTGGACAAGGCCTATTGGTGGCCGCCGGCGCACGGCTATGTCGGCGGGCTGAACATCAAGATCGCGGCACCCGAGCAGATTCCGGAGATCGCCGAGGGACTGCTTCGGCTCGGCTATGGCGAGGCGGCGATGCGCGGCATTCTCGGCCTCAACATGCTGGCGGTGGCGCGCCGCGTCTGGGGCTGAGGAACGGTGCGCTCAGCGAATTCGCAGCTCCGTCAGCCGTGGCAAAGGGGGCGGGCCGAGCCGGTGGTGTCGGACGTCGGGGGCGGTCGCGGGGTAGACCAGCCAGTAGGGCCCGCCGCCGCCCCTGGCGATCGGCTCGTCCTCGCGGCCGATGGCGATCAGGGCACCCCGGGCCAGCGCTTCCTCGATGGCGAGGCCGGTGCTGTTGCCGTGGCCGTCCAGGGCCTCGATGCTCGAGCCCGAGGCGCCGACCAGGGCCAGGAGCCGGTGCAGCGGCAGGCCGACGAAGCGGGCCGTCCCCTTGGCCCAGGGCACGCTGGCGACGACCTCGTCGACGCCGGCGGCGCGCAGGTCCGCGGGGCCGAGAAGCTGGCGGCCGCCCGCCACCTTGCCGGAGACGACGAGGCCGACGTCCGCGAACGTGCCCGCCGGCGACGACCGGGCGAGACCCGCGGCGACGACCAGGCCAGCCAGCAGCATGATCGCCAGGTCCCGGCCGCAGCGCATCATCCTCGCCCCCCCTTCATGGAGCCGGCAACCGGTGCCGGTGAAGGGGGGATGATGCACCCGGCCGGTTAACATGCCGCTAATCGCGGGCGAGCGACCAGTTTTGTGAATAGTATCCTATTTCCGTTGTCGGGTCAAGCACCCTCCCGGTTCGTTCGGCATTTCGGGGCTTCGGGCGGACGCTGCCTTCGCGTTGGCGCGTCGGATGTGCGGATACTACGATCAAGCTTCTGATTCTAAAGGCTAATTCAAGCAAGAGGCGGGCTCGGGTTCGTTTGTCGCGGGTCGGGTTCGCTCGTCGAAATCGTGGGTTCGTTCGTCCGTTTCCCGGGTTCATTCGTCGATTCCGCAGGTTCGTTCGTGACCGTGTGTTGCATCTGCCGCAACATTCCCGGGCGAATGTTGCGGCAGATGCAACATCACGAATCGTTATGTTGCGGGATCCGCAACAGTTGGGCAGGCGCTGTTGCGCCGGATGCATCAACCCGAGCCGGAATGTTGCATCCCATGCATCAACCCGGGCGGTGTCGGGGCCCGCAGCGTGCCGGATGTCCCCTCTGGATGGCTGGTCGGGGATGCAGGCATAAGCGTTGGTGATACCCCTGCGCGAGGCGGCCGGACCCCGGCAGGGGCCACTTGGCCGGGCGACCGGCCCGAGCACGCTGCGCCTCGTTCGCGCCCGAATAATCGACGCGGCCGGCACGCTCGACGGCCGGCGCCTCGTCGCCGCAAGCTGGATCGCCACCTCCCGGCAGCCGCGCCCCGCGTCCCGCCGGACGGGGCACCGCTACGGCCATGGCTGGTTCACGACCGAGACCGGCGGCCGCCCCCATTCTTACGGCTGGGCCATGGCGGCCAGATGCTGCACGTCGTCCCGACCCTGAATCTCGTCATTTTACCTCCGACCCGACGGTGCGATCGCGCGAGGTAGGGCACATGGCGGGGCTGCAGGCACTGGTCGCGGCAGCGGTCGCGGAGGGGCTGGAGGCGAGGCTTCTCTCGAGAAGAGCAGCAATTCTCGGCGGCAGTTGGGGGCATATTGAGGCCAGACCCCATTTCTTCCACGGCCCACCGGGTGGCAGACGAAAGCTCTTGTGCACAGCAAGGATAAGCTCCTCGGCGGGCATGCGCGTGATACGCGATCTACCGGAAACGCAAGGACAGCAGAGCAGCCATTCCCTGGGCAAGCGTCGTTTCGCGGATATGTGTCCCGACCCCATTACGCTCTCGGCTGGTTGACGGTGAACGGCGATACTTCGCCCTCGGGCGCGAGAACGGCGCTGATGGACCGGTCGTGAGCTTCGCGACGAACTGACCGCCCCCATCCCAGAACCGACCGCTCTGGCCCGCCGCCGGGACGGTTTTCGTTTGTGGTCCTGGCTCCACCTCGCTGGCGGCTAGCGGTGGCGCTCGCGGTTGTGCTATCTATAGTTGAGAAAACCCAACAAGGAGCGCTCAATGATTGAAGCGCTTGACCAATTCCTTGCCGCCGGTCGCGAATACCCTCAAGGCGTGGCCGGATGGATACTGGCGGGCGTCGCGCTCTCTTGGACCACGCGCCGGCTGGATGCGCGGTGGGAACGGCGGCGGCAGGAACGTGAGGACCGCAAGGAACAGCGGCTTGAAGAGGAGTATCGAACGCGGTACCGGCCAGAGTTGGCCGAGCGGATGGCCCGCGAGCGTGGTTGCGAGCCGTCTGTGATCCTCGCTCAGTTCGAGCGCCATGACCACGAGTTGGCCGCCGCCAAAGAGGCGATGGAGGATGACGCCGCTATCGCTCGCGCGGCGGCGGAACGTCGTTGCGACCCTGCGACCTTGCTGGGGAGGGTCGCCGCCCGCGCGCCCGAGGCCCCAGCCGCCGCGGCGCTCTGTCCCGAGGCCGGGCGCCGACACGGATAGCCCCGATACCTGCCCAAGGGTGCGCGAGGGCGTGCTATCAGGACCGGTCCTCATAGACGACACAGGCCAGGCACGCGACGGACGCTCTCGATGCTCCTTGCGCAACCTAGGCGCGAGCAATAGACCGGCCGCAGGCATCCCGACGCACAGGGCAGAGGTTTGAAGCACCTGCTGGAGAAGACAGGAGCTGACGCGGGCCGGCTCGGCATGGTCGCCCTTGCCGCATACCTGTTCCTGTGGGTGCTTGACCTCGATCCACTCGTGTTGCCGATCCTCGACCACCGCAGGTGGACGACGGATTTGAACACAAGAAACGCAAGTACCAAATTGGTGCTGAGTTTCAAAATGGGAACACGCAACGATTCGATCGGATTATCGGCTACAGCTCGTCTTGTGATGGCGCATCTGACATCGCCTCCGTGTAACTGCTCACGTGGTTGGCGCAAAAGCCACGATTGGCGGGGGATCGCTGTTGTCGGGGTTGCCGTCGGGCGGTTTTCATGGCGAGATTTCCGGCCATGGGCAGTCGGTTATCGCATCTTTCACGCGCCGAGTTGGAAGCGCTGGTCGTGGATCAGGCACGGGTGATCGCGCTTTTGGAAGGACGGATCGAGGCGTTGGAGGCGCGGCCGGCTTCGGCGGATACGGGAACGAAGAAAACGTCGCGCAACTCGCATCAACCGCCGTCGCGGGACGCGAAGGGTGCTACCGGGTCGCGGGGCAAGGGTAGGAAGAAGAGGCCGTCGCGACCTGGCGTTTCGCGCTGTCTGGCAGCGGTGCCGGACGAAGTCATTCGCTGCCGGGCATTGGTTTGCGGGCATTGCGGCGCGGACGTGGCGGGTCGGCCACAGGCCCGCCGGCAGGCTTACGATCATGTCGAGATCCCGCCAATGACGCCGCAGGTGACGCGGATCGAGCTTTTTGGCGGTTGCTGCGGTGGCTGCGGACGCCGGTTCAAGGCGCCGCCGCCGGCGGACATGAAGCCCGGCACGCCGTTCGGGCCGACGATCCATGCGCTGTTGCTCTATCTGCATCATGGCCACCATGTCGGTTTCGAGCGGCTGGCGCGGGCGCTGCACGAACTGTTCGGGCTGGTGATTTCGGAGGGCGCGATCGCCAACGCCTTCAGGCGGATGGTCGAGCCGTTGAACGGGCTCAGGCAGTCGATCAAGGCCAGGCTGCGCGGTGCCGCCGTCATCGCCTCGGACGAGACGACGACAAGAATTGACGGCGTCACCCACTGGCACTGGGTTTTTTGCAGCAAAGACGCCATTCTGCATGAAATCGCTCGGCGCCGGGCCAAGGCCGTCGCCGAGGAGGTATTGGCCAACCACCGGCCCGAAGTCTGGATCGCGGATCGCTATGGCGGCCAGCAGGACCTCGCTCGAGCCCATCAGGTCTGCCTCGCCCATGTCCTGCGCGATGTCCAATACGCCATCGATTGCGGCGATCGAGCCTTCGCCCCGAAACTGCGTGACCTGCTGCGCTGGACAATCGGCATCGGCAAGCGACGCGACAACCTCAAGGACACCACGCTCGGCCACTACCTTGCCCGCGCCGACCATCGCCTCGACAACCTCCTCGCCGTCCCGGCAGCCCACAAGGCCGGCCGCAAGCTGCAACAACAGATCAAGGCCTGGCGCAGCAAGCTGTTCGTCTTCATCACCGACCGACGCGTGCCCGCCACCAACAACATTTCCGAACGCGAGGTCCGCCCCTCGGTCGTCTTCCGCAAGGTCACCGGCGGTTTCCGATCAGACGATGGCGCCGACACCCACGCCGGTTATCGCAGCCTTGCAAGCACGGCACGACTCTCCGGAACAAGCGCCTTCGACGCGATCTCGGAATTCGTCGTCGAGGCGCTACGAGGGCCAGCTCAGGGACAAGCCCAGCCAACCACGTGAGCAGTTAC
>CAYMTA010000105.1:0-10634 GCA_964393275.1 uncultured Geminicoccaceae bacterium | reverse complement strand
TGGTCATGACGCACAGCCATCCGCTCGATCTCGCCATTGTCGAGGCGGTGCTGCGCTCCGGCAGCTTCGCCTGGCTCGGGCTGATCGGCTCGGGCACCAAGTGCCGCCGCTTCGAGCACCAGCTCAAGGCCGCCGGCATCCCGGCCGAGGACCTGAAGCGGCTCGTCTGCCCGATCGGCCTCGCCGCCATCGCCGGCAAGGACCCGGCGGTCATCGCCGCCTCGGTGGCGGCACAACTGCTCATCGTCATGGGCGCCTTGGCCAAGGGCCGCGAAGCCGGGGCGCGCCACCCGATGCAGGGCGGTCGATGAGCGTCGCCCGGCTGGTCCTTTCCGGCATCACGAAGGCCTATCCGGGCGTGCTCGCCAATGACGACGTGGCGCTGACGGTGGGCGAGGGCGAGATCCATGCGCTGCTCGGCGAGAACGGCGCCGGCAAGTCGACCCTGGTCAAGATCATCTACGGCGTGCTCGCCCCCGATGCCGGCCTGATCCTCTGGGAGGGCAGGCCGGTCAGGGTCGCCTCGCCGCATGCCGCGCGCTCGCTCGGCATCGGCATGGTGTTCCAGCATTTCTCGCTGTTCGACGCCCTCACCGTGCTCGAGAACGTGGCGCTCGGCCTCGACGTGCGGCTCGACCGGAAGGCCCTGGCCCGGCGCGTCCGGGAGGTCTCGGAGACCTACGGCCTGCCGCTCGACCCCGATCGCGAGGTGCACGAGCTCTCGGTCGGCGAGCGGCAGCGGATCGAGATCGTGCGCTGCCTCCTGCAGAGCCCGCGCCTCTTGATCATGGACGAGCCGACCTCGGTCCTGACCCCGCAGGAGGTCGACCGGCTCTTCTCGACGCTTCGCCAGCTGGCCACCGAAGGGGTCTCGATCCTCTACATCAGCCACAAGCTGCACGAGATCAAGGCGCTCTGCGATGCCGCCACCATCATGCGCGGCGGCAGGGTGGTGGCGCATTGCGATCCGCGCGCCGAGACGGCGAGGAGCATGGCGGAGCTGATGGTCGGCAACGCCTTCGCCCCGCCCCAGAAGCCGGCGAAGCGCCTCAAGCGGGCCCCCCGCTTCTCGGTCGACGCCCTCGACCTCGAGCCCGCCGATGTCTTCGGAACGAGCCTTCGGGGGATCGGCTTCGATGTCCAGGTCGGCGAGATCTTCGGCATCGCCGGGGTCGCCGGCAACGGCCAGAGCGAGCTGCTGGCGGCCCTCTCGGGCGAGCGGCTCACCAGGCCCGAGGCGGTGGTCATCGAGGGAGAGAAGGTCGGCGCCCTGGGCCCCCGGGCGCGGCGCGGGCTCGGCCTCGCCTACATTCCCGAGGAGCGCAACGGCCATGCGGCGGTGCCGGACCTCACGCTCGCCGACAACGCGCTGCTCTCGGCCTTCGATCGGCGCGGGCTGCTCACGGGCGGCGTCATCCGCCGCAACCTGACGAGCGCCTTCGCCCAGGAGATCATCGACCGCTTTAGCGTCCGTGCCACCGGCCCCGCCGCCCGCGCCTCGGCCCTCTCCGGCGGCAACCTGCAGAAGTTCGTGGTCGGTCGCGAGATCCTGCAGGCGCCTGCCGTGCTGATCGCGGCCCAGCCGACCTGGGGCGTCGACGCGGGTGCGGCCGCGGCCATCCACCAGGCGCTGATCGACCTCGCCGGCGAGGGGGTCGCGATCCTCGTGGTCAGCCAGGATCTGGACGAGCTGATGGCGCTTTCCGACCGCATGGCGGTGCTCAATGGCGGCCGGCTGTCCAGGCCCTTGGTCACCGCCGAGGCCACGGTCGAGCAGATCGGGCTCCTGATGGGCGGCCTGCACGATCTGCCGGAGGTGGTGGCCGCCACCGACGGCGAGGCGGAGCCCATCGATGCTTAGGCTGGAGCCCCGGGCCGGGATCAGCCGGAAGATGCGCTGGCTGACGCCGCCCTTCGCCGTGCTGCTGACCGTCCTGACCGGGGCCGTGCTCTTCGCCGCCATGGGCTACGATCCGATCCTGGCGCTCGAGGCCTTCTTCGTCGATCCGCTCACCAGCCGCTATGGTCTGGCCGAGCTCGGGGTCAAGGCGACGCCGCTGATCCTGATCGCCACGGGCCTCGCCGTCGGCTTTCGCGCCGGGGTCTGGAACATCGGTGCCGAGGGCCAGCTCACGCTCGGCGCCCTCGCCGGCGGCAGCGTGGCGCTCCTCTTCTGGAACCAGGAGGGCTGGTGGATCCTGCCGCTCATGGGCATCGCCGGGGTCCTCGGCGGCATGGCCTGGGCGGCGATCCCGGCCTTTCTCAAGGCGCGCTTCGACGTCAACGAGATCCTGGTCAGCCTGATGCTCACCTATGTGGGCCTCCTGCTGCTCAGCGCCTTGATCTACGGGCCTTTGAAGAGCCCGGAAGGCTTCGGCTTTCCGGAATCCCGCATGTTCTCCGAGAGCGCCCTGCTGCCGGGCATCCTCGCCGGCACCCGGCTGAACCTGGGCATGCCCATCACCGTCCTCGTCGTCCTCGTCGTCTGGTTCCTGATGGCCCGCACGCTCTTCGGCTTTCAGGTCACGGTGATCGGCCAGGCGCCGGCGGCGGCCCGCTTCGCCGGCTTCTCCAAAAGGGCGATGATCTGGACGAGCCTCTTGCTCGGCGGCGGCCTCTCCGGGCTCGCCGGCCTCTTCGAGGTGGCGGGGCCGATCGGCCAGATCGTGCCGACCATCTCGCCGGGCTACGGCTTCACCGCGATCATCGTGGCCTTTCTCGGCCGCCTGCACCCCTTCGGCATCGTGCTGGCCGGCCTCCTCGTCGCCCTTTCCTATCTCGGCGGCGAGAATGCCCAGATCACGGTCGGCATGCCGCAGGCGGTGACCGGAGTCTTCCAGGGCATGCTGCTCTTCTTCCTGCTCGCGGCCGACGTGCTGGTGCGCTACCGGCCGCGCCTCGCCAGCGCCGCACCGGCCCCCAGGGCGGCCCCCAGAGCGGCGGGGAGCTGAAGCGATGGACCCGATCACGGCACTCCTCGTCACCGTCATCACCGCCGCGACACCGCTCCTCTTCGCCGCCATCGGCGAGCTCGTGGTCGAGCGCTCGGGGGTCTTGAACCTCGGCGTGGAGGGCATGGTGCTGGCCGGGGCGGTCACCGGCTTCGCCGTGACGCTGACCACCGGCAGCGGCACCATCGGCGTCGTCGCCGCGGCCCTCGCCGGGGCCGCCATGGCGCTGGTCTTCGGCTTTCTGACGCTGACCCTGCTCGCCAACCAGGTGGCGACCGGCCTGGCGCTGACGATCTTCGGCGTCGGGCTCTCGGCCCTGGTCGGCTCCGGCTTCGTCGGCACACCCCTGCCGCGCCTGCCCCGGCTCGAGATCGCCGGCCTCTCCGACCTGCCGGCGATCGGCCCCCTGCTCTTCGGCCACGACGCGCTGGTCTACCTCGCCGTCCTTTTGACCCTCGCCGTCGCCTGGTTCCTGGCCCGGACCCGGACCGGGATGATCCTGCGCGCGGTCGGCGAGAACCACGAGGCGGCGCACGGGCTGGGCTATCCGGTGATCCGCATCCGCTATCTGGCGGTGCTCTTCGGCGGGCTCTCGGCCGGGCTCGGCGGCGCCTTCCTCTCGCTCGCCTACACGCCCATGTGGATCGAGCAGATGACGGCGGGGCGGGGCTGGATCGCGCTCGCCCTCGTCGTCTTCGCCGCCTGGCGGCCGCTTCGGCTGCTGGTCGGCGCCTACCTCTTCGGCGGGGTCACCATCCTGCAGCTTCAGGCCCAGGGCATGGGCCTCTTCGCCGTGCCGAGCCAGGTGCTCTCGATGCTGCCCTATCTCGCCACCATCGTCGTCCTCGTCGTCATCTCCGTCGGCCCCTGGAAAGGCCGCCTCCAGGCCCCCGCCTGCCTCGGCCAGCCGTTCCATCCGACGCATTGACCGACCGAGCCCGGCGGCGACGCTTGCCAAGGATGAAAGCCGGTCGCTATTGCTTCGATCAATCCGTTGATCGGCATGCCTGAATGGAGATCCTTCGATGTCGCTTCGCCTGACCCGCCGCCATGTGCTCGGCACCGCCGCCTCGGGTGCCGCCCTTTTGACCGCGCCCCGCCTCGGCCGTGCCCAGCTCGACAAGGTTCGGGCCGGCTTCGTCTATGTCGGCCCGATCGGCGATTTCGGCTGGAGCTACCGCCACAATGTCGGCCGGCTCGACGTCGAGGCGGCGCTCGGCGACAAGGTCGAGACCACCTTCGTCGAGAACGTCGCCGAGGGGCCGGACGCCGAGCGCGTCATCCGCCAGCTCGCGACCGGCAACGACGTCGTCTACACCACCTCGTTCGGCTTCATGAATCCGACCGTGCGCGTCGCCAAGCAGTTCCCGAACGTGAAGTTCGAGCACTGCACCGGCTACCAGACGGCGGACAACCTCGCGGTCTACAACGCCCGCTTCTACGAGGGCCGGGCGGTGATCGGCACCATCGCCGGCCACATGTCGAAGTCCGGCATCGTCGGCTATGTGGCGCCCGTGCCGATCCCCGAGGTCATCATGGGCATCAACGCCTTCCAGCTCGCCATGCGCAAGGTACGTCCGGACAGCCAGATCCGGGTGATCTGGACCAATTCCTGGTACGACCCGGGCAAGGAGGCCGACGCCGCCCGCACGCTGATCGACCAGGGCGCCGACATCATCAGCCAGCACACCGACAGCCCGGCGCCGCTGCAGGTCGCCGAGGAGCGCGGCGTTTATGCCTTCGGCCAGGCCTCCGACATGCAGAGCTTCGCGCCCAATGCCCAGCTCACCGCGATCGTCGACAACTGGGGGCCGTACTACATCCGGCGCACGCAGGAGGTCCTCGACGGCACCTGGAAGACCCACAATGTCTGGCTCGGCCTGAAGGACGGCGAGGTCGAGATGGCACCCTACAACCCGAGCCTGCCGGCGAACGTCATCGAGGCCGCCGAGACGGTGCGGCTCGGCATCATCGACGGCACGCTCCATCCCTTCACCGGGCCGATCGCGAACCAGGCGGGCGAGGTCGTCGTGCCCGAGGGCCAGACCATGAGCGACCAGGACCTCCTGACGATGGACTGGTACGTCGAGGGCGTGCAGGCCTGAGATCGAGGCGCCGTTAACGGCTTCCTAACCGCACCCTGCGCATGATGCCCGAGGTGCGGCTCGGGAGGCTTGGGCGATGCGTATGGTATTCCTGGTCGGCGCGCTCGGTGTCATGACCCTGGCGGCCTGCACCGCGCGCGTCACCCCGCCGAAGATCGAGGTCGAGGCCCGCCCCGGCGTCGAGATCGAGGTCGGCGGCGACACCGGCAGGTTCTGCCCGCCGGGACAGGCCAAGAAAGGCCGTTGCTGAGGCTCCGGTCCTTGACCGGCGAGGACCGGTGGTCGGGCCGACCCGGGGCGTCGGCGGACGGCAGCCCTTGCCTCGGCCGCCATTCGTGTCATTCTCCCGGTTGTGACCAACAGCCAGGGAGCAGTCGTCATGCGCGTCGCTGTCATCGCTTGTGCTGCCGTCCTCGGCCTCGCGGCCGGCTCGGCCATGGCCGAGTGCAACTGGAGCACCACCGCCCAGACGGATGCCTCGAAGGTCGTGGCCGCGGCCACCGCCACGACCCAGCCCGCCCCGGCGCAGAGCACGCCGGTGCGGCTGCCGGAAACCGACGAGCCGAGCTGACCGCGTCGATCCGTCTCCCCGATACGCTTGACACGGGCCGGTCCGGCCGGCCCGTTCTTTCCCGATGCGAGGGATGACGGGAGCATCGGGCATGAGGGTAGGCGTGATCGGAGGCGGCGGCGGCGTGGCCGCCAGCCTAGAAGCCGCGGGCATCAGGGTCGTCGGCTGCGCCGGCGGCGAGTGGCCGGCGGATCCCGGCACCCTGACGGTCGGGCACTACCAGGACTTCCTCGAGGCGCTCGACTACCCGCGCCGCTACGTGCTCGACCTGCCGCCCGGCCCCCTGATCGATGCCGTGATCGACGAGGCCTACCAGACCATGGAGCCGGGCGACGTCGTGATCGACCCGACGGCGAGCTACTGGGGCGACACGCTCCGCCGCTATCGCCGCATGCGCCACCGCTCGCTCTTCTACCAGGACACGGCCCGCATCAAGGGTCCCGCCGGCCCGGTGCTGGTGGTCTCGGGCGACGCCAAGGGCCTGGCGCTGACCACCGATCTCCTCGAGGCCTGGGCGGCGCCTGACGGGCTTCGCGCGGTCGCCGGGGCCGGCTTCGCGCATTATCTCGCCATGCTGGAGACCGTCTCGGCCGTCGCCCGCAACCAGCTCCAGGGTGAGCTCAACCAGCTCGTCGAGGCCTATCCGGGCGAGGTCGACGAGGCCGACAAGGCGGCCTTCTGCGCCGATCTCGGGCCTTTCGGCATCGGCCGGGCCGGCTGGCTGCTCGATGACGCGGTGCGGCTCGAGGCTGCCGTGCCGCTCATCGCGCAGGCGCTGATGGAGGGCATCGGCGAGGCGCTCGAGGCGCATGAAAGCACGCCACCGCCACCACGCGGCCCCTTCGTCCACCCCGACGACATTCTTTGAAGGCAAGAGTCATGGAATACAGGAATCTCGGCCGCTCCGGCCTGCAGGTCTCGCCCCTGTGCCTCGGCACGATGATGTTCGGCGGCCGCACCGATGCTGAAGCATCCAACAAGATCATCGACCTGGCGCGCACGGCCGGGATCAACTTCATCGACACGGCCGACGTCTACAACGAGGGCGAGAGCGAGCGGATCACCGGTGCCGCGATCGCCGGCGACCGGCATGAATGGGTGCTCGCGACCAAGCTCGCGAACCCGATGGGCGAGGGCCCCAACAGCCGGGGGCTCAGCCGCAAGTGGGTGATCGAGGCCTGCGAGGCGAGCCTCCGCCGGCTCGGCACCGACTTCATCGATGTCTACTACCTGCACAAGGAGGACCACCGGACCCCGCTCGAGGAGACGGTGCGGGCCGTGGCCGACCTGATCCGCGCCGGCAAGGTCCGCTATCTCGGCCTCTCCAACTACCGGGCCTGGCGGATGGCCGAGATCTGCCGGCTCGCCGATGCCGCCGGCATCGACCGGCCGGCCGTGCTGCAGCCCTACTACAACATGCTGAACCGGCAGCCCGAGGTGGAGCTCCTGCCGGCTTGCGGTCATTTCGGCATGGGCGTCGCCCCCTACAGCCCGCTCGCCCGGGGCGTGCTCACCGGCAAGTACGACCCGGACAGCCAGCCCTCCGATGACAGCCGGGCCGGCCGGCAGGACAAGCGCATGATGCAGACCGAATGGCGCAAGGAGAGCCTGCTGATCGCGAGGAAGATTCAGGCGCATGCCGAGGCCAAGGGCTGCACGCCCGGCCAGTTCGCCGTGGCCTGGCTGCTCAACAACCGGCTGGTCACGAGCCCGATCGCCGGGCCGCGAACGATCGCGCAGTTCGAGGACTATCTCGGTGCCCTCGACGTCACCTTCACCGCCGAGGACGAGGCCCTGGTCGAGAGCCTGGTCACCACGGGCCACGCCAGCACGCCGGGCTACAACGACCCGGCCTATCCGATCGAGGGCCGCCGGCCGGTGGTCGGCTGAGCGCCTCCTCGAGCCCATCCGCAGCGACCAGGGAGCTTTTTTGATGCCCGACCGTCCCATCCTCGTCACCGGTGCCATGGGCCTGGTCGGCAACGCCGCTCGAACAGCGCTCGAGGATGCGGGCCGGGCGGTTCTCGCGGTCGATCGCCTGGCGGGCGAGGTCGCGGGGCGCAAGGTGCTGGCCGGTGACGTCACCGCGGTCCACCGGCTGCACGCCCTGGCGCTGGAGCATGGCGGCTTCGCCGGCATCCTGCATTGCGGGGCGTTCTCGGGGCCGATGGTGGCACGCGACGATCCGGCCGCCATGGTCGCCGTCAACATCACCGGCACCGCCAACGTGCTGGAGCTGGCCCGGATCCACCGCGTGCCGCGCGTCGTCTTCTGCTCGTCGGTCAGCGCCTACGGCAACACGCCCGAAGGGCTGAGCCCGGTGCCCGAGGCGACACCGCTCCACCCGACCACCGTCTACGGCGCCAGCAAGGCCGCGGGCGAGGCGCTTCTCGACGGCTACGCCGCGCAATACGGCCTCGACGGCCTCGCCTTGCGGATAAGCTGGGTCTACGGCCCGAGACGAACGACCGCCTGCGCGCTCCGTGACATGCTGCAGCATGCCCAGGCGGGCCGGCCGTTCCATCTGCCGTTCGGGGCCGACCAGCATCGTCAGTACGTCCATGTCGACGATGTCGCCCGCGCCCTCGTCCTGGCTCTCGACGCCGAGCGGCCCGGCCAGCGCGCCTACAACATCACCGGCGGCACCTTGGCGACGCTCGGCGAGGTCGCTGCCATCGTCGGCCGCGTCGTGCCGGGTGCGTCTTTGACCCTCGATCCGGGCGCGGACCCGATGGACGACCGGCAGGCGGCGTTCGATCTTCGGGCCGCCGAGCGTGACCTCGGCTACCGTCCGGCGGTCGGGCTCGAGGAGGGCATGCGAAGCTATGCGTCGTGGCTCAGGGGGCCGGGTGCCTGACGTGCGGCGGCGGACGGCGCTTCTGGGGCTGGTCCTGTGCGTTGCCACCCTCGGCGCCACCCTCGGCGCGCCCTTCGCGGCGTCGATCGACGTGGCGATGACCGCCTCGGGCCTGCGCGCGGCCCTGCTCCGGGCCAGCGACGCGGCGATCGCCCGGCTGGGCTTGCCGGGCGGCTTCGCCGACGATCCGATCCTGCGGATCGGCCTGCCGGGCGGCCTCGACCGGGTGCGCGACGGTCTCGTCGAGGCGGGGCTCGGCCCGGAGATCGAGGACCTCGAGGCGCGCATGAACGGGGCGGCCGAATCGGTGATGCCGGAGACGCGGCCCCTGCTCCAGGCCGCCATCCAGGACCTCGCCATCGCGGCTCCGGCGGAGGTGCTGAAGGGCGGGGACGACGCGGCGACCCGGCTCCTGGAAAGCGAGGCCGGGGCGGACCTGGCGGCCGGGCTGAGGCCCCTGGTGGCCGAGGCGCTGGTCGAAACCGACGCCAGGACCGCGTTCGATGCCTTCGAGGCCGGATATTCGCGCCTGCCCCTGATGCCCAGCATCGCCGGCACGCTGACCGACCATGTGGTCGCCTCGAGCCTCGCCAGCCTCTTCTTCTGCATGGGCGAGCAGGAGCGCGCCATCCGCCGCGATCCGACCGCCCGCACCACCCAGCTCCTGCAGGAGGTCTTCGGCCCCAGCCGGGGCTGAGGGCCTAGGGCTCGAGCTGGGCGCGCAGGGCGGCGAGGTCCGGCTGGCCGGGATTCCTGGCGAGCGCCTCGTCGAGGGCGGCGCGCGCGCCGGCGACGTCGCCCATCGCGGCGCGGATCCGGGCAATCATGATCCAGCCGTCGACGAGCTGCGGGTCGAGGACGACGGCTTCCCTGAACGCCGCCTCGGCCAGGGGAAAGTTGCGGGTGACGAGGGCGGTGCCGGCGATCTGCAGGTTGGTCTCGGGGAAGTCGAGCCGGGTCGAGAGCGACTGGTGCCACTCGTCGGTCGCCGTGGCGAGGGCGGCCCGTTCCGCGTCCGAGCCACGCGAGGGGTCGGCGCCGAGCATCGTTCGGGCCGCCGCGATCCGCACCGCCCGCGTCGGGTCGGCGAGGACGGGTGCGAGGCGGTCGAGCCGTGCCGCGGGCTCGAGGCCCCGCTGGAGCGTCGCCGCGGCGCCCCGGACCAGGGGGTCGGGATCGGCGAGGAGCGAGGCGGTCCGGTCGGCGATCGCCGGGTCGGTCACCGGGGCGAGGTAGTCGAGGGCCGTGGCGCGGACGATGCCCGGCAGGTCGGGGCTGCCGGCGAGGTCGATCAGCGCCGCCGACTGGGCCACGGGGTCGCGGCGGGCGGCGGCGAAGGTGGTGGAGAAATGGGGGCCGCGCTGCGTGCTGTCGGGGAAGCGCTTCGCGATTTCCGCCGCGGCCCAGGCCGGATCGCGGTCCTCATGGCAGGAGGTGCAGGTGTCGGGTGCCCCGTTCAGGGCATCGAGATCCGGGCGCGGGATGCGAAAGCCGTGGTCGCGGCGGCCGTCGACGCCCATGTAGACCTTCTCCGGCATGTGGCAGGCGCGGCACTGGGCACCATCGGTGCCCGCCTCGTGGAAGTGGTGGCTCGCGTCGTCGTAGAGCGCGTGTTTGAGTGTTGGAAAGCGGTCGTTGCCGGCGGGCGAGTGGCACTGGGTGCAGACGTCGTTGCCCTCCGCTCGAAGCTTCGTCGAGTGCGGCTCGTGGCAGTCGCTGCAGCGGACGCCCCGGGCGTACATCCTGGACTGGAGGAACGAGCCGTAGACGTAGACCTCGCCGTCGATCTGGCCGTCGGCGTGGTAGGCGCCCTCGCGCAGGAGGGCCAGGTTGTAGGCGTCGTGGTAGGCGGTGCCGGGCAGCGGGTTGCCGTCGAAGAAGGCCTCGCGACGCGAGTGGCAGCCGGCGCATTGCTGGATCTGGGCCTCGGCCGAGGATGCCAGGTCGATGGTGAGGCCATGCGGCGTCAGTCCGGGCCAGGCAGCGGCGTCATGGGTGTCCGGTGCCTCGGCCCAGGCATTGTGGGCCTCGCCCGGGCCGTGGCAGGCCTCGCAGCCGACGCCGATCTCGGCCTCGAGCGGGGCGTAGGTGCGGCTGGTGGCATCGTAGTTGCGGCTGAAGCCGGTGGCGTGGCACTCGGCGCAGCGCGC
>CAYMTA010000104.1:0-10728 GCA_964393275.1 uncultured Geminicoccaceae bacterium | reverse complement strand
GCCTGATCGAGCTCGCCCCTTGCCTGGAGGATGTCGGCGATCCTGCCCTTGGTTATGGCGAGCGAACGCTTGTCGCCGAGCGCCTCGAAGACCGGCAGCTGCTCGTTCTGGCGGATTGCCAGCGCCTGATCGAGCTGGCCCAGTCGCACCAACCGGTCGGCCTTGAGGCCGAGGAGCTGGGCTCGCAGCAACTTGTCCAGCCCCTCCTGGGCCAGGGCTGTCGCCAGGAGCCTGTCCTGCAGGTCCGCCTCGCCGGTGCGTTCGGCGGCGGTGATGACATGGGCAAGTAGCAAACCGCCTGGCACATGCTCCGCGAGCGCCAGGCGCTCCAATGCCGGCACCGCGAGCGCCAGAGCCTGACCTGGCGCCTGTTCGATGCGGAAGAGAAAGACGACCGCGGCAAGCGCCGTGGCTTCCAGCAGCGCCGGATCGCCGGCCGTCGCATCCAGTGCAAGCCGGCACGCGGCGACGCCGCGCGGATCGAACGGGAAATCGCCTTCCTCGTCCCGCCACGCCGCCGCCAATGGGGCAAGCGCGGCCGCAGCCACCTGTTGCTGCCTCGCCACATCGAGCGCGCCAGCCAGCGGACGGGCCAGGGCGTTGACCGCGGCATGCGGCAGCAGCGGTGTGCCGGTGCCGGCGCGAAGTATTCCCCAGTCATCGAGGAGGCCGAGGGCGAGCAGGCGGTCGAGCGCTGCTTGCGGCTCGGCGACGCCGAGTGCGGTGGCGGCCGCCATCAGCGCCGGGCGCGGGATCGGCACTTCGGGGTCGAACACCGTTGCCGCCGCGAGCGTCTCCCGTTGCGCCGGCGTCAGCGCCGCTCTGTAGGTCTCGAACGACATCCGCGCGAAGAACGCCTGCGCGGCGTTGCCCTCCTTTGGATGCGCGCCGGTGGCCCGGTAGTGCTCGACCGCCGCGATGGCTGCCTCGGCCGCCGGGATCTCGCCATGCAACAGCGGCCGGGTCAGGATTTCCTGCAGGCCGGGATTGCCGGCCGCCGCGTCGAGTGCCCGGGTGATCAGGGCGGCCGGAGCAAGAGCCGCCGCCGACTCGCACCGGTCCGCCCGCACCTTGGCGCGCAGCTGCTTGTCCCGCTCACGGACCGGCATCGGCGGCAGATGGACCCGCGCCAGCGACGCTGCGAGGTCGACTCCGCTCGTGTCCCGCAGCACGAAGTCGTAGCGGCTGGTCAGGAGCAGCCGCGATGGCGTTTGTGCCGCGGCAAAGGCCCTGAGCACCGCCGCGATCGCCGGCCGCAGATCGGGCTGCAGCTCGACAACGGGCTTCCCGGCCGCCGGCTCCTCGAGCGCTCTCTCGACATCGTCGACGATCAGCAGCATCGGATGGCGGCGGAAGGTGCCGTTGAGCAGCCGCCGCAGCTCGCCCTCGAGCGCCGCCTCGGATGTGGCGACAGCTTGGCCCATCGCCTCGATCTCGGCCAGCAGCGCCTGCGCCGCCGGTCGGTCGAGACCGTCGGCGATCGCGTTTGCGGCGCGCTGGATGTCCTGAACGATGGCGAGGGCGTGATAGGCGCCGAACACCACCACGGGGCGATACCCGTCCAGCCGTGCCGTCACGCGCGCCGCCAGGCTCGACTTGCCGAGATTGCCGAAGCCGTGGATCAGCACACCCTTGGTGGCACCGCGCAGCTCGCGCAGGATCCGCTGCAACTGCCGCCGCCGGCCGACGAACTCGGAGCGCCGCGCCACTGGCACGCGCTCGAAGCCGGGCGTAGGGTCGAGGAACTCCACCTCGGGCGTTGGCGGTGCCGGACGCGGGTTGTGGGCTCGGGGATCGCAGAGCGCACCGCCGCCACCTGGCCCGAGGTAGACCCGCGCCAGATGCCAGTGTCGACCGCATCGCGCATCCTGCGCCGCAAGGTCGAACAGGGCCCGCCGGGCGCGGGCCGCCGCGTTGGGCACCGTCTCGCCCTGCGCCAGTGCGCCGTAGAGCGCTTCCGAGAAGCTGGACGCATCGCTGTCGTAGACCGAGCCGTCCCAGCCCAGCACGTTGGCGACCCGCGGCGCCAGAAGCTGCACGTAGGGCTCGGCCAGCTCCGCCTTGGCGGCGGCCCGGCCTTCGGCGGTCCGACAGGCCGAGAGAAAGAGCAAAGGCGGCATCCCGCCTTCGAGCGCTTCGACGAGCCGCTCCGGCGGCACGAGATCGGCGCCGCCCTCCTCGTCTTCGAGCAGCAGTTTGGGAATTGCGCCGGTTTCTCCCGGCTTCGCCCGGCTGTGGTCGGGCTTCAGGATATCGCCGTGGCAGGAGAGATGGACCACCTCGAACGGGCCATCGCGCCGGCAGCGTTCGCCGAGCAGCAGCCGGGCGCCGCTTTCCTCGACGGTCAGATGCGCCAGCGGTGCGCCACCGGTCCTCGGCGCGGTCGCTTCGAGAATCGCCACCTCCTCGGCTTCGTAGGCGAGGTCGCTCACCCCCTCGGGTGCCGCTGCCATGAACAGCAGAGACAGGTCCGAATAGACCGGAGGCACCGGCTCCGATTGCGGCGAGCAGCGCCGCGCGATCGTGAAGAGCCGAATCCGGTCGGCCGCCAGATGCATCCCATCCCGTGCCAGGATTTCCCAGGGCGCGGCAAGCAAGGCGGCTTTCAGAGCATCCTGCATGGCCGGGTCGGCATGGACCTCGAGCACCCGCTCGCCCGCCGCCAGCCAGCCCTTGAGCGCGTCGCCGGTGTCGAGCCAGCCGAGCATCTCCTGGCCGATCGTCAGCAACGCTCCGGCGCTACCGGCCTCGACGGCCTTGCGGTATCGCCCCGCCCAGTCCTCGAGCAGACCGGTGGCATCCGCCGCAGCGCCCGACAAGCGATCGGGCAACACCCCGCCGCGCTCGTCATCGAGACGCCGCCAGACCTGTCCGCCCCGGACTTCGACAACGAGGCGCATCGCCCTGTCCAATCACCGCCGACCGCTCGAACGCAGTGGTCATGGAGGAACCAATCATCGGCATAGTCCGTCGAAGCGCCACAAAGATCAACGCGCCGTCGCCGCTCTCTCGACCTCGGGGCAGCGGCCGGTGCCGCTCAAGCCTTGCCCTCCGGCAAGAGCTGGCCGCCGTCGATGATGATGGTGGTGCCGGTGATGTAGCGGGCCTCGTCGGAGGCGAGGAAGAGGACGGCGTTGCCGATGTCGCGGGGCGTGCCGAGCTCGCCCATCGGGATCGCGGCGACCATCGAGGCGATGTAGGCGGCCGAGCGTTCGGCCTGCACGCCCTCGGTCAGGATGTTGCCGGGCTCGACGCCGTTGACGGTGATGCCGAAGGCGGCGTTCTCGAGCGCCGCCGCCTTGATGAAGCCGTTGATGCCGGCCTTGCTGGCGGCGTAGTGGGCGTGGCCGGGCGGGACGACGCGGGGACCGGTGATCGAGGAGGTGAGGACGATCCGGCCGTGGCGCTGCTGGCGCATGTGGCGGAGGGCGGCCTGGGTCGCGACGAAGCAGCCGCGCAGGTTGACGGCCAAGACCTGGTCCCATTCCTCGACCGGGATGTCGACGACCTCGTTCATCGGGAAGATGCCGGCGTTCTGGGCCAGGATGTCGAGCCGGCCGAAGCGGGCGACGGTCCCGTCGACCGCTTCCCGGATGGCCTGGGGCTCGCCGACGTCGCAGACGACGAAGCTGCCGCCGATGCGCTGTGCGGTGGCTTCGCCGAGCTCGGCGCGGCGGTCGCCGATGACGACCCTGGCCCCCTCCTCGGCGAGCCTTTCGGCGATGCCGGCGCCGATGCCGCGGGCACCGCCGAGCACGAGGGCGATCCTGTCCTGGACGCGGCCGGTCATGGGCGGGTCTCCTTATGCCAGTGTGTCGCCAGGGCCTCGACGATCCGCTCCGCGTCGCCGGGTGCAAGGCAGTTGGGGGCGATGTGGAGGCGGCCGGCATCCAGCTCGCCGTGGTCGAGATGGATCACCGGGCGATGGGCGAGGAGCAGCCGGTAGAGGCGGTCGGCGGCGGCCGCGTCGGCGAGCTGCAGCTCGAGCCTCGGGATGCCGCCCTCGTCCAGCCGCAGCGGCAGGTCGTCGAGCTTGGCCCGGATGTGGTCCAGGGGCTCGCGCCAGCGGGCGATGCGCTCGGCGTCGCTCTCGGCCAAGAAGCGGCGGAGGGCCGTGAGCAGGCCGGCGATCGCCCCCTTGTCGGCCTTGCACGGGCGGCCGACGCCGTTGCGCGGCAGGCCGGGCAGCAGCGACTTCTTGATGAAGGACGGCGGCGGGTCGAAATCCTGCCAGCGCAGATCGAGGTCGAGCATCTGGAGCGCGGCGGACATGACGAGATCGTGCCGGCCGCAGAGGATGCCCGAGGCCTGTGGGCCGCCCAGCCCCTTGCCGCCGCTGAAGGCGACGAGATCGGCGCCGGCCTCGATGTAGGCTCGCAGATTGGCGGCAGGCGGCAGCTCGGCCGCGGCATCGACGATCACCGGCACGCCGTGGCGGTGGGCCGTGGCCACCAACTCGGCGAGCGGCGGGCGGGCCCGGGCGCTGGCGACCCAGAGCACGGCCGCGGTCCGGGGCCCGATGGCGGCTTCCAGCTCCCAGGCTTCGGCGTCGCGGATGCCGGCCCCGGCGAAGCGGTCGGGCAGGCCGACCTCGACCAGCCTGGCACCGGCGCCGCGCAGGGCGTGGTCGTAGGCGTTGCGCTGGCTCCTGATGGCGACGACCTGGCGCTTCAGGCCGCGGCTGTCGGGCAGGCGGGCCATGGCCGCCGGGTCGAGGCCGGCGATGCAGGCGGCGGTGGCGAGGAGCAGGCTGGCCGCCGCACCCGAGGTGGCGAGGCCGTTCTCGGCCCCGGTGGCGGCGGCGATATCGGCCGATGCCGCGGCGTGCAGGTCGATCATGTCGACGCAGGCGGCGTTCGCCTCGGCCATGGCGGCGGTGACCTCGGGATGCAGCACGCCGCCCGAGAGGCGGGTGGCGGCGCCCTTGGCGTTGACGATGACCGGCACGCCGAGCCGGCCGTAGAGCGTTTCGTTCACGCATTCCCCCATCTTCTGCCAGCCCGTTCTATCGAGCCGGGCGGCTCTTCGGAAGGGGGCCCGATTCCTCGGCAGGGGAAGACGGGGCCAGTCGCCGGCCGAGCGCCATGCCGGCCCAGGCGCCGGCGAGCCAGAGGCCGAGGGAGAGCGTCACGTAGATCGAGGCGAGGCCGAAGGAGCCGGCCCGGACGAGCTGCACCGTTTCCAGGCTGAAGAGGGAGAAGGTGGTGAAGCCGCCGCAGAAGCCGACCATCACGAATTGGCGGACCAGGGGGCTCGCCATGACGTGCCCCGGCCGGGTGCTCGCCTGCGCCGCGAGGCCGATCAGGAAGGAGCCTGCGACATTGACCAGGAGCGTCGCCCAGGGCAGGCCGTCGCCGATCAGGGCGAGGGCGACGAGGAAGCGCGCCATGGCGCCGAGGCCGCTGCCGAGCGCCGTGGCGAGGGCGAGGCGGAGGATCGGGGTCACGGGGCTGCGAGCCCGAAGCCGATGGCGGCGGCGCCGATGCAGAGTCCGGCCGAGCCGACGATGTTGAGGGCGGCTCGGGCCACGGCGCCCTGGCGCAGGAGAAAGAGCGTCTGCAGGCTGAACGTCGAGACGGTGGTGTAGCTGCCGAGGATGCCGGTTCCGAGGAAGAGCCAGGGGAGCGGGGCAGGGGCCGATGCGCCGGCCAGCAGGCCGAGCGCCAGCGAGCCCGAAAGGTTGACGGCGAAGGTGCCCCAGGGCAGCCGGTCGCCGAAGCGCTCTGCCACCAGAGTCGAGACCAGGGCGCGAGCGAGGCCGCCGAGCATGCCGCCCAGGGCCACGAGAAAAAGCTCCAGTGCCACTCCTGCCCCTTCCTCCGCTCGGTTGTTCAGGTGCCGTGCGTTCTTGCCGGTGAAGGCGCCTCGGTGCAACGCCCGCCCCACTTGACAGCGATTCCCGCTCAAACGATTGTCCGGCCGCAGAAAGGGACAGGTGGCCGACCGAGGCCACCTTCAATCAGGGAGATCGTTCCATGTCGGGTTCCAGCCGTCGCGTGCTTCTCGCCAGCGCCTTCGCCCTTGGGCTCGCCTTGCCGGTTGCCGGCCTGCAGGCCCAGGAGATCCGGGTCCTGACCTCGGTGCCGAGCCTCGGCTTTCCGTTCTTCGTCCACATGATGAAGGAGCTGCAGGCCGAGGGGGCGGCGCTCGGCGTCGCCACGGTCGAATCGGACGGGCAGAACAGCACGCCCAAGCAGACCGCCGATGTCGAGGCGGCGGTGATCCAGGGGCTCGATGGCATCGTCATCAGCCCGTCGGATGTCAACGCCATGGCGCCGGCGATCCAGACCGCGGTCGAGAATGGCGTGCCTGTCGTGACCATCGACCGGCGCGTCGACGGCGTGGCGGGCATCCTCGCCCATGTCGGCGCCGACAACGTCAAGGGCGGCGAGGCCCAGGGCGAGTGGATCAAGGCGACCTACCCGGACGGGGCCAGGATCGTGAACCTGCAGGGCCAGCCCGGCGCGTCGCCGGCGATCGACCGCAACAAGGGTGTGCACAACGCGCTCGACGGCGACGATCGCTACCAGTTCATCGTCGAGCAGACCGCGAACTTCGCGCGGGACCAGGGTCTCGCCGTGACCGAGAGCATCCTCGCCGGGCTCGACAATCCCCCCGATGTGATCGTGGCGGCCAATGACGACATGGCGCTCGGTGCCGTCGAGGCGATCAGGGCACGCGGCCTCGGCGACCAGGTGGCGATCATCGGCTTCGATGCCCTGCCAGAGGCGCTGGCCGCCGTGCAGGACGGTGTGCTGGCCGGCACGGTCGAGCAGTTCCCGGGCGGGCAGAGCCGCAAGGCGATGCAGATCATGGTCGAGTATTTGAAGGACGGGAAGGCGCCCGAGGCGGAGGTGGTCCTGCTCACGCCGATCGTCATCACCGCCGACAACATCCAGGAGGCGGAGCGGCTCGGCGAGCTGAACTGAGCTTCATGGCCGAGGCCCCGGGCGGGAACGGCACGCCGGTCCCGCCGCTCCTGCGCCCCCCTCTGCTGAGGATGACCGGGATCAGGAAGGCGTTCCCGGGGGTCGTGGCCGTCGACGGCGTCGATCTCGAGGTGGCGCCCGGCGAGATCCACGCGCTCTTGGGCGAGAACGGCGCCGGCAAGTCGACGCTGCTCAAGATCCTGGCAGGGGCCCAGCTCCCGGATGCGGGCAGCATCGAGCTCGACGGCCGGCGCATCGAGATCGCGAGCCCGCATGATGCGCAAGAGCAGGGCATCGTCACGATCTACCAGGAGTTCAACCTGGTCCCGACCCTGACCGTGGCGGAGAACGTCTTCATCGGCCGCGAGCCGACCCGTGGCGGCTGGATCGACTGGGGCCGCATGCGACGCGAGACGCGCGCCATCATGGACCGGGTCGGGCTGGCGCTGAGCCCGGACCGGCTGGTCAGCGACCTCTCGGTGGCCGAGCAGCAGATGGTCGAGATCGCCAAGGCCCTGGCGATCTCGTCCCGGCTGATCATCATGGACGAGCCGACCTCGGCCCTGGCCGAGAGCGAGGCCGCGCGGCTCTTCCAGATCTGCCGGGATCTGAAGGCGGCCGGGATCAGCGTGATCTTCGTCAGCCACCGGCTCGACGAGGTGAAGGAGGTCTGCGACCGGCTCACCGTGCTGCGCGACGGCAGGCTGGTCGGCAGCGCCCGGGTCGCCGAGGTCTCGATCGACGACATCATCAAGATGATGGTCGGCCGCGATGTCGAGCGGCTGCTCAGGCAGCGCGGCGTCCACCGGGTCGGCGAGCCGGCCTTGCGCGTCTCGGGCCTGAGGGCGAGCGGCGACCCGCGCGATCCGTTCGCGACGCGGCTCCACGGCATCGATCTCGAGGTGCGGCACGGCGAGATCGTCGGGCTCGCCGGCCTGGTCGGCGCCGGCCGGACGGAGCTCGCCCGGGCCGTCTTCGGCGCCGACCGGATCGATGCCGGCCGGGTTCTGGTCGAGGGCGTGGCGGTGTCGCCCGGGTCGCCGCGCCGGGCGATCGCCGCCGGCATTGGCCTCGTGCCCGAGGACAGGAAGCAGCAGGCGCTCTTTCTGGCGCTGGCGGTCCGGCTCAACCTCTCGATCGCGGCGCTCGATCGGCTCTGCGGCCGGCTCGGCTTCATCGACCGCGAGGCCGAGAACGCGCTCGTCGAGGAGTACCGGGGGCGGCTCGGCATCAAGATGGCGGGAGCCGACGTCGCGGTCGGCAACCTCTCCGGCGGCAACCAGCAGAAGGTGGTCCTGGCCCGCTGGCTCGCCTTGCAGCCCAAGGTCCTGATCGTCGACGAGCCGACCCGCGGCATCGATGTCGCCGCCAAGGCCGAGGTGCACCAGCTGCTCCACGAGCTCGCCAGGAGCGGCATCGCCATCCTCGCGATCTCGTCGGAGCTGCCTGAGATCCTGACGATCAGCGACCGCATCCTGACCATGCGCGAGGGCCGGCTCACCGGCGAGCTCGAGGTCGCCGATGCCACCGAGGAGAAGCTCATGCAGCTCATGACCATGGGCCGGGAAAGGGCCGCCTGAGCCCATGTCGACCAGGACGGAAGCCTCCAGCCCGGCCGCCCGCGACCCTGCGGCCTTCGACCTCTTCAGCTTTCTGGCGAAGTTCGCGCCCCTGATTTTCCTCTTGGTTCTGATGGGTGTCTTCGCCCTGCTCGAGCCGCGCTTCCTCTCGCCCTTGAACCTCTTCAACGTGATGCGCCAGGTCTCGATCTACGGCCTCCTGGCGATCGGCATGACCTTCGTCATCCTGACCCGCGGCATCGACCTCTCGGTCGGCTCGCTGCTCGCCTTCGCCGGGCTCGTCGCCGCGGCGGTCGCCAAGGGCGGGTTCGAGAGCCGCTTCGCGGTCGGCGCCGCGGCCGAGGCCGCCGGCCATGGCTGGCTCCTCGCGCTGCTGGCGGCCCTCGCCGTCGGCACGCTCTGCGGCGGCCTGCAGGGGCTCGCCATCACCAAGCTCGAGGTGCCGCCCTTCGTCGTGACCCTTGGCGGCATGTCGGCCTTCCGGGGGGCGGCGCTCCTCTTCGCCGGCGGCGGTCCGGTGAGCGGCTTCGACGACGCCTATCGCTGGTGGGGGCAGGGCTATATCGGGCCGATCCCGGTGCCGGTGGTCATTTTCGCCATCGCCGCCATCGTCGCCGCCACGGTGCTCCGCTACACGCGCTTCGGCCGCAACGTCTACGCGGTCGGCGGCAACCCGGAGGCCGCCCGGCTGTCCGGCCTCGACGTCGACCGGATCACGCTCTCGGTCTACGTGATCATCGGCTTTCTGGCCGGGCTTGGCGGCTTCGTCCTCTCGGCTCGGCTCAACTCGGCCGAGGCGGTTGCCGGGCTGACCTACGAGCTCACCGTGATCGCCGGGGTGGTGATCGGTGGCACGTCGCTCTTCGGCGGCATCGGCACGATCTTCGGCACGGTGATCGGCACGCTCCTGATCGGCGTGCTGCTCAACGGCCTCGTGCTCAACAATGTCAGCTCCTACGTCCAGCAGATCATCATCGGCGTGATCATCGTGCTCGCCGTCGCCTTCGACACGTTTGCCAAGTCACGGCGCAAGCGCGCCTGAGGCGCCAGGTCGCGGCGCCGGCGCGCCCGAGGTGCGAGATCGCGCCACGAGCGCGCCCCGGGGCATTGGATCGGCTCGGCCGTTAACCCTCGATTAAGGCTGGCGGTCTAGGATCGATCGGAGGTGCAACGGGCTCTGTGCACGGGAGATGCCCATGATCATGGCCGAGCTGGACGAGACGGGCGCCGCGGCGAGCCCCGGGCCCGAGGCGGCCGACACCCTGGCCACCCGCTTCGGTCCGGTGCCGCTCGATCCGGGGCGGCAGATCCGCTTTCGGGGCGGCCTGCCGGGCTTTCCGGAGGCCGAGCACTTCCAGCTCGATCCGATCCCCGATCTCGCCAGCGACTTCATGCTGCTGCAGGCGATCGGCCTCCCGGATATCGGCTTCATCGTGGTCGTCCTGCCCGATGACGTGCCGGTGATCCGCCGCCAGGACATCGAGGATGTCCGTGCCATGCTCGACATCGGCCTGGGCGAGCTCATGGTCCTCGCGGTGGTCACCCTGGTGCGGACCGGGGACGGCATCGACAAGGTCGTCAATCTCCGGGCCCCACTCTTCGTCGACGCCCGCCGCAAGCTCGGCGCCCAGGTCGTCCTGGCCAATCCCGCCTACCCCCTGCGCCATCCCCTGGTGTGGAGCGAAGCGGGCAACTGACGCCCGCGGCGCTCGAACGGCTCCGCTCCCGGGATCCCTCCCGCGGCGGCGCAAATGGCGACCGCCCGATCGTGGCCGCGCTCTGCGGGCATCGACCATTCTGTCCCGAGCAGGGTTGCCGAGGCGGCATCCGGCCTGTCGGCGCGGCATCCGCCCCGGTCGCGGAGCAGGCGCGCTGGCCGGGCCGCGGCTTTGCCGGTCCGCCGACACTGGCCCGCGGTGCTTCCGCATGGCTCGGGTCCGTTGCCGATCGAGAACCCCCCCAGCAGCCGATTCCCTTCGAGGCCATCCGGATCGTCTCGGCCGAGGGTCGCCCCGTTGTCGCCATCGACGGCAGCGCAGGCCTTTTCAGCGGAGACTCGGGCGGAGCCGCCCGCCTTGCGGGCCGGGAGAGTGACCGTGACCAGCCGGCGGCACTCCCGCGAACCCGCCCGGGGCGCCGCCACGGTTGCCCCGCCGCTCGTGGCGCTGTGGGTGTGGCCGTACGCTGGCGAGCCGCTCGGTCATGCCTCGCCGGGTGCC